>OY970151.1:0-778864 GCA_963706245.1 uncultured Candidatus Saccharibacteria bacterium | reverse complement strand
GATTCATAAAATGCTCCATGAAGCGGGTCTGAATGTTGGCTTGATGACAACTGTAGCTTATGGGGTAGGGGATAATATTAAACCGCAGATTCACCATATGACTAACGTGCCGATTCCGGAGTTAATGCAACGATTGAAATGGATGAAAAAGCAGCGTGTGGAGTGGTTAGTCTTAGAAACAACGTCACATGCTCTAGCCCAGAACAGAGTATGGGGTGTGCCATATTCAGTTGCAGTGATGACTAACGTTACCCATGAACACTTAGATTACCACCGAACTTTTGAAAGATATCGTGATGCCAAGCGAAAATTGTTCCGTTTAGCCGACAAAAACCACAGGGGACTAAGGGCTGGAGTTATTAACGCCGAAGATCCCAGCGCGGAACTTTTTGCCAGCGACATTTCTTATCCCTTAACCTATGGCATCACAAAGGGCGATATAAGAGCGACAAAGGTTGAGCTGCTAGCCGATAGTCTAAATTATAACGTGAAATTGGGCGACGATACTCTTCATATTGACTGTAAACTACCTGGAAGTTTCAATGTTTATAACTCCTTAGCTGCAGTTTGTGTTGGAAAAATCTTGGGGCTTAGTCCAAAACAAATAGAACAGGGTATTGCGGCGCTGGAAAGTGTTGAGGGTCGTATGACTAGAATAAACGAAGGCCAAGACTTTAGCGTAGTCGTTGATTATGCGCATACACCAGATAGTTTTGAGAAACTGTTTAAGGATATGCGGCCAGTTATTAAGGGAAAAATGATTGTCATGTTTGGATCTGCGGGTCGCCGCGATGAAGAAAAGAGAGCGGTGCAGGGTGAGCTAGCAGGGAAATACGCGGATGAAGTAATTATAACAGAGGAGGATGACCGTGATATTGACGGTCAAATGATTCTTGATCAAATAGCTAGTGGCGCTGAAAAAGCAGGGAAGGTGAGAGATAAAGATCTTTTCTTAGTACATGATAGGACTGAGGCTATAGCTTTTGCCGTGAGCCGAGCAAAAAATAATACAGACAGCGTATTACTTCTTGGAAAAGGACATGAAAAGACTATTGAGCAGGCCAGTGGCGAAAACCCCTGGGACGAAATCGGTACAGCTCATCAAGCTTTAAAAGACCAGCTTAAAAGGTCTTAGGCATTATCTAGGGTCAGGGAAGTACATCTAATAAAGCCACCGCCCTTACAGAGTTCTGTAATGGCCGGAGTAATGGTTTTCAAACCATGTTCTTCAATAGCACGTTGGAGATTTGGCGCATGATTACTCATAACTACTGTCTCTCCATTTGATATAAGGTTGCAACAGAAACCGCTTGTTGCTTCTTCCAGGCTTACTTCTATCTTATCTAACTGCAAAGCATGAATCTTCTCTTGGCTTTCGGGCAATAGAGCCTCAGGGCACCAGGCAATCAAATTGTCTCGTAGAACAGCTATCGCAAGGTCTATGTCGTAGAAAAAGCTATCTGGCCATCCAGTAACGCTATTGATTATCTGTTGCCCTTTGTCATCTATCTGTGGGACCGCCTGTAAACCAATAACTTCATAACCTAGTTTATCGGCAATAAAACTATGCATTCTTGGATCCGTCCGATAATAACTACCACAGAAAAGTAGATTTCCGCAGGGCAGGGCATCACCCTGGCCACTGAAATTATGAGGCGCCTCTATAATCTCAAAACCTAGTCTTTCTAGGGTTGATCTTGCGTATGGCTCTTCTGACTTACGCTTGTTCGGCAATGATGAAAGAATAACCTTATTACCTCTAGTCAGGCCCCAGTTAGCTGTATAAACGCCATCCTGGGCGTCGACAGGCGGATCTACTTTTATAACTTCCACACCTACGTTCGTTAAAATTCTTTCAAGATCATTATGTTCTTGAATAGCTAGAGATTTATCAACAGCAATACTCGAATCCATGAGAGCGTTTATAGCGAAGGTATCTTCAAAATAATCAGCACCGGACATTAATACTTTTGTGTTTATCTTTCTTAGCATCGAATAAAGTATATCGGTTAGATAAAAAATGAACAATTATAAAAAAAGGAAAGCGGGAATAGATTATGAGTTGTTGATTGTGTTTGTGCGGAGGCGAATGCCTTCAACGTACAATGCAAATCAGCATAATCTATTCCCGGGGAGCCGGCGACATAGTCACACTAGACTATCGTGACTATGTCAGCCGCTACCCGTTTACTACAAGAAGTGTTGATACACCTCAGAAAAACAATAAAGACCTGCTCGATCACTGATCCGATGGAACCGCGCCCTCAACGAGGTGATCTTTTGTTGGGACTGTGTCCGCAACGTTGTGATCTTCTGCTGAAACCGTGCCCTCATCGAGGTGATCTTCTGTTCGGTTTACAACCATGTGCTTTTTGACCGCTTGGAGCCAGTGATTGCAGTGATCAACGAGTGCCTCGTCGAGTCGATCGGGTGTAACACCTGAAAGATTCACTTCGCAATTCAGCCAGTAGCCGAGGGTCTTGTCGGTTTCGACGGTCTCGAAACGTGTGACATTCTTGATCTTCGTCTTCTTCTGGAAAAGCGCACTTAGTTCATTCAGCAGGACCATCGTTAGCTCCTTTGGAGTTTGCTGCGCAAGCGGAGCGAGCGAAAAGCTCACCTTGAACCACTGGTGATTGCTTCTGCACTCGCCGCGAGAAGGAACTGACAGTTTGAAACTGTACCAAGTTCCGTCGAGCATGCGTTCAATCGTTACCGGCTGAATGTCATTCCTTGGATTGTTAACTTTTTGAGCAGAGCCCATTGTACATCCTCTCTATATAGTAAATCGGATTTGACGATTATAGCATAACCGTGCAACTTTGACAATAGTGTGATATCATTATGTACAATATGCCGAATAGACAATCACACGAACTTTTAGGAGGCGCCGGACCTACCCCGGAAACACCCAGGGAAATACTGTATGATGATTTGATATTTCTTGTTCGTAATAGATTTGCGGAGGCAGTTCAGCAGAATAGTGAGAGTGACGGCTTTATATATTTCTTAGAAGATATTGACACAGAGAGTGGTCAACGTGTCGCTACTTTTGCATTAGGTAAATCTTTGGAAGCGAGCCTACTCGATGATGACCCTGTCATAGAGATTGAAATCCCATTATTCATGGACCACGATATACCTGATATGGGAGTAGTTGGGCTCAATATAGACCTCAAAATAGCCGAGTTTAAAGTAAGAAATACCCGACAAAAAAAATCCACGCCCACTCAAATAACATTTGAAAATTTTGACAAAAAACTTAATAAAAGAATCTCGAGGGGGTCTAGCGATGATGAGTTACACTTACCGTTAAGGACATATATGGACTTTATAAGGTATGGTGAACTCATGGGGATACGTAAGATAAAATAAAAAGTGGTTTGTTCGTTGCTTTCTCTCTCGGGTATATCTGAAGATGTGGTAAAAATATTGACTTTACTCCTATACATTAGATATCATTAAATTATTATTTGGCACTCTGGTGCTGAAAGTGCTAGTGAATATTTGCGTAATAATTGGGAGTTTTAACAAATGAGTATGCCTATTGAACCTATGGATAATTATATAGTTGCGCAAGCTGAAGTTGCTAAATCTAAATCACCTAACGGTATAATACTTCCAGATAGTGCCCAGGAAAAACCGATGACTTCAAAGGTTTTAGCCGTCGGGAAAGACGTAAAAAGGGTCAAGGTTGGGGATAAGATTTTATATCGAAAGAGTTTCGACAGCCCAAGCTTTGACTTTAAAGTTGAGAGCGAAGAATACATAATAATCAAAGAAGATGATATCGTTGCAACCGTAAAATAACTAAAGGAACATAACTCAATGGGGAATAAGATATTTTATAACGACAACGCAAGGCAACGAATCTTAGGTGGTGCAGAACTTTTATACAGTGCGGTTAAATCAACAATGGGGCCAAAAGGACGTAACGTTATTATTGGTAAATCTTACGGATCACCTGTAGTGACCCATGACGGGGTTACTGTTGCTAAAGGAGTTGAATTATCGGATGTAGATGATGAAACCTTAGGCTACAAAGTCGGCGCTGAGCTAATTCAACAAGCCGCTGGTAAGATGAATGATGTTGCTGGCGATGGTACGACCACTGTCACAGTGTTAACCTACCATATCCTCAACGAGGCCAATAAGCTTATTGCAGCCGGTCATGACCCAATGCTTCTACGCAAAGGGCTTGAGTCGGCAGCTAAAGATGCCCTCACTAGGTTATCAAAAATTAGCGAAGATATACTTGGCAAGAAAAATAGGGTAGCAGAAGTTGCAACTATTTCTGCTGGAGACTCGACAATAGGTAACCTTATAGCTGCGGTCATAGATAAGGTAGGTAAGGATGGGGTGGTAACAGTTGAAGAAGGGCAGGGGTTGGAACTAGAAAGTGAAGTCCTCTCTGGTTTTACTTTTGAGAACGGTTTTGTGAGTGTTTATATGGTTACGGATACTGCTCGAATGGAAGCAGTTTACAATAAACCTGCAATTGTTATTACTGACAGAAAAATATCCAATGTACAGGAGTTTATCCCTCTTCTAGATAAGCTCGCGAAGGCCGGTAAAAAGGATTTAGTATTAATTGCTGAAGATGTCGAAGGCGAAGCGCTTGGCACGCTAATCCTCAATCGCCTAAAGGGAGTGTTTAATACGGTTGCGATAAAAGCTCCAGCTTTTGGAGATAGACGAAGAGATATCTTGAATGACATAGCAATTTTAACCGGTGCTCAGGTAATCACTGATGACCGCGGCATGACATTCGAAAATGTAGAAATCGACGTCGTTGGCACGGCACGAAAAGTCATCGTGACTAAAGATGAGACAACAATCATTGAGGGAGCTGGCTCGACTTCTGAGATAGATGCTCGTATCAAACAGATTAAAGTCCAAGTAGCATCCGCAAAGAGTGCTTATGATAAGGAAAATCTTGAAAAACGACTAGCAGCGCTGGAGGGCAAAGTAGCGGTGATTAAAGTTGGAGGAGCTACTGAAACCGAAATCGAGGAAAAGAAATTCAGAGTTGATGATGCCGTTGCAGCAGTTAAAGCTGCTCTTGGTGAAGGGATTGTCCCAGGCGGTGGAGTTACATTAATCAATCTCGCAGCAGATGTTAAAACGGAGAATAGTGATTTGTCAGTTTCAGCAGGCAAAAGTATACTGCAAAAAGCGCTAGAGCAACCCTTTAGGATCCTGCTAGAGAACTCTGGTTTAAACCCTGATGAGTGGTTACCACAAATTAAAAAAGCAATGCCTGGGTTTGGAGTAGACGTTAATAATCCCTCTAAACTTGTTGATCTCAAGAAAGTTGGCATTATCGATCCGACTCGGGTAACCAAAGAAGTAATATTGACTGCAGTCTCGATTGCCGGAACAACCATGACAATGGGTGCCTTAGTCGTTGACGTGCCAGAACCTGTCTCAGGGGCCTCAGCGTCGCCTGACATGGGTGGCATGGGGATGATGTAGAGAGAATATTCAATTACTGATAAGTCTAGTATTAACATTAAACGGTTAACGCTTTACAATAGAAGTAATAACAAAGATTGAGCCTAAGAAGTTCTCGGCTAAGGGGTAATAGTAAAAAATGCTGGATGACTTGAAGTTAATTCATGAACGAGATTCGCAGGACGCCCTTGGCGTTGCCCAAAAAGAACCTGAACAGCTAAGTTATAGTTTTTCCAAGGATTTCTCGAATTGGCCAACTAAACAGTTTAAAAACATAGTTTTTTCGGGGATGGGCGGCTCTGCTCTGTCTGCTTTGATCGCTCAATCTTGGCCGGGCTTTAATATACCCTTTGAAGTAGTTCGAGATTACCACGTCCCTAATTATGTGTCTGAAGACACGCTATTTATATCATCAAGTTATTCTGGGAATACAGAAGAGACACTAGCTGCTTATAGCGAAGCTAAAGACAAGAAGGCTTATATTGTTGTTATATCCAGCGGAGGGAAATTAGTAGAAACGGCTCGTCAAGATAACATACCTGCTCTAGTTTTACCTGCTGTATCACAGCCGCGTTACGCTGTTTTTTATAGCTTAAAAGCTACTCTAACGGTAACGGATAGCCTTGGTCTAACTAGCGGCAAAGCTGATGAGTTGAGTAACTGTAAACAGTTTCTAACCGATGCTTCTAAAGACTGGTTATCAACAGTTCCAACGGCTCAAAACTTAGCTAAACAAATTGCGCTGGAATGTGTCGGAAAATCGATAGTTATTTACGCTGGACCAAAGTTATTCCCAGCGGCCTATAAGTGGAAAATTGGCTTTAATGAGAATGCTAAACAAATTGCTTGGTGTAACCAGCTTCCAGAGTTTAATCATAATGAATTTTTAGGGTGGACCAAGCAGCCAACGAGTAAGCCTTACACCGTTATAGATATAAGGAGTAATTTGGAAAATTCCAGGACGCAAAAGCGATTTTTAGTAACAGCGAAGCTATTATCAGGCCTGAGACCTGATCCAATTGTAGTCGAACCAGTTGGCCATAACTTAGTCGAACAACTTCTTTGGAGTATTTCGCTCGGTGATTTTGTTAGTATTTATACAGCACTGCTTAACGGTTTAAACCCTACACCCGTAGATATGATTGAAAAGTTTAAACAAGAATTGGCGTAACCAATTATTATTCAACCGCACAGGTTATTCGCAGGTGAGCATGAGACTATTAATTTGTAATATTAAGGTAGCAGATCATGAAAATACTTGTAGTTGAAGATGAAGAAAAGATAGCCCGTAGTTTAGAGAAAGGCTTAAAAGCCGAAGGTTACATAGTTGACGTAGCAGGTGAGGGCGATACAGCTAAGAGATTAGTTAAGGACGGCAATTACGATTTAGTTATTCTCGACTGGATGATTCCCGGCGAATACGATGGCCCTGCATTAATTAGTATCTGGAGAGAACGTGGTGAACAAGTTCCGATTTTAATGTTAACAGCTAAAACTACCATTGGGGACAAGGTTCAAGGTCTTAATATCGGGGCAGACGATTATTTAATAAAACCTTTTAGTTATGACGAACTACTTGCCAGGATAAGAGCTCTCCTAAGGCGGCCAAAAGCTCATAGCGGGAATGTTCTAAAAACTAGCCAGCTAGAGCTGGATGTCATATCTAAAGAGGTTATTTATCGCAAGAATGCGGTTAACTTAACGGCAAAAGAGTTTCAGCTTCTAGAATATTTACTTAGACATAAAGGCGAAGTTCTTAGTAAAGAACAACTACTTGATCATGTGTGGGCTGACGAAGCGCGGGTACAGCACAATACTGTCGAAACATTCGTCGCAAATTTACGAAAAAAAATAGGCCCAGGAGAAGTTGTTATAAAAACTGTTCGTGGCTATGGCTATAAAGTGAGTTAAATATGGAAAAACTTAAAGCTAAATTAAAAAGTTATTATAAATCGATAGTTTCGGATGATAGTGATAGACCAGATACAGAATCAACCCGTTGGTCAACAGGAATTTTTCACTCGGCTCGTTTGAAGCTTACCGGTTTCTACTTATTGGTTCTGATAGTTTCAAGCTTAGTACTAACTCTAAGCTTCATGGGTTTAGCTCGATTTGCCTTTGATCATGCTGATCAAGATGACAGAGGAGTAGTCAGACAGCTAATCAATAACTATTACTCTGTACCGGTGCAGCCGAACTACTTTAATAATTATCAGACTCAACAATCTAAAAATGTTCATCATGATCTCATAGAGGACGTTATAGTAATTAATTTCGTAGCCTTGGTTGTAGGTGGGTTGATAAGTTATTGGTACGCCGGAAAGACCTTAAAGCCAATCGAAGAGGCTCACAATGCTCAGGCCAGATTTGCCTCAGACGCCAGTCATGAATTAAGGACTCCTCTGGCTACTCTGCGTTTAGAGAATGAAGTCTTTTTACATCAAAAAGATGCTAGCTTGGCTGAAGCCAAAGATCTCATAAAGAGTAATCTTGAAGAAGCCCAGCGTTTGGAGAATCTTGCAGATAATCTATTAGCCTTAACTCAGTACAATAGTGTTCACTTAGACCTAAAGCCAGTCTTGATGACAGATATTATTAATCAAGCTATTGAGAATACTGCCAAATTTGCCAAGAATAAGCACATAGAAATATTGTGCGATATCCCTTCAAAAGCGGCGGTTATTGGTCAAGAGGATAGTCTTGTGCAGCTTGTAACGATCATTATCGATAATGCTATTAAATACAGTCCGGCTCATACAACAACTTATCTTCATGCCATTAAAGATGCGGACAAGTATCACCTTAGTATTCGTGATGAGGGGGCAGGCATAAGTGAAGAAGATTTACCATTTATATTTGACCGGTTATACCGTGGTGATAAATCAAGAAGTGCTAAAGTAGCTGGTTATGGTCTCGGCCTATCACTTGCAAAGGAAATAGCTGAAGCTAACAAAGCCAGCATAATAGCTCGTAATTACCCACAAGGTGGGGCGCAATTTGTCGTGACCCTAGTCGCTACAAAAATTTAAAACATCATTATTGCTATACTAAAGACATGCACCCGGTTGAGTATTCAAGACGTAATCCCGCTCTGGCAGCACTAGTATTCTCAAGTTGCGTTAGTCTAGGCATGTTGGTAGTTCATACCATATCAACTCACGGTTTCCTGTATTGGTATTTGGCTTGGAACTTATTACTAGCCTGGCTCCCATTACTTTTTGTCGTGTTACTTAGGAAATCTCTTGAATACCATCCGTGGTTGGCATGGAAACCAATGATATGGACTGTCCTCTGGCTAGCTTTTTTACCTAATAGTTTTTATATTGTTAGTGATTTGTTACATTTACAGAGCGTCGCGACTGAAAATGTTCTCTATGATACTGTCATGATGGTTTCGTTCATGTTAAATGGTCTAATCTTGGGTTACATAAGCCTATATCAAGTCCATCAAGAGTTAAAAAAACGCCTTAGTACCAGGTCGGTAAATAGCCTGATTAGTTTGTCGTTATTAGTTTGTAGTTTTGCGATTTATTTAGGGAGAGATTTACGCTGGAGTAGTTGGGATTTAATAATAAATCCTCAAGGCATATTGTTCGATATTTCCAACCAAGTTATTGATCCCAGGCACCATATCCAAGCCTTTACTACAACTCTTATGTTCCTTGTTCTGCTTGGAACTTTCTATATTGTAATTTTAAATCTCCTAACGAATTTAAAGGCAACGAAAAAAATAGTAAATCACTCGGCCTAATACTAAATACTCGTAGCCTAACTGATATACTAAAATCACCAATGGAAGAACAAATATCACAGGCTACTGTGCGCTGCATTAAGACTCTTTTTGATATTGATATATCAGTAGAGCTTAGCCGGCCGGAAGAACAATTCGGTGATTTTTCGACAAATGTTGCTATGCAACTCGCTGGCAAACTTAATAAGCCACCTCTTGAGATAGCCGAATCGTTAGCTGGCGAACTCAAAAACGGTTTAAAAGACTTAGCTGACGTTAGCGCTATTAAGCCGGGTTTTATTAATTTTACTTTAACTGACGCAGCCTTATTTGAGTCTTTAAATCAACAGTCTCCAAAATCTCTTTCTGGAAAAGTTATTGTTGTCGAATACTCTGACCCAAACCCTTTCAAGGTTTTACATGCAGGCCATCTTTATACTTCGATTGTTGGCGATGCCATTTCGAATTTGCTTGAATGGGACGGAGCTAGCGTTCACCGCGTTAACTACGGCGGAGATGTTGGCATGCATGTTGCGAAAACTCTATGGTCGATGCAAAAGGAACTTGGTGATGGCTTACCCGATAAATACGCTAATTTATCTATCGATGAACGAACTGAGTGGATGGCTGAGCGTTATGTAGACGGAAGTCAGCAATTTGAAACGAACCCAGATGCTAAGGCCGAAATAATTTCTATTAACAAGAAAGTCTATGAAATCCAGGAGACTAAAGATCATGACTCACATCTAGCCCAACTTTATTGGATGACTAGAGAGTGGAGTTACGAATATTTCCGTAAATTTTATGAATTGATCGGTACTAAATTCGAGAAATTTTATGCCGAGAGTGAAGTTGAACAACTTGGACTATCAACTGTTCGAGAACAGTTAGCTAAAGGTGTCTATGAAGAGAGCGATGGAGCGGTTGTCTTTAAGGGCGAGAAATTTGGTCTACATACCAGAGTATTTATTAATTCGGATGGCCTACCGACTTATGAAGCTAAAGATGTTGGATTAATTATTCGCAAGTTCGATGATTATCATTCGGATAAATCAATAATTATTACCGCTAACGAGCAAGAACAATATATGGCGGTGGTTCAAAAAAGTATTGAGCAGTTTAACCCAGATTTAGTAAGGGCCACGACTCATCTTACACACGGCCTCGTCAAACTTGTAGGCGGAGTTAAAATGAGCAGCCGTTTGGGTAATTTTCTACGCGCCGTTGATGTACTAAATAGCGCTGCGGCTGCAAATAAGGAATTAACTGGCAAAGATAATCAAGACTCTGTTCTCGGAGCCGTAAAATATTCACTCCTTAGAACCCGGATGGGCGGTGATATTATTTATGATCCTATTGAGTCAGTTAGTATCGAAGGTAATAGTGGGCCATATTTACAGTACGCCTATGCAAGGGCTAAAAGTATCTTAGCTAAAGTCGATAAAACGGCTGAACCTGATGTCAACAATACCAAACTAAATCCAAGTGAACGCTCATTAGTTCGAAAAATAAGTGAATTTGTCGGAGTTGTCGATAAAGCCGGTCAAGAATTCATGCCTCATCAAGTTTGTACTTATTTATACGAATTAGCACAAATATTTAATAGGTTTTATGAGCAGAATCGAGTAATTGACGACGATCGGCAGGCTCTTCGGGTTATGCTTGTTGAAAAATATTCTGAAGTCCTTAAGCAGGGGCTGGATCTTTTTGGAATACCATCTCCAGAGACGATTTAGTATTTCATTATCTCAAAATTAGGTATACTGAAAGTCTAATATGGCGACAAGAAGGAAGCATAAAGTTAATACTGGTGAGGTTCGTATAAACCGAACGGTGGCTCAATCACCTTCAGGCGAACACGACCCGGGAATTAGAATGCTTAAAGTCCCTAGGCCTTTTCAGGGTTTTATAAATTTTGTAAGAGAGCAGGGAGTTGTTGGTATTGGAGTAGGTTTTATCGTTGGTAGTTCAGCGGCTGTTCTAATCAAATCTGTTGTGACCAACCTTCTAAACCCGATAATTGGAGTAATTTTAGGTGGGTCTAATCTAGCCAACAAGACCATTTGTCTAAACAGTAAACTTGGGGTTTGTCGTAATACGCTAAATTATGGACAAGTAATCAGTGATATCATTTCTTTCTTACTTATTCTGGCAGTTGTATATTTTGTAGTTAAGGGTCTGCGTCTTGAGAAACTTGATAAAGAGAAAGAAGATAAGAAGTGAACATATCTGAAGACGAACTTAAAAAGAAATTAACTCCTGAGGAATATAAGATAATAAGAGAAGGCGGCACGGAAGTACCTTTTAGCGGAAAATATCTTAATCACAACGATGATGGAACTTATGTTTGTATGGTTTGTGGTGCCAAATTATTTAGTAGTAACACTAAATATGATTCACATACCCCAGGACTTATAGGATGGCCAAGTTTCTCGGAAGTAATGGATAGCGATGCCATCGAACTACGCGATGACTATAAATTAGGTATGCACCGAGTAGAAGTTTTATGTAAGAACTGCGGCAGTCATCTTGGTCATCTTTTCGACGACGCCGAGGCACCAGGCGGTAAACACTACTGCATCAATTCAACATGTTTAGATTTCAAAAAAGAGAACTAGTTAACTAAGCGGTTTATCAGAGTATTTATCACCCCAACTGGCCATTTGTCTGATAATTGGTAATAAATCAGTACCTTTTTGAGTAAGGGTATATTCGACGCGGGGGGGTACTTCAGCAAAACTTTTTTTAGTAATCACTGAGTACTCTTCAAGGTCGTCTAACCTCTGACTAAGGGTTCGAGGATTGATGTTTTTAACTGAATCTTCAAGTTCACAGAAGCGTTTCGGACCAGACGATAAATCCCTCAGAATCAAGGCAGTCCACTTATTGCCAATAATCTTAGAGGCGGTGGCGATGCATCCAGTTTTAGGTTCAAGCGGTTTCATAATTTAATACTTTACAAAGTATAGTATTGCCTATACAATAGTTATTACTATATAAAGTATATCATAAGGAAGGCAAACATGAAGTTACAGATTATTATCGGAAGTACTCGTCCCCAAAGAGTTAGTCATTTATTAGCGCCGTGGGCAGCAAATGAAGCTAAGAATCTCCCAGACACTGAAGTGGAAATAGTAGATTTACTTGACTACGACTTGCCATTTTTAGATGAGCCCATTTCTCCTCAATATAACCCTGATCGAAAGCCAAATGCGGTTGCTAAGAAATTCTTAGACAAAATTGCTGAAGCCGAAGCTTATATTCTAATTACACCAGAATACAACAGATCATACTCTGCAGTCCTAAAGAATGCTTTGGATTATATTGACTTCCAGTTCAAACAAAAGCCTGTTGCTTTATTAGCTCATGGTTCTACAGGAGGTGCGCAGGCTGTTAGTCATCTTCGAGGTGTTCTACCAGGTCTCGGAGCTGTTACTGTACCGTCAGCCACCTATTTTATCGGTCGTATTTCGGAAGCGATTGACGAAAAAGGTAATCTAAACGAAGAACTAAAATCAAATCCTTATGGGCCTCAAGCTGCCTTAAAGGGTATGCTAGCTGATACAAAGTGGTACAGTGACGCTCTTGCTGCTGCGCGAACTAAGAACTAAAGTTTCATTTTCGCAACCTCGGGCAGTATAATTGCCACTAATGCATATTAAGGATAAAAACTAGTCATGCCAGGCAGTAATTTGTTACCACAAAAACTTTTTTGGGTAGACCTGGAAATGACTGGCCTAGACCCTTCTAAAGATTGTATTTTGGAGGTCGCTGCTGAAATAACAGATTTTAATTTTAAAACCCTTGCTAGTTATGAGGCACGTATTAAACAGCCTAGGGAATTGGTAGCCGAGCGGATGCAAAAAAATAGTTGGTGGCAGGACTATCCAGAGAACCGTGATGATTTTTTATCTAAGGCTAACGAAGGAAAACCACTGAGCGTTGTTGAAGATGAACTCACGGGTCTATTAAAGGAACATTTTTTGTCTCAGCCGGCTGTTTTGGCCGGCAATTCGATTCATAATGATCGTTTATTTATAAAAAAATACTGGCCAACGTTGGATCTCGCCCTCCACTATAGAATGCTTGATGTTAGTACTCTTAAAGTCCTTTTTCAAGGTAAATATGGAATTGAATATGAAAAGCCAAATAGTCATAGGGCTTTTGATGATATCCAAGCCTCAATCGCTGAGTTGCAGTTTTATCTAGACTGGTTTAAGAAAAACAAAAGCTAGCCAGCTATGAACCAAAAAACAATCGAAGAATATATCACTAGCTTGGGTGATATTGAAAGGGAAGAGCTGCCCCAAGAGAAGATAGTCTTATTTAAAAAAAACGATAAACTAGTAGCCCTTTTGGAGCTTACAGACCCACTGAAAATAAGTCTAAGATGCGAGCCAGAACTAGCGGATGTACTCCGTGAAAAATATGAGACTGTTATGCCTGGCCAAAAATTAAATCATAAACACTGGAATACAGTCGTTCTTACCGGACAGATAGAGTGGCCCGAAATTCAGGGATTTATCCATCTGTCTTATGATCTGGCGGGCGCTTTACTGTAAGTTGGTTGAAGTAGTATTAGCTTGTTTTAAGAGTAAGTTTGCTGCGTTGTATAGATTACTTAATAGTATTTTTTCGGCAGTTGGATCACTTGAGGAATATGATTGTTTTAATAAATTAAGATAAGTTGATAGATGTGTCTGGGTTAGCTGTACATACTCCGAATCAAAACTGTTGGCCGGATCTGCGCTAAGCTGTGCTGTTAACGCAGTACCTTGCTGGGTCAGCAGGGAAGTGTCGGTTATTTTGAGACTAGAGTTTAGATCTTTTATATAGGTGACAAGACTAAGCTGGTCTGATAGCAGGCTTAGTTGGACAGTAGCAGCCAGATTTTTAGTGATTTGCTGGCTTGCCGTTTTGCCGGCAACTTCAGATAGGCTTAGTAAAGTAGCTTGTTCTTCAGCAGCGGAAACTAAACCAGCAGTTTTTGGTGGGCTACTAAGTAAAGAAACGAAGATGATTATTACGATAATTAGCCCTAAACCACCTCCAAGAATAATTAATAATCGTTTCGTGAACGAAGTTTGAGAACCTAGTAAACTTGGTCTTTTTGGTTTCGGGGCTTGATTAACTATAAAATCATAAGGATTTTCGGTAGGTTTATTGTCGGTTGAAGCTGGAGGCATAAGCATTATTCTAGAGTAAATACCGAAAAGATAAAAGTATATAAAACAATGATTTCTTTTACTTTCAACAAGTATCTTTATAAACTATCTATATGGACGCTGTTGAGGAAATCAAGAGTCGCCTGGCAATCGAGGATGTAATAGCAGAGTATGTGACCCTCAAACGCTCAGGGCGAAATTGGAAGGGTTTGAGCCCATTTAACGCTGAGAAGACCCCGAGTTTTGTAGTAAGTCCTGAAAAGCAAATATGGCATGACTTTAGTAGTGGCAAAGGGGGTAATGTTTTTAGTTTTGTAATGGATATGGAGGGAATAGATTTTCGCGCTGCACTCGAATTACTGGCACGAAAGTCAGGCGTTGACCTTGAGCAATACAACAAGGGCAGTAGTAAATCGAACACCAAAAAGAAGGAACGTTTATACTCAGCCTTAGAGCTTGCTGCTAAATTTTATCAAACACAGTTTAGCAGAAACAAAGGAGCGCTTACTTACATACTTGGTGAGCGTAAGTTTACCAAGCAGACAGCGCTTAAATGGCAAATCGGTTATTCGCCAAACACAGGACACGCCTTAATAGATTTTTTGAGATCTAAAAATTTCAGTGCAACAGAAATGCAACAGGCTGGGTTGACTAGTAATCGCTATAACAATCCAGTTGATATGTTTCGTGGTCGAATTATGATACCTCTAGCTGATAGTCAAGGACGAATCATTGGCTTTACAGCCAGGGCGCTAAACGAAGGCCCAAACGCGCCGAAATACATTAATACACCACAGACAATCTTGTATGATAAATCTCGCCATATATATGGATTACACTTAGCTAAAACAGCTATTCATAGGAATAAATATGCCGTTTTAGTTGAAGGCAATTTGGATGTAATTGCCAGTAATCAAGTTGGTGTTGAGCAAGTTGTAGCTACTGCCGGAACAGCCTTAACGGAATACCAGCTAAAAGCACTAAGTCGCCTAACAACTGACATTAGACTGTGTTTTGATGCTGATTCCGCGGGAATAAGTGCAACTGAACGAGCTATTCCGATAGCAAGTAAGGTAGGTGTCACGCTAGGGATTATTACTATCCCAACAGGCAAGGATCCAGACGAGCTGATTGCGAAAAATCCTGCTGAGTGGCAAGTTGCAATTAGCAAGTCGAAATATGCTCTCGACTGGTTGATCGATCACTATCGCCGGGAACTCGATGTTACTAGCGCGGTAGGTAAACGGCAATTCAGCGATATTATTATGACAGTCGTACAACGTCTTGCCGACCGAGTTGAACAAGACCACTATATCCAG
This sequence comes from uncultured Candidatus Saccharibacteria bacterium, assembly GCA_963706245.1. GTDB lineage: Bacteria > Patescibacteriota > Saccharimonadia > Saccharimonadales > UBA4665 > BOG-1338. The sequence continues at coordinate 763,196 of OY970151.1, read as the reverse complement.
GAAGTGGCTAAAATCCTCGGCGTAACGAGAGAAGCCTTAGTCAGCAAACTGAGTGACAAGAATAACATAGCAAATACCACTCGTAGACATGTTGAGGTACCACAAGTTGAAAAAGTTGATGAAAGCACGAAAATACAAGACCATTTTCTAGCGCTAATGTTGATGCAGCCTAAATTGCGCGATTTTAGCGTTCCGATAACTGAAGGGATGCTCTTAACGTTACCCGCTCAACAACTATTGCAATTTCTTCACGAAAATCCGGATTTTGCCGGAGACGCCAATAACTCTCTAGCCTTGGAATCAGTCAGCGATTATGTTAAAATATTATCACTACAGTATGAGGAACTTTATCAAGATTTAGATTTACTTGAATTACGCTACGAAGCCTCAAGGTTACAAACCTATCTGATAGAGCAATATGTTAAGACACAAAAAAAACAGTTATCAATGGAACTTAAAACAGCTGGGATAGCGGATACCGAAGTATTACTAGCCCGAGCAAAACAACTCGATGTATTACTTAAACAAGTCAAGGAGTCATAAAAGAAATGGTTAAGAAAGTCATTCCGTCCGATGAGAACAAACAAGCTGAGCTGGAAGAAGCCAAAGCTAAGCTACTAGCAAAAGCCAAAAAAGATAAAAAAATAAGCCAGCAAGAAATACTTGAAGCTATAGCTGATGATAACGTTGAATTACTTGATTCTCTATATACCGAACTAGCTGAGCTTAATATTGAAATAGTCGCTCCCGAGCCGGGCACTGTTCCTTTTGATGATGAATGGGCTATTGAAGATGAAGAAGAAGTTAACCTTACTGACCAAAACTATCTAGACGATATCGCTGATGACTCAGTTCGTCTTTATCTCAGAGAAATTGGCAAGATCCCATTATTATCTGCAGAAGAGGAACTAACCCTCGCCAAACAAGTGGTTGCTGGTGATAAAGGTGCTAAGGACAAAATGGCTGAGGCCAATATGCGGCTTGTAGTATCAATTGCTAAGCGTTACGTAGGTCGGGGACTTGATCTTCTGGACTTAATTCAGGAAGGCAACACAGGTTTACTACGCGCAGTTGAAAAATTCGATCCAGATAAAGGCTTCAAATTTAGTACCTACGCGACTTGGTGGATTAGACAGGCTATAACCAGAGCAATTGCTGATCAGGCTCGAACAATTCGTATTCCAGTTCACATGGTTGAAACGATCAATAAGCTACTACGAACCCAACGTCGCTTAACACAGGAATTAAACCGTGAACCAAGTAATGATGAAATCGCTAAAGCAATGGAAATCGATGTAGATAAAGTTGAGCACATCATGAAAATCAAACAAGATATATCTTCTTTGGACGCTTCAATTCGCGACGATGAAGAAGAATCGGTTTTGGCTGATTTTATTGAAGATGAAGATACCATGACGCCAGAAGAATCAGCAACAGGGCAGTTACTGAAAGAACACGTAAAAGAGATGCTTGGTGCATTAACAGAGCGAGAGCAAAAAATATTAAAGCTAAGATTTGGCCTTGAAGATGGTAAGCAGCATACGCTTGAAGAAGTCGGACAGGAATTTACTGTTACGAGGGAACGAATCCGACAAATTGAAGCAAAAGCTCTAGCTAAACTACGAAAACATAAAGACGCTCGAAAAATTTACGACTATATAAAGTAGTTGCCAATGAACTTAATTGGTATATCTGGTACAAACGGTTCCGGTAAAGATACATTGGGCGAGATATTGGAAAAAAATTATAATTTTTTGTTCATCTCGGTAACCGATATATTACGCGATGAACTTCGTCGGCGGGGGTTACCTCTTTCTAGAAAGTATGCCCGTGAACTAAGTGCCGAATGGCGACGTGAAAGTGGCTTGGGTGTTCTCGTCGACAAAGCTTTAAAGATTTTCGAGAAACAATCGTCTAAATATAGAGGGCTCGCAATAGCCAGTCTTCGCAATCCGGGCGAAGCGGATCGTATTCATGAACTTGGAGGAAAGGTAATATGGCTAGATGCTTTACCGAAAATCCGTTTCGAGCGAGTTCAAACTAATCAAATTTCGCGAGGATCAGGTAGAGCAGTAGATGATAATGTAACTTTCTTGCAATTCATGGCTGCTGAAAAAGCTGAGATGCATCACTCGGGTGATGAGGCTACATTAAATATGGAAGGCGTAAGGCAGAAATCCGACATTTTTATCAATAATAATAGTCAAGCTGTTGAATCCTTTATGAAAAAAATTGAAAAAAGTCTTATTCTTTAATCATTTTGCTTAAGCTAGCCAATGAAGAGAAGTAGCTTATACTAAAAGATATGGGTCAACCTAAAACACCTAAAAAATTGGTAATTATAGATGGTAAATCAGTTTTTTACCGAGGCTATTATGCTATGCCAAATCTTAGCACAAAAGATGGTACTCCAACCGGTGGAGTCTACGGTTTTGCCATAATGGCTCTTGAGGTAATGAAACGGCTTAAACCGGATTACGTAGCTATAGCCTGGGATAAACCTAAAACTAACATCCGGAAGCGTCTGCAAATGTATCCGCAATATAAAGCCGGGCGTAAACCACCTCCAGCAGATTTCTATGAACAAATCCCAGTCCTTCACGAGTTGCTTGATGCTTTTGGCTGGCCGCTTTATGAGCTAGATGATTACGAAGCTGACGATATTATGGGTGCTCTAGCGGTTCAGGCTGAAGCTAAAGGCATAGAGACAATTCTCATAACCTCTGACCTTGATATCCTTCAACTTATTACACCAATGACAAAAATCTACATTTTAAAAACCGGTTTATCGAACATCGAACTGTATAGCCCGGAAAGCTTTAAAGCCAAGTATCAGCTTAATTTTGATCAATTTCTTGATTTGAAAGCACTAAAAGGAGATTCTTCGGATAATATTCCAGGCGTTCCAGGAATTGGTGAAAAGACCGCAATTGATTTACTGATTAATTTTAAAACTCTCGATGGCGTTTATGAAAATCTGGGTTTAATTAAAGACTCAACTCGTAAGAAGCTCGAAGCGGGTAAAGAATTAGCCTACTTAAGTAAAGAACTCGCTATGATTTGGGTTGATGCGCCGATAAAGCTTAATCTCAGAGAAGTTGACGGCAGTAAACTTAAGCCAAAAGAGGTTTTGGAGGTTCTTCAGAAGTTAGAATTTCGTAACTTAATTAGACAGTTACCAGATATTATGCAGGTTGAAATAGGTAAACAGTCTGAGGGTCAATCCCTGTCACTTAAACCGGGCGAGAATATACTGGTTGATTCTGACAAAAAATTAGCTGCTCTAAAATTGAAAGAATCGGCGGATTTATTTGTTTATTCTAGAAGCGCCGGTAAGCATGGTTTAAACCCTCAGCTACTAATGCTTAGTTCTGAAATAAAGACTACCTACTGCATAGATCTGATGAAGGTTGACAAAGAAAAAGTACAAAGATTTTTTCACGATTCACACTTCCAATTGATAGGCTACGATGTTAAAGCAACTTTAAAACTATTACTCGGTCTTAATAGCAGCGATCTACCTCCAGTAAAACATGATGTTTTACTTGGGGCATTCCTACTAAATTCACTGCGCCGAGAAAAGACCTTAACTGAGTTAGCTCAAACGGAACTTGGCTACGGGGGATCGCCGCTCGATAATCTCGACAATGAAGAACTATGTGCCCGGGCACCAGAGATTATTGCTATTATCGCGCAACTTTACGAAAAACAGGTCAAAGAAATCCGCCAGCATCCGAAATTGTTATCAGTGGCTGAAAATATCGACTGGCCAATTATTGCTGTCCTAGCTCGCATGGAGTATCAGGGAATATTACTAAATACAAAGTATTTAAAAAAATTCCATAGTGAAATAGTTGGCACAATATCTGACCTAGAGCAACAGATTTACGGGTACGCTAATCGTGAATTCAATATTGCTAGCCCAACTCAACTGGCTGAAACACTATTCGACGAGAAATATTTGGCAATATCTCCAAAAGGCATTAAGAAAGGCAAGACGGGTTATTCTACAGCTGCTCCAGAGCTGGATAAACTGCGTGGAATTCATCCGATCATTAACCTTATCAGCCAGTACCGTGAGGTTACAAAGTTAAATAATACTTATATAGAGGCTCTGCCTCGCCAAGTTGATGAAAATTCGCGGCTACATACTACTTTTAATTTGACTGTTGCTCAAACAGGACGACTAAGCTCCACAGACCCTAACCTTCAGAATATCCCGGTTCGTACAGACTTGGGTAAACGGATAAGAACCAGTTTTGAGGCTGGGAAGGGGAATAATCTAATAAGTGCTGATTATAGTCAATTTGAGCTCAGGATTGCTGCCTATCTATCTGATGATAAAAACTTAATCGAGCAATTCAACAAAGATGTTGATGTTCATACGATTACTGCTTCACAGATATATAACTGCCCAGAGAAGGATGTTACAAAAGCAATGCGTAGAGATGCAAAGGTAGTTAATTTCGGGATAATGTACGGAGTAAGCGCTCACGGTCTGGTTGCTCAAAGTGATATGACCTATGAAGAAGCACAAACTTTCATCAAACGCTATTTTGAAGTTAGACCAAAGCTTAAAGCATATATTGATTCAGTTAAAGAAAAGGCTCTAAAAGACGGTTATGTTGAAACACTTCTTGGCAGGCGCCGGCCAACACCGGATGTAAAATCTAGTAATTATGTTCTGAGAGAAGCTGCTATGCGCGCGGCTGTTAATATGCCCTTCCAGGGCAGCGCCGCCGATATTATTAAACTCGCCATGATCCAAGTTGATAATAAACTACGAGCGAATTTCCCAGACGCAAAGATACTTTTACAAATCCACGACTCTTTAATCGTAGAGTGTCCTAAAAAAGACACGACTGCAGTAGCTGATCTACTTAAAGAGACCATGGAACAAGCTTATAAGTTATCGATCAAACTAACTGTAGATGTAAGTATTGGTGATAACTGGGGACAGCTCTAAGACGCATGGTTAGAGCTATAATATTTGATTGTTTTGGAGTTTTAACTCAGGACTATTGGAAAGCTTTTTGGACTGGCATTACCAACTAAGAATTACGTTCTCGAGCTACGGGAGCTTAACAAGGACCACGATAGTGGCCTATTAACGCTTAAGGAATTTAGTAAGCAACTCGCCCATCTTACAAACAAACCAGTAGAGGAGATTAATGCCATAATTACTGGTGCTGGGCCATTAAAAATGAACAATTATTGAATTATATAAAAGAATTAAAAAATGATTATAAAATTGGAATTCTCAGTAACGTTGGGACGTCTTGGATAGAAGACACGTTATTATCCGTCGAGGATCAGTCGTTATTCGATACAATGATTTTTTCATACCGCGTTAATATGACTAAACCAGATCCCCAGATATACCAGCTCGCGGCAAGCCGCTTGGAAGTTAGGCCCAGTGAATGTGTTTTCGTTGACGATATAGTCGCATATTGCGAAGTCGCTGATAAAATTGGTATGAAATCGATTGTTTATGATTCTTTTTTTGATTTCAAAAGAAAGCTTGTAAAAATTCTCTCTGAATAATTAGTCGTTATTTTTTTGATGTCTTGGTCGACTCACAATTCTACCACCCTTAGCCCTAAACAACCGAAACGCTAAGGCTATCACCCAAAGAGCTAGCAGCATGTCTAGAATGCTTGTAATGAGACCTAATATATTCGTAAAGTTATGAGCATCAAGCAGCTCGATTATAAATATACCGGCTTCAATCGCGATTAATAATAAAGCCAGATGTCGATTACGGCGATTTTGTACATAATAACCAAGCGCCCACAGACAGGCAAAGGCAATAATGATAACGATCGATAGAGAAATCGAGCTGATACTGTTGCTGACACAATTATAAGACCTCCCTCGGCAGGTGCTTATAATCGAGCCAAGGTTAATTAGAAAGTAAAGAAACGACATAGCAATAAATTGAACAAAAGTCACAATGCTAGTTTCGTATTTAAGTTTAGGTAGGCCATAGATCTAGGCATCATTATATAGAAACAAACATAACAAGAATACTTGCAAAATATTAATATATATGGTAATATAATGCTGATAATTGTATAGAGAGACTCTATGAGATATTTTCTAGGATTTTTAATCGCCATAGGCCTGTTAGCACTGGTTATTATTCTAGTGGTCAAAAGTTTAAGTAACAATACGACAACCGGCCCTCAACCTAAACCGCTATCTAGCTATTCCAATACTGACGCAGTAGCAAGCTTATTAATTAGCGGACCGATAGTCGCTGATCAAAATTATAGGCAAGTGCAAATTAATATTAGTCAAGATTGTCTCCGAAATTAGTATAATAAATGGCTATCAAGGAACAGTAGTTAATACTAAAATCTATGAAAACAATCATGCGCCTACTCGGCATTCTTAAGTTCACTACAGCACTTTGGCTTTAATCTGGTCAATAGTAATTATAAATACAAAACACCGGCTGGATTTTGTCCTTTTGGAACTACCTACACATACTACTTTCACTAACGGTAACGATAATACGGTCTTTAATTCTTGGGCTACATCGTGTGGTACTGGGATAGGTAATTTTACGTGGATCGTATAGCGTAGACGTTAATGATCTCTTCGAATTCCAAATACCAGACTTTTCGCAATTTATTAACTGCGAACTCTTCTTTGTAGTCATAAATTAGCATAATTCTTTAGTTAATCGTAAGAATTTTGTAAATAAGCATTAGAGTGGTTTAATTATCTCATGCCGAAAGAACCACATACTGTCGTAAAAAAACACAAAGTTCGTTCATTCTTCTCGGCGGTTTGTGCAATAGGCGGTATATATCTTGTTCTCTCAAGTATCAGCGTTATCTGGTTAAACAGGACACTCACCAATACACCCACCTACGTCGATACCGTTGCTCCACTTGTTACCAAGCCAGCTATTCAAAAATATATCGCCCAGGAAGTTACTACAGCAATACTTAAAAATTCTCCGACTCAAAATTTGGCGAGTGCATTATTGCCAGCATCAGAGGCGGCAGCTAATTTAAGTACTACTCAGCTTAACAATCTGATGCGTCCAATAATAGAGGCAGACGCTATAAAAATTGTTCAATCACCATCATTTGTTTCTTTATGGACAAACACCAATAGGACAGCGCATGCTGCTTTTATCAATCAGCTCAATAACAACTCTGGGCAGATAGACCTAAATCTAAGCCCAGCTATTACTGGACTAATTAACGAACTGAACAACTCACAGTTAAGTGCACTTGCCGGACATATTAGTGTTACACCAAATACCGGCAAACTGGCAATTAAGAGTAACGCTATCGTCCAAGCGCATCATTATTATCGGCTCTATGAAGCCTCAACTTATGGGGTGCTAGTTGCTGCAATTATAGCTCTAGGCTTAGCTATCCTGTTGTCTGTTAAGAAATATCAATTAGTCCGTCGTATTTTACTTTGGACAGGTATTCTGGCGTTACTCCAAGCAGCAGTATTAGCTACTCCATCATTCCTATCGTTCTCGGGTAACAATGCTACGACTAAAGATGCCGTTAAAGCTTTTGCTGAAGCTTTATTCCATAACCTTTTAATCGCAAATCTAGTAATTGGAAGTATTTGTCTAATTGCTGGGGCTGGCAGCATGGTTTACGTTCACGTTAAAAAACGAAAAGCTTGAAAAGAAAATCTATTTTTCGATGAAGGTTAGGGCATAACCAAGTCGTCCAGCACGTCCAGCACGTCCGATACGGTGTACATAATCCCCGTAGGTTTGTGGGGTAGAGTAATTAATGACGTGAGTTATATCGACGACATCAATACCTCGAGCTGCAACGTCTGTAGCAACTAGAACTTTAACCTGATTATCCTTAAACCGCTTGAGGGCTCGTTGACGTTGGGCCTGTGATTTACCACCGTGGATAGCATCTGTCTGAAAGCCACGTAGTTCAAGTTCCTTGCTTAACTTTTCTACACTGCGGTGAGTGTCATCGAAGACAAGTATCTTTGTGACACCGTCTTGTATTAGTAGATCATGTAATTTTTTAATCTTTTCCTCTTTACCCATGTAAGTAACAATGTTTTGTTCAACATTATTACTGGTATCTCCAGTTTTTACGATAATATGCACAGGATCTGAAGAGAATCCCTCAATAATGGTTTTGACACGGCTGTCCAAAGTTGCTGAAAAGAAGAAAGATTGTTTTTTCGGTGAAGTCCGGCCAAGTATGTGAGTTATGTCGTTAATGAATCCCATATCTAGCATTCTATCTACTTCATCGAGAACGATTATATTAAACCTTTCAAGTTTTAGTGTTCCTTGAGTAGCATGATCTTTAATTCGTCCAGGGGTACCAATTACGATCTGCGGATTCATGCGAAGATCTTTAAGTTGAGGGCCCATTGATACGCCACCAATTAATATTGCGCCATGGATTCCGCTACCTTTGGCAATACTGCGACATTCTTCTTCAATCTGCTGAGCTAATTCTCGGGTTGGAGCCATAATTAAAGCAGCGCTATTTTTATCGGACATTAACTTGTGCAGTAGTGGTATGGCAAAAGCGGCTGTTTTACCGGTACCGGTATTGGCAATACCCACAATATCTTTACCGTTTAAACCATGAGGTATAGTTTGATCCTGAATAGCCGTCGGGACAGTAAAGCTCTTTTGAGCTAAATTATTATGAATAATACTGTCAACTGCGAAGTCGGAAAAAGTATGTGTTGGTTTATATTCTTGTTCAGTTTCGAGTTTGGCACTCTGAATGAACCTAGAAGGGTTAATATAGTCCTTTTTCGGGCCACGAGTGTTAGACCGTGGATAGCTTGGTCGGCGGTTACGATCAGTATTTCTAGAACTTTTGTATTGATAATAAGACATAAAAAAATGAATCCTTTGATTTAGTAGTAATGTTATTCATTGTCTGGAATGAACAACGAGTCATGTAATTACTACTCAGGATCCATTTAAACAACTAAGTTAATTTTAGCATAATTAATATTAATAAGCAAATGGATTATAGATTAAGTAACAAGGGTATAAATTGTAAGATCTAATTAAGTTGGAATGACTCAAATATTGCTAGCACTTGCTGGAAAATTGTAGTATTTTCCCAAGTATCTAGGTTTATACTCAAAAAACTCTGGTTTGAACCCGTACAGCTTTGATTTGCGCACTGGTAAAAGTTAGCGCTAATTATTGGATCAAGGCCACTAATGTCTTCCGCGCTTATAGTTTGGCCCTGAGTAAAGGATAAACCACCCGTAATCATTACTTCTTCGAATGCACCCGTAGCTTTAGCTCCATCAGAAAAATGAATAAAGCTTATATAAGGATAGCTAGTTTGATTAGAGGTCGGTTTTGAATAAGCGATCTGGGTAGAGGCAAGCGAAGTTATTGGAGAATTACTGTTTAATTCACTAGCTGTGTCAGTTCCCGGTCTGACTTGCAGAACAATTTTACCAACAACACTACTATTATCTGCATTAATTATCGTAGTAAGAGGGGAAGTTAGGGTAATAGTTTGATCAGTCTTATTATCATTTGTTGGTGGGGTAACTGACCAATTACTCGGGTAACTAAAAGACAAATTTAAATCATTACCGTTTGACACGTAGTTAACAGTGGTTGACGGTGTGTTCGAGGGGGTTACTTGGATTATTTTCTGAGATGAGATATGACCTTTGGGTTTAGGGGACTTATGGACTAAGAAGAACACACCAATACCAATTAAGATAATAGCTAATATGCTAGCTAGGACTATCAATAAGCTTTTCTTTTTTCTAGGAGTGCTCACTGGCTCGGTTGGAGCTGACATTCGATGAGGATCACTATTGGGATCATCCGGATCTGGGCTATTATCTACTCTGTAGAAGCTTGGCTTACTCATAGTATGAAATATTTAATACCTTCAGTTTGATTATACGCTGAAGATATCAGGAAATATCTGTAATTTTCTTTTGGATTTCTTTGAGGCGCGTGGCTTCCATTGGCGGGCCCTCAATAGTTGTTAAATAGCCTAAATAATCTTCACTAAAGGTTGTTTCGCCCAACGAAATATCAGTTTTGTCGGCCAGTTCACCGTGGAGTGGAAATAGTTTAACGTGGGCGTAGGGAACCCCCGTACCTTCAATTACTAGAGCTACTCGGCTTACTTCAAGGCGCTTTTCGAGTAAATTGGCGACTTCTTTAGCTGCTAGCAGTAATGCGCTGTAGTCACTAGTTCCTGCGTCTAAAACATTATCCCCTATATTCTTTTTGGGAATAACCACAGCCGCCCCTGGTGTGTTTGGAAAGGGAGTTAGAAAGGCAAGGTGAGTTTCACTTTCCCAAATCTTATAACTACTAATTTCTCCGGATATAATTTTGTCAAAAATCGTATCGCTCATACCATCATTCTAACAGATGAGCAGAAATATTTTATAGAGCTTCGTGGGCTTTGACAGTGGTACGTAGCGGTGCTTCTCGAAGGAAGAGGGCGACTACAAAAGCTACCAATATAACCGGTACAGCTAGAAGGAACATATCGTGAAATGATAGAACAAATGCCTGATAGATATCGTGTGATATATTGGGCGGGTATTTGTTGATGGATGACGCTGGAACTCCACTTTCAATGGTTGTCGAAAGGCCAGAGATATGAGCAGCTCCGCCACTAGGTAATAACTGTTTCAAATGGTAAGCGAGACGATTAGTTAGAATTGCTCCAAAAACAGCTCCGCCTAGTGAGCTACCAATATTTCTAAAAAATGCTGCGGATGCGGTCGCCACTCCTAGCTCTTCGCGGGGAACAGAATTCTGAACGGCTAGGGTCATAATCTGCATAAAAGATCCAATCCCAACACCCAGAACTACCATCCAAATTGATAATTGAAGCTGTGTAGTATGGAGGTTTAAGTGACTAAAAAGATAGAGTCCAACAGCAGTTATTAAGGTACCAATTATTGGGAATATCCGATAATGACCGGTTTTCGTAGTCAGACGGCCAACACTTAGCATGGCAGTTAACATCCCACCAACAAGCGGCAATAACAGTAGGCCGGACTTAACAGCAGAATAACCACGAACTATCTGTTGGTATTCGGGGATGAACAGAATGGCTGCAAACATAGCTAAACCAGCGAGCAGTGATAAGATCATCGATACACTGAAGATATCGTTTCTAAATAGATTCATAGGGATAATGGCATGTTCGGCTCGTTTCTCCCAGAAAAAGAAGGAAATTCCGGCTACAACCGATAATACAAATAAGCCAATAATCGTATTTGAAGCCCAAGGATAGGTAACACCACCCCAAACAGTTCCCAGTATTAAGGGAACGACAGATGTTGCAAGCAGTCCAGCGCCGACGTAGTCAATCTGGTGTGACATTTTTCGGACTGGTAAATGTAGGCGGGTAGCAATTGCTGTAAGCGCAATAATCCCTAGTGGCAGGTTAATATAAAATACCCAGCGCCAGGATAGGCTATCAGTAAAGAAACCGCCTAATAAAGGGCCAGCCACACTAGAGATTGCGAAAACCGCTCCGAAGTAGCCCAGATATCTTCCTCGTTGCCGAGGTGGAATTATGTCACCAATAATTGTCATCGAGAGCGCCATAAGCCCTCCAGCCCCAATTCCTTGTAGGGCTCTAAAGACAACTAGCTCGTTCATAGACTGAGAAATTCCGCATAGAGCAGAACCAATTAAAAATAATACAATCGCAAATTGAAAAATTTTCTTGCGTCCAAATTGGTCGCTTATTTTTCCAAATAGCGGTGTTGATATAGCGCTAGTTAATAAGTAGGCTGTGGCTACCCAGGACAATTTATTCAGTCCATGTAGATCGGTCGCGATGCGAGGTAGGGCAGTGGCTACGACTGTTTGGTCAAGAGCCGCCAGAAGCATGGCTAGCATAAGTGCGACCACAATAACCATTATTTCTTCATGGCTTCTTTCCCTATGTTCGTCTAAATGTGTTACTTCGCTATCCAACTTAAGATTCCTTGTATTTCGCCTTAGCGTGGCTTAACTTCTCAAGCATTGTTTTTGCAACTGACTCTAGACTATCGGGCTTAACTAAAAAGACACCTTCTTTGGCAGGATGGACCATTACGAGTAATTTGTCACCAGCCTTTAGACCGATCATAGACCTGGCTTCAGCAGGGATGACAACTTGACCCTTCTCGTTTACTGAAACAATACCTAGGATTATATGTTCCGAAGTAGTATTTTTATTACTTTTCATACTTATAGTATACATAGAAATTATTTATTTTCAAACATTCCGCCTAATTTAATTTATTCGAAACACCAATTTTTTATCAGTTTTAGCCGCTTCTTGAAGCTGCGGGCCTAGTTGCCGTAGAGAGTCGGCGAGAGCAGAGCTACCCGAGACAATGATAATTGAATTTTGTTTTAACTGGACGGCAACCACTTCACCGTAGCGTTTCTGTACAAAACTTTTTATGGCCTTACTCTCGTGTGGTTCGGTAAAATCTTTACTCCGTAGTATGTCGTCAAGGGAATCCATATTAGCTATTATAGCTGATACAATATAGCTTACTATGCCGGAGTTACCCGAGGTTGAGACAGTAAAGAAAGGTCTAGCAGAGCTTCTGCCAGGCCGAAGAATTGTTGGCGTTAAGTATGACTGGCCAAAGGGTTTTCCGAATTCCGAAGCAGATATCGATAAGTTTTTAATTGGTTCGAAAATAACCGGAGTGACCCGTCGAGCTAAAGTTTTAATAATTAGTCTCGATACAAAATATAGTTTAATTGTTCATCTCAAAATGACCGGCCAATTAGTCTTTCGCGGTGAGCAAAATTTTGGTGCAGGCCATCCTAATAATTCACTAATTGGTGCATTACCTGATAAATCTACAAGAGTTACGTTAACTTTCAAGGACAAGAGCCACCTCTTCTTTAATGATCAGCGGAAATTTGGCTGGATGCGTCTTTTCCCAAGTTCAGAAGTTATGAACCTGGACTTTTTTAAAAAGCTCGGGCCGGAACCCCTGGAATCTAATTTTAGCTCAAACGATTTTCGTAATCGCATACTACGTCGACCCAATAGCAATATAAAAGCAGTTTTGCTGGACCAGAGCGTTATAGCTGGAGTTGGCAATATATATGCCGATGAAAGTTTGTGGGGTGCGAAAATACATCCAAAAACTTTAGTCCGGAATCTTTCTAAATCTAAAATACAATCTCTGTATACAGAACTTCTGGCAGTACTAAGGCTATCGATTGAAAAAGGTGGTTCGACCGACCGAAATTATGTGGACGCTTTCGGCAAGAAGGGAAGTTATTTGGCTTTTGCAAAGGTTTTCCGTAGAGAAGGCTTGTCATGTCCTCGCTGTGGCAGCATAATCATTAAAACTCGTGTGGCCGGAAAAGGTACGCACATATGCCCAAAGTGCCAGAAGGAAATTTCATGATAGTTACACTTAGTGGATCAAATGATTACCTGATAAGTGCCGAATTGCATAAACTTTTATCAGATTTTAGCGCTTCTCACGGTGATATGGCCATTGAAAAACTTTTTGCCGACGAAGTTGATTATCAGAAAATATATGACGCTTTAACGAGCTTACCGTTTTTATCGACTAGAAAAATGGTAGTAATATATGACCCAAGCACTAACAAACAATTTACTGATAAAGCAGATTATCTACTAAGTAATATAGCCGATTCAACCGACGTTATCTTTATTGAAGCAAAAATAGACAAACGATCCAGCTTATATTCGTTACTTAAGAGACAAACCGACTACCGTGAATTTAATAAACTGAGCGAGGACGGTTTAGTTAATTGGCTAGTTAACTTGGCTAGGACTCAAAAAGCCACTATCACACTAGGCGATGCTAGGTTTTTAGTAGAACGTCTTGGTAGCAATCAGCAAATGTTGTTTTCGGAGCTTAGTAAAGTCGCCTTGTATGACAAGAATATTACTAGAAAAACTATCGAGCTAAACACTGAAGCCATCCCACAAAGTTCAATTTTTGATCTACTAGAATCAATATTCTCAGGCGACGGCAAAAGAGCACTGACTCTATATAAAGAACAACGAGCTCTCCAGGTTGACCCACAAATAATTATCGCTATGATAGTCTGGCAATTTCAGATAATTGCTCTTATTAAAGCCGGTAAAAACCTAAGTAGTGAACAAATTGCAAAAGACGCCAAAATGAAACCCTATACCGTATCGAAAACTACGAGAATTGCTTCAAAAATAAGTCTGACTCAACTGAGACGAATGATTCATGATCTACTCGATTTGGACATTAAACTAAAATCCAAAAAAATTGATCCTGACGAAGCCCTAGAACTCTACATATTAAACTTATCCTTAGGTTAGTATTCTCCGAATGTCGCCCTCCAATGGTTTGGGCATTAATCTGCTATTATTCGAAGTGTCATGATGCAGAAACCAATGTTTAGAATTCGTCTCGGGGTCATTCTGTTTATTGTATCTTGGCTACCTCTTGAACCTTTTATAGTTATATGGGCGCACCATCATAACGTGGCCGATGGATGGAGGCTATCGACAATTGCGATCCTTATCTTATGGATTATCCAGTTTGTTATCGGTTTAGTGGGAATATATTTTATAGGAAAGGCGGTACTCAAAGAAAGTCGCCGCTATGGTTTCAAGCAGGGAATAATAAACCTCTGGCATATTTTTCTGCACGGAGAAGGAAAGTCTACTTAGTTTTTTTAACTGGTTTTTTAGTCGCTACTTTTTTGGCCGTTGGTTTTTTAGTAACTGTTTTTTTAACAGGTTTTTTCTCGATGATGGTCTTTTTAAGAGCCTCAGCCTTAACGTTTGCCGCTTTAGCCGCTTGGGCGAGTTGTCTTTGCTTACGAGCAACCTTATTCTTATGAATAACATGCTTCTTACCAGCTCTTCCTAGTTCACTCTGAGCTTGGGCTAGGGCAGTAGACGCTTTTTTCTTATTCTCATCAAGGTTCTTATAAAAAGTCTTTACTGCGCCCTTTAGACTACGCCTGGTTTTGGCGTTTCTAACGGTTGCTTTAGTGGCTGTACGGACACGTTTCTTGGCTGATTTGATAATTGGCACAGGCTATCCTTGTATATGGTTAAAATATTATTGTCGAACCATGACTATATACGGAGATGAGCTTTTTGTAAAGAGTTAGAACCAAAGTCGATAGGTGTTAAGCTGACAGTTCGCAAAAATCAGCCATTAATAACTACGAAAAAACATTAAATGACTATCGACAAGTGTAAGTGTTTGTGGTAAACTTTGCCTATAAATTAAAAACAAATAAATGGATAATGTAAAACAGCAAATTATCGAACGGATCAAGCAGGGCACTAATGTCCTGGTGACCGTTAGTAATAACCCAACAGTTGACCAATTAGCGGCCTGTATTGGGTTAACTTTGATGCTTAATAAGCTTGGGAAACACGCTACTGCTGTTTATAGTGGCGAGACACCATCAATATTGGAATTCCTGCAACCCGAAAAAACTATTGAAAAGAACACCGATTCACTACGAGATTTTATTATTGCCCTGGATAAATCGAAGGCCGACAAATTGAGATATAAGGTTGAAGATAAGGTCGTTAAGATATTCATTACCCCTTATAAAACCTCAATATCTGAAAAAGATTTGGTTTTTAGTGAAGGTGACTTCAATGTCGATTTAATTATTGCTCTTGGCGTGCATGATCAAGGTCAACTTGATCAAGCAATTGCTGCTCACGGACGAATTCTTCACGACGCGACAGTTATAAGTATCAATGATTCAGCGAACGGTACTCTAGGATCACTTAATTTACTGGATCAAACCAGTAGTAGCCTTAGTGAATTAATTACTCAGTTTGACGGTTTGATAGGTAAGCCAATACTTGACGGTCAAATAGCTACCGCACTTCTTACGGGTATTGTGGCCCAGACTGATCGCTTTAGTAATGATAAAACTTCACCGGCAACAATGAGTGTCAGTGCAAAGTTAATGTCAGCTGGCGCCAACCAACAACTAGTGGCAGTTAAATTAGAGACACCACCACCGCCACCACCGAAAGATACTGCAAAACCAATTCCGCCAGTAGCTGAGAAGAAACAAGCACCCGATGGGGCTATTGAGATTCCCCATGAACCTGAACCAGATACAGCTGAAGAAGCACCAACGGAGGCCATTGACAGCAGTGCTCAGATTAGAATTGACCCTGCTGGCACTCTACATAACCAGTTTAGTGATGACGAAGAGGTAGTTGATGAACCGGCAACGCCGATTGCGGTTGAACCAGTTCCATCAGCCCCTGTAACTCCGCAGGAAACAGTAGCTCCTAACCCACTGGGCAATATGCCAGATTTAGGTAGCGCCCGTGGTGCAGTTGAAACTGCCATGGATAGCCAACCGAATACTCAGCCTTTGCCACCTATAGAAGCTTTAAATGCTCAGTCGGTCTTTGATTCCCAGGATAGTTTATTTGATGCACCTAATGAAGATCAAGAACGACCATCCGGTGAACCAGCCTACGGTATGCCAGCGCTGCTTGATCAACAATTCAGGAGTGCTATAAACCCCTCTACCGGAGCTACAGTAGCCCCAGTTTTACAGGACCAGCCACAGAATACCATGGATATGCCTATGCCTAGTGCAATGCCACAAATCTCGCCACAGCCTCCAGCTGGCCCAGGTAGCGTTAACTCCGTCCAACCCAGTAATTCACCGCCACCCGTGCCACCTCCGATGGTACCTTTTTCTCCGGGTACCGGGACTTTATAAGAGTATTAAGACTAAATTATAGTAATATCTAGGCATGTTTAATGGCATTCTACTAGTCGACAAGCCAATTGGTTGGACAAGTTTTGATGTAGTTGCCAAGATACGAGGTACTGTCTCAAAAGATCAAGGCCAAAGAGTAAAAGTTGGTCATAGTGGTACCCTGGATCCTTTCGCTAGCGGTTTACTACTCATATTCTTAGGTACTTATACAAAGCGGGCAGGCGAATTTACTAAGCTGGATAAAACCTATGACGTTACTTTGAGGCTTGGTGAACAATCAAGTACCGGTGATCCTGAAGGAGAAATATCGCCGGTTTCTACAAAGGTGCCAACTATGCATGAAGTCAAAGAGGTTCTTCAGAAATTCACCGGCCAGCAGATGCAAAAACCACCAATTTATTCAGCAATTAAGATTAATGGGCAAAGATCATATAATCTCGCGCGACAAGGGAAGGCTATTGAATTAGAACCGCGGGGAGTGAGGATCTTCGATAATATTCTAATGAGTTACAACTACCCAACAGTACGCTTTACCAGCCACGTCTCTAGCGGTACCTATATTCGTTCTTTGTCAGAAGATATTGGGCAGGAGCTTGGAGTTGGGGCTTATACTACCGATCTAATAAGAACTAAAGTTGGTAAATATGATCTTAAAGATAGCATTAGTGTTCTCAAATGTAGTTCAACAATAATCGCAAAACGACTACTACAACTTTCCGAAGATAAAATTTAATTTATTGTTGCATAACAGATGAATTTGTGCTAAAATGTTGCTCAGATGATAACTAGTGAGAAAAAACAGGCCACTATTAAAGGCCTGCAATCTAGCAAAACCGATACCGGAAGTTCGGCTGTTCAAGTTGGAATAATGACGGAGCGAATTAAAGAGTTAACCGAACACCTAAAGACTAACAAACACGACTTTATGGCTCGTCGGGGACTTTTGCAATTAGTTGGTAAAAGGAAGAAATTATTAAAATATATTGCTGAGAAGGATAGCCAAAGTTACTTAGATTTGATCAAGAAACTTGGCATCCGTCGTTAGTGCCCAGACTATTGTCTCGAAATTCGAGGCCGCCAAGCTTGTGCACATTAACCGTCTGAGATTAATATTCGCAGGCAAAGGACAGATATATTGCACCCTAATATTGCACAAGGGGTAAACTGCTTTATATTTGTACTGTGTCTGTGAACTTCTCAAACAAGAAAGGTTTTACATAGATCAAATGGGAGAAACCATAAATCCTTTTGGTAAAAAAATTATTAAAGTTGAGACAGAGTTTTGTGGTAAAACGCTAACTCTCGAAGTCAATCGGGTTGGTTTTCGAACCAGCGCCAGTGTTCTGGTGACCTACGGCGACACCATCGTGCTCGGTACAGCAATGGTTGGTAGTAAACCTCTTATGGGGTTTGATTATTTTCCGCTTAGTATTGATTATGAGGAAAAGTTCTACGCTGCTGGAAAAATTAGTGGCAGTCGCTTTATTAAGCGGGAAGGCCGCCCAAGTGATGACGCTATTCTTATCGGTAGATTAATTGATCGCCCAATCCGCCCTCTATGGCCTAAAGGCTATCGACATGAAGTTCAAGGGGTAGCTTCAGTTCTTAGTATGGATCCAAATTTCCGACCTGACATGATTGCTATGATCGCTATGAGTGCAGCTTTCATGCTAACCGGCGCACCCTATGACGGCCCAATTGCTGGGGTTAGGGTTGGAATAGACAGTGATGGTAAGTATAAAGCTTTCATGAGCGCTGACGAGCTAAATAAGGGTAAACTTGATTTAGTTGTGGCCGGGACAGCTGACGCCATCATGATGGTTGAAGCTGGTGCTAACGAAGTCAGTGAAGAAGAGATCGTAAAAGCTCTAGAATTTGCTCAAGAAGCAATTAAACCGGCAGTTGCTGTTCAAAAGGAACTTGTAAAAAAGGTTGGTGTTGAGCCGCTAGCTTATGAATTAACGGTGACTGATGAAGACGTTACGAAGCGCGTTGAAACTTGGATGAGTGGCAAACTCGGTGAACAACTTCGTAAACCCTACCCAGAGCGCAACAATATTATTTTGGAACTTCGCACTGCTATGGAAGAGCACTTTAAAGAAGAATATGGCGATGATTACGATTCATTGAAAGGCGAGTTTGATGAGGCCTTCCAAACGGCTCTCCATAAAGATGTTAGAGAGGGGATTATCAAGGATAATTCACGCCCTGATGGCCGAGCTTTAACAGAGGTAAGACCACTCAGTAGCGAGATTGGAATTTTGCCTCGGGCTCATGGTTCAAGTATCTTTACTCGCGGCATGACTCAAGCTCTAAATATAGTTACGCTAGCTCCACTTAGTTATGTTCAACTAGTAGACACCATGGAACGCAATGATGAACGGCGCTATATGCATCATTACAACGCTCCCGGTTATACAGTTGGTGAAGTTCGTCGCCTGGGTAGTCCGGGAAGACGCGAAATTGGTCACGGTTATCTCGCGGAAAGAGCACTTACGGCTGTTTTGCCCAGCGAAGCTGACTTTCCTTACACGATTCGATCTGTTACTGAAATTATGAGCCAGAACGGTTCAACTTCAATGGCCGCTACTTGTTCCAGCAGCTTAGCTCTAATGGATGCTGGAGTACCTATAAAATCTCCTGTTAGCGGTATCGCCATGGGACTAATGGTTGAGGGTGATAAGCAATATGTACTTAGTGATATTGCTGATGCCGAAGATTTTGCCGGAGATATGGACTTTAAGGTGGCCGGAACGGCTAAGGGGATTACGGCTTTGCAGATGGACATGAAGGTTCATGGTTTACCAGTCGCAGTTCTTAAGAAGGCTCTAGAACAGGGTAAAGAAGGTCGGGCTTTTATTTTGGAGCATATGCTAAAAACCATAGCTACTCCACGTAAAGAGATTAGTGAATATGCCCCTCAAGTTCTGTCTATTCAAATTAACCCTGAAAAAATAAGAGAAGTAATTGGTAAGGGTGGCGAGACTATCAATAAGATAATTGCCCAAACCGGTGCTGAAATAGATATCAAGGATGACGGAACTGTCTATATAGCCAGCCCGGATAAAAAGTCTATAGACGGAGCAATTGCAATGATTAAAGATATAACTGCGGAACCGGAAGTAGGTGCTATCTACAGAGACTGTAGAGTAGTTAGCGTGCTCGATTTTGGAGCTTTTGTCGAAATCCTCCCCGGTAAAGAAGGCTTAGTGCACGTTAGTGAAATGAGCGAAGAGCGGGTTAATAAACCAAGTGATGTTGTTTCCGAAGGTGACCACGTTACCGTTAAGTTAGTAGCTATCGATGACCGTGGGCGTTTGCAGCTAAGCATGAAGGCTGCTGCTAGGGAACTCGATAAAAAATAACGACTATGAATACTAAGGATATTAAACGCTGGCATCATACCAAAGTAGGTCTATTCGTTGTTGCTGTAATTGAGCTGGCATTAGCCTATCTTTTTGGAAGTCTATCAATTGATAGAGGTAATCTGTGGTGGTATTTGCTAACTCTGGCATTCTTGGTCGGTGGAATTCAACACATCATCAAGTTCATAGGAAAATTTTTCAATGGTAACAAATCAACAAAGGCTTGATAAGATTCAAACTTCTATACTAGACAACAAGGTTTGTGAAGAGCTAGCAACAACTGCTACTCAGCTAGTTTTTGGCGAAGGTAACCCTAGCGCCGAAATCGTCTTTATCGGCGAAGCTCCAGGTAAGAACGAAGATATTCAAGGTAAACCCTTTGTTGGTGCATCAGGTAAATTACTAGCTGAGATGCTGGCCTCAATTGGTCTAACCCGCGCTGACGTATATATAACAAATATTGTTAAATATAGACCACCCAATAATAGAGACCCTCTACCAGATGAGAAACTAGTATTTTTACCCTATCTTCTAGCCCAGCTTGATGTAATTAATCCACTACTCGTTGTAACTCTTGGCAGACACAGTTTAAACTGCTTTCTACCGGAATTATCAATTAGTCAGGTTCACGGACAGCCAAAGCGCTATAAGGGAAGAGTCTATTTGCCACTTTTTCACCCGGCTGCGGCTTTATACAACGGCTCAATGCGTGACACTCTTATGGAGGATTTCAATCGCATACCAGCCATTATCAATACAATCAAATCAGATAAAGAAAACATTTAATAAAGTAAATATAAGGAGGATTTAAATGAATCCAAAAAATCATAATAATAAACCAAAAAATAATACCCCAAGTAATACGGGGAGAAGTGCTTCTCGTGGGGCGGCCATAAGGGCCCAAAGACGAAGTATGGAAGACGCTCAGCGAGTTGCCAATCAATACGCCTCGGCCACACCGGTAAATGATAAATCACCACGGCGAGCAAATATCATCGATGATAGCCCTAGGCTACGCATCATCGGCCTCGGTGGCATGGATGGGGCCGGTTCGAAGAACATGATACTAATTGAGTACAAAAACGATGCCTTAATAATTGATTGTGGTAATGACCTCGGGGTCGATTTACCAGGAATTAATTATGCTATAGCAGATACAACCTACCTAGAATCAATAAAGCACAAAATAAAAGCTTACGTTATCACCCACGGTCACCTTGATCATATCGGTGGTCTGCCACATATCGTGCCACTATATCCGGCACCAATCTACGGCAGTAAGTTTACTATCGGTAGAGTTGAAGAAATCTTTGAAAACTTTGGGCTACCGATGCCTCAGGGCTTTGAGCTTAAAACTGTAACCATGAACGAAGATACTCACGAGAGATTAAAAATTGGTGAATTCTTTGTTGAATTAGTGCGGGTAACCCACTCAATCCCCGGTAGTACCTGCGTGGTTATAGATTCACCAGTTGGTCGAATCATAAACACCGGCGATTTCCGTTTTGATCCTAACCCACTTGATCACGAACGAACTGATATGGAGCGACTGAAAGAACTTGGAAAAGAAGGTGTGCTGGCTCTTTTGAGTGAAAGTACTTCGATAGAACGCCCCGGGCGTACTCCCAGTGAGAGTACTCTTGAACAAAGTTTTGTCGACATCATGGAACGTGCTCCAGGACGGATCTTTATCGGTCTATTCTCTACCAACATGAACCGAATTCAGATGATCGTCAATGCTGCCGTGCACCATAACAAAAAAGTGGCTATGGACGGTAGAAGTATGGTTAGTACTCTGGAAATGGCCGTCCGGCACGGTTTCATGAAAATACCGAAAGGAACTTTTGTTCCGATTGCATCCTCATCTGGTATACCCGACGATCAGTTGGTGGTTGTTTGTACCGGCTCACAGGGCGAACCAAGTTCAGCCTTGCAGCGTATGGCTAATGGTGAACACCGTCATATAAAGATGAAAGAGCAAGATACTGTTATCTTAAGCTCTTCACCAATCCCTGAAACCGGCAACGATGCTTTGGTTGGAGATATGGTGGATGACTTAATGCGTAAAGGTGTGCATATTTTTCAGCACATTACGCACGAAATGGATGGTGTTGGCCCACTGCACGTCTCCGGGCATGCCAGTATGGACGAATATCTTGAGATGGTAGATATAACTAAACCAAAGTTCTTTATCCCAATTTATGGGCCATTTAGATCTAAGCGTCGTTATCTCGAGGCCGTTATAGAGCAGGGATTAGTACCAAGAGCTAATACAGTTAATGCTGAAAACGGAGCGGTTATATCTTTTACTGACAGTAAGATGGAAGTATCGGGCGAGGAAGTACCTCACGGGACGGTTTTAGTTGATCAAACCGGTGCAATCGTTAGCAATATCGTCGTTAAAGACCGAGTTCTACTGTCTGAAGAGGGACTAGTCGCAATTATTCTGACGATAGATAAGAAGAGCGGTGCTCTACTGACAAGCCCCGATATCATAAGCCGTGGCTTCATATATATGCGCGACAATGAAGAATTGATGAACAACTTACGCCAAGAGTTGCGTAGAGCGGTACAACAACGCTTCAAACGAATCGATCTTGACCGCTTTAAGGCTGAACTTAAAGATCACATTACCCACTTTCTATTCGAACAAACTCAAAGAAGCCCGATTGTAATACCGGTGATTAACGTTGTCGGTGGCGGCGCCAATCCTAAGGCTGAGACAAATGCAGCTGCAGGCCCGCCAAAAGCCGTACAATCACCAGAGGATATTGCCCAAGAACAAGAGCGACGCTTCAAAGAGATGCGTGAACGGCTCTTAACCCAAGACGCCCGAGTCGATTGATTGGACAAAAGTTGTAATATTTGCTATAATATAGATTGTGACATTTACTGTCAGTCTTAGGGTAGTAACAGTAACTAATCAAAGTGTTATAATGGGCATTAAATAGTATGGCAAAAAAGAAAAAATCAAGAAAAAAAGCTGCTTCTAAAGCTAACGAAGAGAAGAAGACGCTATCTCCTAATTTTTGGAGAACGACGATTGCGCTGGTTTTATTCGTACTAGCTTTATTTTTGCTACTTGGTGGTTTTCACACCGGTGGATCTTTGCCAAAGAGTCTTTTCCATGGCACATTTTGGGCACTTGGTTGGGCGGCTTATATTGTATCGATTGCCTTTATAGTTTTAGGTGTTTATAAACTCTCCGCCGAAGATAAGAAAATACCGCGTAGCAAACTAATTAGCGCTTTAGCCGCAGTTTTATTTTTCAGTAGTTTCTTATATACAGCTTTTGCCACACGAAATTCAGACGGTAGCTATTCTAACGGGCACGGCGGCTCCCTAGGTAAACTAATTGGCCATAGCATATTAAATATCCTTGATAAGTTTCCAGCCTCACTTATTTTCTTTGTCTTTACCGTTATAACAGCCTGTTTTGCTATAGGGGTTTCGCCTAAGGTTTTTCTAAAAATTGGCAATCTCTTTAAAAACAATACCGATGAGAGTGATAGTGAACTAGCTTCCCTAAAAGGCAAGGCTGAACCCAGTAGTTTCCAGATGAATGAGGGTGTACCAGTCGAACACCATTCACTCCGCGACCAGACCCGCCTAGCATCACTAAAAAATGTTGCTCAAAAAGCTGGGGCTACCGAGAATCATCAAGCGCTGACCATAGCTTCTGACCCGGACTGGAAGTTCCCAAGTGTTGATTTACTAAATCAAAAACAAGATAAAGCTGACGCCGGTGACGTAGAAGGTAATGCTCAGGCTATCCACAATACTTTTGAGAACTTTAATATAGACGTCGAAATGGAAGGGGCCAACATCGGCCCGAGAGTTACTCAATTTACGCTAAAGCCGCCAACGGGGGTAAAGCTAACAAAAATTACTGCTCTAGAGAATAATTTATCGCTTGATCTAGCAGCCCATTCTATTCGCATCGAAGCGCCAATACCAGGCAAACGAGCTGTTGGAATTGAGGTGCCAAATATTAAGGCAGCAACTGTTAGATTAAGTTCGATTTTTCAGTCTAGAGAATGGGCGGAACTAAATGGCCCACTAGGTTTTGCAATTGGCAAGGATATTGCTGGTAAACCGGTAGTTGCTGATCTTGGTAAAATGCCTCATATTTTAATCGCTGGTCAAACTGGATCAGGTAAATCAGTAATGATTAATACGCTACTGACCAGTTTGTTATATCGAAATACTCCTAGCGACCTAAAGTTAATATTAGTTGACCCTAAGCAGGTTGAGCTAAAACCTTATGACGACATTCCTCATCTTCTGACCCCAGTTATAACTGAGCCGGAAAAGTGTATCAGCGCTCTTAAGTGGGCGGTTGCGGAGATGGAGAGACGCTATAAAGCTCTTGCCGATATTCGTAAGCGCAACATCGATGAATACAACGCACTCAAAAAGGAAGAGGGTATGCCTTATATTGTCATTGTCATAGATGAGCTGGCTGATCTAATGATGATGGCTTCACGCGACGTTGAATCATTAATTGTCCGTATTGCCCAAAAGGCCAGAGCAGTTGGCATACACCTTGTTATCGCCACCCAACGACCAAGCGTAGATGTTATTACCGGTCTTATAAAGGCTAATATACCCGCTCGTATCTCTTTTACAACCGCCAGCCAAGTTGATTCCAGGACTATTATTGACGGCGTTGGGGCTGAAAAGCTACTAGGCCAAGGAGATATGTTGCTGTTAACTGCTGATATGCCTAAACCTAAGCGTGTTCAAGGCGCTTATATAGATGAGAGCGAGACTTCTAAAGTTACTGAATTTGTACGTAACCAGCGGCCTCCACAATATGATCAAGAGATTATTAGTCAGCCAGTTCAAATCAATGGTAAGGGCGGCGGAAACGGTGATTACGGTTCCAGTGAAGTTGATGATGAGATGTGGCGTGATGCTGTTCATGTGGTGCTAGAAGCACGTAAAGCTTCAACTAGTTTATTGCAACGCCGGCTACGTATTGGCTACGGACGCGCAGCTCGTTTAATCGAAACCATGGAAGAACAGGGAATTATTAGTCCGGCCGACGGCTCGAGGCCAAGAGAAGTTCTAGTAAGCAGCATGGATGAAGTATTTAATACAAATGAGGGCAGTCCGGTGGTTGAAGCCCCTATGGTAGATGACGAAGATTCGTTAGACGATCTATAAGATCTTTGACTAACAGATGTAAATTTGCTAGAATAGCTATTGATAATAACTCAGCTCACAGCGAAAGAGGCGTGTGGGCGTTAACCATGGGAGCACTAACTATGAATGAATATGAAATTGCTATCTTGTTTGATCCAGATCTTGAGATAGACATTGAAAAATCGACACAAAAAGTTGAGAAGATCTTTATCGATAACGGTGGAAAAATTATTAAAGTCGATAATTGGGGTAAGCGAAAGCTGGCTTATCCAATCAAGAAACACGAAGCTGCTATCTACAGTATTTATAGCTTACAGTTTCCACCTCAATCTGTAATTAAAGTCGAAAAGACCCTAAATATAACTGATGAGGTTATTCGTTTTTTGATTACCCGACCCGACCTTAAGGCTATTGCTAAGGCCGAAGCTGCCAAGGCAGAAAAAGCCCAGCGAGCAGCTGAGCGAGGTGAAGACCCAAGAGCTGATGAATCTGAAACAGAAGAAGAGTAGTACAATTAACTTAATTAAGTGAGGAATATGATATGGCTAGGAGTTTGAACCAAGTAACATTGATGGGAAATTTAACTCGTGATCCTGAGCTTAGGCAGATACCAAGCGGTCAAAGTGTTTGTAGCTTTAGTCTAGCTCTAAACCGCTCGTACAAAGATTCTAGTGGTGAATGGCAAGAAGCAACCGATTTTATCGATGTAGTTGCCTGGGCAGCATTGGGCGAGAGGGTTGCTCAGTATCTATCAAAGGGTCGTCGCTGCTTAGTACAAGGACGTTTACAGAGTCGTAACTGGGAGCAAGACGGGCAAAAAAGAAGTAAAGTCGAAGTACTAGCCAATGATGTTACCTTCCTCGACGGCAACCCGAACGGTGATAGTGCCCCTAAGGCGTCTAAGTCTAGTACGAAGAGCGAGGACAAAGATTCTTCAAGCAGCAAAGATAGCGAAGATGTTGTTATTGAAGACATTAGTGATGAACCAATAAACTTAGACGACATACCATTTTAAGGAGATAATATATGGCAAAGATTTTTAAACAACGTACAGATGTAGCATATTTCGATTATAAGGACGTTAAAACCTTGCAGCGTTTTGTTAACGTCTATGGTCAAATTGAGACCCGTAAAAAAACGGGCTTAACTGAGACCCAACAACGACATCTTGCGGTCGCTATTAAGCGTGCTCGACACATTGCTCTCTTACCATTCGTAGCAAATAATTAAACGGTTCTAGTCAAAGTGACTCATACCTCACCGCAAAGGCTACTGAAAGACGTAGAAGATATAGTTCTGGGCGAGATTAGAGCAATAGATGTTTATCAGACTCCGGTGAGCGAACAAAGACTAATTACCCGAATAAAGAATGAAATAATAGATTCCAGGTTATATATTCGCGACTATGAATCTAGCGAAACGCGGCAACATCAAACGGATATAGCGGAAAAACTTCACTCAGTTTTAAATCACTTACTTAAGAACATTTTACGGCTCAGTGAATACGGTCTATTAAGTGCAGTTGACGTTGCTCAGGTATCGGCTCAACTCAGTATAATTATGGAAAATGTAGTCTAAGGAGGCAACAAATTATGCAATTAAATATCACTGAACTTAAAAAAGGTACTCTGCTCCAGCTGGCTGGTACGCCGTATAAAGTTCTTGAATACAATCAAAAGGTCATGGGACGCGGTGGCTCAATAGTTAACGTTCGCATCAGAAGTCTAATTGACGGTAAAGTACTCGATAAAACCTTCAAAGGAAACGAGCAGTTGGAAGCGGCCGATGTTACTAACCGTAACGTCCAATACTTATATAACGACGGAGCATACTTTCACTTCATGGACGAAGATAGCTTTGATCAATTTGACATTGCTACTGATATTATTGGCGACCAAGCCGGCTACCTAAAAGAAGGCGATAAAGTTCAGGCACAAATGTTTAATTCCATAGTAATTAATGTTGAGTTGCCAAAGAACGTCCCTCTTAAGGTTGTTTATTCCGAGCATGCCGTTAAGGGGGATACCACCTCTAATGTGTTAAAAAATGCCGAGTTAGAAACAGGGATCAACGTTAAAGTTCCGCTATTTATAAAAACAGGCGACATTATTCGAGTTGATACACGAACTGGCACCTATCTAGACCGAGTTAAAGCCTGATAATGACTAAAAAATACTATGAATAAAGTACGACTTGATCAACTTCTGGTGAATCAAGGCCTTGCTAAAAGTCGTAGTCAAGCTGAGGATCAAATAAAACGAGGCTTTGTTAACATTAACGGTGAGATAGTAACCAAGCCGGGCATGTTTGTCGACAGCAATACCAGGCCTGGCATTGATTCGCATGAGAGTTTTGTTTCAAGGGCAGGTGAAAAGCTAAATTCGGTAGTTGACCCCTTCAAATTGGATTTTAAAGATAAGTTAGTCCTTGATGTTGGCAGTAGCACAGGCGGTTTTAGCGAATTAGCCCTAAGAAAAGGCGCCAAAAAGGTAATTGCTGTTGAGCTTGGGACTAATCAGATGCATCCTAGGCTAAGAGATAATGTCCGAATTGAGTTACATGAAAAAACCGATATCCGAGATTTTATAACTGATGAGCAAATCGACATTGTTGTTATTGATGTCAGTTTTATATCGCTGCGTGATATTCTGCCAGCGGTTGCCAAACTATCAGGAGACAATACCCAGATAGTTGCTATGGTGAAACCACAGTTTGAAGCGTTAACCAGTAACTTAAAGCATAAGGGTGTGATCAAAAACGATCATATGCGCAGAGAGATACTTAAGGGTTTTGAAAATTGGTGCCGCG
This sequence comes from uncultured Candidatus Saccharibacteria bacterium, assembly GCA_963706245.1. GTDB lineage: Bacteria > Patescibacteriota > Saccharimonadia > Saccharimonadales > UBA4665 > BOG-1338. The sequence goes on along the minus strand of OY970151.1, from coordinate 735,152 downwards.
ACAATTTTTCTATAAAAGCCAAAGCAGATTCAAAAGTTGCTGGCGCCAAAGGCAATGTTGAGCGGTTTTACTTACTTTATAAAAAATAGGAGGCTAGCCGGCTAGGTAGCTTTGTAGCTTATCGACATCTGTTAGTGTGAAATATAGCTGATGATTGGTTATCAGCTTGTTGCGTTCTAGGTAGGCTATTTCTCGAGTAGTAGTCTCTCTACTGGAATTTATTGAACTAGCAACGTCTTGGTGTCTTAAAGGAACCTTAATGACAACACCTTCTTTAGTTTCTTCTCCAAAACGTCTGGCTGTAGTTAGCAGGAATGAAATAAGTCTTTCGCGCACAGATCGATACTCTAAACTCAATATTCGCTCAGAATGAACCCGGTACATCTCTATTAAATTATCAACTAGTGGAAGAGCTGCTTCCGGATGCTTAGTTAAATGTTCAGTGAACGCTTCACCTTTTATTAACCAGAGAGTAGCAGGTGTCAAAGTTTGATAGATAATCTTTTTATCGTCACCGGTGATTGTAAGGGTTAAACCTAGGAATTCTCCACTTTTTCGAATTACTAAGAGATTTTCTTCGCCATATTTTGTTATGTCATAGGCTCTTACAATACCTTCATCGATATAAAAAACACCCGGCGGAGATTCGCCGGGCCTAATTACAAATTCACCTTTCTTATAAGTCAGTTTTGTCCCGCGGTGGAATAGATCTTCCAGGGACTGGGCTTGGTCTTTGACCGCCAACATGGGCTAATTATGACACAACTTCTTGTAAACAGTCAAAATTGATCACATGAGCCTGTCTTTGTGATATATGTCTCTTGGCAGTTGTGACATTACTAACTGCAACCCCGATCGAACAGTCATATTATATAAATGTAATAAACCAGAGGGAGATAAATCAATGGTAAGTCTTCTCAAGATTGAGGAACAACTGCGCGAGATTGGCTTTAGGGCTCACGGCTGGGGCAGGGGTGAAATAAAAGAACTCTGTAAGATTTTATCTGAGGATGAAGTAATTTTACAATGCGCCAATGGCTATTATCAGAATGGTTTTGCCATGCTTCTAGCAACAAATCAGCGTCTTTTATTAGTAGATCAAAAACCAATGTTCCTAACTCTTGAAGCTATCTGGTACGATAAAATTGGCCAAATAGACTACAATTCTCGCTTACTAAACTCAACTCTGTGCATATCATCACCAAGTAAAGACTTGCGTTTTACGAGCGTAAATCAAAGTCGCTTACGACAAATACTAGCCTACGCTCAGGAAAGAATGATGGCCGCAAGAGGACAGAATCCAATCTTTAGCGGAACTCCCCGTGATGCATACCCAACCAACTATCCGAGAATACCTGAACCTTATCAAAATACAACGACTACTCAGGTAAATATAGCAGAACGACCAGTTGTTGATGCACTCGCAGCGTCTGTTCAAGAGGAACCAAATCGTAATGTTTACTCAGCTACCAGTTTACCTTTTACTCGCCACCGTTACTTCTCAAGGGATTCAGAAATAGTCTAAACTATCTCTTAAACATTGAATCTGAATTCAACCACATCGTCTGGTTGCATAACGTAGTCTTTACCCTCAGTGCGCATTTTACCGGCGGCCCTAGCGGCTGCTTCTGACCCAGCTTCGATCAAATCTTTATAGTTGACTATTTGAGCAGCAATAAAACCTCGCTCGAAGTCTCCGTGAATAACTCCAGCAGCTTGTGGGGCAGTAGCATTGTTAGGGATCGTCCAAGCACGAACCTCTTTTTCGCCAGCTGTCAGATAACTTTGTAGACCAAGAGTTTTATAGGCTGCTTTTATAAGTTGAGTTAGGCCAGAATCCTTTTGCCCGTAACTTTCTAGTAATTCTATTCTGTCGTACTCCTCTAAACTTTTTAATTCATCCTCGAGTGTGGCACAGATGAATAGAGCAGCAGTAGGCTTAACGAGTTCTCTCAGCTTGCTCATAGAATCTTCGTCGCTCAGAGTCTTTTCGTCTACGTTGAATACGTAAATTATTGGTTTAGCGGTAATTAGCATCAAGTCTTGAAGATCTTCAAGGTTAATTTCGGGAGTACTCCAAAGAGGGCTGCCTTTATCGAGGTAATCACGTGCCTGGATAAGATTATCTAAGAGGGGCTTGAGTTTTAGGTCAGCTTTTACCTCTTTTTCTAATCGTGGGATACGCTTCTCGACGGTTTGAAGATCAGCGAGAACCAGTTCGGTATTGATAACATCTATATCTTTCTTAGGGTTGTGGTTCTCATCAACATGAGTGACATTACTATTATCAAAAGCTCTAACGACCTGGATAATAGCGCTACAACCCCGTATGTGACTAAGAAATTGATTACCGAGCCCTTCACCCGTACTAGCTCCAGCTACCAATCCGGCGATATCGACAAATTTTACAGTTGCAGGAATTATCTTCTCTGTCAGATAAAGTTCGGCTAGCTTATTTAATCGCTCATCTGGAACGGCTACGATGCCAATGTTTGGCTCAATTGTAGCAAAAGGGTAGTTTGCAGCTAAAACATTACTATCTGTTAGAGCATTAAATAAGGTAGACTTACCGACATTTGGTAATCCAACGATACCAATCTCTAAAGACTTTGACATAATCTACATTGTAACAGAGGTAGAGATATTATTTTATAGTTAATTTTTTAACTTCTAATATTATACTTGTAAAAAGTTTAGTAATATGCTATTATTAGTTAGTAACTTTAAAACAAAAAAGATTTAAAAATTATGCAAGATTTAGCACCAGAAATTTATAGACAACGAGCCGTCATAGAAGGCTACCCAAATCATCCGTTAAAATCTGATGAAATTAAGAGTTATCTATCGCAACTATCAGATGCGCTGGGGATGAAGACTCTAATGGAGCCTGTTACGCATAGGTCTCCAAAATACGGTGAGGCTGCATGGATTCATTGGGAAAGTTCTGGTGCGCATTTTTACGCCTGGGATCGACCGAGACTTTTCTTCAGCGTTGATCTATATACATGTAAGGCCTTTGATATTGAGGACGCTGTTAACTTTACTAAAAAGTTTTTCAATATTGATCACGTTGAATACAAAGGTTTCTAGGATGTTAACCGAAAAAGAACAAAAACAATCTGCTGAAACAGATGATTCTCAGATCACTGCTTTTTGGACGCCGGAAACTATGAGCCAAGAGCATATCCACGATCTAGTGATTGACCTAATACCTAGTGAAGAAATCCGGAAGGGTAGGAATATAGGACTGCATGTTATAAATAATGATGACCCGCATGCCGATATAGCTCGTTACACCGAATGGAAGGTCTTTCTAGATGCATTCGGTAACGACATGGACACGATGGAAGAAGAATATGGTCCTTATGATGATGGAAGTACTTTTCTTCTTGTACTGGATTACGAAAAAGAGCAGCCAGCGGCAGTTTTGAGGCTAATGACATCAAATGGGAAAATCGGCCTTAAAACAATAAATGATCTACTAAATCCCGACGTAGACAAGAATCCTTGGTATAACCCTAGCGACACAGAGACGAGTTTATTTAATGAAATAGGGGTGCAAGATCAATCCCATCTAGTAGATATAGGTACTATGGGAGTTATGCCAGAATATCGAGCAGCTCATACCAGAGACGCTGTAAGTGCAGTACTTTATTCAAGTTGCGTCCGTTGGTCGTTAGAGAACGACTATAACTATTGGGTTACAATCGTCGATGAAAGAATATTAACAATGATGCAAGATTGGGGTAAGCCATTTCTGGAGTTTGATGGTAAGGGATTTGAAAGCTACCTTGATTCAAAAAGAAGTCGACCAATGCATCTTGAGGTTTACTCAGGTCTACAAAAAGTTAAAGCTTTTGATGAAGGGGTTTATGACCTATATACAAAAGGCACCGGCTTAGATAACAAGTATGTCTTACCGGGATTTATTTTGCCAGAGTCCATGTAGTTACTTACAATAGTAATAACCATGACCGTTTTACTGTCAATCGTCATTATTAATGCGCTTCTTGGAATATTAGTTTTCACACGTAACCCTCGTTCTCGTGTTAATATTTTGTTTTTAGTTATAGTTGTATTTATTTGTTTATGGACGCTTTCTAACTATTTTACAGACCATTCTCCTGAGCATCTAAGACTATTTCTAGATCGATCTTCGTTTGTCTTTCCGGTTATGCTCTCGGGAACGCTAGCTTTACTGTCTCGTATTTTTCCAGTTCGTCTCAACGTCAGCAGGAAAATAATTCTTTATATAAGTGCTGTAACTATATTCGGGGTATTTATAAGTAGCAACTGGCTAGTGGTTAGGTCAATAACAATCGCTAGTGACGGCACGACTAATTCAGTACCTGGTCCTCTTTACAACTTTTATTCATTCCTTGTCGTTGTATTATTATTCGGATATGCAGTAAGAAATTATTTTATTTCAAAGCGTAAGGCCGATGTAATTCAGCGACTCCAGTCAAGCTATGTAGCCTATGGTTTCTTAATCAGTTTTTTTTGGGCTTTAATTGTTAGTGTACTTTTGCCGATCTACGTTCCTAAATGGAATACCGCAGAGCTCGGTCCAGATGGAACAATTGTTTTTGTAGGTGCGGCAGCGTATGCGATAGTTCGTCATAAATTGTTTGATATTAGACTAATAGTAGCCCGTTCTTTAGCATATATTTTCACTCTCATTGCAGTAGCATTGATATTTATCATTCCGATAATCTTACTTACAACCTACACGCTCCATCAGCCATTGACTACAGCCTCATTTGTAGCTCTCATTATTGCCATGTTCATCGTAGCTACCATTTTTCACCCATTACATAACAGATATAACAAAATAACGAATAGGCTATTTTTTAGGGATTATTATGACCCCCAAGAAGTAATTGATCAATTAAGTAATATCCTAGTAGGTAGTGTTGAGGTAGAACATATAACTAACGGCAGTACAAGAATATTAAATTCTAGTTTAAGGCCACAATCCGTAAAATTTTTATTTATCTCAGACACGAACACTAACAAAGATGACCAAGAAATTCTTCAACTTCTAAAATCCTCTAAAGATAAAGAATTGTTTGTAGACGAGATCAATAACAATCACAAGAAAGCCCTTCACAATAGCCTGCACCACAAATCAATAGCGGCGGTTATTAGGCTGAGGACCTCCAGGGAAGACCTAGGCTATTTGCTACTTGGCTATAAAGAATCCGGCTCAATATATAATGATGTCGATAAACGTCTTTTAGGTATAGCTGCGGACGAAATAGCAATATCTCTTCAAAATGCATTTCGTTTCAAAGAAATAAAGAATTTCAATAAAACACTTGAGCAAAAGATCGATGAAGCTACTGAGGCATTACACAAGGCAAATCATCGTCTTAAAATGCTTGATGATACGAAGGATGACTTTATTGGTATGGCTTCTCATCAATTAGGGACTCCTCTCGCGGTGATAAAAGGCTACATAAATCTGATTGTAGGAGGGCATACAGGCAAGATTAACAAACAGCAGAAAGATTTTCTTTCCAAAGCGCTAGTAAGTTCAGACAAGATGGTAGATTTGGTCAGCCAGCTGCTGAGCGTATCACGCATAACTTCCGGTAAATTCAGCGTCGAAACTAAACCGGTTAATCTTGCAGATATGGTGGACAGCGAAGTTGAACAATTGAGTAATCTTGCAAAGGAAAGAGGAGTGGAACTGACATTTAATAAACCTACTAACTTCCCAACCCTTATGCTAGATGAAGAAAAAACCCGGCAAGTTATCGGGAATTTTATAGATAATGCCATCCATTATGCTAGACCTAAAGACGCGAAAATCAGAGTTCAACTTTCCGCGCCTGACGATATCATATTCGAAGTAATCGACAATGGAATAGGTGTGCCAGATAAGGACAAAGCACATCTTTTCACAAAGTTTTATCGGGCAAATAATGCTAAAGACGCTAGACCAAATGGAACAGGTGTTGGTATATATCTAGCAAAGGTGGTAATAAACGAACAAGGTGGCGAATTAATATTTCAGAGTAAAGAAGGCGTTGGTAGTACTTTTGGGTTTAGGTTCAAAAAGGATAAAATTATTGGCTCGGGTGAAAAGTCATAGCTGAATATATATTGTCAGAACATTTAAGTGTTAAAATAAAAGCACATTAAGTAGCTTACTTAATAACAAGACAGGGGCTTAAGGTGATGGACAGTAAAAAACGCATTCTTGTCGTAGATGACGATGACCAATTATCTGAACTGTATACGGCGCTTTTGAATATTAAAGGTTTTGCAACCCAAAGAGTCAACAATGGGGAGGATGCATTAGCCGCAGCCCTATCTTATAAACCCGATCTAATACTTTTAGACATAATGATGCCAAAGATAAACGGCTTCGATGTAGCTGACATCCTTCACAACACCGCTGATACGAAATTGATACCAATAATAATGCTTTCAGCATTAGGCGGCCAAGAAGATCGTGATAAGGCCATGGCCTCTGGTGTGGTTCATTATTTCGTAAAGACCGAAATAGATATAGACTCTATTACTAAAAAAATCGAAGAGATACTTGCTGGATCATAGATATTGGCGAAGATTAGAGCTATCTGATAGCAAAAATTGGCCAGGACTGTAATAATAAACAATAGCAAGATAATTTGGGTGGTTCATGACAATTAAAACTGATATTGAGAATCTAACAACCGAAGAACTGCTTCATAACTTACAGGCATCCCCAGATGGTTTATCTGATGCTGAGGCTAGCCGCAGACTTGAAACTTATGGGCCTAATATCCTAAGGAATGAAGCTAAAATTACAGTTTTAAAGCTGTTAATTGGTCAATTTAAAAATGCTCTCATATATATGTTGGTTCTGGCCACAATACTAGCGTTCCTGCTAAGGGATTTTAGTGATGGTTTTATCATTTTAACTATTCTTGTCATAAATACAGGGCTTGGTTTCTACCAAGAGTATCGCTCACAGAATGCCGTAGCAAAACTACAAAAACTAGTTAGCAAAGAAGCGTTGGTCAAAAGAAACGGTAGCGAAACACTCATAGTTGAACATTTAATTGTGCCTGGAGATGTAATTATTCTGAAAGAGGGCGATGTTGTACCAGCGGATATAAAATTAATCCATGTCAGTGACTTAAGTGTCAATGAATCACAATTAACCGGTGAGTCTGCGCCAGTAGTAAAGTCTAATCATGGTGCTGATTCTTTAGCTTTTGCCGGTAGTGTTGTTGAGCGTGGAGAAGCCGAGGGGATAGTTTACGCAACTGCTAAGAATACCGAGATTGGTAAGATAGCTCATTTATCATCTTCTACAGTCAGAACTACTCAGTACGAGAAGTCATTGTCGGCATTTAGTTCGTTTCTAGTTAAGGTCACATTCTTAACACTATCTATAGTATTTGTCTTAAAGCTACTTATTACTCATGACCTTTCCCATATTACGGCTCTAGGACTTTTTATTGTGGCTCTAGCTATTACTGTAGTGCCAGAAGCGTTGCCGGTTATAGTTACAGTTACTCTCTCAACTGGGGCTATGAGACTGACCAAGCGACACGTTATAGCTAAAACTCTTACAGCCGTAGAAGATCTTGGCAACATCACTCTTCTTTGCAGCGATAAAACTGGTACCTTGACCGAGAACCGTCAAACCGTTAAGAATCTCATAGCTGACGATAAAGAGATGTTCCAAAGATTAGCTATCGCAAGTCTTGAGTCGCTTGATGAGAAACGTAAAAAATTTCAATCGTCTTTCGATAAAGCATTTCTGGATTTTGTACCAGCTGATATTCAAAAATCCGTACAAAGCTATGAAAGATTACAGGAGTTGCCATTCGACCCGGCTGCTCGGCGCCGGAGGGTTGTATATAAAGATAGTAAAAAGACATATCTGGTTGAAGTCGGATCAGTTGAAACTCTTCTTGCTATCTCTAAGGAGCCAAAAAAAGATGAATATATAAAGATTATTCGCGAAGATGGTAAGAATGGTTTAAGACATCTCGGCATTGCCTATAAAGAGATAAGCTACACCAACAAAGATAATTTTGACATATTGCATCACGAAAAAGATTTAAAATTTGTTGGTTTTGTGGCACTTGAAGACCCACTTCGGCCAACCGCTAAACACACTATTGTTCTCGCTGAAAAGCTTGGGGTGGCAATTAAAATCCTTTCAGGTGACAGCAAAGAGGTTACAGAATACGTTGCCAGGGAAGTTGGTCTAATTGACTCAAAACAAACTGTTTATACTGGTGATGAGCTAGAGAGGATGTCCGTGGCGGAGTTTAACCGCTCTGTTCAAGCCAATAATGCTTTCGCACGCCTAAACCCTGAGCAAAAATACCACATAATTGAAATTCTTAAGCAGAATAATGTAGTCGGCTATCAGGGGGACGGTATTAATGATGCGCCAGCTCTAAAGTTGGCGGATGTAGCGATTGCTGTTAATAATGCTACTGATGTGGCTCAGGATAGCGCCGATATCTTACTGCTTAGAAGTGACCTCGGTGTAATTATTAACGGTATCAGCTATGGCCGCTCGATCTTTAGTAATATAAATAAATATATACGTTTTACGCTGGTTGGAAATTTTGGTAACTTTTTTGCAATATCGGCTCTTTATCTTATTTCCGGTGCTAATTTACCGCTGTTACCAATCCAACTTGTTTTAACTAATCTCTTAACAGATCTACCGTGTATCACTATTGCAACCGATAATGTTAGTCCGTCAGAACTCGTATTACCTAGCAAATTTAATGTTCACTCATTGATGTTTATATCAATGTTCCTAGGCTCAATAACAGCTTTATTTGAGATTATGTACTATGCGATTATCAAGAGCCAACCAATTGGTATTGCGCAAACTGGTCTATATTTATTCCTTACTTTAACCGGACTTATAGTAATCTTCTCAATACGTAATAAAGACCATTTTTGGAAGGCCCCAAAGTTATCATCGCCTATGGCATTATCGTTTGCAATTGTTACTTTCATTTCTATCGCTACTATATATATCGGTATAACTAAACGGCTGTTCACATTTAGCGCATTACCAAGCGACATTTTGGCAATAACGCTTGGCATAGCTATTTTCTATGTCTTTATTCTTGATACTGTAAAAACTTGGTTCTATAAGTCGACAGTTAGCATTAATTTATAAATATCTAACTTGGCGACAGATAGTAAATAACTTGGCCGGCATATCCGTCGTTAGTAATGGTATTTTCAGCCATATCGCCGTTTCCGGTGGTTTTATCTATTGTACCTGAGTCACCGTAAATAAATATTGGTTTTGATCCGCCAACGGCCACTATTTCGACGTGGCCACCATTATAGTCAAAAAAGGCGACATCACCCGCCTGAGGGGTATAATTGGCAGCTGAATGATAAGTGAAGCCCTGATTTTCAATATTAGGAGCATAGTATTCGTCCCAGCCATTACGTTCGCCGTTTTCAAAAGGATAGCCAGCCTGTTTATAGACATAACTTACAAAGTCGGCACACCACTCCTCGTAGCCGTTACCATCAGAGTAAGTATTAAGGAGATTTGAGTGTTTTACTGTGACTGATTGCCAGAGTACCCACTGCTGAGCAGCAATGCAGGCAACTTTCTGGCCTTCACTCCCATTACAGCTCAAAGAGGCGCCAGTCGTTGAGTTTCGGCTGTAGGTGGCTGGCATCCAGGCTTCACTTGGCTGTGTTAGGTGTGTGCAGGCGGCAAGTGTTAACTCTGTCCCAGTTTGATTATTAGGTATAGCTAGGCAATCTGCACTAGTTGGGTTTTCATAACCACCAATAGCAGCCATCCAAACCTGACTGGATTTACCATCACATGGGCTGGAGACTATCTTATCGCCAGTACTACTACCGTTATTAATGACCGATAAACATGATTTCTTATCGTGAACCAGATGGTTATTAGTAGCCACCCAGTTTTGAGCATCTGTGCCATTACACTGCCAACTGTCTATAGGCGCATTCAAGTCCGAACTGTCACGGTGAGCATCTAGGCAATAACCATCAATACCTGATTTTATTTCTGGTATAGCTGAAGAGATATGGAAGGTTGTTATCTTAAATGCTAAAAATAGGACTAAAATCGATACAACATAAAACAGAAAACGCCGAGAAAAATGCTTCTTGGGTTTTTGACTGGTTCGAGTGTATTGCCTTGATGGTTCTCGGTGCATAACAATTATTTTTGAGGGTTTTTGTTTTAGTATTAATCAGTATTTATTATACCTTATAGTAGGGGCTATTACTGAAGATTTATTGGAGTATTGCAAATTATACAAGACCGGAGAGTTATAATTACGCGATAGACCCAAAAATAATATTTCAGCCAAACTTAAGCTAAAATCAGTTATACTGACTAAGGCTCATAGATGTGAGCCATTTTCGTTTAGGCAACCGGACAGACTAATGATTAATCTAGAAGGCTAAATTAATAAAATTTATGCAAAATAATTATTAGGCTAAGGCCTATAACCAACAATTGAATAATAATTTTTTATTCATTAGTGGCTATTATAAAATGGAGTAACATAATGGTTCAGATTAAAAGAATTTATGGATAATAATGGCCGACCACTTCGATCAAGGCAAAAACAAAGCATTGATGGATTTGCTTTGCCGCGAGTTTACCGAGAACCGCCAGCGCCTGTAAGCAGACCACTACCGACATTGACACCAACTATAAATTCCCCGGGGCTGACACTTACAAATGACAGGGAAGAACGAATACATCCAAGAAGCGATCGGCCTGTTGGACGAGACCGAAAAGGCAGAAGCAGTCGTTTAGAAAACCAAAAAAAGAAAATTAAAAAGAAATGGTCGCGCCGAAAAAAAGCGCTCGTAAGTTTACTGGCTATTTTTCTAATATTTTTTGGAATAGGTGGTTATTATGGTTCTCGTATAGTTGGTAATATTGACAAAGTATTCCACGGTAATATTTTTTCTGACGTACACGCACTTTTTAGCTCGACTACGCTAAAAGGCCAAAGTAGCGGGCGAATTAACATTTTACTAGCGGGTGATTCATCTGATGACCCAGGCCATGGCGGGGCTGATCTAACGGACTCAATACTAATTGCTAGCATAAATACCCAAAATCATTCAGTCTTTTTACTGAGTATTCCAAGAGATCTATGGGTATATGTCCCAGGACTTAATTCCTACCAGAAGATTAACGCCGCTAACGATGTATCAAATTTCAGTCAGCCTGGCTATCCTTCTGGGGGCATGGGTCAGCTACAAGAAATTATCGAGACGGATCTCGGAATCCCGATAGACTACTACGCCTTAATGGATTACGGTGCATTCCGGGATAGTGTTAACGCTGTGGGTGGCGTAACTATAAACATTCAAAGCTCTGATCCAAGAGGACTCTACGATTGCAGTATTGATTATTCTAATCACCAAAAGTTAGTTGATCTTAGTAATGGGATACATACACTGAACGGCGAGCAGGCGCTTGACTTAGCTAGAGCTAGAGGGGACTGCCCAGGATCATATGGCTTTGAGGATTCAGATTTTCAGCGTACGCAGGACCAGCGTGAGATGTTTATCGCGATTGCAGAAAAGGCCAAAACACTTGGCATTATATCCAATCCAGCTAAAGTGAGTGACTTGTTCAATGCCCTGGGGAACAACGTCCAAACCGACTTAAGCCTTCCAGATCTACTTGCCCTTATTCAATTAACAAAAAATACAAGTCCCACTAGCGCTAAATCATACTCATTTAGTTCAACTCTAACAGGGAGCTCAAATCCAATACTAACCGACTATACATCTCCTTCTGGGCAAGATGCTATTATTCCAACAGCAGGTATAGGTAATTTTTCTGCATTAACGCAGTACTACGAACAACTGACCTCAAATAACCCGATTGTCAAAGAAGGAGCTAGCGTAGTTATCTTAAACGGTAGTGATGTCGTGGGTCTGGCTGCAAAGCAAAAAATAGTACTAATAAATAAAGGCGTAAATGTAGCGTCGATTGCCGATTCCTACAGAGAATATCCGACGACAATGATTGTTGATAATTCAAAGGGCGCTGATCCCAGTACGCTCAAACTGCTTAAACAGCTTTACCCAGGTACTACTACAACATCTACAACTACTCCAACTGAGGCTACTGAAGCTCAGGGTTATAACGCCACTTTTGTAGTTATTCTCGGCCAAAACTGGGATCCTACAACACAGTAAAACTACCGAACTAGACACGTTTCCAGATAAATCAGCTTCAATTTTATAATACTAGGCAGTATCGCTTATGGTATTATTTAGATATAACAAATTTGTGGTATTTTGATGGAAGAACAGCCCGATAAAAATCTAGAAAAACCCATTATTGTCTCGTCCGATAAAAAGGCTCTTGATAAGAGGATGGCTACAATATACATTAGCGGCTGCGCACTCATCCTGATAGTTATTTTAATTATAGTCTTTTGGCCTCGGCATAATAGCAAAACCGTCTTCACGATTAATGGAACGGCATACAATCAGGCTTATATAGATCCAATAGCGTCATTTCCTATAAAGCAATTAGGTGAGCCGGCAAATACTGAATACAAGCTTATTCTTAATATGCTCGAGTATAAGACAGTGGCCACAAACCTCGGTATATTACCAAGTAATAGTCAAATAAATATCCAACAAGCTTCGCTCAACCAAACATATTCAGGGTTCATTACTCTAGAATCTTACAAGACCTGGTCGAGACTAGTTGCGCTAGACTTAGCAATACAGAACGAACTAAATACACAATATAATAACGGTTACTACGCCGGCTATAGTTATATTTTCTGGTTTGGTAATACAATAGACGGAGGCCCTGCATATACTCCATCTAACGAGGGAAATACCACAATTTATAATCAGGACAAAAATTATGCTCTTGACCAAGCTAACTATTACTATGAAGAGTTAAAGACTAATAAAATGACTGAACAGCAGGCTTACCAAGCGATTAGCGCCAACTCTAGACTAATGGTTAATTCAAAAATTAATCAAACTGTTCATTTTGGCACCAATAACTCAATCCCTTGGACTGAGCAAGTGTATTATCCACAGATAGTAAATTATATTAGTTCTCAGCACCAGTTAGGTTTGAGCAGTATAAAGGTAGGCACTATTACTCTTCAAGACCCAGCAGTAACGAACCCAGATGCTTATTATTATATTGTCAAGGTTGATAAAGTCGGTACCTCGACAAGTATTTTTAGAGACGACCTTACTTTACTGAAAGTTAAGTATTACGGAGTGAGTTCATGATAGAAAGAACGTATCTAATGCCTAAAAAAACTAGTTACAAAACTTTCTCTCGGAATATTTTACTGTTATTGTCGTTCACGTTTATTCTCGTAGTGTCACTCATTGTTTTTAACAGTAGTTCAAACAAAGTCCAAGCTGCAACTATAAACCCTTGTGGGATTAACACTCATCTTGAAACATCTTATGCCGGTATGATTGTTTATTTGCAGTGGCATACGGCCGCGAATCCCACTACGTATATGACTGCCCACGGTGTTACTGCCACGATACATCAGGGCGTAGTTCCACCCGGCGCAGCATTTCAAGATAACATTTTGGAATGGAGTGTTGCGAGTCATCCCCGTACAACTAATGTAACTTTATCGCAAACCTCTCAGGATTGTTCAAACGACGGTAGTGGCGATTATCAGGACCCAGTAGTTTTGGCATATACATCTGGTGCTGATGGGTTAGGCGGTGGTTATGCGAGTCCTGGCGACTATGTCTTAGACTGCGAGGGGGAGTACACCACTAACAATACGCTAACTCAATTCGTAGTTACTGCTAATGGTACGCCAACCGGTGCACCAACTGGAGGAACATGGGATCAGCAGACAGTAAATCCACGGAATGGTTATACTACTGTTGTCATACTGACTTATACTACGCCCCAGCCACTGGCGACAATCGAGGGTACTGTCACTACAAAAACCTTACCAAACGGAACAGCCCCAGGTCTAGCTGGTGCTTATATCGGCATAGATGATACGACTAGCGGTACATATACAGAGAGTTCGGTAACAGGAAGCAATGGCCATTATAGCGTAAGCGTACCCGTCGGTGACACATTCACACTGTTCGTAGTTGGCGCAACTGTACCGAATGGATATACGGGACCATATACCGATTATCAGGGACCAGCGTCTTTTACCGCGAATTCGGGTGCGTATAATTGCTCCCAGACTCAGTACTCTAACCAAGTAGCGGGAGCATCACAATCGTTACCGAGCTCTTCGAGCTGTGAGACTGTTGGGAGCAACAGTCTCTACGATTTTATATACACGTCGGGTGGAACGCCACCTCCGGCTAATACTTGCTCTAGCCTTACTGCTTCAGGAACAAGCCCACAGTTTCATGTTACTGCTGATTACACCGTTTCATCGGGTGTTAGTTATAAAGGGCTGTCCGTAGACTGGGGAGATGGAACGACTACCACCACTACAACAGGTGTTAACAATGGGAGCTCAATAGTCTCGACTGATCATACTTATACTGGGACCGGAAGCTTTACAGTTGTTGCTACGATGACCTTTACGAGTTCTACTGGAGTTCCTCCGTCAATGTGCCAGACAACGATCACGATACCTGGTAGTGGTGGCGGTTGCGTAACTAACTGTGGTCCGGGTGGTGGTGGCTGCGTAACTAACTGCAACCCGGCACCTACTGCCTATGTATGTACTACCGCCGGAGGCGCGTATAATATAAACTTCCAACCAAACCCGTCGCCAGTCGGCGGATATATTGGTGCTGACTATTCAGCGACAAGTCTTACTTTTACTTCAAGTGGTGGCTTTGACTCTGATGCTAATCATAATATAACTCTTCCTAGCTTAAGTTCTTCTGTTACTATTACTGCCAACAACTCACTTGGTCTTACCGCGGATGGGCCAATCAACTTTACCGGGAGCGGTCTTAATATCACATTGCCCATAACTCATTTGCCTGGCATATACACTAACTCAGTTAACTATTCAGCAAACATAGTAACTGTTACCAAAATGACAGATACTACTTATCCGATGCCTGCGCCACCAGCGGGTTATTCACCTGCGTCCTCAGTTTCCACACCAGTTGACACGGATACCGAGACTAGTGCGGGCAATCCAAGCGTTTATCTTACTACTGTAACGACTACAACAGTAAATACATATACTAAAACGATGAAACTTACTTTACCTGTCGCTTCGGGGTGCGTGGAAACATCGCCGACAACGGAAGTTTGTACCACTACAACGCAAGCCGTAACAGAGATCGCAACATGGCAGACTGTCTCAACAACCAACGCCCCTTGTCCGCAAGGAACTGTCAAAATTGCTGATCAACCTTACATGAAAGTTTACGGAGGTGATGTTATGGCGGGCAGTGGTTTTATAAGTACCGGTTCAACGACCTGTACTCCTGGTACAACGGGTAGCGTTGTTGGATGGAACTGGCCAACGTCTGGCTATAGTGGAGCGGGAAATGAATTTGCTGCATTTGGACTCGGCGATATAGACGGTTTTGCGACTGATCAAAATTCCGGCAATAGTGGTATAGGGTTGTCGTTTGCTAATTCTCCAGCTACTATTCAAAATAATGTTGCTCCAGGGTCAGGAGAGTTTGGAGGATTGTATAACCCAGTTAACTGCGCACCCAATTTTTATAGCACAATGCCTGCCACGACGAGTGCTTATCCTGGGTCTGTAGGTGGTCTTCTCTCAGGTGCATATTCTAGCAACGCCGATCTGACAATTGGCGGTGGTAGTGTTCAGGATTCTCAGCACCCAGTCATATATGTGAATGGGAATGTATATATCAGCGGTAACATTAACCTTGGAACAGCTTCGGATGGAGATTGGGCTAATATTAGCGATATACCTTCTTTTGAACTTATAGTACAAGGCAATATCTATATTAGCTCAACGGTTACCAATTTGGACGGTATATATATTGCCCAGGGAGGTACAATATATGACTGTTCCACGGGTCTAGAAGCTCCAGCTGCTCTTGACTCGTCGTTTTATAGTACTTGTAATCAAAAGCTTACAGTTAATGGATCATTTATAGCTACAAGCGTTGATCTTATGCGAACAGACAACACTCTGTATCAGAGTAGTGGTGAAAGTTCTGCAGCGGGAGGCGGATCATCGAGTCATGCGGCTGAGGTATTTAACTATAACCCAACAATCTGGCTTGGTTTAACGACTAATAATACGCAGTTGAACAACTATAACTCAATTATTAGTTTGCCGCCTGTTTTATAGAATTTATTTGCGTTCACTTGTCTAACTCTTATGATATAATTTTATTAACATGAGCATTTTGAGTGGGGTATCAGATTTTTTTGGACTTGATATCAGCGATACCGCTGTACGTGTAGTTCAATTACACGGCATGTCTAATCCCAAGACATTAGTCAAATATGCTTACGTGCCAATCGACCTTAAACTATCTGTTAGTGATGCTCCGGCCGATCAACAGAATTTGTTAAAGGCCATTAGTAACTTACTTTCACAAGCCAAAATGTCTACTAATAACGTGGCGGTTAGTTTATCATCACAGAAAGTTTTCACAACGGTTGTTGATATTGAAAAACTACCGGCTAACGAACTTGCAAAATCGATACGTTATCAAGCAGATTCATTAATACCAACGCCTATAGCTGAATCAAAAATTGATTGGGCAATACTGGGTGATTCCCCAACTGATACTACGAAGTCAGAACTGTTATTGTCGAGTGTAGCTAATAATTATGTTGAACACCGTCTGGAAATGCTTGAATCGCTGGGCTTAAATGTAATTTCATTTGAGCCGGAAACTATGGCTATCGCCCGCGCCCTAACTGCTCCAGGCAGTCCTGAAGGGCAGTTAATATTAGAAATGGGGTCTAACGGCACCAATATAATAATTTATACCAACGGTGCACCACACCTAACTCGTAACATCAACATTGGTTCTCAGACTATTATTCACGCTGCAACACAGAATCTTAACATTGATAATAATCAGGCTGAACAATATGTTTTTAAATTTGGTTTAGTGCAAGACAAGCTCGAAGGTCAAGTTTATAACGCGATTATTGATACTATCGACAATCTATGCGGAGAAATCGAGAAGTCTATTAAATTCTTCACGGCACGTTATCCGGCTGTTAAGCTCGAACGCATCATAGTCAGCGGTTCAGCTGCTCAATTACCCGAATTACCACTTTATATAGCTAATAAATTTAGCATAAATGTTGAAATCGGTAACTGTTGGCGTAATGTTACGTATTCGCCCGCTCGGCAGAACGAATTATTGGCCCTTTCAACCCAGTTTAGTACAGCCGTAGGTCTAGCGGAGAGAATAGAATGATACAGTTTAATCTACTACCAGATGTAAAACTTGAATATATAAAGACTAAGCGTATCCAAAGTCTAGTGATTCTAGTTTCGACTATTTTAATTGCTGCTTTTCTTGCCATCTTTATCATTCTTTATGTCTATGTATCAATTATTCAAAAAAGTCACATTAAAAATCTGGGGACTCAAATAACTGCAAATACCCAGCAAATATCTAGTAACACTAACTTGAATAAAATCCTTACAATTCAAAATCAGCTGGAATCTTTACCGGCATTATATAAGGAAAGACCGGCTGCCACTCAACTGCTACCGTTCGTCAATCAATTAACTCCAGCTAACGCAACAATCTCTGCTTTATCGGTTAATTTTATTGCTAATACTGGTTCTATTCAAGGTAATGCTGATAGCTTAAGTACAGTTAATACTTTCGTCGATACTCTTAAATTTACTACCTACAGTGTTGGTGGGGTTAAGGGAACAAATGCCTTCAGTAATGTTGTTCTATCGAGCTTTGCCGAGGTCAGCACACCACCTGGGGTCAGTTACACTATAACTTTTTCGTATAACCCTCAGATTTTTAACTCGTCAGCTGCAGCGAGTCTGTCAGTGCCTAATATAATAACCACCAGATCAATAACGCAGCAACCTACAGATTTGTTCCTTGGAACATCAACGGGAGGTCATTAATATGGCAAAGAGACCAACCGCAACCAAGAGAAATCTGATAGATGAAGCTGATAAAAGGATGCTATCGTTTGCCGGTGTTGCGGCTTTTGTTGTAATCTTCTCGCTAGTTGCCAGTAAATCACTTATATCCCAACTAGGCTACCAGAACCGGTTAGCGAGCGCTCAACAAACCGCACTAAACCAACTAAAGGCTGATCTGAGTGCTGAAAACTCGCTAGTTAATTCATATCATACATTTGTAGGCTCATCGATAAACATAATTGGTGGGAGTACAAGTTCTGGTGGGCCGAATAGTGGTGATAATGGTCAGATAGTACTGGATGCTCTGCCTAGTAAATACGATTTCCCAGCCATGATTACCAGTGTTAATAATTTACTTACTGCTTCAGGCGTCAGCGTCACAAGTATAAGCGGAACAGACGAGCAACTATCTCAACAATCTGACCAAACAAGCTCCAATCCCACACCAGTACCAATGGTATTCCAATTTACAGTGACAGGCTCTTATCAAAATATTCAAACTTTATTTAACACCTTGCAAAATTCAATTCGACCTTTCCAATTTCAATCTGTTCAAATTCAAGCCACAACTAACGGGACAACCCATCAAACTCAGTTGACTCTGACGGCTACGGCTCAGACTTTTTACCAACCGGAAAAAGTGTTTAACATAACTTCTGAGGAAGTACAATGAAACAAAAAAATGTCGTAACTCTCATCATTATCGTAGTTATAGCCGGTATTATTTCGCTCATTGCATCAAAATATCTTTTTGCAACTTCCGCTGATCGTCAGCAAAGTGTAGAAATAGTACCAGTAATAACGGCGGATTTTCCAACGCCGAGTTCAACATATTTCAATACTCAGTCAATTGATCCAACACAGTTAATTCAAATTGGGACAACTACAAACAGCAATCCTTTTAGTAGTGCCACACAATAAAGATAGAATAGGTCACTAAAATGAGCGTATTATCTGCGACCATCCAAAACCAGATCAGTGACAGCTTAATTCGAGATGGCCTATTGTCTCAAAGTGAATTAGAGAAGATTATCAGTGACTCTTCAGCTCAACATGTACCTTTCATGAGTTTGTTAGTTAGTGAAGGGCATATAAGTGAAGAAGACCTAACTAAATATACTGCTAGAGCCAACAAGTTACCCTATGTAAACTTGAACTCTACAGTTATTGACCCAGCAATTTTGGAGCTTTTGCCAAAAGATATTGCTGAGCATTATATGGCCGTGCCGCTCGGTGAAATTGATCAACATCTTGTTGTTGCCATGCTCGACGCTGACAACGTCCAAGCTATAGATTTTTTATCAAAAAGGATTGGCAGATCGCTCAAAGTCTATGCGGCTAGTGAAGGGGGTATAAGACAAGTTTTAAAGCAATATAAAGTCAGTCTAGACCCATCAGTAACCGATGAAGTAAATGAAGACCTGGACGATGGAGAAACCCCTAAAAATGGAGCTGTGCCCGGCACTCCCCAGACAATAACGACGGCTAGTAAGAATATTAAAACTATTGTTCAAGATTCACCGATAAGTAAAGCCTTATCGACTATTTTAGAGTTTGCTGCAACCAACAGGGCTAGCGATGTTCACATTGAACCCTACGCCAATTCATTAGTCATTCGCTGTCGAATAGATGGGATTTTAAAAGAGATTATGAAATTACCAAAGAGCCTCGAACCACCTTTAATATCTCGTATAAAAATACTCTCGAATCTTAAAATTGATGAACATAGAATTCCTCAGGATGGAGAATTTACGATAGTTGTTGGAAACCGGGAGATCGACCTAAGAATAGCCATTGCACCAGTTATTTGGGGCGAGCAGGTTGTAATTCGGCTACTAGATAAAACAGGAACGAGCTTAAAACTCGAAGACATGGGCTATAGTGGTCGGTCGCTTCGAGCTATTCGACACGGTATTACGCAGACAAACGGAATGGTATTAACGAGTGGGCCGACTGGGTCAGGTAAGTCTACGTCGCTGTATGCACTTCTACAGGAGATTAAAAGTGAAACCGTTAACATCGTAACTCTTGAAGACCCAGTTGAGTATAAAATGGACGGTATCAATCAGATCCAAGTTAACCCTGACGTTGGGTTAACTTTTACTACTGGTTTGCGATCCATCCTACGACAAGACCCCAACATAATTATGGTTGGAGAAATTCGTGATCATGAGACCGCTGAACTGGCTGTTCAAGCGGCACTAACTGGTCATTTAGTGTTTAGTACGCTACACACTAACTCAGCGGCCGGCATTTTGCCTCGACTACTGGACATGGGTATTGAACCATTTCTAATAGCGAGCACCGTACGAACAGTTATTGGTCAAAGATTAGTAAGAAGTCTTGGAGAAAAAACCCAGACCTATCAGTCTAGTCCGGTTGAAACAGCCGCAATTAATGCTACTATCGGTCATTTGTTACCGCCAACCCCAGCGGACGTCGCTAAAGTTAGTGAAGATCTTGGCTTTCCAAACTTGCCAGTTCGTAATGAAAATGCTTATACTTTAACTAAGGCTGCCGGTAAGCTAAATTCATCTCAGAGGCTACAAAGGGCGGATGGGTATCTATGAAGCCTTCGAAGTTAGCCCACAAATACAGGAGTTAATCCTAAAGCGAGCCACTAGTGCGCAAATACAAGCCGTAGCCCAAAAGGAAGGTATGGTTTTAATGCGAGAGGATGGATATTTGAAAGCCTTAAGTGGCCGAACAACTATAGATGAAATTAACCGAGTGGCTTCAGCGGATGCCGAA
Organism: uncultured Candidatus Saccharibacteria bacterium; assembly: GCA_963706245.1. GTDB lineage: Bacteria > Patescibacteriota > Saccharimonadia > Saccharimonadales > UBA4665 > BOG-1338. The sequence goes on along the minus strand of OY970151.1, from coordinate 714,348 downwards.
TAACAATAGGGTGGGATATGCAAGAACAACCGAAAATTGAAATTTTACTCGAAGAGGTTCTAAGACGAAAGGCCTCAGATCTACACTTGCAAGTTGGTTTGCCTCCAATGTTAAGAATTGATGGTGCTCTTGCACCGATCAGCGGCATGGTACCGCTCAGTGAAGAAAGTATAGAAGCTCTTATCTTTTCAATAGTCGATGAAACTCAAAAACAAATTCTACTAAAGGATAAAGAATTTGATTTTAGTTTTGCTTTTGGAGATCTAGGGCGTTTTCGGGCCAATGCTTTTCATGAGAGAGGTAATCTAGCAATTGCCTTACGCTTAATCCCTAATGAGATATTAACAGTCGAGCAATTTGGTCTTCCACCAATTGTAAATAATTTTGCGAATTTTCCGAGAGGTTTAGTATTAGTGACTGGGCCAACGGGGTCTGGTAAGTCAACCACTCTAGCTTCAATGATTCATAAAATAAATCAGGAGCAGGCCAGGCATATTATTACTATCGAAGACCCTATTGAATATACTCACAAGTCAATGAAATCTATTGTCGTGCAGAGAGAAGTTCATTATGATACATTCTCATTTAGTGCTGCTCTACGTTCAGCCTTGCGGGAAGATCCAGATGTTGTATTAATTGGTGAAATGCGTGATCTTGAAACTATAGCCAGCGCTATAACTATTGCTGAAACTGGTCATCTAGTTTTCGCAACTCTTCATACTAACTCATCTAGTCAAACAGTCGATAGAATGATCGATGTATTCCCGCCTCACCAACAGCAACAAATCCGTACTGAATTATCAAATGTACTAATGGCAATTTGTTCACAAACCCTGATCCCGGTTATTGGTGGAGGAAGAATTGCTGCAGCTGAGATATTAATTGCCACTCCGGCTGTTCGAAACATAATCAGGGAGGGTAAAAGCCACCAACTTGAAGCTGTATTACAAACTGGTGCAGAATTTGGCATGCAGTCAATGGACAGAACCCTTGTAAGCCTTATTAAGGCCGGTACTATTACTTATGATGAGGCACGGACTCACGCAGTTGATTTGGATGAGCTAGACAGGTTAATGAGAGCCTAGCCATGTTTTTATATCAATATACTGCCCATAACCCAACTAATGGCGAAAAAATTAAAGCTACTGTTAAAGCTGAGAATGAAAATGAGGCCGCTAAGTTACTACAAAAACAAGGACTAGTACCGATTGACATTAAGTTAGACAGAAGCTCTAAACCAGGTAGTTTAGATCATTATTTTAATCACATTCGGGCGAAAGATCGAATACTTTTCTCGAGACAACTAAGCACACTAATTAATGCAGGTTTACCCCTAGTTCAATCACTCCGTAATGTCTCAGATCAGATTACTAGTAAGCCTCTGAAAATAGTTATTGAAGGTGTTATAAGTAGCGTGGAGGGTGGATCGTCTCTCTCGTCCGCTCTCGGAAAATATCCCCAAGTATTTAATAAATTGTACGTTAGCTTAGTTGCTGCCGGTGAAGTCTCCGGCACACTTGATAAAGCTCTCGAGCGTTTAGCCAATCAACAAGAAAAGGACGCCGACATAATTAGCAAAATACGTGGCGCAATGATTTATCCGATAATTGTCCTGATAGTTATGTTTGGCGTGATAGCCTTTATGGTTATAAAACTTTTACCGGCTGTTCAAAATCTATACAGTACTTTCCCGGGGGCACAGTTACCTCTCATTACCAGGATCTTACTTAGCATTGTACATGCGTTCACTCACTGGTGGTGGCTGGTAACTATAACTCTCATTGCACTAATTTTTCTTTTTCTTAGGTGGCGAAAAAGCGAAGGTGGCCGAAAAGTTATAGATCGGGCAAAAATGAGCACTAAGCCATTTAGCGGATTATTTATGAAAATATATATGTCGAGGTTCTCGCGTACTGCATGTACTCTTGTCGGTAGTGGTGTTCCACTGCTACAAGTACTCGATATTACCGGTGAGGCCGTGTCTAATGTCCATATCCAGGCTTCTTTAAAAAAGGCGGCTGAAAAGATAAAAGGAGGCGCGGCTTTATCCGACGTACTTAGTAAAGATTCTAACTTTCTACCTCTTGTTCCAAGCATGATACATATCGGGGAAGAGTCTGGTACTCTTGAGGCGATGCTCGACAAAGTAGCTACATATTACGAAAAAGAAGTTGATCAAGAAGTTAATAACATTAACTCCTTAATAGAACCGGTACTCATGGTTATTCTTGGCATAGCGGCAATACTTATCGTTGTGGCTGTTCTTCTACCAATTTATGGTTTGGCGAATCAGTCAAGCCTATCTGGTGGGTAGGACACATTGGATGGGTAAATATTAACTTGCATTTACTAATATCATTGACTATTATGAAAAGCATAAGCATGAAAACTAGCAAAGGGGCACTTGCAATATGAAATCCAGACAACTAAATAAATCAAAAGGTTTTACAATTATTGAAACCTTGATTGTTCTTGCTATAGCAGCAACAATCTTTCTTGTAGTATTCTTGGCAGTAACGGCTCTTAATCGCAGTAGTCGTAACACGCAGCGCAAAGATGATGCAGCCGCACTGATGGCGGCAATTAGTGATTATGTAAGTAACAATGACGGAGCTTTACCAGCGGTTATTAGTACTGGACCAGTGACTAAGTCAGCAGCTGGCCCTGTTGTAAATCAAAATGTATATTTTTGTGCAACGGTAGCCTGTCCCACAAATACTGGTGACTCACCAGCTACAGCAAAAGTTGGCTACTACAAATCAATTGCTAGTACTGCGAATGCTACGTCTGGCGCTATATTTTACGCGCTTAGCGGAACACCAATTGCAGTGAACGTAGCAGCTACTGACACTATAAACATCTACGCTGGTACGATATGCAACGGTAATGTTGCAACAACGTCTGGTGCGTCAGCTAATTCGATTGCCGCAGAGTATGGAGTTGAAAATGGCGGTGGTTCCTTTACCTGGCAGTGTATCGGTGGCTAGTCAGAGACCGATAACTTAGTAATTAAAAAAATACACCAACATAGGTGTATTTTTTTATGGTATTTGGTACTATCTCTAAATGCTAATGTTTACTTTAATTTTTTGTCTCGGCTTATTACTTGGTAGCACTATTTATGCTTTTGCCCTTAGATATCATGATCATAAGAACTGGCTTAGCGGACGATCAGAATGTGATTATTGCCACCACTCCCTAAATGTAACGGACTTAATACCACTAGTTAGTTGGTTATTACTTCGAGGAAAATGCAGATATTGCCGCAGGTCACTTAGTTGGGAATACCCAGTTACTGAGCTCGCAACAGCAGTCTTATTTTGTTTGTCCTACGTTTTTTGGCCATTATTATTAACCGGGCTTGGATTATTTGAATTTATCTGTTGGCTGTTATTAATGAGTGGCTTTATGGTCTTAATTATTTATGATTTTAAATGGTATAAGCTACCTAATAAAATAGTTTTCCCTTTAATTGGTCTATCTTTCTTTCAATTGGTTGTCGTTAGCCTGATACAGCATGACCTAGAACATTTTGTCGGCGGGATCATCGGGGCTATTCTAATAGCGGGTATTTTTTATTTTCTATTTCAGCTATCCAGTGGTACATGGATAGGTGGAGGCGACGTAAAGCTAGCTATTTGTCTGGGACTGATTGTCGGCGGACCGATTAATAGTGTTTTGTTAATATTTATTGCCTCAGTACTTGGGACTATCGCTGCTATTCCAGCGTTTATCAAAAAACGAGATATCAATATTCAAATTCCTTTTGGTCCATTTTTGATGATAGCCACTATTATTGTATTCATTTTCGGCAGCCATTTAGTGACTTGGTATAGTCATTTAATAACTTAAATTTCATCTTACCGTTTATGCTATACTTTAAGATATGAACGGTGGATTTAACACCTCAGGGTTTACTATTATTGAAACCTTGATTGTCCTTGGGGTAACAGCGATCCTGCTATTTAGTGTCTTATTGTTAGTCGGCGGGAAGACATCACAAGCTCAATTTGCGTCCGGAATTAATAGTGTTAAGACTAATTTACAGCAAATTATAGATACGGCGTCGAATGGATCATATCCAAATAAGGGTAATTTTACCTGTAGTTTGAGTGGTGGTGCAATCTCTTTAGGCTATTCTGTAGGGAGTTCACAGCAAGGTAGCAACTATGGCTGCACATTCATCGGCAGCATGATTATTTTCAGTAAATATTCACAACCATCCGGCGCAAACCAGAGCTATACGATACATACGATTGTTGGTCAACAATGCACAAGCACAAGCTATACTACTAGTTTTTCGACCTGCCAGTTACCAACTGCGCAGGATTTTTCTGACACAGACCCGTACGCACTTCCCTCGCAAACGGGGACACAATCATCACAAACCTTACTAAGTGGTATCAGTCTGGTATCAACAACTTTAACGAATAGCGCAGGCACCACAGTTACTTATAGTTCGCCAACAACACCACCGGGAGTAGCATTTTTAGTTAATCCCGCTCAACAAGCTTCCGCAATTAGCCCGTCAGTTAATCTAAGCCCAGGGGCCTTACAACTTAGTCTATATTCGTATACTAGTGGTTGCCCGACGTCAGGAGCATTATTCCCAACTGCTCAAAGTTGTTCGCTTACGGCAGAAAATCAGATAGCTCTTTGCTTTGCTAGCTCAACAACAGACCAGTCAGGTCTGGTAAGCCTCGGCGGAGGTGGGCTACAGTCGACGGTTAGTTTGAAGATTTTCGGAGGAAATAATTGTAATGGCTTATAAGAAATCTCTTCACGACAGGGGTGATACAATTGTTGAAGTTTTATTTGCAATAGTAGTTATCGGAATTGTATTAGCGGGGTCATATGCTGTTGTTACCCGTAGCCTGAGAGCTGAAGAGGATTCTCAAGAACACAGCTATGCTCTAGGTTTGATTCAAAGCCAAATCGAGGAGTTAAGGGCTTATGTCGCGGCTAATCCATCAACTGTACCTGTGTTTAATAGTCAGACCGGGTTGACTGGGTGCATGACTACTTCTAGTTCGGTTACACCAGCCATTATATCACCAGCATTCAATCCTCCCGGAAGTACATCACAAAGCTGTATAGTTCAAGGTATTTCCAATATGAAAGCTGATTACACACTTAACATTGCGGTTTCTACCAATAATACCTCTGGCAATCTACCTATTTATCAAGTAAGCGCGACGTGGCCTAGTTTATTGTCAGGCAGTGTCACTGATAGGATTGAAATACCATATCGGGTTAATTAAAAGATGATGAAACGCATAATAAATAAAAAATTAACTTCTAATAACCAAGGTTTTACCATACTTGAACTTTTGATAGCGACCGCTATTTCTTCTGGAGCCATACTTCTTCTGATGTTTGGTTTTTTAGCAATGTCTAATACTTATACTAAGGGTCTAACAGTTACTGAAACTCAGAATACTGCCAGGGACATATTAAATACTGTCTCACAAGCAATTCAGTTTGGAGATCAATCGACAATTACGGGTAATATACAACCAGTATCGAAGTCAACTTCCGGGTGGTTCTGTGCTGATAACAGTATATTTGTTTATACTTTAGGTCAGACAGTTGCAAGTAACCCGACAACAAATAGTGGTCACGCGCTAATTGAGCAGACAGGAGCGTGTCCAAGTGGAACATTCACAGCCGATAATCCGCCGTACAATACACCAGAACACGAACTACTGGGACCGAATATGGAATTAGCTGGTTTTAATGTAATTGCCGGCGCCGATAATACCTATCAGATAGATGTACATGTTATCTATGGAAATACGGCTTTACTGGAAGGTGTCGCTCAGCCTAATGGCGGCCCGAACCTATATTATGATGTTGGTTCGAGTTTGGTTAAGTGTAATGGACAAGCGGGTCAGGATTTTTGTGCATCGTCAGACTTACAAACAGTAGTGGAGCCCCGTATTGCTAACTGAGTTCAACTATGCCATAGTGGAGATTAAAGCATGAGTATAATAGGCCGTAAATCAATAAAGGTTACCGAATTAAACCAAGGTGGTATGGCATCAATCCTGGTTGTGCTCATAATGTCGGTAGTTATTACCTTAATTGTAATTGGTTTCGCTCAAGTGGCTACTCGTGAACAGTCTAACGCTTTGCAGGCACAACTAAGTACTACCGCATATTACGCTGCTGAGACGGGAGTAAATGACGCCATAAATATCATTAAAAGTAATCCCGATAAACCAAACGCCGATTATGCTAAAGATTATTGCGGTAACCCAGCTAATTCGCCAATATCATCAGTTCAAACCCAAGAAGCGTTATACGATCAGCTTTACCAATCGAATACCAATACAACAAACTTTAGTACCGATAATAATGGGCTAGGAAATACGACTTATACTTGTTTATTGGTAAACCCGTCACCTTCAGTACTTACGACTGATGTAAGCAGTAGCTCTCAGGTTATACCAGTTGATACTGCCGGACAGGCAATTAGAACAATTAACCTTACCTGGAATAGCCCTAACCCAAACATTCAGTGGAGTAGTAACAATTGTCAGACGACCAATCCACCGGCCTTACCACAGCCCACTTCTTACAACTGTGCACTCGGCATTCTAAGGATCGATCTTGTCCCAATCATCTACCAACCAACAACACCGCCATCAATCTCAAAAAGTGCCTTATTGACCGACGCTATGACAGCTTTTCTAATACCTAATAACAGCAATCAAGCTCCCGTGAACTTTACGGCTAATAGTACGTCCGATACCTCACCAATCTATGGAGCATCATGTACTCCAGCGGTTGGCTGTAAAGTTTCAATAGATGTTGGTCTATCAACCAATGAGTTCTACTTAAGAGTAAATACTATTTATGGGGGCTCGGGCGTTTTGTCATTAACAGCTACTGACAATGCGGGGAATAATTTACCGTTAACTGGAGCCGAGTATGTTATTGACTCTACAGGTAGCTCAGCCGGGGTGTTAAGACGCATACAAGTAGCAGTTCCAATCGTTGAGGCTACAAATATTCCTGGTTACGCCATACAAACAACAAATGACATTTGTAAGGAATTCTATATTATCCCACCAACGTCTCCGGGAGGGTCGGGGACTCCTATTTCCTCAGTGGAGGGATCAACTACCGGCGATTGTACTTCAGAAGGCTACTGAGCCTTAACTTTATGGTGAAAGCGTTCGTGAATACTTTTTAGGTGCGGATCGGTAACATGCGTATAGATCTGTGTAGTTGCAATATTGCTGTGTCCAAGCATTGCTTGAACACTACGTAAATCAGCGCCATTCATCAGTAAATCAGTTGCAAAGCTATGGCGTAGGGTATGTGGACTAACATGCTTAGTTATTCCAGCCATCAGGGCATAACGGGCAACTAAACGCTGGACACTTCGAGCGGTTAAGCGATGAAAATTACCACTTAAATCGACAGTTTTCTTGCCGCTGTAGCGAATAAAAAGCGGTTTAGTGGTGTCTTTACGAGCCTGCAGGTATTTATCAATCCAATTAGCTGCTTCAGGGCTAATGAAGATCGGCCGATCTTTTTGGCCTTTACCGCGTACCATAAATTCTCGTCTTTTAAGATTAATGTGGTCACGATTTAATCCGATTAGCTCAGAGACACGCAATCCACTACTAAAAAGTAGTTCAAGTATGGCTCTATCCCGCAGGCCAGTAATTTTTGCAGTATCGGTTTCGGCAAATAGCCGTTCTAACTCTTCTTCAGACAGAAAAGTAACCTGCTTTCGAACGGTGCGCGCTAGTTCTACCTTATCGGCACTTAGGGCAGGGATGTTTCGTTTCGCACAAAATTTAAGAAAGCTTCTAAGGGCAATCAAATGATAATTTTGAGTAGATTTTTCTAATTCGTCAGAGACATTACTACCTAGGCGGTTTAGCCACAACCGCCATTTAATGATCAGCTCCGGCGTAATATCTATAACCTTAATATCTCCAGCGAAATCAACTAAGCGGGTTAAGTAGTGATCGTAATTGGCGATAGTTTTTTGAGAACGATTTTGTTCTATCTCCAGATATTCTAAAAAATCAGTTTTTGCTTTTGAAAATTGCATATGCTTAGTATAACATTTTGCGACGTTAAATCAGGTAGCCTTAAGCACTAGTATCTGTTAAACTAGACATTAAATAAACGAAAAGGAATTACATGGAACGAACCTTGGTAATTTTTAAACCGGACGCTGTACAGCGGGGCATAGTAGGAGAAATTTTAAGTCGCTTTGAAAAAGTTGGACTTAAGGTTGTGGCTGTAAAAATGTTGAGCCCTGATTCAGACCACTTTTATCATCATTACGAGACGATCGGTAAGATGGTTTCTAGGCGTGGCAAAGACACCTTTGATACTACGGTCAATGCCATGGGTGAGGGCCCAGTGATTGCTATAGTCTTAGAAGGCGTTGAGGCCGTATCGTTAGTCCGAAAAATGGTAGGCACGACCGAACCTAAAGCGGCGCTTCCGGGAACAATCAGGGGGGATTATTCGCATATTAGCTTTGCCTATGCCAACGCTAGTGGCCTAGCGGTGCCAAATATTGTTCACGCTTCGGGTGATGAAGCCGAGGCAAAGGAAGAAATTGCTCATTGGTTCAAAGATGACGAAATTTTTGAGTATACTGCCACACATGAAAAGTTTACGCAGGCCAAAAAACATAAGTCATAAATCCGTGAATAGTGAAATGTTTGGTCCGGTAGTTCAATGGATAGAACACCACCGTCCTAAGGTGGGTGTTGGGGGTTCGATTCCCTCCCGGGCCACCAAAGGGCACTAGTGATAATTTACAGTAAACAGGTACAATAGTAGGATATGGCACATAAGTATTTTGCTGACCAAATGGATGACGAAGAAGTCTTATATGTTTTTCGAAAACATCCGATAGTTATGCGTAAGGGATTAGTTGTTGGCATGTTAATTATCTTACTCAGTACTGTACCGGTGGCTATAAAACCAACGCTTGGTTTTGGCTGGTTTTTTGGGAGTATAGGCATTGGTTTAGTCGTAGCCTTACTCTTCTTTGCTCCGTCCTGGATCAGCTGGTATTACAGTATATTTATTCTGTCTGATCAGCGCCTCATTCAAATCACTCAAAAAGGTCTATTCAATAAAGCCGTTGTTGATATGCAGCTCTCCCAAATTCAAATGGTAAATTACCAGATTGCCGGCTTACAAGAGACGATGTTAGGTTTTGGCACATTAGTAATGCAGACATATATGGGCGATTTGGTAATTCACGATGTTCATCATCCAGCAAAAACTCAGAAGAAAATACTAGAAGTCTTAAGAGAGAATGGTATTTCAGCCGCCAGTTTCGGTTCTGATGCGATAGGAGAAAGACCAGGATCAAATATGGAACTTGAGACAGAGGAAGACAGTGAAGAATAAACTAAAGAAGCTGGTACCTAAAAAACCACAGTTTATTCGAAAAAAGAAAGATGTTGCTGAGCGCTTTAATGAGGCGATTAAAACCTTACCAAAAATAACTGATGACACTCTGGCCGAACACCGTGAAGACGTCCTTTCCAGCGCCCGTAAATATATATATCCTCTTAAACACTCAAAACACAGGATAGTTCTCATATCTAGTGGTCTATTTGCAGTTTTAGCAGTTGTTTTCTTTGTGTACTGTGGTTTGGCTTTGTACAAATTTCAATCGAATAACAGCTTTTTATACGGTGTTACCAGAGTAATTCCATTTCCAGTTGCCAAAGTTGGGCCAAGTTATGTGTCTTACGAAAATTATTTGTTCCAACTACGTCGCTATATGCATTACTATGAATCTCAACAGCAAGTAAACTTTAACTCAGTAAGTGGTAAAGAACAGCTAGCTAGCTATAAGCAGGAAGCCATGCAGCAGATTATTACCGATGCATATGTTAAGCAATTAGCCTCCAAAAATCATGTTAGTGTATCTAATCAAGAAGTGTCGAACGAAATAGACCTGGTTCGTAGTGAAGATAGATTAGGTAGTAATAATAAAGAACTAACGGCTGTGCTCAATCAGTTCTGGGGTTGGTCTATAAATGACTTTCAAACTGAACTTAAACAAGAATTACTGGCGCAGAAAGTGGTATCAGCTCTTGATACACCCGTCCACGCACAGGCAAATGCTGCGCTCAAAGCCCTAAGGAGCGGTGCTGTGTTCGCTACGGTCGCAAGTGAATATTCTGACGATACTGCAACAAAAAGTAACGGCGGTCAATTTGGTTTTACTATCACTGACGACACTACTAATATAGCTCCACAGACACTACAAACATTACTCTCCCTAAAAGTCGGCGGTATCTCTAACATTATAGATCTTGGTAATGCCCTAGAAATAGACACGGTTATCTCAAATAACAACGGTCAGATACAAGCAGCACACATTTTATTTAACTTTCAGAGTATAAATTATTACGTCCAACCTTTAGCGGCGACAGAGAAACCTTATATCTACATTAACCAAAAGATATAGCGCTAGAACGTTGCTTTTTAGCTGATAGACTGTTATCATGACCTCTGTTCTAGCTGAATAATGGTCATATGGGCTCGTAGTGAAGTTGGCCTATCACGCCTCCCTGTCACGGAGGAGATCGCCGGTTCGAATCCGGTCGGGCCCGCCAAGCATAAGCGTTTTACTTTATATTAATTCAATGACACAATTAACATTGTGGTTCAAGCACAAACATTATCAATTAGAAAAGCATTGTCATTTGTTTTGATAACCCTCGGAGCGCTCGGTTATGTAATAGCGGGCGGTTTTCTTTGTTATGCAGCTTATTTTTGGGTTGTAGGGACTCTGCACCCCAACGCTCCAGAGGACACATCAGCAGGTTTGGCTGGTTTGGGTTTCATTCTTGAAGCTGGAACAGGTGTTCTTATAGGAGGAATTGCATCCATATTTTTCATTCCAGGGATGATATTAAGGGGTAAGATTAAGGAATCTACGAAAACTCAGCTGGAACAAAATAGCACAGTAATCATCGCTGGCTCAAGCGATAGGCAGTTCCCGAAAGTTTAAATTAATCTAATTTCATAGCAACTTAACTTGAAAAATAGTTCCAGATATCTTCCGCTATGGCCCGACATTAAGCTTATACTTTACAAAATACTACTTTTATGGTAGTATTTTTATATCGGAATAAAATAAACATGCCAGAAATACAACAACAACCCCTAACAGTCGAACGTTTTGATGAATTTCGCCCTACTGTTGATGGCGTAGAGAAATATGTCCCACTTGATTTTGTGGTTAATAATGAAGCTTTACGGAATCCAACCGCTAAGCAGGTTCACGTTTATGCTGGGATTAGAGAGGAGGGTAGGGCTGCAATTCATGCAATGGAAGTGTTAGATAGTTTGCACATGCCAGCTAGTGCTATTATCCTACCGTTCCAATACCTTGAGCCGACACCTGCAAATATTGAACGAGTTATAGTGGAAGGTCCGGTGGCTTTTGCGACTAACCAGAATATTAAATCAGGTAAAAAGGAAGATTCACCAGTAGATCTATTTGGTAGCTCGCAAGGCGGTGGGGCAGTAATAATGACCGCCAATGAATCTCCCGAGCTTTTTGATGCTATTGCCGCAAGAGCCCCTGTAGGCCTAAACCAAGAGGCGTTTGGTGACATCAATGATAGTACTGATTTTACAAGGCGGCTAAAGTTTATATATCGTTTTGCTGTTGAGAACGCCGTTAAAAGCGGTCAAATGCCACTACACTTTAAGAGCCCACACATGGACATGGGCAATGTGTTTGGACAGTATGAAGCAATAAAAGGGCTGATGAATGACGTTGGGGCCCATCGCTTGGGACCAAAACTTGACTTTGCTCTTTCTAGAAGTTTAGCTGGTGCGGTTTCAAAACTTCGAGAGGAAAACCATCCAATCAATATCTTTGTAGGCGAAGATGATCCCGTATTTCGTTTATCAGAAATCATTACAACGCTTGGTAAGGTCGGTTGTGATGATCTAATAACCCCAATGGAAGGGGCAAGTCATTCTGCGATAATGAGTAATGCTGGCACTAGACAACTCGAAATTGCAGCAAACTGGTTGAACTCGACACGTAACACTACTGCAAAGAATTAAATGCTTGTTGAGACTTAGTGAAATAATTCCAAATATATTCCACTAGGACTTGCCATCATATTGACAAATTAACAAACTTATGCTATTCTTATTAAGAATATAAGATATAGCTATGCTCTCAAAAAAACAAAAAAATCCGTTTCAAAAATTCAATTTCACTCATAATAAAAACCGTTTACTTGGTTCCTACTTAGAGTTAGAAGGACCAATGATACTTGCGGTTATTGTGTTTGGCCTGGTGGTGTCTCTTCAAACCACTCCAACTAAAAATGACTACATGCAGAATGTTAATCACAATAAAAGTACAACTAAACACGTAGTTACATTATCCAAGAGTAGTTCTCTAATAGCTGCCGCACCTCCAGTAACAGAATCTTCACAAACCACTCCAAAGCCAAATGTTACACCCCCGTCCCCCATATCGAAGTTCACTGTTACGCGAGCTGGGACGCCAAAGCCTGAACCGGTAGTTACCCCAGCGCCAAGCAGTAATGTTAGTGGGCTGTCTCCAACAACTTCTACACCAACTCCTACTACCCCAACTCCAACAACCCCTCAAACCTCTCCAACAACTTCTACACCAACTCCTACTACCCCAACTCCAACAACCCCTCAAACACAGACACCTACTATTGCAACTGGCTATCTATCTACCAATTGGTCTGGTTACCTAGCGACTAACGCTAGCTTTACCGCTGTTTCAGGAACTTGGACAGTGACTACTGCGACAGGGAATAACGCCTCGACATCAGCAGATTCAACCTGGATAGGTATAGGTGGAGTAACTTCGGGGGATCTGATACAGACTGGTACTCAAAATCTTATTTCCGCGAGCGGCCAGGTATCAACATCAGCATTCTATGAATTATTACCATTTAGCTCTCAGCAGGTGCCTGACGTAACAGTCTCTCCTGGTGATAGCATGACTGCATCTATCGTAGAAGGATCAAGTGAACAATGGACAATTACTATAACTGACAATACCGACGATGAATCAAGTACTATTACAGTTACTTATAATTCATCATTATCTTCAGCGGAGTGGATAGAAGAAGATCCTAGTTATTCGTCAAGGCGTCAAATTCCTTTTGATAACTTTACTGAAGCCTCATTTACGAATACTTCAACCATAGCTAATGACAGCACCGTTGATTTAACGGAAAGTACTGCTCAGCCAGTCACTATGGTTGATGATAGCGGTCAAACTATAGCTGAACCTTCAGCTATAGGAACTGATGGGTCGTCATTTACCATAACTCCCTAGTCATTTATAGTTAATGGTGTAAGTAAACTGATATAAATAATTCAGTGTAAAGTTAGCTAAAGACGGTGATAATTGACTTTATATCTATTATATTATAATATATCGATATTAAATAAAGTCTGAAAGTGAATATATGAAGAAGCACGCAATAATAGATGAACATAGGTGGACCGAATATTGCGTACAGGGCGATGCTCCAGTGTCTAGCGAGTTTGGGTTCAGGCCGAGAGTCGAAGATCTTCTTCGCGGTATAGTTGTGATTGATGTGGACTCGTTACCACCAATTCCAGATTCGAACTATCAGACTTCTCATAGCGACCAACAATAATCTATATAATATAAATATAATGAATATTGAAACAGCCATTATACCAGTAGCAGGTACAGGTACACGTGTAGCCCCAGCTAATATGGCGATTGAAAAATCTTTAATGCCTATTTATGAAGGCGACAAAGCTACACCAATAGTTGATTTCATGGTTAATGAATGTATTCTGGCCGGCATGAAACGCATAATATTTATTACTACTAAGCGTGGACAAAATCAGTTGGAAGACTATTTTGGAGACGTTAATTCTCACCTTAGCGCGCAACTTATGGCACTAGGTAGAAAAGATATATTAGCTACCGAACAAGAGCGTAGAGCTTCGGCTCCAACGATAGAATACATTAACCAACCCCTAGGGAAATATGGTACAGCCTATCCGCCGTCTCTTGCAAAAAATCACCTAACCGGAGAGAAGAATTTTGTAGTAGTTGGGGGAGATGACTTTGTCTATAGACCAGATGGTTCGTCAGAGCTCTTAGATGCAATTAGTCGTTTAGATGATGCAAACACTGATCACGTTATTATGGGAAACCCGCTAAAGAGTAGAACTGATGGTACTAAATACGGTATTTTACAGACCGATAAAGAAGGAATGTTGCAGTCGATAGATGAAAGACCACCGCTTGAGCGTATTCCTCACAATCCAATAGCAAATATCAGCCGATATATACTAAGTGATAAAATCTGGGGATGTATTGACGAGGTAGTAGATCGTAAACTTGATGAGGGAGTGGAGTATCGTATAACGGATGTTATCAACCAAGCGATTGAACTTGGTCAGTCATTCCAAGTACATCCAGTATTGGGATTATATTTTGACTGCGGTAGCCCCGGTGGCATGCGTGAGGCTAGCAATTATTTTACTGACAATCCTAGACAAATAGCCGCCTAGCTCAGACTTACTATTTATCCGCTAATTAAATTCTTATAGCAGCCGTATTGCTATAATAAAGATATGAAAACCATAAAACAGTCGTATGCGATTAAAGCTCCCTTAGCTAAAGTTTGGCAAGCGTTAGTTGACCCGGATATTATCAGCCAGTGGAGTAAAAATCCAGCGTACATGGATGATCAAGTTGGCACAGAATTCAAATTATGGGGAGATGGAATCTATGGAAAGAATGTCAAAGTTATAGCCGAAAAACTTCTTGAACAGGAATGGTCGGACAGTAGCTTTGCCAAACCTTCACATGTGCGGTTTGAGCTACGAGAACAAGACAAAGTGACAACTTTGGATTTAATTCAGGAGAACGTTCCGGATGATCGTGTTGAAGATATAGATGATGGCTGGAAGGTTTATTATTTAGGCCCCTTGAAAAAATTTGTTGAAAATGAATAAACAGCGCACAACAGAGTTGGTTAATTGACATTTGATCAAACTTATGCTAATATAACAGAGTGAACGAACAAACAAAAACAGACCCAGAAAATTATAGAGACTCTTTACGAACTAGAGCTGCGAACTGGATCAGACAAGTTACCAAACCGACAGTCCTACGACAGCTCCTACATGAGTTTGTAAATACCTATATTTACACACGATATAGTTTAAATACCGGCATTGTGCAGTACGTCTGCAATTCAGCGATAGGTAGAGTAGACAGTGCAGTTAGCACGGTTTTTAGTAGGGAACCAGACGCTGAAGAACTCGTTGCAAATCTATCGTCTTACGAACCAGAAAATCCAAATCTTGCTGTAGCAGAACCTCAAGAGATGCAGGTTGCCTGAAATTAATAGTCATTAACCAGAATACCTCTGGATTATTTATAGTATTTTTGCTAGGATGTAACTTGGCATTTATAAACAGAGATTGTTAATTTAAGAGTTGAGGAGAGAATAATATGCTCAAGACTGCCCAGCAGTTAATTACAGAAGCCGCCCAAAAACTTGGGTTGGACAAGTCTTCTATTGATGCGCTACTTGCTACTGACGCTGAGCACCAGTTTGAGATTAAGTTAAACAATGGCAAAAAATTGCACGCCTATCGAGTTCAGCATAATAATAAACTAGGACCATACAAGGGAGGTATCCGTTTTCACCCAGACGTTGATTTGGATGAAGCTAGAGCGTTGGCAACCTTAATGAGTCTAAAAACAGCAGCGGTAGGATTACCGCTTGGTGGCGGCAAAGGCGGTGTAGCCGTTGACCCTAGTGAACTAACAGAAGTAGAGCTCGAAGAGATAAGTCGTAAATACGTACAAGGCTTACATAAATTTATAGGGCCAGATAAAGACGTACCAGCACCAGATGTTAACACCAACGCGGCAATTATCGACTGGATGGTCGATGAATACCAAAATCTTACTGGTGATACAACTAAGGCTAGTTTTACTGGTAAAAGTATAAAAAATGGCGGGAGCCTTGGGCGTGATGCAGCAACGGGTCGGGGTGGTGTAATTGCGCTTAGCGAATTGCTGAAATACGATGGTTTATCAGACCAACCCATGACTTTCGCTGTGCAGGGTTATGGTAATGTCGGATCGTTTTTCGCTGTGATTGCCGAGAAATATCCGAACTGGAAGTTAGTGGCTGCTAGCGATTCATCTAGCACTGTCTATAGCGAAAATGGTTTAGACGCAAAGGATCTGGCTGAATTTAAAGAAGCTAATAAACGTTTTTCCGATTATAAAAAGATGGGTACGAAACTTCTGAGTAGTGATGAAATCATAAGTTTAGATGTCGACATTTTAGTACTTGCAGCGCTTGGCGACGCCGTAAACAAAGATAATATGACGCAGGTTAAAGCAAAATATATTATCGAAATGGCTAATGGACCAGTCGATAAAGAAGCTATCGATTACTTTACTAAGAATAAAGTAAGTATTCTCCCTGGAATTATCGCTAACGCAGGCGGCGTGATTGTTAGTTATCTAGAATGGTTACAGAATAAAGATAAACAACACTGGAGCGAAGAAAAAGTTAATAATCAGCTCACAGAATATATGGAAAAAGCTGTAAAAAATCTAGTGCAAGTATCAAAGGAGCCCGGTGTTGTAAATCTACCCGAGGCGGCCTTTGTTATCGCAATACGAAGGTTAACTAAGTAGGAAAAGAACTATGGCAGAAAAACTGAGAATACACCCGAATGACATGAACGCCGAACAGAGCTTAGAATTCCAGAGCATTCTAAATGTAAGTAGAGCTATATTTCTCGCAGATGGTCGGAGGGAGTCTCGTTACAAGAATCCTTCAGATAAGGTATATGATCTTGTCGACTCTGCTCCTGGTAGTGGCGGAAGTATTAAAAAAGAACTAGAAAAATCTAAAGAGCCAGGCAATTTACCACTACTTCGTCCATACGATAATGTCTCAGCAGAAATACCTGGGTTTAAGCTCGCAACCGTAAATCTAGCAATGATGTATGCGGCCGTAGATCGAGTGGTTGATAAAACTGGAAAGGAAGTACTTGTCTTAGATAAAAGTACCCCCTATTATCGAGCTACTATTAGACATCAAATCCATGGGGTAGATCCCGAGATACAGCTAAAATCTAATCATGATGTCCCACTGGATGAACTACTAGCACCCTATAGATCTCAGATAACAGAGCTCTTTACATATTCTGAAAGCCCCAAAGACGTTTTCAGACATACTCTCGATATAAGTGCTAATTGGTACAGACCGGCCGGAGAATTAAATATCGATGACAGCTTAGAAAGGCTGGCTTTGCATATTGCTCACATTATGCCACCAGCTACAATTGCACAAATCGAGACACCAAAACAAACGGAGTCCCGCACGGCCGAGTCACTTAGCGCCTAAGGCAATATCTAAATAATTGTCGAAGCTGCAATATCGGCTGAAAAAGTTTAACAAAGTGTTGTTTTAAAGAAGGTACTTTGTGGATAACTCAGTTGACAGTTGTTTTTAATAGCAGTATAACAAGTGTGATAACAATAAAAGGAGAGTGTATGAGTAAATCAGACATGGCCTCTATGGCAGACGGTCTTGCCGTAAAGGGGTTTTTTGCAGTATTGTTCGGTACAGCGGCTGTTTTTTGGCCACACCTAAGGCTAAGTACGCTAGTATATCTGTTTAGTGGATATATTCTATCAATGGGACTACTTAGTCTAATTGGTAGTTTTAGCGGCGCAAAGAGCGACTCAATGGGAACTTGGTTAATGGTACTAGTAGCATTAGTCGAAGTTTGTATTGGTGTTTATCTGTTCCGTCATCCTGCAGTATCATTCTCAACATTGATACTACTATCCTCAATTGTCTTAATCGTACGCGGTTTGTTTACACTAGTAGCACCATTCTTAATGGATGGAATGTCTGGTGGCAACTCACTTGGTATGCTTTTGGGCCTAGTCTCAGTAGTAGCTGGTGTAGTTTTGTTGTTCCAGCCATCAAGTTCAGGAGTAGCATACGTTTGGATTCTAGGAATATACGCCCTAGTTACTGGCGCTTTGCTGTTAGCTCTATCTAAAAACGTTCGCGAATAATAAGCTAGATAAGACCGAATTAAATTTAGCTTTAACAGAGCCAACAAAAGTTGGCTCTGTTTTTTTGCTATAATTCTTGAGATAAGCCACCTTAGCTCAGATGGCTAGAGCATCGCTTTCGTAAAGCGGGGGTCCGGGGTTCGACTCCCCGAGGTGGCTCCAAAACGCGGGTATCGTATAGTGGCTAATATGCAGCCTTCCCAAGGCTGAGAGCTGGGTTCGATTCCCAGTATCCGCACCAGTTAACTCGTTTTTTACGGAGTAAGCAATCTGGGTGGTACAATTATCATATGTTAGCATTAGAATTTTTTACTTGGTGGTACGGCCAGGGTTGGTTAAAGAGATGGCACGGTATAGGCTCTTATATTCATAAGACTACTCAGATATTCTCAGTCTCCATACTAGCGAGGACTTTATTTGAACCTTGGCGAAGAATAATCTCTTACCCTGGCCCTGGGTTAAGTAACCACCTTAGAGCAATGACAGACAATTTATTCAGTCGTGTTATCGGTTTCTGTGTTCGGGTTCTTGTAATAATAGTAGCTGGAATAACATTATTATTCATTACGCTCGTTGGGATAAGTTTGGCATTAATTTGGCCCTTTCTTCCGTTAATAACGCTGATCTTAATTTTCAGGGGAGTATTTTAGTGCAGGGTCAAAATATGTTAGATCTGCAGTCCATTCGTGCCAAGAAGGCTAGGCTTGCCCTTAAGATTGGTAAGAAGGGAGGTCGGCTCATAATTGCAACGCTTTTCGTATTGATAATACTATCAGCAGTACTTTTAATCGCAACCAGTTCTTACAGGATTACCTATTTATCATCAGCCCTTAGTCTTGTCGTTTTTATGTTCTTTATTTGGTATAAGGAAGATTTGTCAGTACTTAAGCCTACCAACAAATCCCTTGAAGGACAATTAAGTAAAAGTGTTCTAGGAGTTTTAAGAAAAGACCAGATAAATCCCCGATCAATTTGGCTGTCGGTGAGCTCGGACTGGCAAGCTCAGTTTTTTATCAATAGGTTTTTACTACCAATACAAATCGTAGAACAAAACTTAAGTGATCAAAGTAATGATATGCCTGCTATTTGGGATAAAGCCAAAGAACTCTCCATGAAGCACTCCACTCCCGGGATAGAAGTCGGCGATGTTGTAGCAGGTTTATTACTCACCTCACAACAACTCCAAACTATATTTACTAAATCAAAATTATCAAAAGATGATATTGAAGTTGTGTTGGCATGGTTGATGCGCATAGTCGACGGCTTACATTCACCAAGACCATATTTTGGTGGTGTGGGTCGTGATTGGACGACAGGTTTTACACCGCACTTATCTGAATTTGGAAAGAATCTTAGTAACACAGCAGGAAATAGTGGTGATCACTTTGATTGGCTGCAAACAACTCCTGGGGTTGTAGCAATCAAGAATGCCTTATCTCAGGGTGCATCTGGGGTGGCTTTGATTGGGCCTGCCGGTATTGGAAAATCGAGCTATATTGCCGCTTTATCTAACGAACTTGCCCAGGAAGATGAGGATAGAAATCTACGTCATCAACAAATTGTAAGTCTTAGCCCTTCGATGATCCTATCAAGAGCAAAAGAAAGTGGAGAAATTGAGCACACTTTAATGACGATTATGAGTGAGGCATCCCATGCCGGCCATATAATTTTATTTTTCGACGATGCGCAGCTATTCTTTCATGAAGGACTAGGTTCGTTTGATATAACGCAGATACTATTACCGGTTTTGGAAGATAGCAATCTCCAGTTGATCTTTGCTATGACACCAAATGATTTCCAATCACTAAAGGCTAACCAATCGGCTTTTGCTGCGAAATTAACGCCTGTGGTTCTGGCTGAGCCGGACGAACAGTCAGTTATGCGTGTTCTGGAAGATACTGCCCTTGGTATGGAGTATAAAAAAGGTATCTTAATAACATATGACGCTCTTCGTGAAACATATAGGTTAAGTGGACGCTATGAACAAGAAATGTCTTTTCCAGGCAAAGCCATACAACTATTAGAAGAGGCTCTGCCTTACGCGAATAATGGGGTTGTTACAGCTGAGTCCATCCAGCAGGCCATTGAGCAAACTAGAGGAGTTAAGACTGGTAGCGCTGCCCCAGTTGAAGCGGATGAGCTACTAAATCTTGAAGATGAGATTCACGAGCGTATGATTAATCAAAGCCAGGCAGTGAGCGTAGTAGCTGGTGCTCTTAGGAGAACTAGAGCTGGTGTCGCCAACCCCAAACGTCCAATTGGTAGTTTTCTATTCTTGGGCCCGACTGGAGTCGGTAAAACAGAGCTAGCGAAGTCTATCGCGGCAACATACTTTAAAAATGAGTCTAATATAATCAGAATTGACATGAGTGAATACCAACAAGCAGAAGATGTAAAACGACTTCTGGCTGGTTCTAGCGACAACTCAAGCCTTATAATGTCGGTTCGTGAACGACCATTCAGTGTTGTCTTACTTGATGAGATCGAGAAGGCTCACCCAAATGTACTAAATCTTCTACTCCAATTATTAGACGAAGGCCAACTTACAGATGTTGATGGACGAGCCGCTTCGTTTAAAGATTGTATTATTATAGTAACCTCAAATGCCGGATCACAGGAGATACGCGAGCACATATCTAAGGGAGAGGAGTTGCAAACTTTCCAAGGAGCATTTATTGATCAGCTAATTAGTAGTAATCAATTTAAGCCTGAACTTTTGAATCGTTTTGATGAAATTGTACTATTTAGACCTCTCAACGAGAATGAACTTGCTCAAGTAGTTGGATTAATGATGCAAGAAATCAACAAAACTCTATCCAATCAAAAGATAATTATTAAGTTAACAGACGATGCAATTGCTAAAATTGTTGTCGCTGGCTATGACGCCAGACTGGGTGCAAGGCCAATGCGACGAGTTTTAGAGCACGCTGTCGAGGATCCTGTTGCCAATCAAATCCTCAGCGGCCAGATTAAGCCTGGTGACCAGGTTACCATGGACGTAGCAGACCTGAAGCTTTAACTAGCCCCGATAAACCGGTTTATTAGAGTTTACTGGAGTCGGATTTACCACTACAATAGAGGATAATATGCCGTCGTCTCACAAATTTTTTCAAGATAAGATAGTCTTATTGTTGATCGGCTTAAATTTTTTTCTCGTCTGCGCAACCGTTTTTGTGATTATCTCTAGAATAATTGCAAATTCAGGCTCCAGTTATATCTCACAATATAGAGGTGACGTTGGTATAGGGGCATTTACTACGGGTAGCATTCTCGATTTTATATATTTCATTATTTTCGCAATTTTGGTGGCTGGGTTTCATTTTACCCTAAGCTTCAAAACCTATCCGATACGGCGACAACTATCAGTAGTCATACTACTTATGAGTGTGTTCCTATTAGTTATTACCATGATAGTTAGTAATTCTCTGCTTGTACTACGATAATCATGAAGACAATTGAGATTCCCTATGAAAAAGATCGTCACGGCTGGTATCGATTCTTTGAGATATTACCAGGTTCCTTAACCTATCTTTTATTGTTAACACCTGCAATCTTAAGTCTTATTAATGTAACTTTTGCAGCCCTTTTCATCTTGATATACATTCTGATTTATTTTGCTCGGGCAATCGCTTTCGATATACGAATACTTGCGGGTTATAGATTGATGAGAGCCTACGCGAAACTTGATTGGCTTGCTCTACTGGCTGAAGTCCAGAGTGGAGAGATTTCTGATAAAAAAATTGATCGTCCAAAGTGGCACCTAGATAATTTAAAACGACTGGCTATTCAACCATCTGTTGTTAAGCCAAATGATCAGATTCACGCTGTTATTGTGGCGTTATATAAGGAAAGCAGGGAAATTTTAGAACCTACAATTCAAGCATTGGTAGACGCTAAATTTGATACGAAAAAAATAATACTAATTATTGCTTATGAAGTCAGAGCTCCGGAAGCTGGGGTACTTGCTGAAGAGTTGGTTGATAAATATAGGGATCATTTTTACTTTGCTGAATCTGTTGGCCATCCCAATAATATACCGGGTGAAGTTCTCGGTAAGGGGCCAAATATTACTTATGCGGGTAGACGTTTAGAAAAATATCTAGAAAGTCAGAATATTGATCCTATCAGGGTTATCGTGACAACTCTTGATGCTGATAATCGCCCCGATAAGAACTATTTTGCAGGCCTTAGTTACCTCTACGCTCTTAGCCCTGACCCGGTTCGCGTTTCCTATCAACCCCTGCCTATGTTCACGAACAATATCTGGGACGTTCCTGCACCGATGCGTGCCATAGCTACCGGTAATAACGTATTTTATTTAATGTTGACCCAGCGCCCACATTTACAACGTAATTTCTCGGCGCACGCTCAGAGTATGCGAGCTCTAATTGATATGGATTTTTGGAGTGTTAGGACGATCGTTGAAGACGGTCATCAATTCTGGCGTAGTTATTTCTTCTACGATGGCGATTACAGAGTGTATCCACTAGCTATACCGGTTTATCAAGACGCTGTCTTAGCTAAAGGCTATATTAGGACCCTGAAAGCTCAATTCGTACAACTACGTCGTTGGACTTACGGGGCTAGCGACGTCGCTTATATCGGATATAACGGCTTTATTAAAAGAAATAAAATATCTAAGTGGAAGGTTGCGAATAAATTCTTTCGTACTCTTGAATCACATGTTACCTGGGCTACTGGACCGCTGATTATTTTATTAGCTGGATTTGTCCCGGCGTTATTACATCCCAGAAACTATGTAGCCAACGAATTACCTCTAATAATTAGTAATATTGAAACATTTGGATTGCTGGGTTTTGTTATTCTTTTGTACGTTGCAATAAAACTGTTACCACCTAGGCCGCCGCACTATAAGCCACACCGCTCGCTGTTAGTACTGATTCAATGGTGTTTCTTATTTGTGACACCGCTTATATACGGCTCAGCGGCAGCTATCTATTCTCAGACTCGATTAATGTTTGGGAAGTATCTTTCAAAGTTTGACACCACTGAAAAAGCTGTTTTCAAGCCGTCGGATAAATAACTAGGCTTTTGAAGCGTAATAGGCTTTATATGAAGTTGCTGCTACAGCATCAAAATGTTTCAGAACAGATTCAGCCGTGGCTACGAGGGTACTTTTTGCTATGCACCCCTCATGTATGGATGATAATAGTTTGGAAACAATAGTATCTGTAAGAGCCGTAGCGTCGTTTATAGGGTTAATGCGGTGACCACAGCTTAAATATATGCTTACGAAAAGATTGTCGCGGGAAAATGGCTTAGGTGAGGTATTTGGATCGGTAACTATAAAAGACAGGTCTTGTAGAGCCTCTATAGAGGTGAAAGTATCTTTACAGATAGGACAAAAGCGTCTTCGCCATACTCTATTAGATTTTTTCTGCAATCGGGAGTTAACTACTCGCGTTTTTGACTGACAATATACACAAACCATGTCAACATATTGTCATAACGCAAGAAAAAAATCTAGTGTATAACCTGTTCAAATGTCTATTCTAAGTGTTCCGGGGGCTATCCAAAATAAAACCCCGAGCTTTCACTCGGGGTAAAATCGACTTCTTGATGCTATTTCGTTGCAATACCAGAAGTTGGACGCTTGATACGATCACTAGGTTTTATGAAACGTAAGTCTTCATAAAACATTTTGAAACCATCAAGCGCGCTTGGTTGATTATTACTCACCCAAACACCTCGTTTAACCTGAAGATTGTAGCAGAGCGAGGTGTTAGTGTCAATACTGCCGAAAGCCACAAGCGCTAATATAGCTGCTTTATATATATGACAAAGTAGGGTATAGTTAACAGATGTAAATGGGCCCTTAGCTCAGTTGGCTAGAGCGCTTCCTTGACGTGGAAGAGGTCAGAGGTTCGAGTCCTCTAGGGCCCACCAAGACAATGACCTTAAGAGGTCATTTTTTATTTGTTTATAATATATCTCACGCATGATATATAAAGTGGAAAATAATTTTTCTATATCCACAGGATCTTTGTAGAATTAACAATAGGCAGTACTAGCCTAATAGTACTATTACTGCTATGCTTGTCTTTACAGGTGAAGTTTTGCGATGTGTTTACATCACAAGCAAAGGGTTTGAAGGTCAATGCGAGAGGCTTTTAAACCCTTTTTTATTTATAAGCTATAACAGAGATGCTATGATGATACGTAATGAGTGATAGCAAGAGTCAAAATACAGAAAACTTACAGGCTATGCGCCATAGTTTGGCTCATATTATGGCTAGTGCTGTCCAAAGACTCTGGCCGGGCGCTAAATTTGGTGTTGGACCGACAGTCGACAACGGCTTTTATTACGACATTGATTTAGGCGATATAAAACTTTCGGAGGACGATTTCTCTCTTATAGAAGCCGAAATGCATAAAATTATCGAAGCTGACGAAGAGTTTGAGAGGATTGATCTAAGTATCGACGATGCCATAGAGTGGGCAAAGCAAAACGATCAACCGTATAAACTTGAGTTACTCTATGATTTACAGAGGGCGGGAACGACCAGCGCTCAAGACATTAACCCAGAAGAACTAGGGGTTAAAACCGAGACAGATAGTAAGGTTAGTGAAGTGTCCTTTTACCGAAATGGAGATTTTACTGATCTTTGTCGAGGCCCCCACGTTAAATCGACCGGTTCCGTTGGGAAGTTTATTTTATTAAGGATATCTGGTGCATATTGGCGTGGTGACGAACATAAACCTCAGATGCAGCGTATATATGGGGTAGCTTTCTCTAATCAGGCTGAACTTAGCAAACACTTAGAGCAACTCGAAGAAGCTCGTAAACGTGATCATCGTAAGCTTGGGCAAGAACTTGATCTGTTTACTTTTTCGGAGTTAGTTGGCTCTGGCTTACCGCTTTTTACCCCAAGAGGCACGGTTCTGCGGAATGAACTTAATAATCTGTCTCAAGAATTACAGGCAGCCAGTGGTTATGAGGAAGTAACAATACCTCATATAGCCAAGATTGATCTTTATAAGACATCCGGTCATTATGAGAAGTTTTCCGAACGCTTTACCGTAACTAGCGAGGAAAGTGACGATACCTTTCTAATGAAGCCAATGAACTGTCCTCACCATACCCAGATATATGCTTCCAAGGCGCGCAGCTACCGTGATCTTCCTATAAGGTACATGGAAACAACCATGGTTTATAGGGATGAGAAGGCTGGTGAATTGCACGGCTTAAGTAGAGTGCGTGCAGCAACTCAGGATGACAGTCATGCTTTTTGCCGAGAAGATCAGATTGAAGATGAATTTGAAGCGATAGCTAAGATGGTTAAGATTATGTATAACGATGTCTTCGATATGTCTTTTAGGGTGCGCTTAGCTTTTCGTAATGATAGTGATAAATACCTTGGGAGCCCTGAACTTTGGGAATCTGCTCAAAAATCAATAACTTCCATTAGCGATAAGCTAAAACTCGATTATGTCATTGAAGAAGGTGAAGCAACTTTTTATGGACCAAAAATCGAGTTTGTTGTTCAGGATTCTCTCGGTAGAGAGTGGCAGTGTGCAACAATTCAACTAGATTTTATCCAACCAGAGCGGTTTGGCTTAGAATATACTGCAAGCGATGGCACTCAGCAGCGACCAGTCATGATACATAAGGCCCTACTCGGGTCGATCGAACGATTCATGAGTGTATATCTGGAACATACCGACGGTAAGCTCCCAGTTTGGTGTTCTCCTGAACAGATAAGATTTATTACGGTTAATCAGGAGAAGGAGACTGAATCATTTGCAGATGGAGTAATTAAACAGGCTAGAGAATACGGCCTAAGAGTGACAGTAGATAATAGCAGTGAGTCTGTGGGTAAAAAAATCAGGGCTTCGGAGATGATGAAAGTGCCGTATACCATTGTTGTTGGACAAAAAGAAATCGAAAGTGGACGAGTTACTGCTCGAATCAGAGCTGACTTATCTCCTAAATCAGATACTGACAGTCGCCCGATAGATGATTTTCTAAAAACCGTTGCAACTGAAGCCTATTCTAGAAGTTCAAAGAGCACGCTCTAAGCTAAGTACATATGCAAGATCGTTTACCAGCGTTCCCCTCATTAGTAGAGGATATTGTATCTAAGATACCGAAAGGTCGAGTAATGACTTATGGTCAACTGGCTGCTCTTTGCGGTAGCCCAGGGGCGGCGCGAATTGTTGGCGGTATTGCCCATTTTGGTGATCCGAATTTACCCTGGCAGAGAGTAGTTAATAAGAAAGGTGGTTTAGCCAGTGGATATCCCGGAGGTAGACTGGGGCACAAGAGAGCTCTTGAAGCTGAGGGAATTACAGTTTCTAAGGAATTAACAGTAGATGTTAATAAATTGCTATGGAGTCCAAACTGAAACCGCTAATTGTTATAGTTGGGGTAACGGCCTCTGGAAAATCAAAATTGGCTATGGAAATTGCCCGGCGTTTTAATGGCGAAATTATAACGGCTGATTCATGGACGGTTTATAAGGGCTTTGATATCGGCACAGCTAAACCCTCTCCCGAAGAACAAAAACTGATAAAACATCATCTATTGGACGTCACTACCCCTGATGAAGGCTTTAGTGCTGCAGTCTTTAAAAGACTGGCGAGCACAGCAATAAATGACATACAAAAAAGAGGTAAATTACCAATTATGGTCGGCGGGACGGGTCTATATATCGATAGTGTAATTTTCGATTACAGTTTTTTACCACCGCACGATAAATATAACCGTCTATCACTGAACGCCATGACTATCGATGAGCTTCTCCAGATAACAACCAGTAAAAAATTCGATACGAGCGGGATCGATACGGGTAACAAACGAAGAATCATTCGACTGATTGAAAACAACGGCGAAATACCGTCAAGGGCTAAGCTACGGAAAAACACTTTAATAATAGGGCTACAGATAAACAAAGACGTTTTATCTGATCGAATAACCAAGCGCCTTAACAACATGATCTCGAAAGGTCTAGAAGAGGAAGTGAAGTCGCTAGGTGAAAATTATGGTTGGGATAGTGAACCGATGAAGGGGATTGGCTATAGAGAATGGCAGCCATACTTTAATAAAACTCAAACTTTGCAGCAAACAAAGGATGCTATCTTAGCTTCGAGTAAGAAATTAGTTAAGAAACAAGAAACTTGGTTCAAACGAAATAAAAGTATTCACTGGGTAAATAATCAGAGGCAAGCCGTTGCGTTAGTAACAACATTTCTGGATAAATAATGTTATTTGAATAGGGCAATCTGATACAATAGGGTCATGATTGAGCAACTTTTTGGGTCAAAAACAAGGGTTAAACTCCTTAGATTGTTCTATTCTAATCCAAATCGGGCTTTTTATGTCCGAGAGATTACCAGAAAGATTGATGAGCAGATCAATTCGGTCAGGCGTGAGCTCAGTAATCTACTCAGTATTGGTCTGATTTCATCTGATACCAACAATAATCGACTGTATTACGAAGTAAGTCAGAAGTACGAATTCTATAAACCCCTCAGTGCTATCTTTGGAGGTGGAACTGTAACCGAGAAAACAGAGGCCAAAACTACGGATTCTGGTAAAACTCATCCGCTCAAAGCTCTTGGCAATATAGAGTTGGCAATTTATACCGGCAGATTTACTCGCGATGACAGGAGCGGTGTCGATATTATGGTTGTTGGTGATGTAAATAAAACCAAGTTTGATAAATTCATTAGTGACTTAGAGGCCGAAGAAGGCCATGAAATCCGCTACACCCTAATGCCGGTCACAGAATTTACTTATCGTCGTCAGATTAATGATCGCTTCGTTAGTAGTATACTGATTTCTAAGAAACAAGTTTTAATAGATAAAAATAATATACTTGACCTGGAATTGGTTTAAAAGGAGTACGAATGGATATACAATTTTTTGGAGCTAACTGTTTAGTAGTTAACACTAAGCAAGTACGGATTACGATTGATGACAATTTGTCTGAACTAGGAGGAAATGGACCTACTAAAGCAGGAGATCTTGTTCTCTTCACTAATCAATCGGAAACAACTAAAGTCGATGCTAAGTTAATTATAGATGGGCCAGGCGAGTATGAAGTTTCTGGTGTATCTGTAAAAGGTATGAGTATGCGAGCAAATATGGATGCTCCGGGCCAAAAGACAACCACTCTTTATAAGATTACAGCTGAAGATATTAATCTAGTAGTAACTGGTCATATTTATCCAGAACTAACCGAGGAAGAACTCGAGAATATTGGCCTAGTCGATATACTTTGCATACCTGTTGGCGGCAATGGTTATACTGTTGATCCAGCAGGCGCGCTTAATGTTATTAAGAAAATCGAGCCTAAAATAGTTATCCCGACTAACTATGCCGATAAGACCTTGAAATATCCAGTTCCACCACAAACTCTAGAAGATGCTTTAAAGATTTTGGCTATGGAGCCAAAAGAAACACTAAGTAGACTTAAAATAAAAGAATCAGAACTATCTGACGTTCTACAAGTTGTTGTCTTAGAGCGTAGTTAACAGATAAAAACTGTTATTTTTCACTAGTAACTAGGAGACCCTTTTTCTTAAGAGTCCGAATAGCTTGGGTACTGATTTTCATTGTAACTTTTTTGCCATCAACTATAAGAGTTTTTGTTTGCAGATTAGGCTTCCAGACTTTTTTGGTGTGACGCTGCGAAAAACTGACATTGCTGCCGTATTGCTTGCCTTTACCGGTAATTTCACACTTTTGCATCACTAAATCCTTTACTTAAGGTGTTATTGTAGCTGTTTTAGCCAATTTCGTCAATCGTAAATTGATTACTGATATACTTTATTAAGATGTTTATAGATATAAGTGGCTTTGGGATAGTTGTAGCGTTAGTTAGCTTGATTCTTTCGGTATCGGCACATGAGGCGATGCATGGCTACATGGCAAACTGGTTGGGTGATTCAACTGCTCGAGATGCTGGCCGTTTAACAATGAACCCTTTAAAACACATCGATATCTATACGTCAGTACTGTTACCGATGATAACGATTGTCCTCTTTCATTATCCTGTAATGGTTGCTAAGCCCGTACCTTTTAATCCATCTAGGCTAAAGTTCGATGAATTTGGTGCGGCATTGGTTGGTTTCGCGGGCCCACTAACTAATTTAGTGTTAGCCACAATCGCTTCCATATACCTACGCATATCTGTAAACTCTCTTTCCCTAACAGTTGGCCGATATATAGCAATTTTTATTGGTATTAACATCGCAATGTTTGTCATTAATATGATACCGATACCTCCATTAGATGGTTCGCGTATACTATATGCCTTTGCTCCCGAGCCAGTGCGTAGAGTAATGGAGCGAATTGAGTCGCTTGGTTTTGCATCTATTGGCTTTGTATTTCTGTTAGTTTTCCTGTTTATTTCGGTTTTTACCTCGCTTGAAGTTGGTCTTGGCCATATATTACTTGGCTACTTATATCCATACGTCTTATAATATCTTTAGGCTGGGGCTAAGTCCGAATAAATGATTATCTGATACTAATCATTCGGGAGTTCAATATTTGTATAGACCGTGGTCTATACGTGAGAACACCCACCTGGGTTTTCTCTCAGGTTAATCAAATTCGGCGCCCGGCTTTTTTTATCGATCGGGGTGTAGCGCAGTTGGCTAGCGCGTACGGCTGGGGGCCGTGAGGTCGCAGGTTCAAGTCCTGTCACCCCGACCACAAACATCCAACACTGTTCACAGAATTGACAAATCAATGAACTTATGATAGTATAATCACATGAAATCAAACCCTAACAAAGAACCTAAAGAACAAAACAAAAAATCACACAAATCAGCTATAAAATCGATTGCCGCCATGACTCTTTCTTTATCTTCGGCGGCCGGGGTATTTGGAGTGACAGAAGCTGCTGCAAGCACACACTCTAATTCTCACGAAACTGTATTAAAGGCTTTAACAAAAGATATTGCCAAGTTAGATAAAGGTGGGGCTGTTGACGTTACTGCCGTTAGAGTAAAGATACCTGGTCCGGTTAATGCTGCATCAGGCAACCCGATTATATTTGAAAATGGTAAGGGCGGTAACTATTACGCAGCTTACACTCAGGAACTTGAGCCTAATTTTGATTTATCTCCAGCAGAGACAGCATCTACGATGGCAATCGTGGATCTAGGTAATAACTATTCTGTGCCATTGACGGAGGCACATCTTGATAAGGCTGGAACTCTAGTTAATGAAGATGAGATGCCCGTGGGATATTCTACGGGTGGTGATTCTAGTGGGAAAAATTATATTCCAGTGAATCTAGTGTAATTAAACCATTGAAAAGATATAACGAAGAGGCCATGCTAGAATATATAGATGTGGCATCAAACAAACAGAGAACTATTCAAAGAATTTGTCTTTAAAGATTTCAAGGAGGCTTTTGCTTTCATGGAGGCAGTCGCTGTTATTGCTGAAGAGCAGGACCATCACCCAAGATGGCTAAACGAATATAATACTTTAAAAATATGGCTATCAACTCACGACGCTGGCGACACCGTTACGGACAAAGATCATAAGCTCGCAAAGGCAATTGATGACATTCCCTACCCCAGTAAAACGTCAGAGATCGTAGATAAAAATACAACTACAATTCCAGAGATAAAACTATATGCTGACGGAGGATCTAGGGGAAACCCTGGCCCTTCGGCAAGTGGCTACGTCTTATTAGATATGCAAGATAATATAATCTTTGAGGGCGGGGTATATCTCGGAGTTACGACGAATAACCAAGCTGAATATAAAGCCTTGAGGTTCGGTCTAGAAGAAGCTCAAAAGCTTCAAGCCCAGACAGTACATGTTTATATGGATAGCCTGCTTGTTGTTAATCAGCTAACGGGCAAGTTTAAAATCCGGAACAGAGACCTATGGCCAATCCACGATGCTATCAAACAACTGGCAAAGACTTTCAAGAAAGTTGAATACACCCACGTTCCAAGAGAATTCAACAAACTTGCTGACGGTATGGTCAATAAGACTCTCGACGAACATATCAGCTAATTAACTCTAGTAGTATATAATGAGTAGTGCCAGATTATTGGCTGATCGCGTGCTTTAACGCACGAGGAAAGTCCGGGCAGCAAAGGGATAGGCAGTTGCTAACGGCAACCGGGGGTGACCCTAGGGAAAGTGCCACAGAAACGATACCGCCATTGGTTTACCAGTGGTAAGGGTGAAAAGAGTGAGGTAAGAGCTCACAATTCTTATCGGTGACGGTAAGAATAGGTAAACCCTGTCTGCTGCAAGGAGATGGATCCTTCGAGCCTTAAAGCTCAAAGTGTCCCGCTAAGGTTTCATCATTTAAACCGCTCGATCTTATCGGTAACGTTGAGTCTAGATAGATGATCAGCATCATTAAGAGTACAGAACCCGGCTTATAGATAATCTGGCACCAGATTCTCTTGAATAACAGATCAATTTTGATAAATTTCTAAACACTTATTTTTGAGTGGCTTTAACAACTGCCTTAAAGGCTTTTGGCTCATTAACTGCTAGTTCAGCTAAAATCTTACGATCTAAAGTTATATTAGCTGTCTTGAGTGCAGCAATTAACTTACTGTAAGTCGTGCCGTTTATGCGAGCAGCGGCATTAATACGGGCATTCCATAGCTGCCTAAATGTTCTCTTGTGGTTCCGACGATCTCTGTATGAGTATTGTAGAGATTTAGTTACTGCTTGACGGCCTCGTTTAATAGACGATCGGTGAGAGCGCTGCATGCCCTTAGTGGCATGGCGAATCTTCAAATGTTTCTTGTGACTGGCAACTCCGCGTTTGACTCTCATTACTAAACTCCTAATTGTTTCTTGATATTTTTACTACCTTTACCGCTGAGTGTCCCTAATCCGGATAACTAACGCTTACGGCTAGCACTCTTCTTCTCCATAAAGTGACTAATGTTGGGGTGTCGTGCTCGAATTTTCTTATTCTTAGACACTTTGATTCTGTCCTTAGTGCCACTATGAGTTTTTAGCTTTGGCATTTGTATTACTCCTTATTACAAAACTTAATTGTTTACCGGCGAGCTGTGGTTGTTGGTCGACGATCGCTTGGTCTCCGAATGTTTCTATGACTCGGTCGGCTAATGCAAAACCCAATTCTTTGTGGGCGAGCTCGCGGCCTCGGTAGAAAAGGGTTATCTTCACCTTGTGACCATCATCCATCATGCTAGTTACTTTTTTAAGCTTAACGTCTAGGTCATGTTCACTAATTTTCAATCCGAATCGCATTTGCTTAATATCAAGGACCTTAGTGTTTCGCTTATTCTTCTGAATCTGCTTAGTTCGCTGGTAATTAAATTTCCCCCAGTCTACTATTTTGGCTACTGGCGGATTAGCATCGGGCGATATTTCTACTAAATCAAGCCCTTGCTGTTGTGCGATCTGCAGTGCCTCCTTCGCGAAAGAACTCCAAGTTGTTTACCTTCTTGATCGATAACTCGCAGTTGAGGTGCCCGAATGGCTTCATTCAGGCGGGTGGGTCTAGTGATAGACTATCTCCTTCTACACATTAATAACTCTAGACGACATTGTAGCAAAGATACGAACAGGGGTCAATATAATTACTTTGAGGTTAGAAGGATATTGCTACTTAGTATCGGAAATTTAAGTAGGTATTTATAAAACTAAAATCGCTCTAATGATATTCTTAGAAGACAAATAAAAGGACTATAGGTTTTAAATAGAATTAAAAAAGCCCGCTAGTTTTGGCGGACTTTTTAAGTTTGTATATATGTGGTTTATTTCATTTTTTATTTTCATTTTATTCATGAAACAACGGCTTGCGAGAAGCCGTTGTTACTTTTAGGTCTTTTTGTTTTTGAGCACTTTTTTTATTCAAGTGCTTTCTATATCTTATAAATTGCGTTTTTTTATGTCAAGAACATAATCGGCTTAAATTTCATATTCCTGTGCATAACTTTCGGCAATTATTACTATCCCGGCACTACACTAATAAATTTTTGATTGTTAAAGCCGCTGACATACATAAAAAAAATGGCAAATCAATTCATATACTTTGCCAAATCACAGATGACTATCATCCACCTAAACTTCCTGGTTATATAAGCCAATGAAATTACTAGCACACTACGCATAGTTTTAATAAACCAGCGATCATAAAAATTAATGCTAATGCTTTTTGTATAATTACTACAACTATTAGCAAATAATAAGGCTAATCGTGATTGATCACCACACGACCGGAATATTCCTGTGAGTTCATTAGACATTGATAGCCAACTATATTAGAAAAATAGCCGTGTTAAATTCAAACAATATTTACTCAAATGTTACTACCAGCATTTGAAATTTTGTGTAATAAAATTTTCAAAAATTTATAGTCTCTTGCTGGAAGAATATGAATGGCAGTGAAAGATTTTCTATGCTTATAAGACGACATGGTTTTCAGGCAGAATTGTTCGGAATTCTGTCTTAAATAAGCTTATTAATCAGTACTGTTGTTAATAACGCTATATAGTAAAATTAAAATTAACAGATACATTAGTATTTAGTACAACATCTCATCTTGACATAACTGAACTTCTGAGGTATATTGATCTGGTAAGTTAAAAAACAAAAAAATCACTTACAAAAACGGTCTCTACCGATATCGCTCAACTACCCAAAAGGTAGAAGAGCGGTCAGTCAAGCAAAGGACGATAAGCGCTTTACAATAATTTTTATGGGCGGATTTATCGTCCTTGCTCTATTTATAACAAAACATAATTATTGTATCTATCAGTACTGAACACTATTTATTTAAAGCGTATAATCTAGGCCTAGAATGAATCATAAGAAACAACTCTACATCGTCGCTGGAATAATCCTTACTGGCTGTTTATTGTTATTTACTACTAATCCCCAAAGTATGCCCCTACCGGTGTTGATATTGCCATTTATCCTTATTTTTGTCTTACTTTGGTTGCTTCTGAGAATGGTTATAAGGTATCTCTATCCAACAACATCGAAGAGAAAGCTAAGTTTTTTTGCAGCACTACTATCAGCTTTCCCGGTAGTCTGTCTTCTACTTCAATCTGTTGGTCAGTTTTCGTCGCGAGATTTCATAACTTTAACGGCTCTGTTCGTAGTTTTATGGTTCTATCTAAATCGGGCAATAATAGCCTAGAACAACAAGCATAAGTTGCTACTGTTATCGTGCTAATCCTCCTGCTATAATTAACTTATATATGGGACCAAACTATGATCGACAGCCTGATCTAGATCCGCAAGCTGCCTTGCCAGAGGTAGATTCGTTGGGGAAAGATTCTGAAGCTACATCTCTAAGGCCCAGCAAAAGCCCTGAGTCTTTTGCTGCTGGTGAACTTAAACCTGTAGTTACACCACCACTGTCGCCCCAAGAGCCCACATCTGTCTCAGCTAATCCGCTAATATTGGATAACCAGAAGCCAACCACTACTCCCGCAGCCTCAACCATACCTACTACCAACCCGCCAGTTGCTGGAGATGATGACTTAATTGAAAAAGAGTGGGTGACTAAGGCTAAAGAGATTGTCGAAAAAACAAAGCATGATCCTCACTTAGAGACAAAGGAAATTAGTCTATTTCGAGCGGATTATTTAAAGAAACGCTACAACAAAGAACTTAAGGTAGCCGAACAGTAGTCTATGACAACACTTCTATTCATCGTATTCATATGTTTTGCGGCTGCGGCTATTATCGGTGTGCCAATAATCTTTACTAAATCACAGCGTCTCTTAAGAGAACAGAAGAACTACGAACGGTCTCTAAAAATGGTTCCTCTGTTAATTCATTTACCACCGCCTAGCGAGGACACTCAAGCTAACGGCCGGGATGAGCGGGATGTTACCGAAGAAACAATTTCCAAAGCTCAGACCATCTATAACATCATCGCCAGTACTCTCCAAAAGGGCTTTAAAACTAAGTTCTACGGACAAAGACATATAGCTTTTGAGATAGTCGGATGGGATGGTTTAATCCATTTTTATGCGGCTGTGCCAATTGCTCTTGTCGATGTCGTCAAGCAAGCAATTGTTAGCGCTTATCCTTCAGCTGAGCTAGAAGAAGTCTCAGATCACAACATCTTCAATCCTGTTGGAAAAATTAATGCAACTACCGGAGGTGAGCTTAATCTTAAAGAGCCCTACGCCTATCCAATAGCAACCTACCAAGAGATTAAAAGGGACGCTCTTCAGGGTTTACTTAATGCGATGTCAACGCTAGACAAAGAAGACGGTGCGGCGATTCAGATATTACTCAGGCCAGCTAATCCAGAGTGGCGCAAAAATGCTGCTAGTGTTGCAGCCTCCAAACGCAAAGGGAAGAAAACGGGTAATGGTGGACCAAACTTTGATAACGCGATTAATTATGCCGCTCAACTGGCGACAGCCCTAGTTAAGCCACCGGTAGAGGATCATGATAAAAAGAAGTCTGACCAGCCAGAGTTAAGTAATCTGGATCAATCAGTTATTGACTCAATAGATGATAAAACCCGATATCCTGGCTATGAAGTGCTCATTCGTCTTGTGGCTTCATCAAATATCTCTCAGCGTTCCCAAACTATCTTAACAAGCATAACAGCAGCTTTTTCACTTTTTGACGCCCCTGGCCGTAATGGATTTGTGTTTGTTCCAGCTAAAGACCCAGAGCAATTGGCAACAAACTACATAATGCGGTTCTTCCCACAGAAAGCAACATCAAACATCTTAAACTCAGTTGAACTGGCGACTATCTTCCATTTTCCTGATCAATCCAACATACCAACCTCGCAGCTTAAAAGGCAGGATTCAAAGCAAGTTGATGGGCCCCGTAACGTGCCTGATGAAGGGCTTTTGCTCGGCTATAACGTCTTCAGAGGGGTTAAAAAACCAATTAGGGTTGCACTTAATGATCGACAAAGACACATGTATGTTGTTGGCCAAACAGGTACAGGAAAGTCAACCTTCTTAGAAAATCTTGGCATTGCAAGATATGCTCAGCGGTAACGGTTTTGCCTTTGTTGATCCGCATGGTGATACTGCAGAAAAACTACTGGCGATGGTTCCAAGGGAACGGACTGAAGATGTTATCTATTTCAGCCCAGCTGATATGAGTTATCCGATGGGTCTGAACCTATTTGAGTTTCAAACACCAGACCAGAAAGACTTTCTAATCCAGGAAGCCTTAAATATGCTCTACAAGCTTTACGACCCCCAGCACCAAGGGATTATGGGACCGCGTTACGAACACCTTTTCCGTAATGCCGCACTGACGGTCATGGCTGATCCAGACGGAGGGACTTTTATTGATATACCTAAACTTTTCCGTGATCCAAAATTTGTTCAACAAAAACTTAAGTATGTTACCGATCCGACAGTAATCGAGTTTTGGACCAAGGAGATGCCGACTAGTCAAAGATCCAATGAGTTTGGTGAGGTCGTTAGTTGGTTTGTCTCGTAAGTTTGGGGCTTTCTTGTCTAATGAGATGATGCGAACAATTATCGGTCAAACGAAGAGTGCTTTTGATCTGCGTGACATTATGGATAACAAGAAGATTCTTCTGGTGAATCTATCCAAAGGTCGAACAGGTGAACTTAACTCCAAATTATTGGGTATGATTTTTGTGATGAAATTTCAGGCAGCAGCCATGAGTCGGGCTAATATCCCGGAAGATGAGCGGGTAGATTTTTCATTGTACGTCGATGAGTTCCAGAATTTTTCAACTGACTCGTTTGCCACAATCATGAGTGAAGCCCGCAAATATCACCTGAATCTGATTGTTGCCAACCAGTTTACTACTCAGCTAACCGATGAAATACGCGATGCTGTCTTTGGTAACATGGGTACGATCGTGGCCTTTAGGGTCGGTCAGAATGACGTTGATCCACTAACTAGATACTTCCAGCCAACCTTTGACGCCGATGATTTACTTCGTATACCAAATCACAATACTATTACTCGCACACTAATCGGTGGCGTACCAACTCAACCTTTTAGCATGTCGATGCTACCACCACTCGGTTCACCAAATCCTAAATTAGCTGAAGCGCTCAAACAATTGTCAGCTGCAAAATACGGTCGTCCGAGGGCTCAGGTTGAAGCAGAAATAGCTGATCGCTTAGTTACCAAGCTCGAGCCTCCAAGTTCATACAGCGGGCTTCCTGGTGGGCCAAGCAGGCCACTATCTACCGCACCTAGCCCTGGCTTACAACCACCAAGTACGCCAAGACCAGCTAGCAAGAGTTCATTCCTGGATGAATGGCTCAATAAGCACAAGACTACTGAGGCTCCGCCAATTGCCCAAAAACCCTTAAACTCTCCTCCACCGCCAACTCCTTCACAGCCCAGTCTCCAGCCGAGGGACTGTAGCCCCACCACCGCCAATACCGAGCCCGCCACCACCTCCAGTTGCTCCAAAACCCCAAACCACTCCTGAACCAGTAGTTAAGACAAGTCCACCAACCGAGATAAGTTCACCCGCTCGTCTGCATGAGACAAAAGTTCCCGCCGGGTCTGCCCCAAGTCCTGCCACGAAGATACCATCTATATTGACCGTGATGGCAATTTGCAGAGTGATTACAAAGAACCATAACAATAAATAAGTAAACTCAATTACTAGCAAAAAACACTAAATAATAGTTGTCTATAAGGATGAAATACTCTATACTAATAGGTAAGTGGGGAATAAGATAATTACGAGACAAAGAGGGTTATTACACAGTGGCTAAACAAACATATACAGCTGATCAAATACAAGTTCTAGAGGGTCTAGATCCGGTTAGTAAACGACCGGGTATGTACATTGGTAGTACCGGCGTAGAAGGCCTACACCATCTAGTTAGGGAGCTTGTCGATAACGGTATCGATGAAGCTTTGGCTGGTTATGCGACGGAAATTAATGTAATTCTGCAAGAAGACGGCGGCGTTACGGTTACCGATAATGGACGGGGTATTCCTACCGGTATAGTATCATAAAACCGGCAAGAGCGGCGTCGAAACGGTACTAACTGTTTGCACGCCGGCAGTAAATTCGGCGGCGGCGGCTATAAAGTATCTGGCGGTCTGCACGGAGTTGGTGTTAGTGTTGTTAATGCTCTTTCAACCAAGCTTAGTTGTTACAGTCTGTCAAAACGGTAAAATGTTTCGCCAAGAATTTCAAGCTGGTATACCCGAAGCAGCTCTTAAAGTAGTCGGACCTTCTGATAAGCATGGTACGGAAATAACTTTTTATGCTGACCCAGACTATTTTTGAAACCATTGAGTTTTATTACGATACAATTCTTGATCATCTCCGCCACCAAGCTTATCTCACAAAAGGTGTTAGAACATCAATATACTAACGAAGTAACTAAAGAAAGATACAGTTTTTATTTCGAGGGTGGTATACAATCGTATGTTAAGCACTTAAATATTGGCAAAGAACTTGTCGATGAAGATATTTTCTATGTCGACAAGCAAGTTAAAGAAGCTCAAGTTGAAATAGCCATTCAGTACACCGATGCTTACGTAGAGACTATTAAGCCATTCGCTAATAATGTCTTCAACCCAGAAGGCGGTAGCCATTTAACTGGTTTTCGTTCGGCTCTAACGAGAGTTATTAATGACTATGCCAGGAAAAGCGGCCTACTAAAAGAGAAAGAAGAAAATCTATCCGGAGAAGATTGTCGAGAAGGTCTAACAGCTGTAATTTTGGTTAAACTTACCAGATCCTCAGTTTGAAGGGCAGACTAAGAGTAAGCTAGGTAACACAGAAGTACGTGGCTACGTTGAACAGGTAATGACTGAATACTTTGGTTACTATCTAGAAGAACACCCAGCCATCGCCCGTAAAATTATCGGTAAGGCATTATTATCGGCCAGAGCCCGTAAAGCTGCCCGTGCCGCCCGCGATAACATCATTCGTAAAGGTATTTTGGACGGAGCCAGTATGCCAGGCAAATTAGCCGACTGTTCGTCCAAAGATCCAAAAAACTCCGAATTATATCTGGTAGAGGGTGACTCAGCTGGTGGATCAGCCAAAAATGGGCGAGACATCTAAGACCCAGGCTATTTTGCCACTTAGAGGCAAAGTATTAAATGTTGAGCGAGCTCGACTTAGATAAAATGCTAGCTAATAATGAAATACTTAGTTTAATCAAAGCTCTTGGGGTTGGTATCGAAGAGTCATTTGATCTTAACGGACTTACGCTACGACCGGATTATTATCATGACCGACGCCGATGTTGATGGATCACACATTAGTACTTTGCTGTTAACTTTCTTCTTCCGATTTATGAAGCCAGTTATTGATGGTGGTCATCTATATCTAGCTAAACCACCGCTGTTTGAATTGGTTAAAACTGGTCGAAAAAACAGTGTATATATCTATGACGAAGAGTGATCTCGATATTGAATTCGACAAAGCGATCGCCAAGCGTAAAACTGAAGACGTTAAAGTTCAACACTGATGACGAGAGTTTCCGGCAAGCTGGCTTTGTCGAACAAAAACGCTATAAGGGTCTTGGCGAAATGGATGCTGATCAGCTATTTGATACGACCATGGATCCTGCAGAAACGAGTTTTGATCCAAGTTCGAGTTGAAGATGCCGAAAAAGCCGACGCTATCTTTAACAAACTCATGGGTACCGAAGTTGAACTTCGAAAGAACTTTATTCAGACACATGCAAAATTCGTTAAAGATTTGGATATCTAAGATGGACGAAGAAGTAGAAATACCAATGAACACTAGCCTACCGGGAATAGAGGTATTTGCGAACGCCAATCACTGCTCGCAAGTATTGAACTGCGGACTGTTGAAAATGTCATGGAGGATAACTATCTACGCTATTCAATGAGCGTTATTGTTGACCGGGCCTTACCAGATGTTCGTGACGGCTTAAAGCCGGTTCATCGCAAAATTCTTTACGCATGAACGTGATGGACTGCGTAGCAGTGCTCGGTCACCGTAAAAGTGCCAGTGTTATAGGTGAGGTCATGGGTAAATATCACCCTCACGGAATGTCTCGATCTATGATGCCATGGTTCGCATGGCTCAACCTTGGTCAATGCGTTACATGTTAATTAACGGTCAGGGAAACTTTGGTTCAATGGATGGCGATCCACCAGCTGCCATGCGCTATACCGAAGCCAAGATGGCCAACTTGCTGATGAACTGCTGGCTGATATCGACAAAGAAACAGTCGATTTTAGAGATAACTATGATGGTACGACGCCAAGAACCGAGGTTCTGCCGGCTAAAGTGCCCAATCTCCTACTAAATGGCCAACTTGGTATCGCTGTCGGTATGGCTACTAATATTCCGCCGCATAACTTAAATGAGCTAGTTGATGCCACTGTTCATCAGATTGAACACCCAAGACGCCTCACTTAGATGATTTGTTGAAATTCGTTAAAGGGCCCGGATTTTCCGACCGGCGGGATAGTTTATGGCAAGGAATCACTAAGAACAGCCTATGCTACTGGCCGGGGCGGTGTAGTTGTGCGAGGTGTTGCTGAAGTTGAAGAGAACGCAAGGGCCGCAGCCAAATCATTATTACAGAGATCCCCTACGCTGTAAACAAAGAGTACATTAATTATTAAAATCGCCGATTTAGTCAGAGAAAAGAAACTTGCTGGTATCAGTGATATCCGCGATGAAAGCTCAAGAGGCAAAGTTCGGATAGTGATTGATTTAAAGCGTGACGCTTATCCTAAGAAGCTATTAAATCAACTATATAAATTAACCCCTCTGCAGACTAGCTTTCACTTAAACACTATGGCCTTGGTTGATGGTATTCAGCCGAGAGTTCTAGGTCTGCAGGACATCCTCAACGAACACATTAAGCACCGACAGCAAGTCATTAGGCGTCGTACTGAATTTGAACTGCGTAAAGCGAAAGAACGAGCTCATATCCTAGAAGGTCTTAAGATTGCTCTTGATCACATCGATGAAGTTATAAAGATTATCCGGGCTTCAGCAGACTGCCGATGATGCCCAAGATTAATCTTGTGACTAAATTCAAGCTCTCACGAACTGCAGGCCAAAGCTATTTTGGCTATGCAGCTTAGAACTCTAGCTGGCTTAGAGCGGCAAGAAATTGAAGATGAACTAGCTGAGTTATTAAAGATAATCGCTGGCCTCGAATCTATTCTTGCGGACGAAAAGAAAGTCCTAAGATTATAAAGACGAATTATTAGAACTTAAAAAGCAGTATGGTGACGAACGCCGAACCAGAATTATACCCCGGTGAGCTTGGCAAGATGAGTGACGAGGATCTTGATTGCCGAAGAGCAAGTTGTTGTAACTCTTACTAGCGCTAACTACATTAAGCGCAGCCCAATAGCCGAATATAAGAGGCAAGGTCGGGGTGGTAAGGGACGTCGTGGTATGGTCACCAGGGAAGAAGATGTTATTGAACACGTGGTTAACGCCTCAACACATGATTATCTACTATTCTTCACTAACCGAGGACGAGTTTTCCGACTAAAAACCTATGAAGTTCCAGCGACCGGCCTGAGCGCTAAAGGCGTCGCTATAGTTAATCTCTTGCAACTTCAACCCGAAGAGACCGTTAGCTGCTGTCATTAATGTCTCACAACAGCATGATACAGACGGCTAACTTAATCATGTGTACAGTACGTGGCGTGGTTAAGAAGACTCCTTTTGAGCAATATAAAAATGTTCGAAGTTCCGGCCTGATAACCATCAATCTTGATGATGGTGATGAGTTAAAGTGGATTAGGATGACGACTGGAGATAACGAGGTTCTAATCTCGACCAGCCAGGGTCAAGCGATTCGCTTCCATGAGCGCGATGTTCGACCAATGGGAAGGGTTGCTAGAGGTGTCCGTGGTATTAGGTCTCCGGGCCGGTGATAGGGTAATTGGAATGGACATCGTCGAACAGAATTCTTCGAATCTTTGTTATTAGTAAATTTGGCTATGGTAAACGGACCAAAGTATCGCAATTTACGCCTCATGCCAGAGGTGGTGTCGGTATCCGCTCAGCTGTAGTTAACACCAAGACAGGGGAACTTATTGGGGTAAAAACCTTATCGGATAATGACGGACAAGAAGTGATTATTATCTCTAGCCAGGGTCAGACTATTCGACTGGGTATTAACGATATTTCAGCGCTCGGTAGGGCAACCCAAGGTGTTAGAATCATGCGACTAAATGATAACGATGAAGTAGTGTCGCTAGCCCTAGTCGATAAAGCTGATGAGACGGCGGAAGATGAAACTCCGATAGCCGAAGTCGTTGAACCTAAGTTGAAGAAGAGACCGAAGCATCCGCTGAAGAGTAGGTGAGCTGTAGTTATAATTGCAACGTTATTGGCAACATTTATCTTGACTTACATCTGTGTTTCGGTATATCATTACCTGAATGCTTTTTGGGGCTTTTATTAAAGTGTAATAAAAAAAGCATGTTCGTTAAAAATTGAGTAGTGCAAATCAACGTCAGTTTATTTTGAAATGTTTTTTAACAGTCAAAATCTTTTTGGAGAGTTTGATCCTGGCTCAGGATGAACGCTGGCGGCGTGCCTAATACATGCAAGTCGAGCGGCAGCGCGGTCTTCGGACTGGCGGCGAGCGGCGGACGGCTGAGTAACACGTAGGAACGTACCCCAAAGTGAGGGATAAGCACCAG
Organism: uncultured Candidatus Saccharibacteria bacterium; assembly: GCA_963706245.1. Classification (GTDB taxonomy): domain Bacteria; phylum Patescibacteriota; class Saccharimonadia; order Saccharimonadales; family UBA4665; genus BOG-1338. The sequence goes on along the minus strand of OY970151.1, from coordinate 671,641 downwards.
AAATGGTGTCTAATACCGCATGTGCTCTAAGGAGTAAAGCTTCGGCGCTTTGGGAACGGCCTGCGCATGATTAGCTTGTTGGTGAGGTAATGGCTCACCAAGGCGACGATCATTAGCTGGTCTGAGAGGATGATCAGCCAGACTGGGACTGAGAACGGCCCAGACTCCTACGGGAGGCAGCAGTAGGGAATTTTCCACAATGGGCGAAAGCCTGATGGAGCAACGCCGCGTGCAGGATGAAGGCCTTAGGGTTGTAAACTGCTTTTATATGTGACGATTATGACGGTAGCATATGAATAAGGATCGGCTAACTCCGTGCCAGCAGCCGCGGTCATACGGAGGATCCAAGCGTTATCCGGAATTACTGGGCGTAAAGAGTTGCGTAGGTGGCAGAGTAAGCAGATAGTGAAATCGTATGGCTCAACCATATACCCATTATCTGAACTACTCAGCTAGAGGACGAGAGAGGTAACTGGAATTCCTAGTGTAGGAGTGAAATCCGTAGATATTAGGAGGAACACCGATGGCGTAGGCAGGTTACTGGCTCGTTCCTGACACTAAGGCACGAAAGCGTGGGGAGCAAACGGGATTAGATACCCCGGTAGTCCACGCCGTAAACTATGGATGCTAGCTGTTCTCGGTATCGACCCCGGTAGTAGCGAAGCTAACGCGTTAAGCATCCCGCCTGTGGAGTACGGTCGCAAGACTAAAACATAAAGGAATTGACGGGGACCCGCACAAGCGGTGGAGCGTGTTGTTTAATTCGATGGTAAGCGAAGAACCTTACCCAGGTTTGACATCCTTGGAATTTCTCCGAAAGGAGAGAGTGCCTTTAGGAGCCAAGTGACAGGTGTTGCATGGCCGTCGTCAGCTCGTGTCGTGAGATGTTTGGTTAAGTCCATTAACGAGCGCAACCCTTATAGTTAGTTGAATTTTTCTAGCTAGACTGCCCTGGTAACAGGGAGGAAGGAGGGGATGATGTCAGGTCAGTATTACCCTTACATCTGGGGCTACAAACACGCTACAATGGCCGGTACAAAGGGCAGCCAAGTCGCGAGACGGAGCAAATCCCATCAAAGCCGGTCCCAGTTCGGATAGCAGGCTGAAACTCGCCTGCTTGAAGCTGGAATCGCTAGTAACGGTAGGTCAGCACACTACCGTGAATACGTTCCCGGGTCTTGTACACACCGCCCGTCAAACCATGAAAGTCGCCAATACCTGACGTGCTAGCTTGTCTAGCCCTAAGGTAGGGGAGATGATTGGGGTTAAGTCGTAACAAGGTATCCGTACGGGAACGTGCGGATGGATTACCTCCTTTCTAGGGAGTAAACTAGCAGCTAATCGAGTAATCATTAGCGAGCTAGGTCGATCTTGGTAAATTGTAGATCAGTACTGACAATTTACATTTTCCACTTCGGTGGACAAGATATCAGTCTGAACTAACGATTGACGTTGATTGCACTACTCAGTTTTTAAAACTGTACACTAAAGAGCGCCGTGCGAGAGCGCTCTTTTCTTTTTAATATTAATCAACTTGTTCTATCGGTAATAATTAGATAGAATACAGGGGTAAATTGGCGCGGGGACATAGCTCAGTTGGCTAGAGCACCTGCTTTGCAAGCAGGGGGTCCGGGGTTCGAGTCCCCGTGTCTCCACCAAAATACATACTCAAAACCAATACATCTATCTTCAAGAGGGGCTATAGCTCAGCTGGTTAGAGCGCGTCACTGATAATGACGAGGTCTGTGGTTCGAGTCCACATAGCCCCACCAAGGATCCCTAAATACCACGGGGCACTGACAAGTAAAGTCAACAGTCTCTCAAGTATTGGATGTTTGTGTGATAAAGTATAGAAAAGCTATAATCATAACCAATATGTGTAATAAAACGAGCCAATACCCTACCATTATCTTATTGGCGATAGTAGTCAGCTTTTTTATCTTCTCAGTAAATAGTCTCGCAATAACTGAATCAATATCGAACCCATATAAAACAGCTACCACGCTCAAACCGGGTAGTGTAGTCAGTCTTGATACAACTACTCTAGACGAGGTAGTCCTGGCTAATACAAGCAACGGTCAACGGTTGGTAGGTGTTACAGTCAACAATCAACAGTCTCTTTTGGCTGTAAATGATGCAAGTAATACAACACAAGTGGTATCCAATGGAATAACTGAAACGCTAGTAAGTACCATAAATGGACCAATTTCACTCGGTTCCCAGGTTTCTGTGTCACCACTTAGCGGAGTAGCAGAGAGTGATAGTTCCGGTTCTAGAGTCGTTGGAATTGCCGAAGCAGCATTCAATTCTTCAACCAGTGGGGCTGTTAGCGAAAACGTCTATGATACCAATAAACACCTGCATACGATCTATGTCGGCTATATCCCCGTTCTAATCGCGGTTAATAGTAACGCAACGACGAACGAAAGTGGCGGTTTTATTAATAGTTTTCGCAGTCTACTTAGTAACATTGCCGGCCATACCGTCTCAAATACGGTACTAGTGCTAATTTCTGTTATCAGCTTTGTAGCATTTCTATCAATTATTGTACTAATTTATGGTGCAATAACCGGAGGCCTAATTTCTCTTGGTCGTAACCCGTTAGCAAAGGGTTCTATACTGTCTTCAGTGGGTCAAATATTTCTTATGGTTCTTGTGATTGCAGCTGTCTCTGTAGGAATTATATATTTTATCTTGCATTAGCGATATAAAAATCGTACTATTATAACAGTAGTAAAAAAACACCAAAAACTACAATAAAAAAAGTGTTCAAAAGCAATGCAAAACAAAAATCCATCTTCATGGATACCAAGCATCTTTAAAGAGGCAGAGAGCCTGGATACTACCGAAGTAACTACGCAAGTAGAAAGTACTAAGCCGCTGCCTTCTGGTAATGGAGCGCTCAAGTATGAACCTTCGAGTGACTCGAGTCGCTCTATCCACTGGGCTAGGGTATTAACTATTGGGGTAGTTGGAACACTATTGGTTATACTTGGTACTTCATACCTGCTAACGCGGATTGCCGATAATAAAACAACTATCTCAAAAGGGAAAATCTCTGCCGCACCAGCTAGTTATACGGTAATGAGTCTACCGCTGAACAATTTAGCTGAAACTGGGCAACTACAAGTCAATCAAAACTCTGAGGTAACGCTAAATGGCCAACTGCACCTCAATAACGCTACCGTTCTTACCCCAATCAGTCAGCCCGCAACCCCTGTAGCTGGTGAATTTTATTACGATAAAACCACTAACGAGCCCTATTACTATAACGGTAGCCAGTTTATCAGCATGAGTTCGCCGGGTCAGGTAGTTAACTCGATCGGCGGGTTAAGCGGAATTGTGGAACTGGGACCTGGTTTGGAAGTTAGTAACGGGAAAATAGCCACAACTCCTGGGCCGGTAACTCCAAAAACTATAGTAACCAGTCTGCAGGGTGAAGACGGAACTGTTCTGCTGGCTTCAGGTGAGGGAATTAATATATCTGGTACAACCATATCCAACAGTGGAGTTACTTCTTTTGGTGGTCTAACTGGGGCATTATCAGTTGGTAATGGCTTATCAGTTACAGGGAACACCATAGCTAGCAGTATTAATATAACTTCAGCCAGCAGTGGTTTAATAGTTACTCCTGATGGTAGTGGTAATTTTGTACTTAGCCTAAGTGGTGTTGGTGCCTCTGGTACGGTCTCGTTAGGTCCAGCTAGCGCCCAGGCAGATAGCTCTACAAATCCCTCGATTTTTATAAATAAAACTGGTGCAGGTGATCTGTTAGAGCTCCAGTTTGGCGGCACCGATCAGTTTGTAGTCAATAGTTCTGGCGCTATTACCTCTGGTACTATCCCTTATTCTAGTGTTACTGGCACTCCCAGTATTGTAAATTCTATTAACAGCCAATCTGGTGCCATAACTCTCGGGGGCGGGTTAAGTATCGTCGGTAGTTTACTATCTAACTCCGGAGTTACGAACATTGGCGGAACAGCAAACCAGGTAAACGTATCTGCAACAGTCGGTAACGTAACTATTTCTTTGCCACAAAATATCGGTGTTTCATCTACACCTGCTTTTGCCGGTTTAACTCTGAACACTACACCCCTAGCTGTATCAAGTGGTGGTACCGGTGCAACTACAGCGTCAGGGGCTAGAGCCGATTTAAGCGCTGCCGCTAGTGGCGCCAACTCCGATATTACCTCTCTAACAACAGTGACCGCTGTAAACGATGGCGCCTCAAGTCTAACGGTGGGTACTAGTGGCGCTACTTTGACTCTTCAGGGTTCAGTTTCCAGCACAATTGTAGCTGGCAGCGGTGGTAACACTACCTCACTAGCTTTCGCGGCCTTAAACGGCAATAACACCATAACTTTCCCAGCCAGCAGTGGTACGGTCTGTACGACTATCGGCAACTGTTTGGGAAGTGGTGGCGGGGCCAATGCAGCGCTATCTAACCTAAGTAGCGTAGCGATTAACACCAGTCTAATACCTGGTACAACTTCAATTAACCTTGGTTCGTCTACCGCTCCTTTCAACAACCTCTTCTTAGGCGGTTCAACCTCTAATAACTTTGAGTTAACTGGCGTGGCAACCGGTGGCACTCAGGTATTAACCCTACCTAACGCTAGCGGTACCATTTGTTTGGATGGCTCAGTAAGTTGTGGCTTCGCTACCTCTGGTTCGGGCGTTACCAGTATTAGTGGGACAGCCAATCAGGTAAATGCCAGTTCGTCCACTGGAGCTATTACTCTATCTCTCCCCCAGAATATTGGAACTACTTCTACGCCTACCTTTGGAGGCCTAACTCTATCTACAGCGTTAAGTGTGGCTAACGGCGGTACAGGCTCAACTACCGCCTCCGGGGCTAGAGCAGATCTAAGCGCGGCCGCCAGTGGGGCTAACTCGGACATTACTTCGTTAACGGCTGTCACTGCCATAAATGACGGCGCAGCGACTATAACGGTTGGCAATAGTGGGGGTGTATTAACTTTGCAAGGCTCTTCGACCAGTACCTTTAGTGTTGGCAGTGGGGCTAACACCACCTCACTAGCTTTTGCCGCTCTAAGTGGCAACAACACCATTACTTTCCCGGCAAGTACCGGTACGGTCTGTACTACAGTTGGTAACTGTTTGGGAGGCGGTGGAGGGGCTAACGTCGGTCTATCTAATCTTTCCGGAGTAGCAATTAATACTAGCCTACTACCGGGTACAACGACCATTAATCTAGGGTCAGCAACTGCACCGTTTAATAATTTATATCTTGGCGGATCAACATCAAACAACTTTGAACTAACTGGAACAGCCACCGGTGGCACTCAGGTATTAACCCTACCTAACGCTAGCGGTACTATTTGTCTAGAGGGCTCAGCGAATTGTGGTTTTGGCGCGTCGGGCTCAGGAGTTACCAGTATAACCGGTACCGTCAATCAAGTTATCGCCAGCTCATCGGCCGGTAATGTTACTCTTTCTTTACCCCAAAGTATTGCTACTACTTCTAGTCCATCTTTTGCTGGTCTAACCCTGAACACTACACCGTTGGCGGTTACCAGTGGAGGCACTGGTTCAACTACCGCCGCTGGCGCAAGAGGTAACCTAGGAGCCGCCGCCAGTGGCGCCAACTCCGATATAACTTCTCTAACAACGGTGACTGCCGTAAACGACGGAGCATCAAGTCTAACAGTTGGCAGTACCGGTGCTACTCTAACTCTTCAAGGCTCAGCCTCCTCCACGATTGTGGCCGGCAGCGGTGCAAACACCACCTCTCTAGCTTTTGCCGCCCTTAGTGGTAACAACACTATCACTTTCCCAGCCAGTACCGGTACAGTCTGTACGACTATCGGCAACTGTTTGGGTAGCGGTGGCGGCGCCAATGCGTCACTATCTAATCTTTCTAGTGTAGCAATTAACACCAGTTTGCTACCTGGTACGACTACCATTAATCTTGGCTCAGCTACCGCGCCGTTCAATAACCTCTACCTTGGCGGTTCGACATCTAATAACTTCGAATTAACCGGTGCAGCTACTGGTGGGACTCAAGTACTAACACTGCCAAATGCCACTGGAACCATTTGTCTCGAGAACTCCGCAAACTGTGGTTTCGCTGTCTCCGGATCAGGGGTTAGCAGTATAACCGGTACAGCCAATCAGGTTAACGCCAGTGCTTCGACTGGTGCTATTACGTTGTCTCTACCTCAGAGTATTAGCACGACTTCGACGCCAACCTTCGGTGGTTTAACTCTATCTACAGCCTTAAGTGTGGGAAATGGCGGAACTGGTGCAACTACTGCCGCTGGAGCCAGAAGCGATCTAAGCGCGGCCGCCAGCGGAGCTAACTCAGATATTACATCATTAACAGTGGTCACAGCCATTAATGACGGCGCGTCCACTATAACTGTCGGTAGTACCGGCGGGGTTCTAGATCTGCAAGGCTCCAGCTCTAGTACCTTCACGGTTGGTAGTGGAGCTAACACTACCTCTTTGGCGTTCGCGGCCCTTAGCGGTAACAACACTATCACTTTCCCAGCCAGTACCGGTACAGTCTGTACGACTGTAGGTAACTGTTTAGGCGGTGGTGGTGGCGGGGCTAACGTCGCTCTATCTAATCTATCCGGCGTAGCTATTAATACTAGTTTGATACCTGGTACAACAACCATAAACTTAGGCTCGGCTAGTGCACCATTTGATAACCTATATCTAGGTGGTTCAACGTCTAGCAACTTCGACTTAACTGGAACGGCTACCGGTGGTACTCAGGTGATTACCTTACCCAACTCTACCGGTACTATTTGTCTAGAGAACTCCGTAAGTTGTGGCTTCGGTACATCAGGTTCCGGTGTTACCAGTATATACGGCACGTCAGACCAAGTTATCGCCAGCGCCTCCACCGGTTCCATTACTTTATCCTCTACCTCAAAGTATTGCTACGACTTCATCGCCGTCTTTTGCCGGTTTAACTCTGAACACCACTCCGCTGGCAATTACTAGCGGTGGTACTGGTTCGACGACTGCCTCAGGAGCTAGAACAGCTCTAGGAGCAGCCGCCAGCGGGGCTAACTCGGACATTACTTCGTTAACGGCTGTCACTGCCATAAATGACGGAGTCATCGACTATAACAGTAGGTAGTACTAGCGGAACTCTAACCCTTCAGGGGGCGGTCTCTAGTAGCTTTATTCTTGGTACCGGAGCAAACATTACAACTTTGGCCTTCGCTGCCCCCAGCGGTAACAACACTATCACTTTCCCGGCAAGTAGCGGTACGGTGTGTCTTGAAAACTCAATAAGTTGTGGTTTTGTGACTGGTGGAGCTTCAATCATCCAGAACGGTAATAGCTTTGGTGCAACAATAAATCTCGGGACTAATGACGCTTATGGCGTAAATATTCGCACTGACGGTACAACCGTAGAAGCTCTTAGCACATCCGGTGCGGCAACTTTCAAAAATACTTCTGATTCGACTACGGCCTTCCAAATTCAAGACGCTGCTGCTGCCAACGTTCTAAATGTCGATAACACCAATTCTCAAGTAGACATTGGTGGTCTGTCCGCCCCGGGTGGATTAGTAGTGTCACAGGCACCAATAGTCGGTACTCCAACAGGGTCTGGTTCAGGCACTGCTTATACCTATGAAATTACCGCCGTATCCGCCAATGGGGCTGAAAGCCTTGGGTCTAGTGAGTCAGCTAACTTTGGCTCAAACATTGTGACAAATCCAATTACCATTAACTGGACTACCAACGGAGCCGCCTATTACCGAATCTATAGAATAAGTAGTGCAGGTAGCCCCAGTAGTGTCGGCTTTATCGGTACTTCTAGTACCGGTACGTTTACGGACACCGGCTTTAAGGCTGGAGCATCTGCTCCGGCTCTAGCGACCAGTGGTGGACTAACAGCTAACGGAATTACCCTCTATTACTATGAAGTAACAGCTCTTGATGATTCATATACGACTGGCGCAAGTATTGGTCAATCAACTGCCAGCTCTCAGATTACTGGTACAACTAATGCGGTTAACAAGAGCTTAACTATCTCCTGGGTTCCGGTTGCTGGTGCCAGGGCTTACAATGTTTACAGAACCACGACTAGTGGCGTATACACCACAGATTCTTACTACACGGTTTATACAAACAGCTTTACAGACACAGGTGGAACAGCAAATGGTACAAATACTACGCTACCTACTGCGTCCACGCGCTTACTCGAATACTATCAGCGATAATACTAATTCGGATGCCACGATAGGTGGTAATGGAACTGCTACCGCCCAGCTGTATGTTGGTGGCTCAGTACCTGTCACCGCTATTGGTAGCGTAGCTACTTCTAACCAACCATACGACACATACATTCAGGGCGATTATGCATACGTGACGAGCCAACAGGCTGAGACACTTCAAATATTTGATATCTCAACCCCAAGTGACCCAGCACTCGTTGGGACGTTTACTAATTCAAGCGACCTGTACGGTGTTTATGTTCAGGGGCGCTATGCCTACATAACCGATGTCGGTGTTCATGAGCTTATAGTTGTTGATGTCTCTGACCCGAATAATCCATTTATGGTTGGTAGTGTCAGCACCGGTTCGCTGCCGTACTCGGTGTACGTCAGTGGTCGCTATGCCTATGTAGTAAACTTTGGTGGCGACAGTCTCCAGATATTTGATATCTCCAACCCAGCTAGCCCAACCAATGTCGGGACTGTCACAACCGGCACAAGTCCACAATCGGTATTTGTCTCTGGTCGCTATGCCTACATAACGGATGAAGACAGTGGCACCGACCTGCTTCAAGTAATTGATATCTCGAACCCTTCCAGCCCTGTTAGTGTTGGTACGGCCGCTACGGGCACTAACCCTTATGACGTTTATGTGGAGAGTAACTATGCCTACGTAGTCAACCGCGGTTCAGATAGCCTCCAAATATTCAATGTTACTAATCCGGCTGACCCAATAAAAGTTGGTACGGCTACAACTGGGATTAATCCGCAATCTGTTTATGTCTCGGGTCGCTATGCCTACGTAACAAACTGGCTAGGATATACCCTGCAAATCTTTGATATATCTAATTCGGCTGACCCTGTGAGTGTCGGTAACCCTGTTTCTACCGGGGCTGATCCACAGTCTCTAACTGTTCAAGGTCGCTATGCCTATGTAACCAACGAAAGCTCTGATACTCTTCAAATTTTTGATCTTGGGGGTGCCTATGTTCAACAACTACAGGCCGGTGGCGCCGAAGTTAGTACGCTGACAGTCGACGACAATGCTGAAGTGGCCGGCGATGAATCGATAAGCGGTGGTTTAACGGTTGGTAACTCGGCTCAAATAGACGGTAATCTTGGTGTTAGTGATGATCTTTGTGTTAACGCTACGACTTGTACTGGTGGTGAGGCCCTAGGTGTTAATGGCACAATTATTGCCAGTGGCACAATTACGGCTAGTGGTTCTCCAGACTACGCTGAGGATATTACGGCAACCGACCCAACGATTGGCGCTGGTGACTTAGTCTCTCTGGATCCTTCTAATCCTGAGCAAGTAACAAAGAGTTCCGGAGCCTATGACCCTAATCTAATTGGCGCTATTTCTACTAGCCCGGGTTACTTAACTAACGCTCCATCAGGGGCTATTAATGGTACACCAGCTACAACTGATCAGGTACCACTAGGCCTAGTTGGTCGTATCCCAGTAAAAGTTGATACTGAAAACGGACCAATTACAATGGGTGATTATATAACCAGTTCATCAACACCGGGTGTTGGAATGGTAGCAACCGCCCCGGGTCAAGTTGTCGGTATCGCCATGACAAGTTACTCGGGAACTGGAACGGGCACAGTAATTGTCTATCTTGAACACTTCTTCTATAACCCAACCGTACCATCTGGTTCAGATACCTTAAGTAGCCTAACGGTTACCGGTCAAACAACCCTTGACGCACTAACAGTTGAGAATAACGCCGATATAATTGGTAATCTAAAAGTCTCCGGTTCGACAATTGTGGCCAACATAACTATTAACGGTCACATTATTAGCGGTGGTCAGACACCTAACGTTTCAGTTGCGAGCGGTGCCGGTAGTGCGGCCAGCGTGACTATCAATGGTGATGACTCAACTGGAACAATAACTCTAACTTCTGGTAGCGGCGGCGTTACCGTTGGTGGCCAGGTCAATGTTGTCTTCTCTAACGCTTACGGGAGCGCGCCACACGTTCTAATTACGCCTAACGACGCCGGCAGTGCCGGACTGGAAGTCTACCCCAGTAATGTCACTAGTACTGGCTTTACTCTAAGTGTAGGTAGTGCTCCTCAGACTGCTACGAGCTACAGCTTCGAATACTTAGTAGTTCAATAGTGCTTGCTAATTAGACCCGTCTTTAATACAATTACCTTAAGCGTTAAAATCGAATAAAAGGGGAGTTTTATGGAAGAGCAGTCAAGAGCTAGTGCAGCAGCAGGAGTAGTACCAGGAAAAGGGTATACCCCGGCTCACCATCACAAACGGCGAGAGATGAAGATGTGGGCTAAGATAGTTTGCCTGGTTATTGTTGTCGCCGTAGTTGGCGTAGTTGTTTGGTGGTTAGTTGCTCTGAGTACAAACAGTGAAGCAAATGCTGTTAACAAGAGTGAATATCAAGCGGTCTTTTTGACTAATGGTCAGGTTTACTTCGGTAAACTTAAGGTGGTCAACCCCAATTACCTAAAACTAACCGACATCTATTACTTACAGGTTCAATCAACTAATACCGGTACAACAGCCGCCAGTCAGTTGGCTGCTACTTCGACATCTGGAACTAGCGGTAATAACGTTCAGTTAGTTAAGCTGGGCAACGAACTCCAGGGGCCTGAAGACATGATGGCCATTAACCGGGAACAAGTGCTGTTCTGGGAAAACCTAAAGCCAAGTGGAAAAGTTACCCAGGCAATTGACACTTATCTTAAGACTCAGTAACAATAATCGACGTTTTACAGCAGTAGAATTGTAGCAAGTATTACATCATAGTTGGCTTGACCGCCTCTGTTAATACTGCTACAATTACACGACTATATTGGTGACCTTGAGTTTAGATAGAATTTAGCTTACTAGATTCGATTGTAAACTCAAGCTAGGCTAGGTAACGAAAATAGTGTGTAGTGGCTTCTAGAGTTTTGCAACTTAAAAATTTGGTTAGAAATTTGAAAAAGATAGAGCAATTAAGACAAACGGCTATTGGTAAATACCAATAACTAGTCAATTGCACTTTAAAACGTAAAAAGTTACTCAAGCGCACACAAGGGATGCCTGGACGTAAGATACCGACGAAGGACGTGATGAGCTGCGAAAAGCTTCGGGGAGTTGCTACATAAACTTTGATCCGAGGATGTCCGAATGGGGAAACCTCATTCCAGTCATTTGGAATGGCACTGAGCTGAATATATAGGCTCGGAAAGCGGTAAGCGGGGGAACTGAAACATCTTAGTACCCTGAGGAAGAGAAAATAATTAATGATTCCGGTAGTAGTGGCGAGCGAATCCGGAAGAGCCCAAACCTATTATCTTCCATCTGGCAATTTCCTAGATGGATAAGTTGGTAGACGAATGATTAAATAGGGGTTGTGACATTGCAAACAACCAGTCCGGAGTTCTAGTTTTTTTAAACTGTAGCTGGATTGGAAGCAGGTGCTACCAATAACCTGCATAAGGTCAGAAATTTGCGAGGCGAGCAGAACCAGCTGGAAAGGTGGGCCAAAGATAGTGATAGCCTAGTACGCGAAGTATCGCAAACCTTATATTTGCAAAGAACCTGTCATATGCTTACTTTCATAGTAAGTCTATGCTAGGTTCGTTTGTCGAGTAGGTCGGGACACGTGAAACCCTGACTGAATCTGGGGGGTCCACCCCCTAAGGCTAAATATATCTTACGATCGATAGTGAACAAGTACCGTGAGGGAAAGGTTAAAAGAACCCCGGAAGGGGAGTGAAATAGATCCTGAAATTGTGTGCGTACAAGGAGTCGGAGCCGGCTTGTCCGGTGACGGCGTGCTTTTTGTAGAACGATCCAGCGAGTTATTTGCATACGCAAGCTTAAGTCATTTGACGGAGGCGTAGTGAAAGCGAGCCTGAATAGGGCGATTAGTGTATGTAAATAGACCCGAAACCGAGTGACCTAACCATGGGCAGGCTGAAGCGTGGGTAAAACCACGTGGAGGGCCGAACCGTAGTGATTGCAAAACGCCCGGATGACCTGTGGTTAGAGGTGAAATGCCAATCGAACTCGGAGATAGCTGGTTCTCCTCGAAATAGCTTTAGGGCTAGCGTTGTACGGTAGCAGTAGTGGGGTAGAGCTCTGTTTCGGACTGGGGCGCGTGAGCGTACTCACCCTTGACAAACTACGAATACGCTACTGTGGAACTACAGCAGTTAGAACGGCGGGGCTAAGCTCGTCGCTCGAAAGGGAAACAGCCCAGATCGCCATCTAAGGTCCCTAAGTCTACGCTCAGTGGGAAACGAGGTGAGATTTCTTAAACAACGAGGATGTTGGCTTAGAAGCAGCCATTCATTTAAAGAGTGCGTAACAGCTCACTCGTCAAGAGATCTTGCGCGGAAAATGTAACGGGGCTTAAGCGTATCACCGAAGATGCGAATGTGTACATTTTATTATGTAGCGTGGTAGAGGAGCGTTGATATCTGCATTGAAGTCGAACCGCGAGGTTTGGTGGAGCGTTATCAAGTGAGAATGCTGGAATGAGTAACCATAAGGCAGGTGAGAATCCTGCCCACCGAAAGAGCAAGGTTTCCTGGGCCACGGTAATCGTCCCAGGGTTAGTCGGTCCTAAGCCGAGGCGCGTAGCGTAGGCGATGGACAACGGGTTAATATTCCCGTACTAGTATTGTATTGTTTGGCGTGCGCGGCATGTTAGCAAGAGCGGATTCATGGTTATATCCGTCTAAGTAGGAGAAATGCCTACGAATGAAACGACCTTTTTGGTCGAATTCTTGTGATAGTGCTGACTAGAAAAGCTACCAAACGCTGGATAATGCTATCCGTACCGCAAACCGACACAGGTGCTCAGGTCGAGTAGACCAAGGTGTACGAGTGATTCTTCGTTAAGGAACTCGGCAAACAAGCGGCCGTAACTTCGGGATAAGGCCTACCTCCCTATGGGAGGTCGCAGCTAAGGAACCCATGCAACTGTTTACCAAAAACACAGGTCTCTGCTAACACGAAAGTGGATGTATAGGGGCTGACTCCTGCCCGGTGCTGGAAGGTTAAGGGGAGAGCTTTACGGCGTGAACTGAAGCCCCAGTGAACGGCGGCGGTAACTATAACCGTCCTAAGGTGGATATCACTGCCTTAGTAGAGTGAAAGACTCTCTTCTGTTTTACCTCCTGCCATGAGGTTTTGGAAGAAAATTTGGCTATATGCTGGAACATCTGAGTATCGAACTGTACTAAATTTAGTAATAATCAGTTTCGTGCAGACAATCAGCAGGGAAGACTCATGCAAATGAGAACCCTCAGAGACTACATGCCAAACGCTTTTTAAAGTGAAGATATAGTCCGACCTCTGTGGCGACATAGAGACTGTATGAGAAATCGTACAGCGCCTAACTTATAGGTTTTCAAGTAACATAAATTTGAGCGAAATTCCTTGTCAGGTAAGTTCTGACCCGCACGAATGGAGTAATGATATGGGTACTGTCTCAACGAAGAGCTCGGTGAAAGTGCATTGACGGTAAAGATGCCGTCTGTCCGCAGCAGGACGAAAAGACCCCGTGCAGCTTTACTACAGCTTGGCATTGAATCGGGTTGTAACATGTGTAGGATAGGTGGGAGACTTTGAAGCTTAGGCGCTAGCCTAGGTGGAGTCATCAGTGAAATACCACCCTTGTTATGATCTTATTCTTACCTGGACCGCAAAGGTCTGATAACTTTTAGTTGTCGGCCCTTTCCGGTTCGGGGACCGTGTCTGGTGGGTAGTTTAACTGGGGCGGTTGCCTTAAGGCTAACTTCACTCCGAGGTTAGCAGGGGGCGTATCTGGCTATATGCTGGAACATCCGTGTATCTGTCGGTACTCGTTACTTTTAAAGTAGCAGTGAAAATCCGTACAGTGCGGACAATCAGCAGGAAACCCATATAATGTGGGGATCCTCAACGACTATACGCCAGACTCTGATTAAACGATCAGGGAAGATATAGTCTGATCTCATGGGCGACCATGAGACCTGTAAAGAAAGCAGGTACCAATGAGAAGTAAGAAGATTGAAGAACAGAAGAGTTTGCTCAGGCTAAATAAAAAGCAACGCTCAATATTGATTGGTACAACTTTAGGTGATGGGCATTTAGAAACCCAGAATATGGGCCTAACCTATCGCTTAAAGATAGAACACTCAGTAAAGCAAGCTTTCTACGTGGATTGGTTGTATGAACAGTTTAAAGACTGGACTACAACTCCACCGAAGAGCAAGCGTAAAGTACTTAACAATGTAGAGTTAGAAAATTATTATTTTCAAACCCTCAGTGTTGGTCAATTTCGTTTCTATGCCCAGAAGTTTTACGTTAACGGACGTAAGGTTGTCCCTAGTCAAATAGGACACTGGCTAACGCCGTTAGCAATAGCTGTCTGGTTTATGGATGATGGTTCGGCCAAGTCTAAGGACCACCGAGCGTTAATCCTAAACACTCAAGGCTTCACGCGTAAGGACATAGAAATCTTACGGAAAGCCTTAGTAGATAAATACAACATAGAAGCAGTTTTTCGGACTCAGAAAGACGGTTTACAACTAATAATTGTAGGCGAGAGTGCAGAACGGTTTTATAAACTTGTTCAGCCTCACATGCTGCCAGGCTTTGAATATAAGTTTGGCGCAATTGGTTAACATTTTGCCTAAAGAGTATCGGAGGCGTTCAAAGGTTGGCTAGGTTCGGATGGAAATCGAATCGATAGTGTATACGCATAAGCCAGCTTGACTGTGAGGCCTACAAGCCAAGCAGGTACGAAAGTAGGAGTAAGTTTTCCGCTGTCCGTACATTTTTGTACAAGAGTGTGGTATCGGCAGCGCTTTCGGATAAAAGTTACGCCGGGGATAACAGGCTTATAGCGCCCAATAGTTCACATAGACGGCGCTGTTTGGCACCTCGATGTCGGCTCATCTCATCCTGGAGGGGGAGCACCTTCCAAGGGTCCGGCTGTTCGCCGGTTAAAGAGGTACGTGAGCTGGGTTCAGAACGTCGTGAGACAGTTCGGTTTATATCCGCTGTGGACGATAGGAAATTTGAGAGGATTTGTCCCTAGTACGAGAGGACCGGGATGAACGCACCGCTGGTGTACCAGTTGTTCTACCAAGGGCATTGCTGGGTAGCTATGTGCGGACCAGATAAGCGCTGAAAGCATATTAAGCGCGAAACTGACCTCAAGATTAGATTTCCCTATGAGGACCCTGAAAGACGATCAGGTTGATAGGCGCAAGGTGGAAGTACGGTAACGTATGTAGCCGAAGCGTACTAATAGTCCCATTGACTTTTTATGTCTCTATGCAGACAAATCTTTATGTGTTTGGCTCAGAGAAGTGCATTGACTAGTTATTGGTGTTTAACAACACCAACGTTTGATCTTTAATTGCAATCTTTAATATCGTGACATCAACTCCATCATGGACATCGATGAGCTTTGTCTTATCTAAGGCAGAGCACATTGGTGCCCATGGCGCGAGGGAGACACCTGTTCCCATACCGAACACAGAAGTTAAGCCTCGCAGCGGTTACAATACTTGGGGTTCACCCCTGGGAAAATAGCACGGTGCCAAATTATATAAAAGCCTTCCTAATAGGAGGGCTTTTATCTTTTTAAGGCTATAAACCAAGCACAGGGCAATCGTTAACATATACTTGACATTAGCAATATAGCGTGGTATCATAAGCATAATTTCGGAAGTGAAATTAGAGGGTTTCGTATTCACGGAGCCCTTTTTATTTCTTCATCGAGAGGCAAGTAATAATAATTAAAGGAGTTTAACATGGCTGGAACAAAATTAGGCGGCAAAGCTGCTGCTAAGACTAACAAAGAAAAATATGGTGCTGATTTTTACGCAAAAATTGGTGCTATGGGCGGTAAAAAAGGCCACACTGGTGGTTTCTACGCCAATCGTGAATTAGCTCGAATTGCCGGCGCCAAAGGCGGACGTATTTCTCGTCGCACTAAAAAAGCCTAAGGTATTTATACTTTAGCGGAAGGTCGCTTGGACAATTGTTCCGGGCGACTTTTTATTTTGGGAAGCATTAAGCAAGCGATAAGGTCGACAAAAACGGGCTACCGTAACTTTCCAGACACTGTGGCAATTAAAACAGCGATATTCGGTTAGGGAAGTTTGCAGACAAGTATTATTACAAGTCGGACAGCTACTGCGCTGATATAGCCATTCCCTATAAGTATCCAGACAATTCTGTATGTGCTCGGGGTTGATCTTAATATCATATTTATCTTGTATTTGCTCAGCTTTCTCCCAAGCGGCCACTTCAAGTTTTAGTAATTCAAAATCGGAGTTATACATTGAATGATCAAGTAGGGCGTGGCCGACTTCATGGAGCAGTGCCCATGAGTCATTTACTTTACCGCCACCGCTCTTATAAATTATCTGCTTTTCACCGGGTGACCAACGGAAAGAATTACCCTCAATAAATAGGATTTTAGGATAGTCATGCTTCAGAGATACTAAGAGTTCATCCATATAAAGCCTTTGCCAGATCATAGCCACCGTAGACAACCGCTGTTTCCGGACGCTGGGCTTCTCTAATTTGAGGAACTTTGAGTAGGGAATTCTCGTAACGCTTTAGTTCTTTAGTTAATGGTTCAACGTAACTTGAAAGATATAGTCCAACGCCACCCCCAATAACTATAATGTCAGGTTCGGTCATAGCCATAAGCTCAACCATACCAAGTGCCAAATTCTTGGCAATGATCTCCCAATCTTTCTTATCATGAATCTCACTGGCCGGCTTACCAAACTGTTTTTTAATAGCTCTACCAGAGGCAAAATTCTCCCAAGGCTGATATTTACCCTCATGCTCGAGGATTATGGCGTGACCGCCACCATCACCAAAGGCTGTATCAATAGTTCGCTTTACTATTAGGGCAGTACCTATGCCAGTACCAATAGACAAATACAAAATTTTCTTAAACTCTTTCCCAAGAACCATACTTTCCGACAGCCCAGCTAACTTGGCATCGTTCTCGATTACAACTTTACAGCCGAGTTTTTTGCTAAGATCGTGTTGAATTGGAACATCTTCCCAGGGGAGATTACCAAATCTCACACCGACGCCATTATCTCTATCAAGAACCGTTGCCGGTAGGCCAATGCCGGCCGCAATCAGCTTATCTGTTGTAAAATTATTAACAGTATTAACTATTTCGTCGATCGCTTCTTCATAAATTCTAGCAGTCGGAAATTTTTTCTGATGCAGTATTACACCTTGGTCGTCGAGCAGACCAACAAGCGTTTTTGTACCCCCAATATCTACACCCAAATACATGTTTTTAGTTTAGCATATTTACTCAGGCTTTCACCTCTAGACTCCTGGGCCTATAACAGGTATAATATAGATAATCTTGTGCGAGTAAAGTAACGGCACATTTGCTGGATACTTTTTAAGCATCAGAAATACATCTACGAAGGAGGCATGTAGAAGCATGTCGCAACAAACTATAACAACAATGGACGAATTGCTAGAGAAGCATGACGTCAAACCACTTCAGACAGGTGATGTCTTGGAGGGGGTAACAACATCAATTAAAAAACACGAGCTTTGGGTAGACCTTGGTCCCCAGGGAATTGGCGTAGTAATGCGCCGAGAAATTGGCCATAACCAACCTATGGAAATTGGTCAAAGTGTAACTGTCAGTGTCGTTGACCCTGAACTTGAAGAGGAAGGTCACGCTCTACTGAGTATGCGCCGAGCCGTTAAAGATCGGGGCTGGGACGAACTGCAGCGCATCTTTGACGAACAAGAAATCGTCGAGATTATCCCTTATGATGCTAACCGTGGTGGATTATTGGTGGAACTTGAAGGAATTCGTGGGTTCTTACCAGTATCTCAACTCTCAACCGCTAACTATCCAAGAGTTTCAGGAGCTGACCGCGATGAAATCCTCCAGAAGCTGCATGCCTTAGTCGATCATTCAATTCGAGTGCGTATTTTAGATGTTTCCCGCAAAGAGAATAAACTTATTTTCTCAGAAAAAGCTGCTATTAAAGATGATATGCAGGCTAGACTAACAGATCTAAAAATCGCCGACGTAGTTGAAGGCGTAGTAACCGGCGTAATAGATTTTGGAGCTTTCGTGAACGTTGACGGCATTGAAGGACTAATCCATATTTCAGAAATATCTTGGGAGCGGGTTGAAGACCCCAGGGACTATTTGAAAGTTGGCGAGACTGTTAAAGCCAAAATAATCGCAATCGATAAAGACCGCCTTAGCCTAAGTCTTAAGCAAATGAGCGAGGATCCCTGGCTTAACGAAGTTAAGGCCTTTAAGAAGGACTCGATTGTAGAAGGTAAGGTGACTCGTATCACTCCATTTGGAGCGTTCGTACAACTTAGTCCAGCAGTTGAAGCCTTGGTTCACGTTTCAGAAATGAGTGAAGGCGACGCTGTAGATCCCGAGAAACTCTTCCAGTTAAATGAGAAGAAGCAGTTCAAGGTTCTTGACATTGACCCAGAGACTCGGAAGATTGCCTTAAGCCTAAAAGGCGCTAAATAACCCGGCACTAATATGTAGTGACCATAAGTTTTAAGAAAGGAGCCGAAGATGGCAAGTAAAATTGAATTACAAGACTACATCACCGTCGGCAACCTAGCTGAAAAACTGATGGTACCTGTTAGCCGGTTGATTACTGAGCTAATGAAAAATGGCGTTATGGCGACCGTCAATGAGCGAATAGATTTTGATACAGCTCAGATTATTGTTGATGAACTTAGCCTCGATTTTGAGCTAGTTAAGCAGGTTAAAGATGAAACACCTGTAGCCCGGGTTAAAGAGCCGATCAGTGAGCACGCTACTGAACGGCCGCCGGTTGTTGCAGTAATGGGACACGTTGATCATGGTAAAACAAGCCTACTAGATGCTATTAGAGGCGCTTCAGTCGCTAAAGGTGAGGCTGGTGGGATAACCCAGCACATCACGGCCTACCAAACGACCCATCACGGCCGGAAGATTACTCTATTGGATACCCCTGGGCACGAGGCTTTTGCGGCTATTAGAGCTCACAGTGCTCGCTTAACTGATCTAGCAGTCATTGTAGTGGCGGCCGACGACGGCGTTAAGCCTCAAACAATCGAAGCTATAAGGTTTGCTAAGCAAGCCGGCGTCAAGATTATTGTGGCTATCAACAAGATCGACAAAGAAGGGGCTGACGTTAATCATATTAAGCAACAGCTATCTGAGCAAAACGTTCTGGTTGAAGAGTGGGGTGGTGATACGGTGGTGGTTGAAGTCTCTGCCAAGACCAAAGCTGGCATAGATAATCTACTGGATATGATTCTTTTGGTATCCGACGTCGAGAATTTGCGGGCTTTGCACGATGGCCCGGCTAAGGGGCTGATCATTGAAGCCCACACTCAACAGGGACGTGGCCCGGTGGCTCATGCTTTGGTTGAGAGTGGCACACTGAAGCGCGGCGACTTTATTGTTGCCGGTTCAAGTTACGCTAAGATCAGAAACCTAGAATCACCAGAGGGTGAAGTTTTAATTAGCGCTACTCCCTCAACCCCGGTCGTTATTACCGGCTTTAAAACGCTGCCGGAATTTGGTGACGCTTTCAGCGTAGTTGATAATGAAAAAACCGCTCGTAGTCTATCCGGTATATCAGCTAATTTAAAACAACAGGAAAATAACAATCGGCTTGATTTAAGTGGTAATGATCTTATCAAAATAATTAACCGCAGCAATGAATTACAATCTCTGAACGTTATAGTCAAAGCCGATGTCCAAGGCTCTCTGACCTCTGTTATAGATAGTCTAAAATCACTTGAAACTGAAGAAGTTGCTATTCAGATTGTGGGTGCCAGCGTTGGCGTCGTTAATGAAAATGACATTCATTTGGCCCACTCTTCAGGCGCCATAATTTACGCCTTTAATGTGTCGGCACCGACTAATATTAAAAGATTGGCTCACCGCGACAAAGTTAGTATCAGAGAATATAAAATTATTTATGAGCTTATTGACAATGCCCGTGATGAACTTAGTAACTTATTACTTCCAGAAGTCGTCGTTACAGAGATTGGGAAACTGCAAGTTAAAGCTGTCTTTAAGACAACTAAGGGTGAGGTAATCTGCGGTGGTGAGGTTATTGAAGGCAAGTTGGTCGTACCGGCTCATGTACGTATTAAACGAGGTAATAAGCTAATTGCAGAAGCTGAGCTTAGCAATTTAAAGCATGGCCCGCAGGACACAAAAGAAGTCTCCAAGGGAGAAATGTGTGGCCTGGGCCTTAAAACTACGTCAAAACTAGTTGTTGAGATCGGCGACACGATAGAAGCCTATAAACAAGAAACTATCGAGCGTAAATTATAGACTTTTAGATTATATTTAAGTGGATTACAATAACTTCATAAATTAGGAATAATCATGGCTTATACATTAAACGAACAGACGCTTGAAGAACTTGGTTTAGCCGCTCTCCCACCTGATGAAAAGCGTAAAATGCTAGCTCATATCCTTGAGACTCTCGAGATGCGTGTCGGAACAACCCTAGCTTCACAGATGACCGATGCACAGCTCGATGAATTTGAGAGACTTATGCCAACCGATCAGGATACCCCAGACATGGTTAAGGATAAGGAAAAAGCCGCTCTATCTTGGCTTGAGACTAACTTTCCTAACTATAAAGAAGTTGTAAGCGGTGAACTTGAAAAGTTAAAAAGCGAGATTAAAGAGCTTGCGCCGCAGATTATAGCTAGTACCAATACGAATTTGCCTCAGGTTTAGATTAAACGGCTACTATAACCAGCCAAAAAAGCACTGGCCGTCATTTCTGATTTACCTGCAGGTTTCAACCTATCAATCGATAGGCAATTTTCACTACACCCAACAATTAACTGGTTATTTTCACTTCGAATATGACCGGGTTCGATGTTATCTGCGGTCACCTCGTGAGCGGCGGTTACTATCAACTCGATATCACCTAGCGTGGTATAACTCTTTGGCCACTCTATAAAGGCTCTAATTTCTCGTTCAATCTGATTAGCGGGCTTGGTCCACTCTATTAAGCCGTCTTTTTTAGTTAACTTCCTAGAATAACTGACTTCTCTACCAGTGATAGTCTGGGGCTTGGTAGTCAGACTGCCGTCCAAGTAGTCTGGAACCAGCTTCATAATTAGACTATGACTTAAGACTATAAGTTCATTACTAAGTGAGGGATTTGTTGCCTCAGGTCCAATAGTGAGTTCCGAATAGCCAAGCAGGGGGCCCTCGTCCATTGCTTCAACCAATAACATCAGACTAACACCCGTAGTTTTTTGTCCACTTAGCAGGGCGAAAGTAATGGGATCGGCACCCCGCCACTCGGGCAAAATCGAGAAGTGACTATTTATAATACCTTTTTGAAAGTTATCGATGACTTTTTGACTGACGATAATGCCAAAGTCGACCAAAATAGCAGCCTGACTACTAAAACTACTGTCCTTTATAAGATCATCTAGCTGTAATTTATTTTCTACGCTGTAAGTTTTGATTCCCAAGCTGTTGCTCAATTCTATAACCGGAACGCTGCCTTTATGACCTACAGGTGTCGATTTAGTAATGACGGCTTCAATTTCAAAGTCCTTGCTCAGTAGCTCTAAACTCTTAGCGGCCAGGGGGCCACTACCAAAGAATACGACTGTTTTTGACTGCTTTGTCATCAAGCTGCTCCAAGTTTCCTTCCGGACTTAATCTAAAGAATGCGTTTGGTACGTCTCTTATATGTTCAACAAAAACAATGCCTTTAGTGTGATCAATCTCGTGCTGCAAAACCCTAGCCAAAAAGCCTTCGGCCACTAACTTAAAAGGCTTACCGTCAATATCCATGGCTTTAACATGGATTTTTGGGTAGCGGGGGACTTTCCCGTAAATATCTGAAATACTTAAACAGCCTTCAAAATCTTCAGTTAATTCACCCTCCTGCTTAGAGATAGTTGGGTTTATAAAGACCCTAAAACTTCTATCCTCTTTGTTATCGTAGTCGTTTCTAATAATTATAATCTTGAATAGCTGATCGATCTGGACTGCTGCCAGAGCTACGCCAACCTCGTGTTCTCGGCTATCTTCCCAGTCAATAACCGTGGCTTCCATGTCAGTAATGATTTTCTGAATCTCTTTGGTAATCGCACCAACTCGTTTGGAGGGTTCACGGAGATGAGGGTTTGGCAGGGTGATCAGCATGTCGCGAGGGTTTGGCATTATGGCACGAGTATAGCCGTTTTATCTGTTAAATACAACACTATAGCAAATTTGTGGGGTCTAAATCATAAGACCAATTGGCTGGTAATAATTGAATAACTTTTTGTAACTCTGAGCGTTTTTTAGCTTTTATAATTAACTGCCACTCAAATTCATTGCCATGTTTGTGATGGAACGAAGGAGCCGGGCCACTTATAGTAATTTGAAGCTGTTTGTCTTGTAATGATCTCACCAGGGAAGATGCTGAGGATTTGGCGCTATCGGGAGTTTTACGCCTGATAGTTACCTTCAACAGATAGCAAAACGGTGGGAATAGAAATTTACTGCGCTCAGCTATTTCGTTTTTATAAAAAGTCGCCCAATCGTTTAAAAGCGCCGACTGAAGAACTGGACTTGTAGGGTTATAGGTTTGAATGACTGCTTGACCGTGTTTATCTCCCCTAGAAGTTCTACCGATTACCTGAGTAATTAACTGATAAGTTCGCTCTTGGGCCATAAAGTCGGGTATATATAGGCTGGTATCGGCGGTTATAACACCGACAACGCTTAATTTTTTAAGATCTAAACCCTTAGCCAGAGTTTGGGTTCCAATTAAAATATCGACGTTGCCGCTATTGATGTTTTCATAGTGGGCCTCAAATCTCTCAGCCTTCTTATTATCGGTGTCAAAGCGCTGTAACCGAGCTTTTGGAAATATTTTTTCAACTTCAGCGACAATTGCTTTGGTTCCACTACTCTTAAATACCAAATCAGTACCGCCGCAAACAGGACAAACTGTAACAGTCTTTTGAACGAAGTTACAGGTATGACAGCGCATCGTATGGTTGTCGCCGTGATAGATAAGTGGGGTATCACAGTTGGGGCACATAGCCTGCCAACCACAGTTTTGACAGAGTATAACGTGGGCGGTACCGCGCCTGTTAAGAAACAATAAGACCTGTTCCTTCTTATTTAAGGCTAATTCAATAGCTTCAATTAACTGATTGGATAAATGAGCTGATTTAGTAAACAAACTACGATCTTTTATGTCGACAACAATTGGTTTGTTAGCCTCATTTAGTTTCGTGACAGCCGGCTTAGCCAGACGAATAATTGGCACGGACTTCTGTTCGGCGATAAAATAATCAGTCACTGACGGAGTAGCCGAGCCAATTAATAGTGTACTGGAGTGTAGCTCGGCAAGCTTACTAGCTACCCTGAGGGCATGATAATGGGTGCCTTGTTCCTCTTTATAGGCTGGTTCATGAGCTTCGTCGACTACTATTAAGCCCAGATTATCAACTGGACTGAATAACGCCGAACGAGTTCCTATAACAACTATAGGTTTTTTCGATCTAACGATTCTAAGCCAAGAACTTAACTTCTCCTTGGGAGTTAGATGAGAATGAAAAAGTACTACATCTCCAGGGAAAAGCTCATTAAAATTTCTATAGAGTTGAGCCGTTAGGCTAATTTCAGGTGTCAGGATAATGATCGATCTTCCCTGAGCGAGAGTTTTTTTAGAACTCTCTTGGTATATACGAGTTTTTCCGCTACCGGTTTCGCCGTGTATCAGATAGCTACCAGAATCTTTAATAACACTAAGAGCTAGCTTTTGTTCGTCAGTTAGAGGCGGTTGTTCAATTGATTTTGACTTGGTACTTGGGGTTTTTGTTACTTCAGGTATTTTTTGTGACAACACACTAGGAAGGAAGTGCTGAGTTATGATTCCTGAAGGTGATGGATAGTATGACTGTAACCAATCACGGAGCTCGAGTAGTGGCTTCGGAAGGCTGACTCCAACAGAGGCAGCAATCTCTTTAACGTTAAATGAAGGCTTGGTAGTTAGACTTTCAACAACCGCCAAACATTGCCAACGCGTCATTGGGACTAATACCACATCGCCGGGTGATAATTTATAGTCGGCTTTATAGGTAAGCGGCTCCGGTTTATGGTAGCGACTGGTTGCCACCCAAACTTTGTAATAATAAATCATAATCTAATTTTTAAACAAAATAGCTTGAAATGCCAATACTAGGTAGGTATACTATAGCGTATTACTTACGTTGTTTGAATAACAATATAAAATTATGTTAGATGTCTTCATCACTTCACGAGTTAGGCGCAAGATTATAGTAATCTATGCTAAGTATCCTGATTTCAAAACACACGTCAGGGGCCTTGCTAAGTTGATAAAAGAGGATGCTGGCAACATTCAACGAGAATTAAAGCGCTTAGAAAAAGTTGGATTTTTACTATCTGAAAAGCAAGCAAACACGAAAGTTTATTATACAAACAAACAATTTATAATCTTTAAAGAACTCCAAAGTATAGTGTTGAAATCACAACGCGCAAATCAAAAGAGACAGCAAGGTCTCTAAAGATAATTTGCAAAAACCCCCCACACCCCTTATAATTTAGGATTATGATACAGGTCACAAGAAAAGATTCTAAAGAATCTCTAGAGAATCTATTACGTAGATTCAACCGCAAGGTCCAGCAATCTGGAATGATGCTAACTGTTAAGCAGAAGCAATATTTCGAAAAGCCTATCAGTAAGGTCGAAAGAAGGCAAAAAGCCATCGTTCGCCGTGCTCGTAAAGCAGTAAAGCTACAGAAGATTAAACTCGGCCAGCGCTAATAATATGACTCTCAAGGAGCAGATCGACAAAGACCTCAAAGTTGCCATGCTCAGTGGTGACAAGACGACAGTCGAGACTCTAAGAGGTCTAAAGAGCGTAATTCTATACGACGAAGTCGCTAAAGGGAAAAAAACTGAAGGCATTAGCGAAAGCGAAATCATTTCTTTATTACAGAAGGAAGTTAAGAAACGACAAGAAAGCGCTGACCTTTATACCTCCGGCGGGAACGCTGATCGCGCTGAACAAGAACTTACAGAGAAAAAAATAATAGAGAATTATCTACCAAAAGGTCTATCTGAGACTGAGATAAACGCTCTGGTTGATAGCGTTATTAGTGAATTTGATAACCCTGATATGAGTAAAATGGGACAAATTATTGCTCAAGCTAAAGAACGTAGTGGTGGTAGCGCTGATGGTGCAACACTAGCAAGCATAGTAAAGGCGAGATTGAACAAATGATTATCTTAATGGGCGTTGCAGGCTCTGGTAAAAGTATGCAAGGTCGCTTGCAGGCTGATGAGCATGGTTACGCCTGGATATCCACCGGGGAAATACTCCGGGTCCTGATAACTGGTAAAAGACGACAAGAGATGCTTCAAGGTAAGTTACTGGACGACAATGAAATGGTGAGGGTTTTAGACACAGTTTTTGAAGTTATTGACACCAAACAAGAATTTATTTTAGATGGCTTTCCAAGAACAGTCGTTCAGGCCGACTGGCTTTTGAAGAACGTCGATAAGGGAAGATTCCCACTAACGGCTGTTATTCACTTGAATGCCTCTAAGGACGTTGTTCGCGAACGACTAAAGAAAAGAGGCCGGCTAGATGACAATGAAGAGGCCATTACTAAACGGTTCAATGAATATGAAAGGGTAACAGTACCGATTATTAATCACTTCAAAGAACTTGGGGTTCATGTATATGATATTGACGGGGGCAAAGACCCTAATACCGTTCATCAGGAAATAACCCGCATCATTGACGACAATAATAACTCTAACGGATAAATACTAAGTGTTTACTACTGTTAAAAACACTAGTGAAATTGACTGCGATGAGAGAGAGTGGGCGAATGTTAGCTACAGTACTTGATATACTCTCAAAAAAAGCGGCCGTTGGAATGACTACTAAAGATCTAGCTAATATAGCTGCTGCCGAGCTTAAGAAGATGGGTGGAACACCGGCATTCCTTGGCTACCAAGGCTTCCCTGACGTACTATGTACTTCTATAAATCAAGAAGTTGTTCACGGTATACCGTCCGTAAACCGAGTGCTAAAAGACGGTGATATTGTAAGCTTAGATTTTGGTGTAATATATAAAGGTATGATTACCGATGGAGCAATTAGCATTATCGTCGGTAAGCCGAGTGTCCCAAAAGGACGTGGAACTAGTGAAATATACTGAACAATCTCTTCTATCTGGAATTGCCGCTGTAAAAGATGGTGCACGAACAGGAGATATTGGCTCAGCCATTGAAAAAGAGCTCAACAAACACCATTACGGGATAGTTCGTGACTTGGTCGGTCATGGAGTTGGTAACGAATTACACGAAGACCCCAATATTCCTAATTATGGTCGTGCTAATACTGGAATACGACTTAAAAAACATATGACAATTGCTATCGAACCCATGTCGACTCTTGGTAGCGACCGAGTCTATATTGCTAACGATGGTTGGACAGTACAGACCTGGGATGATTCACGCTCAGCGCATTTTGAGCACACAGTTTTGATACAGGCTAACGACGCAGAGATATTAACAGCTCTTTAGCGGAGCAATCCCAAGGCTTGTTTGAATACTTGCCGTGATAATAGGACTAGCGGTATACTGCATCCATGAATGACCGTTCTGTACCTCATTTCGTTGGTTTAGATATTGGCACAAGCACCGTTAGATGTGTCATTGGTATTGCTGATCAAAACGACCCCGCAAAGGCTTCAATAATAGGCTATGGACACGCCGTTAATAAAGGAATGCGTAAGGGAACGGTTATTTATGTTGACGACGTTGCTGAGGCAATTATAGACGCTATAACTGAAGCCGAACGCTTGGCGGGGGTTCGAATCCATAGCGCTACAGTCAACGTAAACGGTACAAATGTAGTTGGGATTAACTCTCGTGGTGTAATTGCTATTAGTACTGCTAATCGAGAGATTACTGACGAAGATCGATTTAGAGTTGAAGAAGCCGCTACTATAGTAAAACTGCCACCAAACAGAGAGATATTACAGCTATTTGCAAAGAATTATCGACTAGATGGGCAAAACAACATTAAAGATCCAGTTGGTATGCATGGTGTTCGTTTAGAGGTTGATGCTCATATAGTAACTGGCTCTATCCCGAACTTACGCAATTTAGACGATGCCCTGGCTAAAGCACAAACACGAGTTAACCGGCGGACTGTCTCCAGCCTTGGAGCAGCTGAAGCCGTTCTTACCAGACAACAAAGAGAAGCCGGTACCGCGCTTTTGGATATTGGGGCCGGCACAACAAATCTCCTGGTCATAGAAGATGGAGAGATTCAACACATTGCGGTCCTGCCTATTGGTGGCATAAATATTACTAATGATTTAGCGATTGGGCTTAAAACTGATTTGGATATTGCTGAGAATGTAAAAATTAACAATGTAAGCTTAGATCAGAAAACGAAAAAAGAGAACGTAACAGTTAAGGTGGGCAGTAATGTTCATACTTTCAAGAGCGACGATATCGATATGATTGCCGAGGCTCGGGTTGATGAACTTTTAGAATATGTCGAGCGAGAACTTCATAAGATTGGGAAATCACGTAAGTTACCAGGGGGAGTCGTATTAGTAGGAGGCACCTCGAAAATTCCAGGTATCGCTGAATTCACTAAAGAAAAGCTTCAACTGGCTAGTCGAGTTGGTATGTTACAACCAATTAGTGGACTAGTTGAGGGTGTAAATGACCCGGCGGCCTTCACTGCCGTCGGACTAATGTTACTTGATATGATCCTTGGTCCGGCTAACCAATCATCGTCCTCAGGATCGATAACGAGCACAAAATTATTGCAACCAATGTATCGTTTTTTCCGTTCAGTGAAACGATAGAAAGTTTTTATACACCCCGCGCTAGCAATTTATTTAACGACATTTTATTGAATAAGTAATTATATTGAACTTAAGATAAGGGTAGAGTATACTCACCAGTATAAATACGTAAGGGGATTTAAGTACTATGCCTGAAATAAAGCCTGAAGTAGAGACATTCGCTCGTATAAAAGTTGTTGGAGTTGGGGGTGCCGGCGGTGCTGCAATCAATCGTATGGTTGAGGCAGGAGTTGATGGAGTTGAATTTATCGCTATAAATGCTGATGCTCAGGCTCTACATAATTCCAAGGCTCAAACAAAAATCCATATCGGCAAAGATACGACAAAAGGTTTAGGTGCTGGTGCAGATCCTGCCGTTGGTGAAAAAGCTGCTGAAGAGTCCAAAGAGGAGATCGAGAAGGCTTTAGAAGGCGCCGATATGACGTTCATTACTATTGGAGCCGGCGGCGGAACTGGTAGTGGTGCTGGTCATGTTGTTGCCAAAATTGCTAAGGATACTAATAGTCTGGTTGTCGCTTTTGCTACCAAACCGTTTGCCTTTGAGGGTGAAAAAAGACGACGCAATGCTGAGATAGCTATCGATAATCTTAGGAAATCAGTTGATACCCTAATAGTCATACCAAACGATCGTTTATTACAGACTATAGAGCGTCAGACACCACTACTTGAAGCTTTTAAAGTTGCTGATGATGTCTTGCGCCAAGGTGTCCAGGGTATATCTGATCTGATTACAGTACATGGTTTAATAAATCTAGACTTTGCTGATGTTAAAACTGTTATGACTAATGCCGGTTCGGCTCTTATGGGTATTGGACGGGCAAGTGGCGAGAGTCGGGCTGTTCAAGCGGCCCAGCAAGCGATTGAGTCACCGCTTCTTGAGGTATCAATCGATGGAGCTCGGGGCATACTCTTTAATGTTATCGGCGGTGATGACCTGACAATGCACGAGATTAATACAGCTGCAGAGATCATTACGGCCGCAGCTGATCCGGATGCAAACATTATCTTCGGAGCAAGTATTAATAGTGACTTAACTGGCGAAGTAATAATCACTGTCGTCGCTACTGGCTTTGACGCCTCTTACTTTACTAATAGGAAGCGACTCGAAGACCGCACTATGGCAAATGATAAAGACGAAGATTCTGGTGATAAGAAGTCTAAGAACAAAGATAAATCTTCGGGATCGGAAGATAAGGTTATGTCTGATCTAGACATGTCTTTGCCTTCTAACCAAGAAGAAGATAGTAGTGATTTTCATGACGATACACCAATCCCTAATATCTGGGCCATCGATGACGACGAAGATACCGACAAGAAGAAGGATGCTGAGAGTAAAGACGACGACAAGAAAGACGAGACTAAAGGTGAGGCTGAACCAACCGTCGTGAATGGAATTGACGAAGAAGATGTGGAAAAACCGTCCTTCCTACGCCGACTATCAAGACGCCGTTCTAAGGATAGTGATCGCCCAGATCCTGACAAAGATCAGTTCTAAAGACGTATTAAATAATACAGCAATAAATACTTGCAAAACACTATAAGTAGGGCTAACATGCTATTCATAGACACTATATGTAGCCCAACAAATATAGTTATCGTACTTTTATATTGAATAAAGGAGGTATGCAAGATGAAATGCAACCAGTGTCAGAAAGATGATACGAAAGTCATTGAGTCGAGAGATGCCGCAGACGGTGAAGCTATTCGCAGACGACGGGTTTGTACCCATTGCGGACATCGTTTTACTACTTATGAAAGGGTTGAGAGACCTCAACTTGTCGTAATTAAGTCTAGTGGTGTTAGAGAACTCTTTGACAGACAGAAACTCATGTCTGGGCTATATAGAGCTTGTGAGAAAACCTCGGTCACTAATTTACAACTTGAAAAATTGGTAAATGAGATCGAGAACGAGTTACAAGCACTAAGCGACTCAGAGGTACGTACAGCAATTATCGGTGATTTGGTTATGGATCGACTAGCGGCTTTAAACGAAGTAGCCTACGTACGATTCGCCAGCGTTTATCGAAAATTCAAAGACATAAATAGTTTTGAACGTGAGTTATCTCAGATCAGAGAACGCAAGATAACCCAAACATCAAAGCTATAAAGTAAAACCAGTTTTCTTAAAAAATTAGTATAGACATTCAAATAAATGTGGAATATTATATTGATCACAGGCAACTGGAACAAAAAGGGAATAAAAAAATAACAAAGAGCATAAGCTCAATAATTAAGTGAGGGTTCAATCATGGGACAAACAACCAGTTTAAAAGTTGGACGGTTATTTACTCCAACTAAGAAGAAAGCATACGACGTAATTAAATGGGTCAAGAGTGATTCAATAATTGTAAATCCGATAGCCAACAAACCAATCTTTGAGCAAAAAGGTGTTGAATTTCCAGAGGGTTGGTCACTTAATGCTATTAATATTGTTGCTCAGAAATATTTTACCGGTACTCCGGGAACCAAAGGCCGTGAGAGCTCTTTGAAACATCTTATTAACAGAGTAGCCGATACAATTACTCGTCAAGGTTTACAGGAAGGTTATTTCGATAACGAAACTGATGCTGAAGACTTTCGTGAAGAACTTAAATATATACTAGCAACTCAAAGAGCTGCTTTTAATTCACCAGTTTGGTTCAATATTGGTGTGGCTGAACGTGCTCAACAGGCTAGTGCCTGTTTTATTCTCGGTATCGAGGACACCATGCCAGCTATTTTAAACTGGTATGTTGAGGAGGGTATGATCTTTAAGGGTGGCTCCGGCTCAGGTATTAACCTTAGTGGAGTGCGATCATCAGTAGAGCAACTTGGTAAGAGTGCTGGAACTGCTTCTGGCCCACTTAGCTTTATGCGTGGCGCTGATGCCTCAGCTGGCGCTATAAAAAGCGGCGGTAAGACTCGTAGAGCGGCTAAAATGGTCATTTTAAACGCTGATCACCCAGATATCGAAGAGTTTATTTGGAGTAAAGCGATTGAAGAGCGCAAAGCCCGTGATTTACAAGCTGCTGGCTGGGATATGAGTCTGGACGGTAAAGATTCCTTCAGTGTCCAATATCAAAATGCCAATATATCAGTTCGAGTAAGTGATGAATTTATGGAGGCTGTAAAAGCTGATGCTGACTGGGGCTTAAAGGCTGTAACTACGGGAAAAGTTGTCAAAACTGTTAAAGCCCGTAAGATTATTCCGCGAATTCTCAGAAGCAGCCTGGGAATGTGCAGATCCTGGGATGCAATTTGATACAACTATTAATAAGTGGCACACCACCCCTGTAGCTGGGCGAATTAATGGCACTAATCCATGTAGTGAATATATGCACCTAGATAACTCCGCCTGTAATCTAGCAAGTATTAATTTATTAAAATATTTACGCAAGGATGATAGCTTCGATGTGGAAGCTTTTAAGCATACAGTTGATGTTATATTCACTGCCCAAGAGATTCTTGTCGGCTATAGTGCATATCCAACTGAGAATATTGCAAAGACCGCCCGAGCTTATCGACAGCTTGGTATTGGTTATGCCAATTTTGGAGCGCTGTTAATGGCACAAGGCCTACCATATGACTCTGACGAAGGTCGAGCTCAAGCAGCAGCAATTACTGCACTTATTGACCGGTCATCCTACGCTGTCAGTGCCAAAATTGCTGCAAAAGTTGGTCCTTTCGCTGGATTCCATAAAGACCGTGAAGGAATGCTTAAGGTCATAAAAATGCACCGTGAAGCAGTCTCAAAGATTGATGCTGGTTTGGTATCTGAAGATTTGTTAAGTGCTGCAGCCAGTGCTTGGGATGAAGCCGTTGAACTGGGTGAGTTGTATGGAGTTCGTAATTCTCAAGCCAGTCTTCTAGCACCAACCGGAACGATTGGTTTAATGATGGACTGTGATACTACTGGCATAGAGCCGGATCTTGGGCTTGTTAAGGTTAAAAAGCTAGTTGGTGGCGGAACGATGAGTATCGTTAATCAAACGGTTCCAAGAGCTCTAAAGGCACTCGGTTACACTAAGCAACAAGTAGACGATATTGTTAAGTATATTGATATTGAGAAGACTATTCTGGGTGCACCTCATCTAAAGAAGGAGCACGAACCAGTTTTTGCTTGTTCAATGGGTGATAACGCCATCCACTACCTTGGACATGTAAAGATGATGGCAGCAGTTCAGCCTTTCCTATCTGGAGCTATCAGTAAAACTGTTAACATGCCAGAAGAAGTCACAGTCGAAGATATTGAACAGCTACATATTGAAGCTTGGGAGATGGGTATCAAGGCCATAGCTATTTACAGAGATAACTGTAAAGTTGCTCAGCCTCTATCGATGGCTAAAAAGGCAGGTAGTCAAGACAATGCTACCTGTAACCGAACCAGCTGAAACAGATAAGTTCATCGTTAAAGGTGGAGCTATTCGTCGACCATTACCAAAAGTTCGCAATGCAAAGACTTTCTCCTTTACCGTGGCCGATAGCCATGGCTATGTAACAGTCGGTGAATACGACGATGGTACACCTGGTGAAGTATTCATCAATACTGCCAAGATGGGGTCGACCCTAGCCGGTCTTATGGATTCATTTGCTCGCTCAGTAAGCTATGGCTTACAGTACGGAGTACCGCTTAAGACCTACGTTAAGGGTCTTAGCCATATGAATTTTGCACCATCAGGTATTACCGATGATCCAGAAATTCGTACAGCCTCGAGCCTTGTTGATTACATATTTAGACGACTGGCGCTAACTTACTTAAGTTTTGATGATCGTTTGGAGCTGGGTTTAGCATCAATAGATGATATGCCATCAGACGAGCAGATCACTCTACTCACTGAAGAACCACCGAGTCCAAGAAACATCAGTCGACAAAGTCGTACAACAAAAAGTCGCTGATAATCCTGTGGCTATACTAGAGGTTCCTGAAATTAAACCCAAATCCACGACTAACAATCCTGCGCCGCTATGCTATAACTGTGGTAATCAGACCCAACGAGCCGGTAGCTGCTACGTCTGCAGCAGTTGTGGCTCGACCACTGGCTGTAGCTAGTGACTGCTCAAGAACGATCTCTAGACCATATGCTAAACTAATCGTATGAAACTGCTAGTGCTATACCAGCCGAAATCAGAACATGCCAGGATGGTAGAGGAGTACTTAGACGACTTCAGACGAGTCTATCCTGATATAGAGGTTGAAGTATTGGATGCCGAGAGCAAGGAGGGGGTTAGCAAGTGTCAACTATACGATATTTTAGAATATCCAGCTCTGCTTGTTATTAACGGCGAAAATAGTTTGCAAAATGTCTGGCTTGGGAAAATGCTACCGCAAAAACAAGAAGTTGTCGCCTACCTGATTAGTTGATACGAAGTGATAAATAGGCTATAGTTTAGGTGTTAGTGGTTAGTAATAATGCGCTTTGTTCGATAAGAACAAATAAACGGCTATCAACCGTGAAAGCAGTGGGTAGAAAAGCATTTTTTGCCAAGTAGAACTCATCGGGTAAGCCCGAAATAGCTGTTAAATAAGCGTCAAAGAGTCATTTCTTTGGAAGTTGGATGGTACCACCTGTAACAAGGTTCCAACACCATAAAAGAAGTGACTTTTATATTATAAAGAGAGAATTAGGACTATGAAGTTTCAAAAAAATACCAGACGACCAGCAATAGAATACGAGAAAGATCTTGTTGAATATTGGCAGAAGAATAAAATATTTGAAAAATCTGTTGAGACTAGAGCTGCCGATAACGATTATGTGTTTTATGATGGTCCACCTTTTATTACAGGGGTGCCGCATTATGGTACTTTACTCAGTTCGATTGTAAAAGACGCAGTGCCGCGATATTGGACCATGAAAGGCAAGCGAGTTGAGCGAGTTTGGGGGTGGGATTGTCATGGCCTACCTGCAGAAGTGTTTACAGAGAAAAAACTTGGCATTAATGATCGTAGAGACATTGGTACGAAGATTAGTCTTGAGGATTACATCAAGACTTGTAGAGATAATATGGTTCAAACCGGTAATGAGTGGGAAGACACCATTGATCGCATTGGGCGGTGGGTAGATTTTAAGGGTGCCTATAAAACCATGGACAACAACTTCATGGAATCTGTCTGGTGGGCGTTTAAGAAGCTTTATGACGATGGAAAGATATACGAAGGTGAAAAGGTCCTGCTTTACTGTACCAGGGATGCTACGCCGATTAGTAAGGCCGAAGTTGCCATGGATAATTCATATCAGGATGTAACTGATCCGTCGGTTTTCGTTAAGTTTAAACTTGTTGATAGTGACAGCTATTTATTAGCGTGGACTACGACGCCCTGGACGCTGCCAGCAAATACCGCAGTTGCAGTCAATGAGCACCAAGATTATGCGGAGGTTGAAGTGGGTGGCGTGAAGTTAATCATGGCCAAAGAATTAGTAGATCAAGTTATCCGTGATGAAAAACACAACACCATTCCTCACAACATCATCAGGGTTTTTAAAGGCAATGAGTTAGTTGGTAAGAGTTATGAGCCTCTTTTTGAAAACCGTGGTAAAAATGCACACAAAGTTTGGCATGCAGATTATGTAACTCTTGAAGACGGATCGGGTATAGTTCACCTGGCTCCAGCCTATGGTGAGGAAGATTACGACTTAGCAAAAAAACACGATTTTCCAGTAGTTTCCGATGTCGATGACAATGGTTTTTATAGCTCAGGAGAGTGGCAAGGCAAACAAGTCTGGGAAGTAAATAAAGAAATTGCCAAAACTCTACACGATCGAGGTGTAGTCTGGAAAATTGAATATATTCGTCACTCTTATCCCCATTGTCATCGCTGTGGTACAAAATTAATGTATCGAGCTCACCCCAGTTGGTTTATGGATATTGACTCGCAGCGCCAGAAAATGCTCGAGGCAAACGAAGACATTCATTGGTTCCCGGAGCACATCAAACATGGTCGTTTTGAAAATACTATTGAATCAGCTCCAGATTGGAACTTATCCAGAGACCGCTTCTGGGCTACGCCTATGCCAGTTTGGAAAGGTAAGGATAAGGAAGGCAAAGAGCTTATTAAAGTTGTTGGGAGTTATGAAGAGCTTAAAGAGCTTTCAGGTAAAGAATTAGACGATTACCACCGACCCTGGATAGATGATATTAAGTTTACTTTTGAGGGGGTTGAATACCAGAGGATAGATAAAGTTATGGATTGTTGGTTCGAATCTGGCTCGATGCCCTTTGCCCAGTTTCACTATCCCTTTGAGAATAAAGAAAAATTTGAGAAAAATTTCCCCGGTGACTTTATAGCCGAGTATGTCGGACAGGTTCGTGCCTGGTTCTACTATGTGCATGCTATATCGGTAGGCTTGTTTGGTGAAAAAGCTTTTAAAAACGTTATTGTAACTGGGACAATCCTTGGCAATGACGGTAGAAAACTATCGAAGTCACTTGGTAACTTTACTGATCCAAACGTTGTTATAGATGATTATGGTGCTGATGCACTCCGGTTTTTACTTCTATCATCACCGGTACTTAGCGGGGAAGACTTCTCACTAGCCGATAAAGACGTTGCTGATATATCCAGAAAATTGAATATGATCTGGAATATGTATGACTTCTTTACTCTATATGCATCCGTCGATAATTGGGAATGGGACGGCTCACTTGAAGATCCCTTATCATCTTTAGAAAATCCCCTAGACAGATGGGTAGTGTCACGTTTACATCAGTTGGCAAGTGAAGTAGAAGCAAGCATGGAAGCTTATGATATTCAAAAAGCCCTAAAACCGGTTTTAGAATTTATTGATGATGCCTCAAATTGGTACGTCCGTCGATCTCGTCGTCGTTTCTGGAAGAGCGGTGACGACAGTGATAAAGCTAGCGCTTATAGAACCCTACACTATGTCCTCTCCTATTTGGCTATAATAATGGCGCCATTTACGCCGTTTTTATCCGATGAAATATACCAAAAATTAACCGGACAAGAATCTGTTCACCTCTGTTATTGGCCGAAAGCCGGGGAAATTGATCTAGAGCTTATTAACAGCATGACAAGTGTTAGGGATTTAATTACCCAAGGGTTAGCCCAGCGAGCCGAGTCAGGCTTGAAAGTTCGTCAACCACTTCAGGCAGTAACTCTACATGGTGTGGGTAAGCTCGATTCTCAGTTAACAGACATTGTTA
Organism: uncultured Candidatus Saccharibacteria bacterium; assembly: GCA_963706245.1. Taxonomy (GTDB): domain Bacteria; phylum Patescibacteriota; class Saccharimonadia; order Saccharimonadales; family UBA4665; genus BOG-1338. Next base: position 635,415 of record OY970151.1, on the reverse strand, counting down.
AAGAAGAGCTTAACGTTAAAGAAGTTAAAATTATTCCACCCAGCGGAGAGGCAACGGAATTACGGGCCGAGGTTAACACTGAACTGACTGAGGAACTTAGAGAAGAGGGAATAATTAGAGAGTTGATTCGCTATATTCAGAATTCCAGGAAAGAGGCCGGTTTACAGGTTGAAGACAGGATATCGCTTCTTATAGAAAGTGAAAGTCCAGAGATTACTCAAGCAGTTATATCGTACAAGGAACTAATTATGAGCGAGACACTGTGTGAGGAGTTCGGTGAAGTCCCAGAAGACGCTTTTGAGACTTCGGTTAAGATTACTGGCCTACAAGTTAAAATATCCCTAAGTAAATATTTAGTTTAGAGGGCGAGCTTTGACAATAGAGGTAGTTATCTGATAAAATCAACGAAGTAACATTTCAAAAAGGTGAATTTAAGAGATGAAAAAAGCGGTTATTGCCACTGGTGGCAAGCAGTATGTTGTACATGAAGGCGAAACTCTAGAAGTAGAGCTTATTAAAGACGCTAAAAAAATTGATTTCAGTCCGCTTCTTCTTATAGATGATGAAAAGATAACCGTTGGCAAACCGGCCTTAACCGAAGTAAAGGTTACAGCTGAAATAGTTGAACCAATGATTAAAGCCGATAAGGTTACTGCCATTCGCTATAAGGCAAAAAAACGCGTTCATAAAGTTCACGGTCATCGCCAACATCTCTCAGTCATTAAAATTACCAAAATAGCCTAGTATTAAAATTACCCCTGTGGAAAACTTGTGAATTTAGTTATTCAATTATTTGCTAGTTAGTTGTATTTAGCACTACAATTTATGCCAAATTAATAGATATGGAAGTGTAAATAGCAATGTTTGAACTGATATATATTTGTTATCTTAAAAATCCCTTAGCAAAAATCTAATAATATTATTTAGTATTTATATTCTACTGGCAAAAAAGAACAACTATTTTGCTCTTGCAACAACTTAGCAACAGAGTGATAATGGTGTTAGGTCTAAAAGCAAAAATAGCTTTTAAAAACCAAAACCAAAACAAAAATAAATAAATGATCAAAAGTACTTCTTATACCAGAGAACTGTATTTGCGCACTACTAGGGCGCTAGGCTTTGGTGTACTCGGATTACTTATAGTATTTATTTTTTCGTGGGTTCTCACGCTTAACAATCAAGCCTCAGCACTAACAAGTAGTACTATCAACTATCAGGCCAGATTACTGCAGTCGAATGGTTCGATTGCGCCTGACGGTAACTACAATGTTGACTTTAAGCTATATAGCACACTAAGCACGGGTGGAGGGCAAGCCGTTGGAACCTGTACCTCAACGGGTGGTTATACCTGTCTTTGGGAAGAAACCTATACAGGAGCTAATGTAGTACAGGTTAAGGATGGGTATTTGACGGTAAATCTTGGCTCAATAACTGCTTTTCCATCTACTATTAACTGGGGTAACCAGCTTTACTTAACGATGAACATTGGAGGAACTGGCGGATCACCGACATGGGACGGTGAAATGACTCCCCGTATTCAGCTAACATCGGTTCCATACGCCTTTGAATCTAGTTTAGCAGTAACAGCAGACACTCTGACAGATATTTCTGGGGCCTACACAGATACTCTACAGTTAACAGCTCCTAGTTCGGCAAGTAATACTATCACCGTACCAGATGCGACCGGTACGGTCTGTTTGCAAAGCTCATCGAGTTGTGGCTTTGCCACTGGTAGTGGCACTGCCATTCTACAGGGGGGTAACAGCCTAGGGGCAACGGTTACCATCGGATCAACTACAGCCTACGGAATTAACTTTATAACTAACAACACCCCTGTAGAAAGTTTGGGTTCAACAGGAGCAGCTACTTTCGAGAACGCTTCTAACTCTGCAAATGCATTCCAAATCCAGAATGCAAGCGGTCTAGATGTGCTCAATGCCAACACATCCTCCGGGATTATTAACATAGATGCAATAAGTGCCCCTGGTACGATCACGACTACTTTAGCGCCAACTATCAGTACGCCAACTACATCAGGAACTGCCGGCACGACTCACTATTCTTACGAAGTAGTGGCCGCCGGTCCTAATGGTTCTTTCACTTACCCAAGCCCGACAGCAACCGTAATAACTGGTAATGCGACACTAACTACAGGCAACTACAACATAGTCACTTGGGGCACGGTGACTGGAGCTACTAACTACTATGTCTATAGATCAGCGACTACGGGGAGCGCACCACTTGGTCTGATTGGTGTAGTTGCCGCAGGAACCACAACTTTGAACGATCAGGGCCAAACACCAACAGGAACAGCCCCAGCCCTAACTGGGGGACTACCATCGACCTCGACTGCTTACTACTTTAAAGTTACGGCTATTGATGGTCTTGGAGGCCAATCTTTACCAAGCGCCGAGACGAGCTCTATCACCGAGACCACAACAACAAATAACGCTATAACCCTGTCCTGGGCTCCAGTAACTGGAGCTAGAGGCTATGATGTTTACTACGCTACAAGTTCTGGTGCAGAAACAAACGGATACTTTACTACCTATACTAATAGTTATGAATTTACTACTACAACAGGTACAACTGCAGGCAGTATTCCATCTGCTTCAACCGCCTATAACGACACCCTAAGTACGACCGGCAACTCACAAATAACCATTGGTAATACAGCCGGCTCAGCCTCAACCGCCCAATTGGACGTAGCTGGTAATAGTCCTACAGCTGCTCTTAGCAGTATAGCTACCGGCACGAGTCCCGATTCTATCGCCGTTCAGGGCAATTATGTCTATGTAACTAATCAGAGTTCTAGTACGCTCCAAGTTATCAATATATCTAATCCCGCTTCTCCGGCGGTTGTTGGCAGCGTTGGTACTGGAGGAACCTCTCCATGGTCGGTCGCTGTACAGGGTAGTTATGCCTATGTTGCCGTATTTAACTCCAGTACCCTACAAATAATTAACATATCTAATCCGGCCGCTCCTATAGACGTTGGAAGTGTCTCGAGCGGTGGAAGTCACCCGCAGTCTGTCGCTGTACAGGGTAGTTATGCCTATATGGCTAATGAGGGTGGTAATACTCTCCAAATAATCAACATCTCTAATCCGGCTGCACCTGTAGATGCTGGAAATGTGGCTACTGGTACCAACCCATACTCCGTATTCGTCCAAGGCAACTACGCTTATGTAGCAAACTACGGCTCCAGTACCCTACAAATAATCAACATCTCTAATCCGGCTGCTCCGGTTGTTGTTGGTAGCGTTGCTACTAGCACAAACCCAAATTACGTCTTCGTCCAAGGTGGTTATGCCTACGTAACTAGTTGGACTACCGGTGGTCTCCAAATAATTAACGTATCCAACCCTGCCTCTCCGGTTGTTGTTGGTAGCGATACTGGTGGTTCCGAAAATTCAGTTTTCGTTCAAGGAAGTTACGCCTACGTAACAGACGACACCTATAACACTCTTAAAATTATTAATATTTCCAATCCTGCTTCACCAGTAAATATTGACGGTAACGGTATACCAACTGGCACAAATACGAATAACGTCTTCGTCCAAGGTCGCTATGCCTACGTATCCAATCAGGGCAACAATATATTACAGATATTCGACCTCGGTGGAGCTTATATACAACAACTTCAAGTTGGAGGAGCAGAGTTAGGTACTTTGGCGGTTGATACTAACTCTACGATTAACGGTAGTCAATCTATCGGAGGTGGTCTTCAAGTAGGGGGTGCAGCTCAGGTGTCTGGTAGTGTCGGAATAGGTGGTAACCTAGTTGTTAACGGTTCACTACAGGGCACTAGTGAGCTAAGCATGCCAGCAATCACATCAATCACTCAAGGTGGTACCGCTGGCACCACTAGCTATAGCTACGCGGTAGCGGCTTTAAATGCTAACGGCTCAACCGCTGCTACTTCACCTACCCAGACTACTACCGGTAATGCCACCCTAACCGCCACCAACTTTAACGACATTACTTGGGGAGCTGTAACCGGTGCTACCAGCTATAACATCTACAGAACTGCTTCTGCTGGTAGCCCAGCATCGACTGGCTTAATTGGCAATACCAGCAGTACAACCTTCAACGATACCGGTATAGTTGGTACAACGGCTGCGCCAACAACTGATACGACTGGTACTATTACAGCTAATGGTGGTTTAACGATTAATGGCAGTTTAACGGCTACAACCGCTAATACTATCAGCCTAACTGGTGGTACCGGCACAGCTGTAGCACTTATCTCTGGCGCCGGCGGCACAATTAATGTCGGCAATACCTCTCAGTCTGAGTCTGTCAATATTGGTTCTACCGCTTTAGCAACCGGTACACAAACCATTGATGTTGGTTATACGACCACAGCCGGTGGGACAACTAACGTTAACATTGGCTCAACTATAGCTGGAACGGTGTCTATCCAAGGCAACTCAACTGTTAGTATTAACGCTCCAACTGAACAATTTACTGCTCTCTCAGCCGGGACTCGTACTATTAACGTTGCCGCCCAAGGTACTAACGTTGCTGGTACTAACCTAACTGTTCAAGCCGGTGCCGCTGGTACTGGAGCCTCAGCCTTCACTGGAGGAACACTAACTCTAGAAGGTGGTAATGCCGCCGGTACTGGTAATGCTAATGGTGCTAACGTACTACTACAAGGTGGAGCCGGTGATGGTACGGGAGTTCAAGGATTAGTAACCGCCACAGCTACAGCTTTTAACTCAGTAACCTACACTAGTGGCGTTAGTGCGACTATTACCCAAGCCGATGTAGATAACTATTCAACTATTGAAGCTACAGCCAGTGCTGCCAGCTTAACCTTTACAGTCCCTAGTCCAACTATTACAACAGCTGGACGCATTCTGTATATCTCCAACGCCGGGGCTACCAATGCCTTTACGGTGGCTGCCACTGGTCTTACAAGCATCACACTAAATACTGGTAGCACTGCAAACTTACAGTGGAATGGCTCTGCTTGGAGTAGTACAGGGTATAACTCTGGTAGCGGCAGTTATATTCAAAACCAGAATGCCTCTGCACAGACAGCCAACTTCGATATAAACGGCACCGGTCAAGCCGCTGCCTTTGATGCTGACGTTGCCGGAGCGCTTAATGTTGGTACCACTACAGCCACTTCCTTACAGATCGGTAGTACAACCAACACTACTGGAGGCGTAACGATTTCTACTGACGCCGGATTAACTCTAAGCGGTGTCTCTGGCTCAACCTTTAACGTTGGCAATACCTCGCAGTCCGAGTCTATTAATATCGGTAGTACCGCTCTTGCAACTGGTACGCAGACTATTGATGTTGGCTATACCTCTACTGCCGGCGGCACAACAAACGTTAACATTGGCTCAACTATAGCTGGAACGGTAACGATTCAAGGCAATTCAACAGTTAGTATTAACGCCCCAACCGAGCAGTTTACTGCCTTATCAGCTGGAACTCGTAATATTAATGTTGCCGCACAGAGCAGTAACGTAGCTGGTACCAATCTAACCGTTCAAGCCGGTGCTGCTGGAACAGGTGCGTCAGCCTTTACTGGAGGTACACTAACTCTAGAAGGTGGTAATGCTGCGGGTACTGGTAACGCTAATGGTGCTAACGTACTACTTCAGGGTGGCGCGGGCGATGGTACTGGCGTCCAGGGACTAGTTACAGCTGCCGCTACAGCATTCAACTCTGTCACTTATAGTACGAGTAGTAGCGCGACCATTACTCAAGCAGACATAGATAACTATTCAACAATAGAGGCTACTGCTAGTGCGGCAAGTCTAACTCTAACGGTACCAAGCCCAACTATTACAACAGCTGGACGTATTCTATATATATCAAACGCTGGCGCTACTAACGCTTTCACCGTAGCCGCAACCGGGCTTACAAGCATTACCCTAAACACAGGTAACACGGCGAATCTACAGTGGAATGGTTCTAACTGGACTAGCACAGGCTATAACTCTGGTAGCGGTAGTTATATTCAAGACCAAAATACCTCTCCACAAACGGCTAATTTCGACATAAACGGCACCGGTCAGGCTGCCGCTTTTGACGCTGACACGGCAGGGGTTTTGAATGTTGGGATTACAACAGCTACATCACTGCAAATTGGTAGTACTACTAATTCTACTGGAGGCGTAACGGTCTCTACAGCCGGAAACTACACTGTAGCCGGGGTAGCTGGTTCAACGTTCACAGAAGGCGCAGCTATTACTACCGGGAGTATCACTATTGGTGGTACGGCTCAGACCGGTAACTTAACTATAGGATCTAGTTCGGGTACCTCTTCAGTATATATTGCCAACGGCGCGGGAGCCTCCACAGTATATATTGCCAACGGCGTAGGGGGTGACACTGTTAACATCAACAACGGGGCCGGTAGTAATCACACTAATATTGGTACAGCGGCTTCGATTAACGCTATAACTATAGGTTCTACTAACTCAACTAGCTCACTTCTACTTCAAGCTGGTACCGGTAACCTCCAACTCCAAACTCAAGGCGGTACCTTAGGTGTAGGTAATAACGGAGTAGCTCAAAGCTTAGTCATTGGTAACAGTACAGGAGCAACTTCAGTTAGTATTACTTCGGGTACTGGTAACGTAGCATTGAGTACAGGCACCAGCACCGGAAACATTACTCTAACAACCGACAATTCGGCTTCTTCAATAATTGCCAAGTCAACCGTAAACTCAGCAGCTGCTTTTAGTGTGCAAAATAGTGGCGGAAGCCAGATATTTGGCGTTAATAGTAGTACCGGCCAGGTCGACATCGGGAATAACACAGCATCACCGATTGCTGGCTCTATAGTCCTGGATAACGGTAACAACTCAACCCCAGCCACAGTAACAATTAATGCTAATGGATCTGGGACAAGCAACTTTACCATAACTCTTCCAACTAACGGAGCTAGTGGAGGTCTTTGTCTAGAAAGTAGCACTGCCAGTACTTCAAGCGCCACGACTTTGCAGTTTAACTCTTGTGCTAACAACAGTCCAACAATTAGCGTTGACACCATAAACACGTGGCCTAAATCCGGAACAGCAACTTCTGGTTCTACGGCAACAGTCAGTGCCTTTACTCCGTCAACCGACGGCGATTTACTATTAGTCACCACGTCTATTCCAACCAGTGGTGGTAGCGTTAAAACCTCACCAGTTGGCATTAGTGATAGTGATGTTACGTCATGGACAAGAGCTGGCTTTAGCGCAGCCAGTGGTTCGGCTCTAAGGGTAGAAATGTGGTATGGAGTCGTGTCTAGTACAGCCTCTGCAGCCTTGACCGTTACTTATACGGGTAGTATTACAAGTGGAACAGCTGAAGTAGATGTTACTGAATTCACAGCAGTGGGCGTAAACTCTGCTACTACTTGGGGAGTAGATAACGAGGGCTCGACCACTGGTACTGCTACTAGTGGGACTCCTATTAATATGTATAACGGTACTCCGGGTAATAGCGGTGAACTATATTACGGTTTTGCAAACGATCAGAGTGCTGGGCTAGGTTCAGGTGGCTCTTGTCCTAACGTGCCTTCGGCCGGTACAACCTGGACATGTACTACTAGCGCTGGTGGCCAAGCTAACGTTGTTGATTATGATCTTAACACTACGGCCGGGACGGTAGGAGGCTATAACGGTCAGATATATCTAGGGGCTACCAGCTATAACTATAGTTCTGTGGCGGCTTTGTTCTTAGCGTTCGTTAACTCGACTGCTATAAACAATGCCGTATCTACTCAAGAGGCTAACTTTAACGTTCAAGCGGCATCTCCGGGCTCTGTAGCTGGTGTTTTGGAATCTAATGGAACAGGTGACTCTCTTGATTTACAGAACGATGCTGGTGTAGTCGCCAGTAGCTTTAATAACACCGGCTCACTGACAGTAGGTAACACTGCAACTTCAAATCAAACAGCCAGTGCTGTGGCCTTTGCGACACCTACAGTCACCTATACTGTTCCAAACGGTTATTACACAGCTGTTGGTCAAACGATTACTGTAGCAAGTTGTAGTGGCACAGGTGCCGATAGCGGTACATTTGTGGTTACTGCGGTTACTAGCACAACGATTGCCGTATCTAATACGAGTGGTGTTGCCAGTGAGACAGGCTGTGTTGTCACTACTGGTTCAGATGGTATTATTAATCTTGAAGACGAAAATACAAACGGTACGGCCTCCGGTGTGGTTGCCCTAGAAGCTGGTATCCCATCTGGAGCAAGTTATAACTACTCATTAATACTACCGAATACAGCTCCGAATGCTGGTCTGTGTCTTGAGACTAGTTCTTCAAGCGCCAATCAGCTGGTCTTTAACTCGTGTGCTAGCAATAACCCAAGTATTAGCCTGCAGACAACTACTGGCTACGGTAATAATGAATGGGACACTCATTCAGGAGTATCCGGCTTAACATCGGTACTTACGACTTTTCCTGAAGAGAAAGGTGACCTCGAGGTAATGACGACTCAGATTCCGAACGGTACATCAAACGGAGTAACAGTTGCCAGTGTATCTGGTGGAGGTGTTACTTTGTGGCACAAAGCGGCAGTTAACCCTGGGAATACCAACGTTAATAGGGTTGAAATTTGGTATGGGACAGTTACAGGGATAAGCCCTAAGAACTATGCTACTGAAGCGGCTAGTACCACAACTTTTGGTTCACCGTACCTAACATATGATGTGCCTAGCGGTCAGCCATATATAACGGGTGAATATATCACAGTAACCGGCTGTAGCGGTAGCGACAATGGTCAGTTCCCGGTATATAGCTTTACAACATCGACGATTGTCGTATCAGATACTGGTGGAGGTGCCGGACAGACAGGATGTACTATCAATGCTGGTTGGCCACTCACCGTGACCTATACACCCTCGACACCTGGGGCAACAACAGAAGAAACAGCCGCTGAATTTACGGCTGTAGGCGTAGCGCCGACATCAAGCTGGGGTATAGACACCACTGGCAATAGTCTAATTACTTCTGCCAGCACCTCTCTTAGCGGCCCATCTTTAACTGCTTCTACCAGTGGCGAACTCTATTACAGTTACGCTAACGAGCAAACGAGCACGACCTCACCGGAGGGCTACGCGACGTGCTCAGGTACCCCGGCATATAACTGTATCGCTACCGGACAGAACAACGTCATTGACTATAACGATCAAACGATCTTAAGTAACGCTTATCAATCGGCCTGGACGGTCTCGCCCACTCCTTTAGACGCAAACACAGTAGGCGTGCTCTTTGAAGCTTTTATTAGCTCAACAGCCATAAATAATGACACCTCAGTCCAGGAGGCCAACTTTGACGTTCAGGCTGCAACTTCAGGGTCTGTGGCCGGTGTTCTTCAGGCGAACGCGGCTGGAACAGCTGACATATTGGATCTTTATAATGGTGGTGGTACGAAAGAATTTACAGTTTCCAACACAGGCTTAACTACTATTGGTGACTCGGCGACTATCTCACTAATACAAAGTGCTTGGGCGAATGCTACGGCAACAGGTACGGCTACGGTTTCTGCAACCTCAAGCTTACCAGCGGCTGACTGGACCGACGCTCAGACAAAGGGGGATGTAGTTACTCTAGGCATAGAATGCGCCAGCACTTCGGCTTCTGTAGCCGAAATTACAGGAGGTAACGTAAGCAACTGGTATAACGTAACCACCCAAAGTGCGAATGGTTATGATAATGAAATTTGGGAAGGGACTATAACGACAACCGCTTCAGCTACCCAGATAAATGTAACTTACAATTTGAACGGAGCCTGGTCAGCCAACTGTGAAGTTGCTGCTCAAGAGTTTTCAGCCAGTGTTCCAAGTGGCACAACACCAGTCTGGTCAGTAACTTCTACGAGTAATACCATCACCGGTACTGCCACGACTGCCGTTCCTGTTCCAACCATGTCGGCTACTCAATACGGAGAACTGTATTGGTCCTATGATGTTACACAACACGCAGCAACGGAGCCTACATTACAAGCTCCCTATTATTATCAGCTTACTGGTGATTCTAAGACAATCACTTACGATACTACGTTTGGGCCTGGTGTTGTCGTTCCACCAAGCACTATCACCCAAACATCGGGTACTTATAATGATATTGCTATGGTTCTATCGGCATCAACAGGCTCTAACTTAACTGACAACGGCGGTGCAATATTTACGGGCTCTGATGCTCAAACTGACCTACAGGTTATCGGTGCATCTGGTAGCGGTGCCGCCGTATTGAATGCCGACACACTTAATAACAGAGTTAACGTTGATGGTACTCTGACGATATTAGCATCACCAGTATTAGCGACACCGACGGCATCAGGGTCGGGTTCAGCTTTGTTGGCTTATCAATACTGCTACGAAATAACAGCAATAGATGGTACGGGTAATGAAACAACGCCATCAAATGAAAAATGTATAACTCCAACAGCTGGGCAGGATATAACCTTTACATGGGGGGCGGTTCCAGGTGCCGTAAGCTACAGGGTCTATAGGACTCTTAGTCTTACCACCAATGGCGTACCGGGGAGTGAAACATTCCTGTACGATGCAACACAGCTCACTTTCACTGATGTCGGTGCTTATACTCCTACAGGGACTATTTATCCACCATCTTCAACAACGGCCTATGGTAACAGTACGGTGGTGAATAGTACTACTTCTGGTACCGCCTTGACTACAGGAATTAATACTAATTTACAGCTAACAGTTGGTGGTAATGGTAGTCCAACGGGCCAGGTATACGTAAGCGGAACCTTGCCATCGGGCGTTTTGGGAACGGCTACCATAGGAGGGAATGGGGAGCCCTTTGGCTTGGCTGTCCAAGGGAACTATGCCTACATAAGTTTTGACGTTACTGATAAATTAGCCGTTTACGATGTTACTAATCCGGCTAACCCCGTATTAGTTGGTCAAGCTAATACTTTAGCGGCGCCATGGTATCTGGCGGTTGCTGGCCACTATGTTTATGTGGCTGATAGATCGGGCAATGCACTGCAGATTTACGATGTCTCCAATCCCGCGAGCCCGGAATTAATTAGTACTTTGACGACAGACATGAATGATCCTTCGGCTGTCTTTGTATCTGGTGACTATGCTTATATATCGAATGCCGGATCCTCAACTGCTGGACTGGAAATTGTCAATGTGTCTAACCCTTACGTACCTACCGTGGCAAGCATAATTCCCACTGGAACTGCCACGAATTCACCTTGGAACGTTTTCGTCCAAGGCCGTTATGCTTATGCTGTAGATTCTAATTCTACGACTATGTATACTATTGATGTTTCCAGCCCGACGCAACCAATACTCGACAGTACTTTTACGCTTACAGGGGACCCGTCTCAAGTCTATGTTTCTGGCAGTTATGCTTATCTGAGCGTCGGTAACGACATACAAATAGTAAATATAGATAACCCCTACGCGCCGGCTAACGCTGACATCCTTGCGACAAACACCGGGGGAGAAGATTGTACTGGTACCTCTGCAAGCTATCTTGAAGGTAATTATTTGTACGTTGCATGTGATAATGGTAGTACGCCGAGCGTACCAGTTCCCAGGAACTATGGAGCAAGTTGATGTTACTAACCCCTATAGCCCGGTTATTACTGGAACTGTTCAAGTTGGTTTAGACCCACAAACACTCTGGATTCAAGGTAGATATGCCTACGTTGATGATGAAACAGGCTTTACGCTTTCAGTATTTGATTTAGGAGGGATTTATTCGTCGTCTATTCAAGCAGGTGGAATAAATACCGGCACCATCGGGGTATCTTCGAATGCTCTAATCGGAGGTACTCTTAGTGTCGGCGCCGGTTTCACGGTGGGTGGCTCAACTGACATTAACGGGTCCTTGAACGCGTATGGAGGGGCCCAGATTGCAGGAAACGTCGTATTGGGCGCATCGATAGGTATCCCGGTACCTAGTAGCCCGACAGTAACGGCTACTTGTGCCTCGGCCTGTACAACATATTATTTCTACGGTGTTTCTGCGTCAGATTCTAATGGTGGATCAACTCTAATCTCGCAATCTGGTGGTCCGACAGAAACCAGTGGAGTGCCACCGGTAGACTATGTGGCAAACAACGCTACTTTGAGCGATACAACAAATAACAATGCCATTACGATTGACCCTGATCAAGGAGTCTCGAACAGCATCACTAGCTATGGTGTATACGGTTGTAGCGAGACAACCCTAAGTGGTACTGGGACGCCACCGAGCAGTAGTCCGCCGAACTGTAGTGTCACAACTAATTATAAACTTGTTGCGAATATTGCCACTTCTAGTACGACTGGAATATCTGAATCGAGTACTTCTTTCGCGTCACCGTTATTAACGCTTAACATATCTGCAGCACCGGTTGTCGTTCAGTATCAAACAGTTACAATATCGGGTGGAAGCTGTATTGCTGGCGACAAAGGCACTTTCGTCGTTACTAGTACTGGCACTTCTCCAAATAAGATAGTTGTCTATGATCCTGGAGGATCAGCAACCTCTCAGACTGCTTGTACCATAACGGGCAACTTAAGCAGCCGAAGATTATGGCGCCAGCGGTGGAGCTGCTGCACCGACCTCTACTACTGCTGAAAATTCGTCTACAGCTTTTGAAGTTAACAACGCATCATCCAACTCTGTTTTAACGATTAACACCTCTACCGGTGCTGTTATACTCGGAGCTACTTCGGGATCTAATGTCGGAACCCTACTGTTCGATGATGGAGCTAACAGCAATCAAGTCGGCATTAATGTTGGTGCTGCAACGGCTGCCTATACGATAACTCTCCCCACGGTTGCACCGAGTACTAGTCAGTGTCTACAATCTGGTGCCTCTACTGCTGGTTTACTTGTGTTTGGTAGCTGTGGTATCAATAACCAGTACACTCCGGTTCAGACCAACGCTAACTTCTATATTCAAGGTGTCGCTGGGCAAACCACCGCTACAATAGAAGCCAATAGCACCAATAACCCACTAGTTCTTCAAAACTCTAGTGCGGTAGCTGTAGACACTTTCGCAAGCACCGGTACGATCACTATTGCATCAGGCGATAGTTATACTGGCGCCGGGGCTGTGACCCTCTCTTCTGCCGCTTCCACCGCATTAACAATTACTGGTAATGCGGCCAGTACCTGGTCGACGTCAGCAGGTGCTATAACCATATCAAGCGGCTCAGGCAACATAATTCTAAACGCTGATGCTGGTGGTACGGCTAACGTTCAAATCGGTGCCGGTGGTGGTGGTGGTGGCTCGGGAACTCCGGATCTTCTTGTGGTAGATGATAAAAATTCTACCGGTGATCCTTCTGAAGTTAACGGTGCCATTTACTATAACGCCAATACAAACAACTTAAGATGCGGAATATCCGGGACTTGGGAAGATTGTGGTGGACAACTCGCGTCTAACTCCAGCGTATCGACAATTAATACTTGTACCACGGCTTGCGGGGCATTTAGTCCTAACGCGTCATTGGCGGCTGGGTACTGTACCCCAGGTAGAGTAATAACTATAACAATGGGTGGGGTATGGAGTAATAACCAAACTACTGGTACGCAGACTGTTAGTTTGAGTGTCTACTGGGGAACGAATGCTGCAAAAGCCTCAGATACCGTTATTGGGGTAGCGTCACCCGCATACACTATGGGATATAGCGCAACCAATTTGCCGTGGTCGCTAAACTATCAATTAAACTGCCTAACTGCAACAACAGCAATCGGCAGTGGAATAGCAAATTTCGGCGGTACAACATCAACAATTACTCCAGAGTGGATGAATGCTGCTAGCGCTACTACTATTACGACAACGAGCGCAGAGAATGTCTACGTTTTCCCGGCATTTAGCACTTCAAATGCAGGCATCACTATCACAGCGAACACAATATCTATAAGAGGTGATTTATAGTTAGGGTATTAAGTAACCGAGTTAAAGACCGGAGTGTGGCCTTAGCCAGAGCTACCGACACCTATCACTGACCGATACGGCCCTAGGTATCGATAAACACATTTTATTTTGCAATCTCAATTGATTCAGCTACTTTGCTCAATGTCTGAGGATTAATGCTCCCCGGAGCCGCTGCTATTATCCAAGCATTCGAGTTGGTTGGTACGCTAACAACGCTTCTAAGATTGATAGCTCCAATGGTTGCTAGCCCGGCATTTGTTTGTAAGGTGGTATTTAGAGGCAAATACTTTGTATAAAAAGACTGAATCTGTGTGTTCGTAGGCTTTAATTGATCGCTAAATATTATTTTATTATTGTTACCGTAAGATACGGAGTATATTAACACCTTATTTGTTATCACAAACGATCTCTTATCCAAGGTGTAGCCGCGTGGTAATAGTTTCTGTGAAGGGTAATATATATCAAAACCAAGCTGTTTAACCTCGGCTTTAGAGATAGGGTAGGGCAGTGTGCCAGGTGGTTGTTTGGTAACGAACCATATAGACAAGCCGACCAGTATTATAACTATACCGAGCCCTAATACAATATATGGCCATTTTGATATTTTACGACTAGGCCTCAGTAGCTCATCTCGATTCATACACCTTATGCTAAAGCAATAATATAAATTTGTAAAAACAACTAAGACAGAGGCTATTAATTAATATTTAAGCATAGCTAGTATTATATGGCTACTTATGTGTTATAGAGAGGTTTGAAACTTATGCGTTATAATGAAGATCAATTGGGATAACCACAAACATGCCTCGAAATATAATTACTATTTTTAATCAAAAAGGTGGGGTAGGGAAGACAACTACTGCTATCAACCTGGCTGCTTATCTGGCAAAAAGCTCTAAGCAGGTATTACTTATCGATATTGATCCCCAATCTAATGCCACTAGCGGTCTAGGAGTAGATATTAATACTTTAGGAACATCAGTTTACGAAGTGTTGCTTAACCCGGAACTGTTAGAGAGTGCTATTATCCCAACTTCAACCAAAAATTTATACTTACTGCCGGCGAAGCATGCCTTATCAGCTGCGGAAATCGATCTAGTGAGTTTGCCAGCCCGTGAAACCAAGCTAAGAACTGCGCTCTCTAAGACGGAATACGACTATGTGATTATTGATTGCCCACCAGCTCTAGGATTACTGACTATTAACGCTCTTGTAGCGGCCACCAGCGTTGTCATTCCTGTACAGGCTGAATATTACGCTATGGAGGGCTTAGGACAGCTCCTGAGCATAGTTCAGCGGGTAAGAGAGACTATCAATCCTACCTTGGAGTTACTGGGCGTTCTACTAACGATGTACGATAGTCGCAATTCGCTAGCTGAACAGGTCGAAAGTGAGCTCCATAAACACTTAGGTGATAAACTATTAGAGACAGTTATTCCGCGGAATGTGCGACTAGCTGAGGCCCCTAGTTTCGGTAGGACAATCATTGAACATGATAAGTGGTCAAAGGGAGCTAGAGCCTATAAACAACTAGCTAAGGAGATAATAGACAGTGCCAGGGGGTAGCAAAAGTAATCATAAGGGTTTGGGCAAGGGCTTTGATGCCTTATTACCCCGTGACTTTGATACCACTATTTTGCTAGACCCATCTGATAGGGTTCAGAAGATAAAGATCAGTTTAATTAGTCCGAAAGCTGATCAACCAAGAAGGCACTTTGAAGAAGAGTCGTTAAAGCAGTTAGCAGACTCTATCAAACAATTTGGAGTGCTACAGCCGATTATCCTTACCACCGACGGTGATAAATATATAATTATTGCTGGCGAGCGTCGCTGGCGGGCTGCCGGGATGGCAAAACTTGATACTATCCCAGCGATAGTACGATCCTTAAAGAATTAGAACAGTTAGAAATTGCCCTGGTTGAGAATGTTCAAAGAGTTGATCTTTCACCTCTTGAACAGGCCGCCTCAATTGAAAAGCTACGACTACATTTCAATATGACCTACGACATGATTGGTAAGCGGCTTGGTAAAGCTAATTCAACAATTAGTAATATTGCTCGGTTGTTGCAGTTACCGCCCGAAGCTCAAGCAGCCTTGGAACAACAACGAATCACCGAAGGTCATGCTAGGCAGCTACTATCAATCAAGGACACTCTTGATAAGCAAAAACAACTACTAGAGTTAATCATTAAAAACAGCTGGTCAGTTCGTCAGGCAGAGCGTTTTGTTACTGCACTTAAAGCAGCACCAAAGAATATCGATTCAGCCGCAGTTCAAGAACGGATAAAAAGCGAAACAAACGAAACAAAACTTATTGGACAGAAAATAAAATCAAAAGTTAGTATTCGCAGAACCGCTCACGGCGGAAAAGTTGAAATTGGTTTTGTATCAGAAAGAGACCTACAGCGGGTAATTAAACTACTCTTAACTCTAAAAAAGTAATTCTAGAACCTAGACACTTCACTTAAGGGATAGATTCTAACAACTAACTGACCAATGATATTGTTGACCGGAACTGGCCCAAAAATTCTTGAATCAAGAGAATCACCCCTGTTGTCACCCATTACAAAGACTTCATTAGCGGGAACCACTAAATCGATATTACCGCTAGTGTAGGGAATAACTTTGCCATAAGGTAGGGTTTTGTCTGGTCTAAAACCATTAGGGTGAGCTTTATCGAAAATAGTCACATAACCATTTTTGATGACTACTCGGTCGCCGGGAAGGCCAATAACTCGTTTAATCAACTGATCAGAACCGGAATCGTTTAAGCCATACAAACCATTTTCAATAAAAACAATAATGTCACCACGCTTGGGAATGTAGGGATGACCGGTTATTCGAGCCCAAGTTCTTGGAACTTTATCAACGATTAAACGGTTACCGTTTTGCAGAGTTGTGCGCATACTAGAACCATCTACTTGGTATTGTTGGAAGACTGTCATAGTTAGTAAGGCGGCAATTATAAAAGCTACGACCACCACTGCGACGAAACTTAAAACATTATTTTTTGATTGTGATTTTTTTTCCACTATTACGCTAAAGTATAACTAGATTTTCGGATAAGCACAAAAAATAATTTTTCATTTATCATTGAAAATAACTAAGTAGCAAAGTTGAACAACAGTTTAGAAAGTTATGGTTTTTTGGTATAATTCTAATCAAGAATGTCGGTAATATCAGATAAAATCAAACCTAGTCAGGGCTATTCTCATTTGTTGCACCTTGGGTTGGTTGCTCTTTTGCCAATTATTATCTTCATCTTCGTTCGACTTAATAACGGTTTCATACAGGTCGCTCTTGTTTTAATCCTACTCAGTAAGTGGCGCATGCTGGCCGTTAGACCCAGGTATTGGATCGCCAACATTGAAGCTAATGCTGTTGATATAATCGTTGGCGTTTCGACCTTAGTCTTCATGGTGCATACCGGTAGCATTGTGTTGCAGTTACTGTGGGCGGCTCTTTACGCCGGTTGGTTGATTGCGCTGAAACCTAGTTCAAATATTCTTGGGATGACTTCCCAGGCAGTCATTGGCCAGCTTTATGGTTTGATGGCCCTGTTTTTGGAGTGGCCATCAGCTCCGCTATATGGTTTGGTGGTTGGTACAGGCCTGATCTGTTATATATCGGGGCGACATTTCTTTGATAGTTTCGATGAACCATACACTAAGCTATTGGCATACGTTTGGGCTTATTTTGCTGCGGCACTGACTTGGATTTTAGGGCACTGGCTGTTATTTTACGGTGTAATTGCTCAACCAACTCTGTTTTTAATGGTTATCGGTTTTGGATTCGCGGCCTTATATTACCTGGATCATTATGACCGACTGACAACGTTGCTTCGTTGGCAATTCTTAAGCATAATGGCAGCTATCGTAGTTATAGTACTAGTGTTCTCTAATTGGGGAAGCAAAGTAGTTTAAAAAGATAAAGCTCTACTAAAGAAAGGGTGAGTAATAATGGCAGAGGAAAATAGCTACCAATCAGATTCTAAAGAAAATAAGACTATAGACTCAGACGAGTCTAATAAAGACACATCTAAGCTTAAGGCAACTTCGCGCACAGCTTCGTCAAAGCAGAAACCGAGCTTACCACCAGAACTTATGTCTAGGCGTAACTCTGCCGATCAATATCGGCAACAAGTCAAAAAGATAGTGCAGCCTAAATATTTGCTAATAGTGGAACTATTAATCCTGTGTCTTGGTTTTGGATTTCTTGGCGGTTGGTTAGGCTCTTCTAATCAGCAAAATTCCGATAATAATCGATCAATTTTTAATTCCAAGCAAACCGTAGTTAGCAGCCAGAGTCAAGCAATCAGTGCGGTCGCTCAATCAGTTAGTCCTAGTGTTGTTTCAGTTACGGCTACTCAGACCGCAACACCTACAACTACTCTATTTGGTTTTAATACTGGCCCAAGTACAAGTGAAGATTCTGGTACCGGCATAATTTTATCGGCTGATGGGTTAATTGTAACCAATCATCACGTCATACCAGATGGCACAACTAGTGTTTCTGTAACTTTATCTGATGGTACTACCTATAATAACGTTGAAATTGTTGGGACTACATCAGACTCAAGCAGTCTCGACATCGCCTTTTTAAAGATTACTAATCTTGGTAGCCGCAAGCTAGTTCCGGCCGTAATTGGTGACTCATCGCAAATGAAAATCGGTAGCGCCGTAGTGGCTATCGGTAATGCCCTGGGTCAATTTCAAAACACGGTAACCAGTGGAATTATCTCAGGCTATGGGCGCAGTATCCAGGCGTCGGATAGTACCGGATCTACAGAGGAGAATCTAACAGATCTCTTCCAGACGGACGCTGCTATTAACGAAGGCAACTCCGGCGGCCCGCTAGTCAATCTTAGCGGCCAAGTTATAGGTATCAATACAGCTATCGCTAGTGATTCTCAAAACATCGGCTTTGCTATTCCAATTAACGACGTAACAGGTTTAATTCAGAGCGTCGAAAAAACTGGCAAATTAGAACAGCCATACCTTGGGGTTCTATATATACCAATAACCAGTGATATCGCCAGTGAATATAATCTAAGTGCCAATCAGGGTGCCTGGATTCCGCCTACAGCCGTCACTGGACAACAAGCAGTTGTCGCAGGCGGCCCAGCAGCTAATGCCGGCCTTCAAGCAGGTGATATCATCACGGCGATTGATTCTGAGCAACTTAACCAAAATACCAGTCTAACTTCAATTGTTGATAGGGATCAGGTTGGGCAAGTTGTTGATTTAACCGTAAAGCGAGGCACTAAAACAATTGATATTAAAGTTACTCTTGGCCAAGCACCGTCGGATACTTCGACTAACGCTGGCGATTAAATAACTGAGTATATTCATTTGTTGATCGGAGAGTATAACCGGCTTTCTTGGCGATGGAGCCCAGTGCCCGGTGCTGAGTAGGTAGTGATTCGGTAATTATATGTTTGGGCTTTAAGTCTAAGCCGCTAATCTCTTCATATAAGCGTAGATATAGATCTAGCCCATCTTCACCACCGAAAATGGCTGTCCTTGGTTCAAAGCCAGCCGAGTCGTTTATTGGAAAGTCCGTAGGGACGTAGGGTAAATTCGCGAGCAGGACTGAATTAGCCAGCTGACCAGCAGATAGCGACTTTAGAAGATCACTTTGAACAAAAGTAATATTGCCTTTCAAAGACAGAGCATTTTTTGCAGCAATATTAAGACAATGAGGGTCAATATCTGTGCCAATAACTGCCGATTTTGGGAATAAGAGTTTTGCGGTTATAGCCAATGCACCCGAGCCAGTACCAACATCAATGATTGTTTGTTTGTCGTTCGCCGGAAGGGCTTTTAAAGTATCAATAATAGCTTCTGATTCTGGTCTGGGGACTAATACATGGTCGTCGACATAAAACACATGATTATAGAAATACGCCTTATTAGTTATGTAGGCGAGGGGATAATGAGTAGTTCTTCGTACAATAAATTTATTCAATCTATCTACGTCAGATATGGCTATTCTATCTGTTGGATGGGCTAATAACCAGCTACGATCCTTACCGAGAAGGCTTTCAGCGAGCACTAGAACATCAAGCCGGGAGGTTTTAATACCGGCTTCCTCTAGAGTATTAGTTGCCGATAGAATCCACTTATCAAGTTGCATCGCGGAGTAGTTCAAATTCAGTCGCTAGAAGCTGCTCAATGAGATCGTCAATATCGCCATTTAAAGCTGCTGGAATATTGCTGCGGCTATAATTAATACGGTGATCGGTAATCCGGTCTTGGGGGAAATTATAGGTTCTAATTTTTTCTGATCGATCACCGGAACCAATTAATCCTTTACGTTTATCACTTTGTTTTTTTTGCTCTTCCTCAATTTTGAGGGCAAGTAATCTTGACCTTAAAACTCCCATAGCTTTATCTTTATTCTTAATTTGTGACTTTTCATCCTGACAGGTAACAACTATACCACTTGGAATGTGGGTTATTCGAACCGCTGAATCGGTAGTATTAACGGATTGGCCGCCGTGCCCACTAGAACGGTAAACATCAATCCTAAGGTCTTTTGGGTCGATTTCAACATCTGTTTCATCTGCCTCTGGCAAAACGGCAACAGTAGCAGTCGAGGTATGAATGCGACCCTGAGATTCTGTGGTTGGCACTCTTTGTACACGGTGTACACCGCCTTCAAATTTAAGTTGCTTATAGATATCGGTTCCATGTATTTCAAAAATTATTTCCTTAAATCCGCCAACTTCGTTCGGATTCTCGCTAATCAACTCAACTGAATAATTATGGCGCTCAGCCCAACGGACATACATTCGGTAAAGGTCTCCGGCGAATAGACTGGCTTCATCACCACCAGCAGCGGCCCGTATTTCGATTACGACATCACGTTGGTTATTGGGATCCCCGGGCAGTAGAGCGTTTTGTAAGTCCTCTTGTAGGGCACTTAGTTTTGTCTCTAGTTGGTCAATCTCGACTCTGGCGAGCTCAGCCAACTCTTCATCGTTACCGCCAAGCAAGGATCTATCATCATCTAAGTGCTTCTCTAGATCGTGAATCTGAGAGAATTGATCAAGTAATTTAGTAATTTCGTCTTTTCGCTTGGCGAGTTTCGGATAGTCTTTTGAAGTATATATTGAAGAATCCTCAAACTTTAACTCTAGCTGAGTAAGTTCATCTTTAAGTTCTTGCTCTTTTTTATCCATATCAGTTCAAATTATAAAGAAAACCACCTGAATTACGAATTCTTGGTGGCATTAGTAGGCTAAATAGTTACTTTAAGGCGGCTTTTGCTTCGGATTTTTCGGTATTGGCAGCTTTACGCTTAACCTCTTTCGTAGCAGATGCGGCACGTTTTTGACGAGCGGCTTCACCGGCAGCGGCACGAGCCTTAAACTTGTCGACGCGGCCTTCAATGTCGAGCACACGCTCTTCACCTGTGAAGAAGGGATGCGAAGCGCTGGTAATGTGAACTTTTATGAGTGGATATTCGTTACCGTCTTCCCATTTGGTAGTTTCTTCACTCTCTGCAGTTGAGCGGGTAATGAAACGAAAACCATTATTTAGGTCTTCGAATACCACTGGGCGATAGTTATTTGGGTGTAAGTCTAGTTTCATGATCAATTGCCTAGTATACACATCTGTTAGCAGATGGTCAAGCCGGGTTTGCATGGAGCAAGCTAATCTGTTACAATTAGACCATTATAAATTAAAGCAAGTTGGGGATAGTAGTCCTCTCTAAGTTTCAACCATGTAGGTATCTTAGAGCTCCCAACTGTAAGAGGAAGGATTTACACTACGATGGCGAATACAAACGTCGATATTAAACAACTATTAGAATCTGGTGCACATTTTGGGCATAAGACCGAACGCTGGCACCCAAAGATGGCCCAGTATATACACTCTAAGCGAAGTGGCAGCCACATTATCGATCTAACTAAGACAGTTGAGTGCTTAAATATTGCACTTGGCTTTCTTGAAGATACGGCTGCAGCCGGTAAGCAAATATTATTTGTAGGCACTAAACGTCAAGCTGAGGATATAGTTCGAAAACTAGCCGAGGATACAAAGATGCCTTACGTCACTAACAGGTGGCTTGGTGGTATGTTAACAAACTGGACGACAATCGGCGGACGGGTTAAGCATCTTCAAGATCTAGAAAACCGCATGGCATCGGGCGAGCTAGCTAATAAATACAGCAAATTAGAAGTTCAAAGATACCAAGAAGAGATTGACCAGCTTAATGAACTCTATGGTGGAGTAAAGGAGCTGAACGCTCGACCTGGAGTAGTCGTAGTATTCGATATGACTCACGATGCTACGGCAATTGCCGAAGCTCGAAAACTAGCCATACCCATTGTTGCTTTAGTTGATACCAATGCTGACCCGAGTCTTGTTACTTACCCAATTCCTAGCAACGACGATGCGATTAAAACCATCCAACTAATGGCCGACTACTTTAAACAGGCGGTTGATTCCGGTAAAGCGAAAATTAAAGCACCAAAGGTAGATAAGGAAACTAAAAAATGAGCGTTACAATCGAAGAGATTAAGCGACTAAGGGAACTAACCGGTGTCGGTATGACAGATGCTAAGAAGGCTCTAGAGGGCAGTAATGGTGATTTTGACAAGGCTCTTAGTGAAATGCGCAAAAAAGGGCTCACGAAGGCTGAAAAGCGTACAGAACGCGAAGCGCGAGCTGGGATAATAGGTAGCTATAACCACGATAACCGTATCGGTGTGCTTGTTGAAGTTAACTGTGAAACAGATTTCGTGGCGCGTAACGAGATATTTACTAATTTGGTAAAGGATTTGACATTACATATTGCTGCCAGTAACCCGGAGTTTGTTAGCCTGGATGATGTCCCATCAGCTGTCTCTAAGAAAATTCGTCTAGAGTTTGAGGAAAAGACTAAAGCTGAAGGTAAACCAGCAGCAATGGTTAGTAAAATAGTCGATGGACAGGTTAAAAAGTACTTTGCAGAAAAGTGTCTTTTAGATCAACCATTTATTAAGAATCCTGATCAGACGGTTGGCGATTATGTTAAAGAGCATAATGCCAGGCTTGGTGAAAATATCGTAGTTCGACGCTTTAATCGTATGGCTCTTGGCGAAGTTCAGTAGTACACTAAAATAGCTATATGGATACACAAAAGCTAGTCGAAGCCACCAAGCTTAAACTTAACGCTGCACGTTCTCATTTCGCTGATGAGTTAAAAAAGATCCGCACCGGCCGAGCAAATGCCAGTATGCTTGATGGCGTGACTATTGAGGCTTACGGTCAACAAATGCCACTCAACCAGGCGGCAACCATCTCAGTACCTGAACCACAGCTGCTCCAAATTACACCGTTTGATCCAAGTAATTTACAGGCTATTAGTGCCGCAATAAGGGATAATCAGTCCCTTGGGCTTAACCCAATGGATGATGGCCGAGTGGTCCGACTACCAATACCGCCGCTGACAGAAGAACGCCGCCGAGAAATCGCTAAACAGCTTGGCGAGAAAGTCGAAAATTGCATGATTAGTATGCGACAGGTTCGACATGAGGCTTTTCGGCAGCTTGAACAATTAAAAAAAGATAAGAAGATTGGAGCCGACGAAGAACAACGCGGCGGCAAGCAGATTGATGAGATAATGACTCAAATAAAAATTGAAATTGACCAACAGTCCAAGGCAAAAGAACAAGAAATCTTGAAGATTTAAGATAAAACACAAGCAGTTACTCAGTAGAATTGGTACAATAGATAATAATATGAAAACTAACAAGGGGTCTGTTAAATAATGTCACTAGGGCTACTAATACTTGGTCTATTCCTCTTCGTGATGCTAGTAGTTGTCCATGAATTTGGTCATTTTATTGCTGCCAGGCGGGATGGCGTTGGGATTGAAGAATTTGGTATATTTTTCCCGCCAAGACTATGGAGTAGAAAAACAAAAAAGGGCTGGATATTTAGTATTAATTTATTGCCACTTGGTGGTTTTGTTCGCTTAAAAGGTGAACATGACGCCGATAAAAGACCGGGTTCTTTTGGTGCCGCCAAACTCAAGACCAAAGTAAAAATTATGCTTGCTGGGGTTGGTATGAATCTCTTAACGGCTTTTGTGCTACTTACTATCCTTGCCGGAGTGGGGTTGCCACAGTTAGTTAATAACCAATACACTATAAAAAGCGATGCTCACACAACCGAGAATGAAACTCTCGTCGGCTCCGTTGAGAATAACTCGCCCGCCTCTTCAATAGGTATCCAAAAAGCCGACGTTCTAATAGCATTAACTTCAAGTAGTGGTAAAACCATTAAAATAACTTCTGCCGATGGTCTTCCGGCAATTACTAAGGCGCTTGCTGGTCAGCGCGTCATCGTAGCGTTTATTCACGACAAGCACCTGCAAACAAAAAGTGTAGTACTGCGCAGTAACGCCGTAGTACTGGCTAGCTATAAGACGTCAGATCCAAAAGGTTACCTCGGAATAAGCCCAACGCAGTATAGTTTGGTACGTTTTACTTGGTCAGCACCGATCGTGGCATTTGGACTTATGGTCCAATTTACGGTACTAACTTTCCATGGTCTTGGAACGGCAATTGCCAGCTTATTCACTGGCAATACATCTAAAGCGGCTGCTCAAGTTACTGGTCCGGTGGGTATCTTTGAGATATTAAAAACTGGAACATTACTAGGCTATCAGTTTATTTTAATGATCATTGCAGTAATATCTCTCAGCCTTGCAATTATGAATGTATTACCAATTCCAGCCTTAGATGGTGGCAAATTATTTGTGACTCTAATTTCGAGAGCTATCAATAAGCAGATTAGTGAAAAGGCTGAAAATATCAT
Organism: uncultured Candidatus Saccharibacteria bacterium; assembly: GCA_963706245.1. Lineage (GTDB taxonomy): Bacteria > Patescibacteriota > Saccharimonadia > Saccharimonadales > UBA4665 > BOG-1338. The sequence goes on along the minus strand of OY970151.1, from coordinate 610,722 downwards.
TTATGGTACGGGCTTCGCTATATTGTTTGCGCTGATCATATTAATCACTATTGTCGATGTCAGACGTATCTAAAACCACTGTTAGCGACAAGAAAACTTCTAAAAAAGCTCTGAGTAAAGAGATTGATAAGGGGATTACCTGGGGTCCTTGGTCTGCAGTCGGGGTGGTGCTATTAGTTTTTATATTAGCTCAGCTTGTCGCAGAAGAGATACTTTTAATCTACCCTCATCTTCATGGCTGGTCCCAGAAAATAGCCAATAATTGGCTTCAAAATTCGGTTTATGCGCAGTTTTTTTATGTTCTGTTGGCCGAAGTTCTAACAGTAAGTCTAATTTTTCTATTTATTCATTGGCGCAAAGGTAAGCTGCGATCCATTGGTCTAAAAAAACCTGTGTTTACAGATATTCTTTATGCGTTTACGGGCCTGGTTATTTACTATCCGCTCTACATAGTTGCCGCACTAACCGCGGCCTGGCTGCTGAGTGTTAATCTTAATCAGACGCAGTCGATTGGCTTTAGCGGCAGCTATAGTGGCTGGCAGCTAGTTATCGTTTTCGTGAGTCTGGTCATATTACCACCGCTAGCCGAAGAAATTATGTTTAGAGGCTTTCTTTTTAGCGGCTTAAAAAAGAAGTTACCGATTATTTGGGCGGCTTTATTCACTAGTTTGCTGTTTGCTATCCCACATCTTTTAGAAAGTGGCAGTGGCGGCTTACTTTGGATTGCCGGGATAGATACTTTTATACTCTCAATGGTACTTTGTTGGTTGCGTCAAAAAACCGATAAGTTGTACGCCGGTATGGGTCTGCATGCTCTGAAAAACTTCATTGCTTTTGCGACCCTCTATTTGCTCCATTCAAGGTAGAGTACAATATCAGTTGAAAGCTATAAACCAATAAAGAGCGGGGAAGATTAAGACAGTGAGATTATCACAATTATTTACCAAAACCAGTAAGACAGTTCCAGCTGACGAGACGTCTAAAAATGCCAAACTACTTATTCAAGCCGGCTTTGTGCATAAAGAGATGGCTGGCGTATATGCCTATCTACCTCTGGGGCTCAGAGTAGTTGAAAAAATAAAATCGATTATTAGAACGGAAATGAATGGGCTAGGTTCTCAGGAGATAATAATGACCAGCCTGCAGAGAAAAGAACTATGGGAAAAGACTGGCCGCTGGGATGATTCAGCAGTGGATGTTTGGTTCAAGAGCCAACTCAAAAATGGCACCGCCGTTGGTTTTGGCTGGAGTCATGAAGAACAGATTACCGATATGATGCGAGACTACATCAGCAGCTACCGAGATCTACCAATAAGTGTTTACCAGTTTCAAACTAAGCTTCGCAACGAAGTAAGAGCAAAAAGTGGAATTATGCGTGGCCGTGAATTTGTTATGAAAGATCTCTACGGCTATTCGCGCAGCGCTGAGGAGTTACAAAAATTTTATGACTCAGTTACCGAAGCCTACCTAGAAGTTTTTAAGAAAATTGGCATAGGCAAGGAAACTTATCTGACTTTTGCATCTGGTGGGGCTTTTACCCAGTTTAGTCACGAATTTCAGACAATCACTGAATCTGGAGAGGACACCATCTATATTGATACTGATAAAAAAATTGCTGTTAATGAGGAAGTAATGAGCGATGAAGTTCTAAAACAGCTAGGTTTAGAGAAAGATAAGCTTAAAGAAGTTAAAGCGGCTGAAGTTGGCAACATTTTTAATTTTGGAAGCGCTAAGGCTGAACAGCTAGGTGTTTATTTTACTGATGAAGACGGTAGAGAAAAACCGCTTTTCCTAAGTTCATATGGTATAGGCGTAACCAGGCTAATGGGTGTTGTTGTGGAGCTATTTTCAGATGACAGGGGACTTGTTTGGCCTGACAGCATCGCTCCAGCGCAAGTAATAATCGATCGAATTGGAGAAGACCCGAAAACTGTTAAAGCGGCCGATACGCTATATGATAAATTACTTGAAGCCGGTGTAGAGGTTCTTTATGATGACAGAGACGTGCGCCCAGGCCAGAAATTTGCTGATGCTGATTTAATGGGTATCCCTCTGCGAATAGTTGTCAGCGATAAAACTGTTGAAGCCGAACAATTTGAAGTTAAAAAACGCACATCAACAGATGTAACTATGCAGTCCCTGGAAGATATATTAAAAAATCTAGCTGTTACATAATAAAGTTGCTATAATGATCGGACTACAGAGTACAGGCATGGTTTGCCTTAGAAAGAAAGGAACCACTAATAATGAATAAACTATATAGACTGACACAGTCTGGTATCGATGAGCTCAAGCAGGAACTTGCCGTGTTATCCGGGCAAAGAGCCGCTATTACACAGCGTATAAAGACAGCTCGCGAGTTTGGTGATTTGGCCGAGAATGCCGAATATAGCTCTGCACGCCAAGAACAAGAGAAAAACGAAGGTCGCATCACTGAAATTGAACATATTCTACACAACGTCGAAGTTATCAAAACTCCACGTAATCCAGTAGCTGTACAACTGGGGTCAACTGTTAAATTGAAAGGTATGGGTTCTAAAGCTAAAGAATTTCAGGTTGTTGGTACCGTTGAAGCTGATCCTCTAAATGGCAAAATATCTGACGAATCACCCATCGGATTAGCTCTCGTTGGTAAAAGAGTTGGAGACCAAGTAGAGATAAAGACTCCGGCTGAAACTTCAAGCTACAAGATTACTGAAATAGCCTAGCGGCGCTTGGCTAAGTCAGTTACAATAATGTCTTAGATGGCAACTCTAAAAGAATTACGTGATGAAAGACTGCGAAAGCTTGATGAACTAAAAAAGCTTGGAGTAAATTCTTACCCTGCGCACACTAACCGGGATCACGAATTAATTGAAATAATCAATAATTTTGAGGAGTTAAACGGTAAAACAGCCACTGTTGCAGGTCGAATAATCAATATTCGCAAGTTCGGCAGCATTGCCTTTATTGTTATTAAAGATGCTAGCGGTCAATTACAACTGTTTTTAAGTGCCGATAAGGTTCAGCAGTTAATAGCAGGCGAGAGCCAACTTGGTTTTGAACAGTTATCGCTACTTGATACCGGTGATTTCATCGAGGCTTATGGACAAGTTGTTAAAACCAAAACTGATGAGATTTCTATAGATGTCGATAAACTAAGGATATTAACTAAGAGTCTGCGGCCTCTACCTACCAAACAAGATGGTTTCACCAATAAAGAGGAAAGGCTTAGACGCCGATACGTCGATCTTAATGTTAATAAAGATGTTTACGACCGGTTCATTAGACGCAGTAAGTTTTGGCAAAGCAGCCGCGATTTTCTGAATAAAAACAGCTTTATAGAGATTAATACCCCAGTTCTTGAACATACTACCGGTGGTGCCGATGCTACACCTTTTGTGACTCATATGGATGCTCTTGATCAGGATTTTTATCTTCGAATAAGCCATGAATTACCCCTTAAAAGGTTACTTGGGGGAGGCTATGAGAAGATTTTTGATATTGGCCCACGTTTTAGAAACGAAAACTACTCCGATGAACACCTACCCGAGCACGTGGCGATGGAATGGTACTGGGCTTACGCTGATTGGCGAGACGGTATTAAGTTTATGACAGATATGTATAGGTATGTAATAAAAGAGACTTTTGGAACCTTGAAGTTCAAACTCGGCAATTTTGATGTCGATCTGGAAAAAGACTGGGAAGAGTGGGATTATGCCGACTCGATTACTAAACATTACAATATTAATGTTTATGATTGTACCCTTGATCAGGTTAAACAGGCTTTAAGTGAGCACAAAATTGAGGTTGAGCAGACTGACAATAAATCTAGAGGCATTGATAAGCTATGGAAGAATATTCGTAAGGATATAACTGGCCCTATATGGCTAGTTAATACCCCTAAGTTTATTAGCCCACTTTCAAAGGTAAATAACGATAACCCTAATTCTACACAGAGGTTTCAGGCGATAATTGCCGGAAGTGAACTAGGTAATGGTTTTAGCGAGTTAAATGATCCTGTTGAACAATTAAGTAGGTTCGTCGAACAGCAACAGCTCCGTGATAGCGGTGACGAAGAAGCAATGATGCTTGATATCGATTTTATCGAAATGCTGGAATACGAGAGTTCCCCCCGCATGTGGTTGGGGGTATAGTGAGCGCGTTTTTTGGGTTTTTGAAGGTGTTAGCGCCCGAGAAGGTGTCCCTTTTCCGCAGCTCAGACAAGAAATTGACGAAACTACGAGATCTATCTATCCTGACGTTAAATTATAAATTATTGGATAAAGTATCAATTTATCTTCTTGACTTCAGGGGCGAATAAACCTAGAATATTAACGTTAGTGGTATAGATAGAAACTATACTTTAAAAAATCAAATAGAAAGACAAAAATGCATAGGGCTTGGTCAAAAAGGCCATATCTCTTCAATGTAAGAGTTTTATCGAGGCATAAGTTAATGCTAATTCGAACCGGCTTGACGCTAGCTGTTTTAACTGCAGCGTTCATGCCTCTTATTATAAATTACCTAAATCCCTCTAATGCTGCTGCCACTTCTCAGCTGGCATACAATTACACCAAGACATTCAATACCTCTAACGGTTTAGCGCAGGGTAGCGCTGTGGCTACTGACAGCAGTGGTGATGTGTTCGTTGTGGGATATTTCTCAGGTACTGTAATTTTCAATCCAGCGGATGTGACTACTAGTGTAACTAGCGCAAACGATAGTGCTTTCGTGACAAAATTTAACTCTAACGGTAGCTACGTCTGGACCAGAACCTTCGATACTTCCAGCGGTACGGCACAAGCTAGCGGTGTTTCTATTAATAGTAGCGGTGACATCTTTGTTACCGGTGGCTTTAGTGGTACCGTCGTTTTCAATCCTTCAGATAATACTACTTCTGTGACTAGTAATAATAGTGATAGCTTCATAACTGAATTCAATGCTGCCGGTTCTTATAATTCAACCCAAACATTTGACGCTAGTAGTGGTTATAGCGGGGCTACTGGAATAAGTACCGACAGCAGTGGCGATATCTATGTCACTGGTTGGTTTACGCAGACAATAACGTTTAACCCATCAGACAGTAGCACAAGCGTAACAACCTCAAACAACACCATTGATAGTTTTCTGACTAAATATAACTCTAGCGGGGGCTACCTCTGGACTCAGACTTTTGATGTAGTAACCACCAACGGACAAGCACAGAGTACCGCTATTGCAATCGACAATAGTGGTGCTATCTACATCGCTGGGTTTTTTCAAGATACGGTGATCTTCAATCCAAACGACAGCAGCACTAGCGTAACCGCGGGCGTAGGGAATCAAAACCTCGGGGACTTTATCACTAAATACAATCCCAATGGAACTTATGACTTTACCACTACAGTGGATGTTGGAGGGTATTATAATCATCCTTCGGTAGCTATTGATAGCAATAATGATGTTTACTTGGCTGATTCGTTTACCGGTACAGTAGCCTCTAACCCAAATGATCCAAGTACTTCTATTATTACTCCCGATCGTAATGGTGATAGGGAGGAACATGGTGGGTTTATAAATAAATATAACTCTAGCGGTTCCTTTGATTGGAGCCAGACAATCAACGAGAATCAAGGTGGCTATATCCCGTCTACCAATCTTGACGGTATTTCGATAGATGCTAATGGTAACGTTTATGTTGTTGGTACGTTCAATAACGATGGGGCCTATGTCGGTAATGATGCTGACCAAGGATTCCTCTCTGAGCTAAGTCCCGACGGCACTATTGATCTTACCAAGCCGAGCGGAGGAAACTCACCGGCTGCCATAACTGTCGACGGGAACAATAACATCTTTATTGCCGGAAGTTTTGACGGATCAATAACTTTTGATGGCCCCGGTGGAAGCGATACGCAAACGGCGGGAGGTTCGGGGGGTGCATTCCTAACTAACTTTACATCACCAACCTCGAAGATTAGCGTCTCGGGTGTAGGCGACGGTAGTATTACGGCTCTTACGCCGTCCAGTAGTTCATTAGTACAACCGATAGTTTCGAGCAACTCCGATACCTCGGCTATGAATGCTGTTGCTTGTCCGACTTCGACAACCTGTTTTGCGATTGGGTCTGCCGATAATCAAGCAGAAAGCTCCGCAAATGATCTTTCGATGGCAACTTACTCGGGTGGGTCCTGGTCGTGGACATTGGCCCAAATAATATCAGGACTTGGTGAATTAAATAGTATTGCTTGTCCATCATCAACAACCTGTGTCGCTGTTGGCGATATAGGAGGCAGAGGTGACTCTAATGATATCGCAATCGCTACTATTGGGACATTGTCAGGCGGTGTATGGACTTGGACCGCAGAGAACTTAGTAAACTCCGATTCATCTCTTTATGGTGAGCTTGATAGTATTAGCTGTCCGTCTTCGACAACTTGTCTGGCGGTTGGCGTGGACGGGAATTCGCATGGAATTTTTACAGTAGGCACCTTATCAGGTGGAGTCTGGACTTGGGCGGACGAAACAACAGTGAACTCCGCTCCATCGTTCTTCTTTAGTTCGCTTAACGCTATTAGCTGTCCGACTTCGACGGACTGTGTTGCAGTCGGCCAAGGAGGGCTTAATCAGGGTTACACTATAGCAACTGACGCAACACTATCAGGTGGAGTCTGGACCTGGGCCACTGAAACACAGTTAGTTCCTGATTCATCAAACTGGGGTATTTTGAATAGTGTTAGTTGCCCAGACTCAACAACCTGCATTGCTGTTGGTCAAGATGAGACAGTTAATTCGCAGGGTATTACAACTGTTGGGAACACTATCCGGTGGAGTCTGGACTTGGACCGCTGAAACGAGCGTAGTTTCAGATTCAAGCGGATATGGTGATTTACAAAGTATAACCTGCTCTGACTCAACAACTTGCATAGCAGTTGGTCAGGATAATGGCACTTACGGACCGTATCAGCAAGGGAATGGTATAACGACCATCGGCACATACTCAGGAGGTGCTTGGTCTTGGGCGCCTGAAGTACTTGAAAGTTCAGCCCTAGTTGGTTATGGCCCGCTAGCTGGCGTCAGTTGTGCAACTTCAACATCTTGTATAGCGGTTGGTTCGTTCAATAATTCTCTTTCTATAAATTCTATAGGGACTTTATCCGGTGGTAATTGGTCGTGGTCTGATGAGGCCCAAATTAATAGCCCGGCATTACCAGGATATCTAACCTCAGAAAGTTGTCCAAGCAGCACGATGTGTCTAGCAGTAGGTACGGATGCTAATTTCAACTCTATAACTTCAGTTGGAACTCTGTCGGGTGGGAGCTGGTCCTGGAGCGCGGAAACATCTATAACTGCTGATTCGACAGGGTATGGAGTGCTAAATAGCATAAGCTGTCCGGACTCAACCACCTGCATTGCTGTTGGTCAGGACAGCCGGCCATCATCTGTCTCTGATACCGGAGATAAAGGAATTACAACTGTTGGAACTTTCTCGGGCGGAGTCTGGGCATGGACGACAGAAACAGATGTAACTCCAGATTCTTATCCTGATTCAGGTGCCTTAACGACGGTTACATGTTCCTCGTCTTCAAGTTGTACAGCCTTTGGATATAACTTATCCGGTCAATACATCTATACTACTGGGACATTATCAGGTGGGTCGTGGTCGTGGACGAGAGAATCGTTGGTATCGACATCCTCGCCTTTATACGGTCTGCTTAATTCGTCAGCGTGCCCTAACTCTACAACCTGTATCGATACCGGTGCGGGAAGTAATAGTCTGGATGTAACAACCTTGGGCTCTCCGACTTTCCAATCTGTGCCTAATGGTGTCGAATTTGTCTCCGATGGCTCTGATCAAGTGTTTGATATTACTCCCGATGCCGGTTACCAGATATCTAATGTACTTGTCGATGGCGTAAGTGTCGGCACTCCAAGCAGTTATACCTTCACGAACGTGACCGTTGGTCACACCCTTGAAGCCGACTTCACCCCAAGCTCACCTGTTATTACGGCAACAACGGTTGGCCCGGGGAGTATAAGTGTCAATGATCTTAGCGCTTCGCCTTCAGGGACAATTTCTGGATCTAGCAGTATGAGGGATGTTACTTGTGTCAGTACTGTCAATTGTGTGGCCGTAGGCAGTGACTATACCACTGCTGGTAGTTTTGGTCGCCAAGGTATCACTTCTTCTGGTAGCTTTTCCGGAGGCAGTTGGACTTGGACGACAGCAGCACCGGTAGGATCAGACCCTTCGGGTGGTGCAGATCTTTATAGCGTGAGTTGCCCAACTTTGACAATGTGTATTGCTGTAGGAGGCGACGGCAATGGTCGAAGTGTTTATAGTGTTGGAACCTACTCCGGTAGTAGCTGGACTTGGGCCACCGAAGCGAGCATAACCCCAGATTCGACCGATCAGGGTATCTTATATAGTGTCAGTTGCCCCACTTCAACAAGCTGTATCGCTGTCGGTGAAGATTATGGTACTGGTGGGCTGCAAGGTATCTACACTTCCGGGACCTATTCAGGAGGAAACTGGACTTGGACGACAGAGGCTGAGATAACACCAGACCCAAATGGGTTCGGGTATCTAGATAATGTTAGTTGCCCAACCTCATCAATGTGTATAGCTGTTGGAAACGATGACGATAATCTTGGCGTTACCTCTGTCGGCACCTACTCTGGCGGTAGCTGGACTTGGACAAGAGAGACGATCATTCCCATCGGTTCGACTGGAGGAGCCGACGTCTATGGGATTAGTTGCCCAAATTCAACGACATGTGTGGTCGTAGGAAGTGACGATAGTGGTAGTGAGCAAGGAGTTGTGTCCAGTGGTACCTACTCAGGAGGAAACTGGACTTGGTCTCCGGAAGTAAATCTAACATCAGACTCTTCTGGTGTCGGTTATCTAACTGCGGTCAATTGTCCAATTTCAACACTGTGTGTCGCGGTAGGATATGATTCAGATAACGATAATATCTCGACTATCGGCACCTACTCAGGTGGTAGCTGGACTTGGACGACAGAGGCTACGTCAGGGCTAACTAACTTTAACGCCAACGATTTGGAATTAGGAGTATTTTGCTATGACTTCTCCGACTGCGTGATGGTCGGAGGAGTTACGCCGTCTCAAGGGGAAGCTAGTCAAGGGACGATATCGGGCGGCAATATTACTTGGAACAATCAGAATATCCCGCTCGATTCTACGGGTAATGGTAGTGTCAGTGCTGTAGGCTGTCCAAGCAGTACAACCTGTATAGCTATTCAATCAGAATCTACAGATGGATACAACAGTCCTGTTCCGGTCTATTCGATCGGTACTCTCACTGGTAATAGTTGGACGTGGACTCCAGATACGGCAATATTGGGTGACACTTCCGGTGGAAGCACACTAAATAGTATGAGTTGCCCAACCTCAATTATGTGTGTCGCTACTGGAATTAACAATAATAACCAAAGTATTTATTCAGTTGGCACTCTCTCTGGCGGTAATTGGACTTGGATGCCGGAGGCAAGTATAGCTTCCGACTCACACGGTGTTGGCTGGTTATATGCTTTAAGTTGCCCAACCTCAACTATGTGTATTGCCGTAGGAACCGATAACTATCGGGGCATAGATACTGTTGGCACTCTCTCTGGAGGAAACTGGACCTGGACAACTGAAGCAGACATGACTGCAAATACCTTTGCCTCTGAGTCATTCACTGGTATAGACTGCGTATCTTCGACGTCATGTATTGCTATTGGAGAAGATGGCTTTCAGGATTCATACACCGTAGGTAGCTATTCTGGTGGCAACTGGACCTGGTCGACAGAAGTAGATATAGCCTCGGATCCATCGGGTTACGGAGCATCAGGCTACGGCGCAATAACGGGAATAAGCTGTACCTCCACGATAATGTGTATTGCCGTTGGCAGCGATGGTAATCAACAAGGTATCTCTGCTGTAGGTACCTATTCTGGTGGCAACTGGACCTGGTCGACAGAAGCTCCTATCCTATCTGACTCTTCTGGGACTGGAATACTAAACTCGATAAATTGTTTAAGCTCGGGACTTTGTGTAGCTGTCGGGACGGATGCTAACAGCCAGAGCGTTATTACTTTGGGTACGACGAGTGGCAGTACGATAACTTGGACTCCAGAATCAGTAGTTACACCCGATTCTACCGGCTTTGGGAATTTTACTGGAGTTGTCTGTAATACCTCGAATAGTTGTCTATCTGTCGGGACAGATAATCAGAGCATTGGCAATTACTCAGCTGATTCGTTATTTGGCTCAGTTCCTGTAAATGGTTTTCTAGCTGATACTGGCTCTAATCAACTTTTTGATATATCTCCGAATGCTGGTTATGTCATAACTAATGTCTTAGTAGATGGAATTAGTGTTGGTACCCCATCTAGCTATACTTTTACTAACGTGACGGTTGGGCACACTATTGAAGCAATCTTTGGTTTATTAACCCACATCCTAACTGTTGCAGCCGGAGCAGGGGGTAATGTATCACCTTCAGGAGCTATCGCAGTCGATGACGGTTCGAGCCAAGTTGTAGATGTCACTCCCAACAGCGGTTATTCTATCAGCGGCTATTTCTCTAATGGCAGTTATAGTTGTACGCCATCTGGCAGCAACGCTGTTTGTACGGTCTCTAACATTACGTCTAACGAATACATAACGGCTAATTTTGCCGTCAATACTAATACCTTGACCGTCTCAGCCGAACCCGGTGGTAGCGTTTCTCCGGCCGGAGCTATATCTGTAGATTATGGTAGTAATAAAGAGATAAGCGTTAAGCCAGATTCCGGTTATCACATTACTGGTTATTCATCTAACGGCAGTGTTAGTTGTACCCCTTCTGGCAGTGATTCTGTCTGTACAATTTCGAACATTACCTCCAATAAGTACTTTACTGCTGACTTTGCAGCAACCCCGATTACTCCGAGTTCAACATTCATTATTACTTCATCTGCTAATGGCCCGGGTACGATTACACCAAATGGAGATAATACTGTGACAGATGGTGGCTCGCAGGTCTTCACTATAGCCGCCAATACAGGTTCGAAAATATCTAGTGTCTTAGTTGATGGCGTAGATGAGGGTGCAATTTCTAGTTACACTTTTTCTAACGTTACGTCAGCGCATACTATTGAAGCTATCTTCACTACACCAGCTACGCTAGCTCCTACCGGTCACAGTAGTTCTGGTCACACTACTCAGTTAGCTGTCGTACCACCCAAACCGGCAACCAACCCAATTACAGCCATTACGCGCTTCGTTAATATCCAGTTCAATCGCGTACCAACACCGGTAGCAATTGGTTTCCCATGGTTGCTTCTGATTCTACTCCTACTGATGGTTATATGGGCTACCCGTCTGGCATATAAAGAAGCTAAAACAGTTCAAGAACAAACTGAATTATTACATGAATCTAAAGCTTTGGCTGAAGCTAAAAATACCTTTTTACAGCTTGCTACGCATTATCTAGCTACACCACTCGCTAAGTTAACCGGTGGAGTCAGCCTACTGGCTTCTACGAACTCTGATCCTAGCGTTCTGCCTAAGCTGCAGTCGCAAACAGCCGATATTCAACTAGCCGCACAGAATATCCTTACTAGTATTAATGCTGACGCTGGTGTTGCTGAGGCTAAGCCAGTACTTAGGAGTGAACAGTTAATAGGTCAAGCCTGGAGAAGGATCTGGATTTATGTGGTAGTTATCGGTATTCTTGGCTTCTTAATTGATAACTTAGCTCACAGTGCCCGTGATATTCGAACTTCATCGATCGCTGAAGCTACCCATGCGGCGATATACGTCTTACTATGTTTTGTGCTTTATGGAGCACTGCGTTACTACCGAATCCAATTAGAAAAGCACATGACAACCGAAGACCTAATTACTGAACAAGATAGTCTAAATGCCAGTAGAACTAAGGTGATTAAAACAGCTTATCAAAACTTATCTGTTCCAGTAGCAGCACTCGGCGTAACTGCTCGCCAACTCACCCCCGGCTCAACTGGCTCAAAGAGTATTGATGCAGCCTTGAAGGAATATCACAGTGTTTTAGATAAGATGAAAACAGTCGTAGAGCTACAAACTACACCGCTTGCTACCACCCAATCTGTTAATCTTTTGAGCGTACTTCAACCAGCGACAACAGCACTAAGGGCTAATATTGAAACTAAGAAACTTAGCCTTAACTATGCACCTGGTATAGCCGAGCAAAACGTTTTGGCCGATCCCACGGAGCTCAATAAAATAGTTACAGCAATTTTAGATAATGCGATTAAGTTTAGTCCAAACAATAGCAGCATAGCTATTGGTTATGAGGCAACTCATAGTAGTCTATCGCTAACTATAGCTGATAATGGGCGGGGAATTGATCCTGAATATGCTGAAAGGCTGTTCCAGCCCTTTAGTCGTGCCCAAGCCGACGCGCTAACAAGTAACCATGAAGGTATCGGCCTTAGTCTCTATAGCTCTAAACTCCTTGCTCAATCTCTGCACGGCGATATTGGCTTCAGTTCTACACCAGGCCAGGGAACAATAGTAGCTATAACTTTGCCTAAACCCACTAAAGCTGCACTAGCAAGACTTGCTCGCCAACAGGCTAGTGTTCATGAGGCCAGTTCGGCTGAACAACAGATAGTCTACAGTCATTAGGCTGTCTCTTAGCTGGCCAAGTCTATCGCCAAGCTTATGCTAGACTATAATAAGAGTACAGACGTGGAGGCGAGGGAAGATTAATGGCTAATCTAATATTTGATTTTGACGGTACGATAGCAGATAGCTTCGAAGTCATAGTTTCAATCATAAAAAAACTGACACACGTAAGGGGTGATTTTGATGAAGCCTCAATCTATGAGCTTCGACAGCAACCTCTTAAATTAATAATGAAAAAACTAAAAGTGCATTCTTGGCAGCTACCCATGCTTTTAGTGCGCGGACGCTTCATGATGAAACGTAGAATTAGTGAAATAAAATTATTTGAGGGTATGGTTAAAACGCTTGAAGAACTGCACGCCGAGGGAACACAATCTATTTATTGTCAGTTCCAACAGCTCTCGTAATGTCATTGAATTTTTAAAAGAACACCGTCTTGGCGGCATCTTTGTTGACGTAGAAGGCAGTGTTAGCTTATTTGATAAAGAAAAAGCTCTTTCTAAGCTTCTGGCAAAAAATAGTCTTGTAGCTAGAGAAACCTGGTATATCGGCGATGAAATACGTGATATCGACGCTGCTGCTGCGGTTAAACTGCGTAGTATTGCCGTAACTTGGGGTTTTACAGATAGAGCGGTCCTGTCAGAACACCAGCCGACCGCTTTAGCTGAAAAACCCACAGACATTATGACTATCTTAAATGATTCGAGTATAATACCCTGACATGGCAAATTATCGACAGCGGTCTCAACCCTACAGCCCAGGTCAAGAGGCGCCTTTTAGTCTTTCGCGGTCAAAAATTGAGCTATTTATGCAATGTCCGCGCTGTTTCTGGCTTGATACCAGGCTGAAAATTACCCGGCCTTCAAGTCCACCATTTAATATTAATAAGACGATCGACGAACTATTTAAAAAAGAATTTGATGAACACCGCGCATCTGGTACGGCTCATCCGATCATGCTAGCTAATAAAGTTAAGGCAGTGCCATTTCAACACGAAGATCTTAATAAGTGGCGGCACAATTTTACAGGTGTTAGAGCTCTACATGAGCCAACTAATTTAGAGATATTTGGAGCAATTGACGATGTTTGGGAAGGCGAAGACGGTGAGTTAATTGTAGTTGACTATAAAGCGACATCTAAGACCAAAGAAGTTGATATTGATAGCGCCTGGCAAATTAGTTACAAAAGACAACTTGAAGTTTATCAGTGGCTCCTAAGACAAAATGGTTTTGTGGTTAGTAATACGGGATATTTTGTATACACCAATGCCAGGTTAGATGTCGATGGTTTTGCTGACAAACTGGAATTTACCACTAAACTTATCCCATATGAAGGGGACGATAATTGGATTGAGCCGACACTTGAAAAAATGAAAAAAGTTATGGATAACGACAAAATGCCAGCTGTTGGCGAGGCCGCTATGGGTGGAGAATGTGAATTTTGTGTTTATGCCAAAAGACGAACTGAACTGACTCTTGACGCTCTTAACCCTAAAACAAAAACTAGTAAAGCTACGGTATAATAAGGACATGTTAGATATTCAGTTTATAAGGGATAATGCCGAACTTGTTAAGGAAAAGTCTAAACAAAAAGGTTACGATGCCCCTGTTGATGAACTGCTAAAGGTTGATGAATTACGCAGAGCATTGCAAACAAAAATCGAAGCACTGCGACAAAAACGCAATGAAGTTGCCGCCGCAGCAAAAGGTCAAAGCCCAACATCTGAAAACGTTAAACTGGGTAAGACCTATAAGCAAGATTTAGCGGCTGAAGAGCAAGAATTAAAAACCTTGGATGAAAAATTTTGGGAAATGTTACTGGCGATACCAAATATGCCACTGGATGATGTCCCGGTTGGGGAAAGTGAAGCCGATAATCATGTATTGAAGAAAATAGGTGAACCGATAAACTATGATTTTAAGCCAAAAAACCACTGGGAGTTAGAGACAGCTGACAATCTGATTGATAAAACTCGGGCTGCGAAGGTGGCTGGCAGCAGATTTGTATATTTAAAAGGTGATCTAGTGCATTTACAGTTCGCTATAGTCACTTGGACACTCCAACAACTTAGTGACGAACGGTTTATTGAGAAATTAATCGAGGATAATCAATTGGACCTAGTTGCTAAACCGTTTGTAGCTGTTTTGCCCCCAGCTCTAGTTAACACTAAGGCTTACACGGCAACGACTCGTCTTAATGCTGAAGAAACGACCTATAAATTAGCCGATGATGAACTTTGGTTAAACGCTAGTGCCGAACACAGTCTCTGTAATATGTATATGGACGAGATAATCCCAGAGGTAGAGCTGCCGATTCGTTATATTGGCTACGCTACGTCGTTCCGCCGAGAGGCTGGTACATATGGCAAAGATACCGAAGGGACAATTCGGATGCACCAATTCGATAAGTTGGAGATGGAGGTTTTTAGTACTCCAGAAACCGGCTTAGATGAGCATAAACTCTTAATAGCAATTGAAGAACACTTAGTTGCGGCTTTAGGATTGCCGTATCAATACTTGCAGAAATGTACTGCCGATATTGGTAAACCAAACGCACGCGGGATTGATATAGAAGTTTGGTTCCCGGGCCAAGGACAGTACCGAGAAACCCATACGGCCGATTATATGACCGATTACCAGGCTCGATCCCTTAAGACACGCCTACGTCGATCGAATAACGACACCGAGCTTGTTCACACCAATGACGCTACGGCTTTTGCGTTCCCGAGAATCCTAGCTGCTATTATTGAAAATTACCAAACCCAAGATGGCCATATCATTATTCCTGAAGTTTTGAGGCCATATTTAGCTGGTAAAACAGAAATTTAAAAAGGAAGGATATATATGATTGAACGCCTAGAAATTGCTTGCCTGCATACGTCAGCTGATAAAGATATTGAAAAATATGCCCGTAAGAAGATAGGTGGGTTAGATCATTTTGTATCTAGAAATATTCGAGAAAGCCTACACGCCGAGGTTAAACTGAAAGACGCCAATACTAAGGACAAGAAACACTTTGTTTGTGAGGTAATTCTACGTTTACCACACGAGACTCTAACTTCGTCGGAGTCAGCGATTAATATGTATGCCGCGATTGATTTAGTTGAGACTAAGCTGAAATATCAACTGAGGAAATATAAGGATTTACATACCAACCCCAAGTTTCATAGACGACTAATCGCTCGTTTTCGGAAGAAATGAACCTATAAAACAGTTCAAATTTCGCCCCAAAGCATGTACAATAGTATCTAATAAAGTCAAGACTCAAAGGGAGTTTATAGGCCAGTGGTAAAAATCAATTTTAAGAAGCTTTTAGGTGACCCTCAGGCCAAAACAATAAAACGGCTGCGTAAACGGGTCAAGGAGATCAATGCTCTGGCACCAAAGTATCAGGCAATGACCGATACTGAGCTAAAAGAACAAACTAAAGTACTAAAAGAGAGATTAGCTAAGGAATCTGTAGATCAGATATTACCCGATGCTTTTGCTGTAGTCCGTGAGACCGCCACCAGAACGCTCGGTCAAAGACACTTCGATGTCCAGTTAATTGGTGGCATGGTGCTGCACGAAGGCAACGTTGCTGAAATGAAAACCGGTGAAGGTAAAACTCTAGTCGCAACATTGCCAGTCTACTTAAATGGGTTAACAGGTAAGGGCGTTCATGTCGTGACAGTTAACGAATATTTAGCTCAACGTGACGGTGGTTGGATGGGTGATATCTATACTTTCTTAGGCCTAAGCGTAGGTGTTATCATTGCCGAACAATCATTTATATATGACCCTGAATTTCTAAACACCAAGCATGATGATAAGCGTTTCCACCATCTTAAACCTTGCACTAGACAAGAGGCCTACGCCGCCGACATAACCTATGGAACTAACAATGAATTTGGCTTTGATTACCTAAGAGACAATATGGTTCGGGAAATTGATCAATTACGTCAACGTAAACTACACTATGCGATCGTTGATGAGGTTGACTCGATTTTAATTGATGAAGCTCGTACACCGCTGATTATATCCGCACCATCGGTAAATACTGGCAATGCCTATGCTCAGTTTGCCAAGATTATTCGCCAGTTAGTCGCTTCTGATTACGAAACTGATGAAAAACGAAAAACCGTGATTCTAACTGATCAGGGTGTTGAGAAAATAGAAAAGATGTTAGATGTTGATAATCTATATGACACCTCAAATATTAGAAATATTTATCACCTTGAACAAGCGCTTAAGGCTCAAACTCTGTTTAAACGCGACAAAGACTACGTAGTCACAAAAGATGGTGAAATAGTTATCGTTGATGAATTCACTGGTCGCTTGCTAGCCGGACGAAGGTACAATGAAGGATTACACCAGGCAATTGAAGCAAAAGAAGGTGTTGAAGTTCAACAAGAATCCATGACTCTAGCAACCATCACATTCCAGAATTATTTCCGTCTTTATGAAAAATTAGGTGGCATGACTGGAACTGCTTTAACCGAGGCTGAAGAGTTTCACCAAATTTATAAGCTAGACGTTGTTGATATACCTTCCAATCGTCAAATCGTTAGACTGGATCGCCCAGATAGAATCTATAAGACCGAAGCGGGCAAATTCCGAGCCATAATTCAAGAAGTTAAAATGCTACACACTAAAGGTCAGCCGGTTCTAATTGGTACTGTTTCAATCGAGAAAAACGAGGTACTTAGTGCTCTATTAACTAAAGCCAACATCCCTCATCAAATGTTAAATGCTAAGAATAACGAGCGAGAAGCAAAGATTGTCGCGGGAGCAGGTAACAAGGGCGCGGTAACCCTAGCTACTAACATTGCCGGTCGAGGTACGGACATTGTGCTTGGAGAAGGCATTACAGATCTAGGCGGACTATTTGTACTTGGTAGTGAACGTCATGAGTCGCGCAGAATCGATAATCAGCTTCGTGGGCGCTCAGGACGACAGGGCGATCCTGGTATTACCCAATTCTTTGTCAGTACCGAGGATGATCTTATGCGTATCTTCGGTGGTGAGAGAATTGCCGGCCTCATGGAAAGATTGAAAGTTGATGATGATACGCCAATAGAAAATCGCCTAATTTCCAAGAGTTTAGAAGGGGCTCAGAAAAAAGTCGAAGGTTTCCATTTTGATCAGAGAAAGAATGTCGTTCAGTATGACAACGTCATGAACCGTCATCGTAAGGCGACTTATATAATGCGCCGGGAGATTTTGGAGGCCATTGATGTTAGTAAGCGTATCCAGATCTTTATCGAAGAGGAAGTTGCAGCTTTAGCAGCTTCATCATTGGTTTTTGAAGGCGATTTTGAAGATATCTTAAAAGAAATCTTCCCATTTGATGAAAAAACCATAGACCGTCTGCTCGATACCAGCGCCGATAAATTTAAAGATGTGCTTTTAACTGAAGCACAAGAGCTATATGCGTCTAGGGAGCTGGCTTTTACGCCGGAAGTTATGAGAAAAGTCGAGCGGGATGTCTATTTGCAGGTTCTAGACAACCTTTGGATGCAGCACCTTGAGAACATGGATCACCTGCGTAATGGTATCCACTGGATGAGCGTTGGCCAGAGAGACCCGCTAGTCGAATATCGTAGGCAAGGGCAGGTAATTTTTGAAGAGATGCAGTCAGTACTTCGTCATGACATAGTGCGCGTCTTACTGCATGCTGAGCCTTCAGAAGTGACTGATTTAGATCGTCCAATAGAGACAGACTTAACGATTGCCGCTAGACAGTCGATCAACAATGCTTCTCAAATCGTCGACAATCAAGAAGAATTTGAAGAATCAGATTTTAAACTGTCGACTGCCGCAAGTGGTACTGCTACTGTTCCCGGAGCTGTTACTACCAACTCAAATGATGCTAAAAAGAGAGACGCTAATCGTAAAAAAGCTCATAAGGCCGAAAGGCAGCGTAAAGCTAAAGCTCGTAAACGTAAATAATATGGTGGAGAAAGCTACAAGAAAAGCCTAGATGAAGCATACTGTCAAAGAGCTAGTTCTGCCTAACGGCGTTAAAGGGCTACTCATCCATGTACCAGAAGCGTCTGTCATGACTTTTGATCTTAATTTTCGTGCCGGCGATTACTTAGTTGACCCGGAAAAATGGGAGGCGCCACATCTTATGGAGCACATACTTCTAGGGGCTAATAAGCTTATACCAAAAGCTCGTGATTTTTATGCCGAATTTGAGAAAAACGGTGCCTATAACAACGCTTCTATTAATGTCTATGACATAACCTACGAAGCAGAATGTGCTGATTTTGAGTGGGAAAGAATTCTAGATTTAATGCTGGTTGCCATTACTAAACCCTTATTCTTAGAAGACGAATTTAAGGCCGAGTTTGGTAATGTCAGAGAAGAGTTAAATGCTCGTTCAAATAATCATTTCAGACATTTAAGTTTGGCTCTTAGGGAGTATTACGGTCTTGAGGCAAGAACTGATAAAGAAAGACTTAAATTGATGCGGAATGTTGAGCTGGAGGACGTTAAAGCACATTACAGAAAAACCCACACCTCGAGTAATCTACGGTTTATTATAGGCGGTAATCTGACACCGACCCGTCTGGAAATTATTGAGCGTGATTTTAAAAACATTGATTTACCCCAAGGCAAAGGTCGGAGGGTTTTACCTAACGAACAGCCCAACACCATGGCTGAACCACTTTATATAAGAAACCTTAGCCTCGATAATATCTATTTCTTTATGGATACCTTTATGCGTCGCAGGATGAACAATGACGAGACCGACGCCCTTGATCTACTAAACATTATGTTAACCGAAACTCTCTATTCTAAAATTTTAGGAACCGCTCGTGAACGTGGCTTAGCCTATCACGTTGACTCTGGCCACACCCCCCTGAAAGAGGCAACCAATTGGTGGTTAGGAGCTCAGGTTATGTCGTCAAACGCTCCGGCGTTATTCGACATAATTGTCGAAGAATTAAGCAAAGTATTTAAAGGTAAGCTATCTAATGAAGATATAGATGCTGCCAAAGCCTATGCTCTGGGTAGATTTCAAAGAAGTGCCCAAACTGTTGGTGGAGTAACCAGTGGTTATGCTGACCAGTACTTTTTCGATGATGTTATCGAGGATTACTTCCAACTACCTCAGCGTATTAAAGCGGTTACTAAAAAAGCTATGGTTGAGGTGGCTAAGTCGATGTTTGATGAAGGTGTTTGGGGCTTCGGAGTACTAGGGAACTGCGGTATTGATTTCGTACGAGAGCTCCAGGAGCGGATTCAGCCCCTCTGGGAAAACGATACTACAAAAACCAGAGTAAAATAGTATTTAAGATGGACGATATCACTAAAAGAGCTAATGACCTTAAAAATAAGGTCGATAAGTTCCTAGAAAGGCTAAACATAGAAGATTTGATAGCCGAAAAAACTAAGCTGGACGACATCGTTTCCCAGCCGGACTTTTGGAAAGACAATATATCAGCCCAGGAAAAACTAAAACAACAAGCCAAAATCGTTAGTCAGATAGAGCCCTGGCAGAAGCTACAATCGAGCATAAATGATATTATTGAGCTAAGTAGTCTGAATGATAAAACCATCCTTGCTGACCTTGAAAAACAGATTGAAAAGGCCATATCACAGTACGATATTCTCAAAGAAGATTTAAAACTTAACAGTCCTTATGATAAGCACAATGCCATAGTAAGTATATATTCTGGTGCCGGCGGAACAGACGCACAAGATTGGACACAAATGTTATTCAGAATGTATGTTCGCTGGGCTGAAAAGAATGGCTTTAAAGTTAAAACGGTAGACGAAGCTGCTGGCGATGAGGCTGGGCTCAAGAGCGTAATTTTTGAAGTGAGTGGCCCTTTTGCCTATGGGAAGTTAAAGAGCGAACATGGAGTTCATAGGCTAGTTCGACTGAGTCCCTTCAATTCAGCTAGTTCCCGGGAGACAAGTTTTGCAAAAGTTGATGTGTTACCCGAGATCGAAAGCCCAGAAGAACTAGCCATAGATGATAGTGATCTCCGTGTAGACGTATATCGTAGCGGCGGCCACGGAGGCCAGAGCGTTAATACAACCGATTCAGCCGTAAGAATTACTCATATACCAACAGGTCTAGTTGTTGCCATACAGAATGAGCGTTCACAGCTACAAAATAAGGAAACTGCTATGACAATTCTTCGTTCGCGACTGGTTCAATTACAGATTGATCAACACATGGAAAAAATATCTGAGCTCAAAGGACCCAACCAGTCAGCTGAGTGGGGGAACCAAATACGTAGCTACGTTCTCCACCCTTATAAGCAAGTTAAAGATTTACGAACCAAGCACGAGTCAAACGATCCCGATAGCGTTTTAGACGGTCAATTGAATGATTTTATTAACGCCTATCTAGATCTGCACTCCAAATACAATTAGAATCACGATTTGGTATAATAAAGCTAATGATTCTGCTAGATCGGGTAACAAAAAAATACAAAGGTAGTAGCTCACCGGCGCTAGATCGTATAAACCTACATATTGAACCAAAAGAATTTGTAATTGTGGTTGGTCAAAGTGGCGCGGGCAAGACCACCTTGCTTAGGTTATTAACCAGGGAAGAGCGCCAGACGAGCGGCAAGATAATCGTCGGTGGAATTGATTATGACAAGCTAAAAGACCGCGAGATACCATTACTAAGACGAAAAATTGGTGTTGTTTTTCAAGATTTCAGGTTACTACCCAACAGAACGGTTTATGAAAACGTGGCTTTTGCTCTGGAAATTGTTGGAATGGGCAAGAAAGAGATTCAGAGGACTGTTCCTAGAGTACTGGATATTGTTAATCTAAAAGGTAGGGAAAAAAGTATGCCCCTGGAGCTATCTGGTGGTGAACGACAAAGGGTAGCCATTGCCAGGGCCATTGCCAGACAGCCAAAGATATTAATAGCTGACGAGCCGACTGGTAACCTTGACCCAAAGCATGCTTGGGACGTTATAAAAGTTCTAGAAAAAATTAATCGTTATGGGACTACTGTACTTTTAACGACACACAACCAGGAGATTGTTAACAGATTAAAACGACGAGTTGTTACTCTAAAAGACGGTAAAATTGCCAGTGACCGCGCCAATGGGGAGTACAAATCATGAGTCACAAATTTTTGTCCCTATCAAGGATCATTAAAACAGGTATTGTTAATTTATTCAGAAATATTTCACTCTCAGTGGCTGCGATTGCGGTTATGGTCATAACCCTGACAATTATTTTATTCTCAGTTCTTGCCAATGCTACTTTCCAAAACACGGTCGCTCAACTTAATAATGAGATTAGCATATCAGTTTGGCTCAAGGATTCAGTTAGCACGCAGCAGGTTAATAGCGAAATGGCATTAATCCGTGAGCTACCAAATGTTAAAAGTGTCAGTTATATCTCAAAAGCCCAGGCACTTGCAATCTATAAATCTGAGCAACCCAATAATCCTCAGCTTCAACAAGAGGTCACAGAAACCAACAACCCTCTTCCGGCCAGCATTGAGATTAAACCCATAGACAGTACCAAAATCCAAACAATAGAGAATTTTCTTCAGCAACCAAGGACAGTAGCGCTTGAAGATCCTCAATACGGTAACTCATATGGTGGTGACCAGAAAGTAGCAATAGATAAAATTGCTCATGCCACCAGTATTCTGCGAGAGGGTGGCCTAACCGCCATAGTGGTTTTCGCAGCCATCTCCGTTCTCATCATATTTAACACTATAAGAATGGCTATCTTTAATCGCAGAGAAGAAATACGTACCATGAGGCTCCTAGGAGCGAGAACCTGGTATATTCGTGGTCCATTTGTGGTAGAAAGTATGTGTTACGGTATCTTCGCTGCTGTCATTTCGTCGCTGCTGGTAGATATTGTCTTCGTGGCTTCATCCTCAGCCCTAGAAGCTAGCACCTTAGGTCTTATATCTATAAACTATTCACACACGTACTTTACTCAGCATTTCTGGATCCTTTTGACATTAGAGCTGGCGGTCGGTATCATTATAGGAGCTGTTTCTTCGGTGATTGCAACCAGAAAATATCTGACATTCAAAACAGCTAGATAAAAACATCGAAATCTGTAAATAACTTAAGCCAAAATTTAACTAAATGTGGATAACTACTAGCGAGGGTGTGGTATGATTATATTACAATCTAAAAAAACAAAAATGAATAGACAAAAAGCTTCCGACAGGACTCGTTCAGTTATGAAATTGGTACGCAGTTATCCAGTGGTCATTTTTCTGTGTCTTAGCGTATCGGCGGTCTTAGTTTTAGCTCCAATTGTTCATGCAGATACCGCCCAGCAGTTAGAGAATCAAATCAACAGTCTGAACCAACAAAATTCCTCTGATCAATCAACTATTAATAGTCTTAAAGCTACTGCTTCGGATTATCAGCAAACTATTGATAATCTTCAAGCCCAGATCGATGCAGTTCAAACGGCAATAGCAAATAACGAGGCTGAGCAGGCATCATTACAGGCTCAAATTACAGCCGATCAGGCTCAAATAGCACAACAAAAACAGGTTTTAGGGAGTGATATAAGTGCCATCTATGTTAATGGGCAAATGACGACTCTTGAAGAGCTAGCCAGTAGTAATAACATCAGTGACTTTGTTAACGCTGAGACCTATAGAACGGCTGTACAGAATAAGATCCAAAGCACTTTAAATGAAATTAACACCTTAGAGGCGCAACAGCAAGCCCATGAAACTCAAATTGCTGAACTTCTTAGTACGCAGCAAACTCAACAGAGCCAGCTAGCATCCTCGGAGCAACAACAGGCAAATCTATTGTCTTATAACCAGTCACAACAGGACCAATATAACCAGCAGATAGCTGCTTCCAATTCTAATATTACTCAGTTACGTGCAGAATTAGTCGCTCTTAACAGCACGTCGGGCTCGACGATTATTAGCGGAGGAACCTGCGGGGGTGGCTACCCACAGTCAACACCTAGTGGAACTGATCCTTCTGGCCCTAATTGGGGTTGTGATGAGCCGCAGGACAACACGACAGACAACTGGGGGATGGATAACCGAGAATGTGTCAGTTATACGGCTTTTATGGTTCATGAAGAATATCTTGGTGGTGAGGTAGCTCATGATATGCCAGCATGGGGGAGCGAGAGGGAAGGCAATGCCTATCAATGGATTACCGCTGCTGAAAATGCAGGTATTCCAGTTGATTTCACTCCACAGCCAGGTGATATAGCCATCCGTAACATTGATCCAAACGTTCCAGGCGATGTTGGACACGCTATGTATGTTGTATCCGTGCAAAGCCCAACCAGTATCACAGTCGAAGAGTACAACGAAAATTATAATGGTACCTTTGATGAGCGTAGCGGGGTTAATCCCGAGGATTACGGCAGCCAGGGGGCACAGCTATACTTTATTCACTTTCAGGAGTGGCAGTAGCACCTAAGTATAAGGACTATAGGTCTTTTCTTTGCTATACTAAGAAGTAATGAAGGTTCAAAAAACTAAAAAGCATACTTTTAGTAAGTGGCTAAGTGGTACTAGATTAGTTGTGGTATTGGTGTCTCTAGTAGTCATTGCCGGCATATTCATACTTGGAGTAAATGTTGGTAATGGCAATATTGATATACACTTTGGAGGTGGCCAGAATTCACAATTACCCAATCAACTAGATTACTCATCAGTTAATGAAGTCTACCAAGCGTTAAAAGCTCAATATGATGGTCCGATAACAACTACACAGCTTCTGGACGGATTAAAAACGGGGCTAGCTAATTCTCTTAATGATCCATATACAGAATATTTCAACCCGACGCAGGCTAAAGCTTTCAATAATGAACTACAAGGCTCTTTTAGTGGTATTGGAGCTGAATTAGGCGAGAATTCTAGTAATGAAATTGAAGTTATCGCGCCTCTCGCCGGTACTCCCGCCGCTAAAGCCGGCTTACAACCGCAGGATATTATTGTCTCGGTAAATGGAGTTAGTACTAACAGTCTTTCAATTGATCAAGCTGTTGACGATATTAGAGGGCCACAAGGCACTAAAGTTACTTTGCAAATTGTTCGTGGACAAACTCCAATGAAACTGACGATTACCCGCGAAACTATCACAATACCAAGCGTTAACTCTAAAATTCTGTCAGGTAA
This sequence comes from uncultured Candidatus Saccharibacteria bacterium, assembly GCA_963706245.1. Taxonomy (GTDB): domain Bacteria; phylum Patescibacteriota; class Saccharimonadia; order Saccharimonadales; family UBA4665; genus BOG-1338. The sequence continues at coordinate 586,016 of OY970151.1, read as the reverse complement.
CATTGGGTATATGCAAATTACCCAATTCACAAACGATACATCTACACTAGCTCAACAAGCTGCTCAGAAATTTAAGCAAGCAGGGGTTAAAGGAGTTATCTTAGACTTACGTGATAATCCGGGTGGTGAGGTTGATGCTGCCGTGAATGTTTCCAGCCTATGGCTGGATGCTGGCCAGACCATTATGGTTGAAAAAACTGGTAACACAGTTGTCCAAACTTACGTTTCAACCGGTAACGATTTACTTAAAGGAATACCAACTGTGATACTCGTAAATGGCGGTAGCGCTAGTGCGTCAGAGATAACAGCTAGCGCTATACACGATAATCATGACGGCTACATCATAGGAACTCAGACCTACGGTAAGGGTGTAGTTCAACAAATAGATAACTTGAGTAATGGCGCCGAGCTTAAAGTTACTATTGCGCATTGGTATCGACCCGACGGGAAAAGCATTAACCATATTGGTATTACTCCCGATAAAGTAGTGACAATTACTCAAGCTCAGGTTAATGCTGGTCAAGATCCACAGGAAGACGCAGCCATAAGCTATCTACAAAGTCTGTGATTTCCCATTTAAGTCTTGCAAAACATATGCAAAATAAGGTAGTATCAACAAGAAGTAAAGAGGTGAGAGGTGGCCAAGGCTATTACTAAAAATATTTTTGTAACCGGTGGCGTTCTTTCCGGATTAGGAAAGGGCATAACAGCCGCCTCGATTGGTAACCTCCTTAAAGCCCGCGGTCTAACAGTAAACATCCAAAAATGCGATCCATATCTCAATGTTGATGCTGGGACTCTTAACCCCAGAGAGCACGGGGAGTGCTTCGTAACTAAAGATGGAGCTGAGACAGATCTAGATCTTGGCCATTATGAACGCTTCCTAGATGAAGAGTTGACGCAAAAAAGCTCACTAATGGCAGGCAGGGTATTACTAAAAGTAATTAGTGACGAACGAGCCGGGAAATACGAAGGTAATTCAATACAGATTATTCCGCACCTAACTAGTTCAATTGAAGAATATATTAGGAAAGCTGGCGAAGGATTTGATGTAAATATCGTTGAGATCGGTGGTACGGTAGGTGATTATGAGAGCCTTAGCTTTATAGAGGCAATCCGAGAATTTGGGCTTAAAGCTGGCCCAAATAACTGCCTGTATGTTCACCTCGTATATTTACCATATCTTGGTGCGAGCCACGAAACAAAAACTAAGCCTGCTCAGAATTCAGTTCGCGAATTACGTGGTCTGGGCATTACACCGGATATACTTGTTGCGCGTAGTGAAGAACCCGCAAATGAAGGTGTAAAGAAGAAGTTAAGTCTGTTCTGCGGCGTTCCAGAAGAGGCAATTGCTTTACTGCCTAACGCTTCTAGTATCTATCAAGTTCCTTTAACTCTAGAAGATAGCGGCATAATAAATGTCATATGTGACGAGCTAAAATTGAAAGTCAGCAAGCCCAACCTTAAGGCTTGGAGGGAAGTAGTTAAACAAGCCACCTCGAAGCACACTAGAACAGTTAAAATAGGTTTGGTTGCTAAATACTTGGACAATACTGACACATATATGTCGGTTTTCGAAGCACTCAAGGCGGCCGCTTGGAAGAATGATTGCAATATTGAAATACACTGGATAGATGCTCATAAGTTCGACGCTCCGGATACGGATATATCCCCAGCATTAGCTGGTTTTGATGGAATAGTTGTCCCCGGAGGCTTCGGGATAAGGGGGCTGGAAGGAAAAATAAAAGCTGCACAATATGCCCTAACCAACAAGATACCCTATCTTGGTTTATGTCTAGGCTTACAGATGGGGGTTATTGCTGCCGCCCGTAACGCTGGTGTAAAAGGTGCGAACACGTTTGAGCTAAACCCGGATGCTACAGAACTTGTTATAAATACGATGGTTGATCAAAAAGGCAAGGAAAACACTGGCGGCACAATGCGACTTGGTGACTATGAATGTGATCTTCTAAAAGACAGTAAATCGGCCAAACTTTACGGTAAAACTAAAATTACCGAACGTCATCGTCATCGTGGCGAATGTAACCCTTTATATGTAGACAAGTATGAGTCCTGGGGCCTGCGAGTTGTTGGCAAAAACCCCAACAATCATCTAGTTGAAGTTATTGAGGGGATTGATCATCCCTTCTTTATAGCTAGTCAGTTCCACCCCGAATTTAAATCACGTCCTAGCCGCGCACACCCGTTATTTGATGGTTTTATTGCAAGTTTATTGTAAGAAATTATAAAAAGTATAATTAATCTACAATAACTTCAGTTCGGTAGACACTTTTACCGGTAAAACGTCGAATTTTCTTTGAGTTGTAGCTAACAACACCATCTTTTTGAGCATGAATAGTAAAATTTCGACTCATAGTCGTTCCGCGACCTGGTCGCTTTGACATGCCGACTTGGCGGACGATAACTTGTCCAGTTTTAACATTCTGACCGCCCCATATCTTAATACCTAGGCGTTGACCTGGACTATCGTGAACGTTTTTGGCTGTACCGCCGGCTTTTACATGACTCATATTATTACTTCCTTGTTATTACAAGCAGTTCTCGAGCTACAATTTGTTGTTCTCTAAAATAAACAAGCTCACTGTTACTAAGATGCTTAAAACTTATCCGATTATAGCCCAACTCCTCAATAGAGTCAATAAGAGGTAGATGCTTAAAATCACCTCTCGAACTATGATAGGCTGGTATTGCTATGCATAGACGGGTTCCACTGGGTACTTGTCCGGCAATATTTTGTAATGATTTCTTAATAATGAGGTTTGTAGTAGAGATATTTTGAGCTATCTCGGCATCCGACGGTTGACCACTAAAGGCTTGTCCGAGATAAGCTTCCGAGGCGATAAATTCAGGTGTTCTAGCCCAGACGTGAGAGGTGGCATCTCCGACTTCTAAGGAGGTGTTCCTCAGGTTTTCGAGAGAATACTTAGTGCCTAACCACTTTAAATTTTCTGAAGTGTAATCTACCATTCGCTGGTCTAGATCTGAACCGTCAACCCTATACCCCATTAATAGAGCTTCTTGAAGTATTACTCCAGTACCACAAAAAGGGTCGAGAATTAGCTCGTCAAAATTAGCCCGTGGGATTTGTTGTCCTTCTGGAATATCACATACGGATTGTAATTTATCTTCGGGCAATTTCCCGGTTGCTAGATTGATTATAATTTGGGCCAGTTTTGGGGGTAACATACCAACTCGACTGTCTCGTTTAGGACGTTCTCGGTCTCTTAGACTATAGGAGTTAATATTTTGTTCGCGAACAGTCTGGGCGACAATAGTCTTCCCGCCATCAACTACAAAGACTAGTTCCCAGCCGTTGGGCCCAGTGAGCTTGTTATATATAACCTGTGCGCTACTTAGGCTGAGCTCCTTATTCGGAATTATGCGGACTGATTTCCCGACAGCTTTAATTGCTTTTTTTAGAGCGAGAGCAGTACGTGTCAAACGACGAGGATCAATTTTTAAACCATAAAGGCTTAACCCAATATTCATCTTGCCACCAGCCATGTCTTTAGCGTGGTCTGGGGAAACTTCTATCAAAAATTTTTCAATGTCTTCCCATTTATTAGTTTCCAGTGTAGTTAGTACTTTGCAGAACTTAATGGATCCCCCTAGTCGGTCAAAAGCTAGCAGGCAAGGGTCAATATCTAAGAGTGTCGCTATATTATCAATGGGGGTAATTACGTCACTACCATATAACGACTCAAGCTCAGCCATACCTAGGGCTGGCTGCCTTCCTAAAATACATAAACTCTGCATATGATAATAGTATATAGGACTTTCCCTGCGAATTTTCGGTTATAATAGTTAGCAATGACTAAGTCGAGTTATCTACGCGAGCATTGGAAGCTAATACTAAACATTATTACGATAGCTGCTCTTGTTATCTTGGTAGTATTTTTAAGAAGCGAAATTGTTGGTACTTTTGAAAATCTCAGAAAAGTTGATAGCTGGGCTCTTCTGCTTCTAATACCAATTGAAATTTGGAATTATGATGCTCAAGCGCGGCTATATAAAAGCCTATTCCAAGCACTAGGTAATGAAGTCAGCTACCGAGGCATGTACCGGATTGCCCTTGAACTTAACTTTATAAATAGTGTTTTTCCTAGCGCCGGTATCTCAGGGGTTTCGTATTTTGGTGTTCGATTACGTTCTGAGACAGATAATATAACTGGCGGAAAAGCTTCGTTAGTGCAAATGCTTAAGTTAATGATTGTGCTTGTATCTTTTGAGGCGTTACTAATTCTTGGACTTATTTTCTTGGCGCTAGGTGGTCACGTTAATAACCTAACAATACTTGTAGCTAGCTCAGTATCAACACTGCTCGTTATAGGGACCTTTGTTTTTATTTACATCCTTGGCAGCAAGGTTAGGATTAACACAACGTTTGCTTTCATAACGAAAATACTAAATTCAATAATTCGCTTATTTAGACGGGGGAATTCTGACGCGATCCATATTGAAAGGGTTAGGAGGGTGGTTGATGAGCTACACAACAACTATAAACTTATCCATGCAAACTATAAGCTTCTTAAGAAACCATTTTTATTTGCCACAATGGCAAACTTGAGTGAAGTTCTGGCGATCTATGCAGTATATGTTGCTTTTGGTCATTGGATCAATATTGGAGCTGTGATCCTAGCCTATGCGGTTGCTAATTTTGCCGGATTTATATCAGTTTTACCAGGTGGAATTGGTGTTTACGAAGCTCTTATGACCGCCGTTTTAGCCATTTCCGGCGTGCCGGCCAGCTTGAGTATCCCGGTAGTTATTATGTATCGGGTCCTAAATACTCTTATTCAAGTTCCCCCTGGATATTATTTCTATCACAGGAATCTACGTAGTCAGCCTAAAGAATCAAATAATGCCGCTTCTTGAATTTAGCGTCAGTGAGTTTGTTAGCCTTACTAATCAAACACTAGAATATGCCTATCCATATATTGTTATTATCGGCGAGATAACTGACTTTCGAATTAGCAAAAATCGCTGGGTATATTTTAGTTTAAAGGACGACGAAGCGACTATTCGTTGTTTTGGCTCTGTTCATGCTTTGCCGGGGCCGATTGAGGATGGCTTACTGGTAAAAGTTAGTGGTACGCCAAGATTACACTCGCTTTATGGCTTTAGCTTTAATTTCCACCAGATAACCCCAAAAGGTGAGGGAGCGATTAAAAAAACAGCCAGTTTACTAGAAGCGAAATTGGCTAAAGAAGGCATATTCAATATTGACAGGAAAAGACAGTTACCATTTCCACCACAGAATATTGGTCTCATTACGTCATCAGAGTCAGCGGGCTATAGCGACTTCGTTAAGATTATTAATTCGCGTTGGAGTGGTCTTAATATTCAATTGGCCGACGTACAAGTACAGGGTGATGCAGCTATAGAACAACTGACTGAGGCCATAGGGATCTTCAACCAACAGGCTAAACCACCTGAAGTGATCGTTGTTGTGCGTGGAGGGGGTAGTCTTGAAGACCTAGCGGTTTTTAGCTCGGAACAAGTTACTCGCGCAGTTGCAGGTAGTCGAATACCGACTCTCGTGGCTATAGGGCATGAGCGAGATATTAGTTTAGCCGAAAAAGCAGCCGATTTAAGGGCTAGTACGCCGAGTAATGCAGCAGAGCTTTTAGTCCCGGACAAGAATCAAGTCTTAAATAGCTTGAAAACTCTCCAGCAGCGGCTTAGAAGTTTGCTTGATGGTCGATTAAGAGAAGGCCGAGAAGCTCTTATAAGACAACAGAAAAACGCTATATCCAACTTGAACATGATCCTTCAGCAGCAATTTGAGCATTTTTCTCAGCAGAGAAAACTAGTAGAACTACTTGATCCTAAGACTATTTTAAAAAGGGGCTATGCAATTTTATATAAAGGGACAAAAGTTGTTAGAACAATCAATGATGTTAGCTCTGGAGATTCTGCTAGTATAAGATTAATTGATGGTCGCGTAGGAGTGACGATTACCGATAAAAAGGTTCAATCATAAGGAGTATTAATGGTTAAAAATACTAAATCATATCAAGAGTTAAACAGTGAATTAGATAAGATTATAGCCAAACTCGAGGACCCATCGACTACGATCGATGAAGCCATTGAGTTATATAAAGAAGCCGATCAACTGATAAAAACACTTAAGAATTATTTGGACAAGGCCCAAAACGACATTAAGATTTTAACCAAACGATCAAACAATAAGGCAAGCTAATGACCTGGCTGATCTTTGGATCATGTTTAGTCGTCGTATCATTCTCAGGAGTTTTATTATTCGGGGCACCTTATTTACCAACCTTAAAAAAGCAACAAAAAGAAGCCCTTGATCTACTGGCACTAAAGCCAGGGCAATTACTTATTGAGCTGGGCAGCGGTGATGGTCGTATGCTGAAAGAAGCAGCTCGCCGCGGGATTATCGCAGTTGGTTATGAAATTAACCCATTTTTAGTTATCTATAGCAAAGTTAGTTGTTGGCGCTATAGGAAATTAGTCAAAACACACTGGCGAAATTTCTGGAGCGTGTCAATCAAGCCCGCTGACGGAATATATACGTTCTTATTAGAGCGATATATGTCGAAACTTGATAGAAAGATTATTTCAGAAATTGAAAAACCACTTAGCCTTGTAAGTTTTTCGTTTGAAATACCCGGTAAAAAAACTTTTAAAAAACAAAGCGGGCTATACCTATATCGCTTCGATAAGACTGATACAAAAAAATAAAGAACTCTTTACTAACAGGTACAAATCAGTTAACATGAGCGTTATGAAGCATGATCAGCGTGGTGCTATAAGTCTTTTATCGATTTTTGCAACATTAATAACATTACTGTTTATTGTGGTAGTTTGTATATCAATCGTTTTATACAAAGATGAGACTAAATATAAAAACGACAGTAACCAACTTGTTGCAACAGCCGTGGCAGCTGCTAAAACGCAACAACAGTCCAGCGATCAGAGTGCTTTCGCCACCGAGTCTCTCCAGCCTCTTCAGCCTTTTGTGGGGCCGGAAGCTTATGGAACAGTCACGCTATATTACCCAAAGACATATAGCGCCTACATAGCCGTCGGTAATAACAGTTCTTTGCCTGTCGATGGTTACTTTGAGCCCGGCTATGTACCAGATGTAACTAACCAGGATAATATATTTGCATTACGTCTAGAAGTTAATTCTGAATCTTATGACCAAGTACTGAGTCAGTACACTAATCTTGCCCAGCAGGGTATGGTAACGATTGCTCCGTATTCCTTGCCAAAAGTTCCCAGTGTCGTTGGCGTTAAGATTACTGGCGCAATTACGACGACTGTAAAGCACGCTATCATGATAGTATTACCGCTTAGAACAACTACCCTACAGGTTTGGAGTGAAGCGACCCAATATGAGAATACTTTCAATACTTTGATTTTGCCCAATCTTTCTTTTTCGCCATAGAACGCGTGCTATAATTTGAAGGTAACAAGGCGAGGGTAAATCTTTGAAGACGTCGGTACCAAATTACCAGGTTTCGTCTGATTATCAGGCACTTTTAAATGGCGTTGCCGAAGAATTAAAGCTGCCGTTAATGTACATTGCTCGTCGAACAGAATTAGCAATAATGGCACACGATGTGTCGGCTGAATCCCTACGATCTATCCAGACAACAGCAACCTCAGCCCTAGAACTTGTAGATAGTTATTTGTTGGGCTTACAAATAGCCGAGAATCAACAAGTATTGGAATTAGAGCCTGTCTCGACCAGCTCGACTCTGTATGATGTAGCAGAAAGCTTAAAAGACGTTGCACGGCGCTACGATGTCAGCTTAAGACTCGACGTTAGCGGCAATCATATTCCAGTAATGGCCAATAAACCGGCTCTTGTTAGTGCGCTACTGAGTTTAAGCACCGCCTATATTGAAGCCCAGACACCCCTTGTAGAAAATGGCCAAAAGAGAATTTTGACTCTAGCTACTCACCAAGTTAGAGAGGGCGTTGTAGCTGGAATTTATAGTGACTCCGAAGTTATTTCACTTAAACAACTGCGCAAGGCTTTCGAGTTACACAATAACCGTGCTAGGCAGCCTTTCAATCAATTATCTTCGACTAGCGCCGCTGGATTATTCATAGCCAGTAAATTATTACAAGCGATGTCTGCAGAGCTTAAAACAATTAAACACCATAGGCAGAGTGGGCTAGCCGCTATACTTCAACCAAGTCGACAACTGCAATTTATATAACTAAGTTTTTGATGGCACGTATATTACTTATTGAACCAAATCGCATTCTTGCTCAAATTTACAAGGATGCCCTAAAACAGGGTGGTTATAAGGTGAGTCTAGCTTATGATGCCCAAAATGCCATAACTACTTCCGATAAACTCAGACCTGATCTGATTGTTCTAGAAATACAGCTCATTAAACATAATGGCGTAGAGTTCCTGTACGAACTACGCTCTTATCCCGAATGGCAAGATATCCCAGTTGTAGTTAATAGCATTGTTCCGCCAAGCGAGTTTGCCCATAACGAAGTCTTGTATAAAGAGATTGGCATCAATAATTATCTTTATAAGCCTCAAACATCACTGACTGAGCTCTTAAGAACAATCGAAAACGTTCTTACAGCGTTGCCGTCTTTAAATACATGAAAAAACTAAAAACTAAGGCAATAATTTTAAATCGAACAGACTTTAGTGAGGCTGACCGTATCTTGACTTTTTTGACGCCAGATTATGGTAAGCTTCGGGTTATCGCAAAAGGGGTCCGCAAAATAAAATCTAAAATGGCTGGTGGTATTGAGCTGTTTAGCGTCAGTGATATAGGTTTTATAAGAGGTAGAGGAGAAATCAGTACCTTGATTAGTACCAGGTTAATACGGCATTATGGATCGATTGTGAAAGACCTGGAACGTACCATGGTTGCCTATGAGTTTATAAAACAAATAGACAGATTGACTGAAGACGAAGTTGATGAGGAGTATTTTCTACTTCTAGAAGAGGCTTTTAGTGCACTTGATGAACTTACTATTAATCTAAACCTAGTGAAGTCATGGTTTGCGATGCAAATTCTTCGGATGGGTGGACGAACCCCAAATTTATCAATCGATAAGGGTGGCAAGAAGCTAAACATCGACAGCAATTATGATTTTGACTTTAGTTCTATGGCCTTTATAGAGATTCAAGACGGCAAATTTAACGCTAAGCACATTAAATTTCTGCGACTTGGGTTCGAAGGTAGATCACCGGAAAAACTAAAGAATATTGAGGGTATTAATGAGTTAATTATCGACATCGATCCACTGGCACAAACTATGCTTAAAACTTATATTCAGATATAATCATGAGCAAATGAGTAACATAAAACTAGATGAAATTGTCAGCTTATGCAAACGTCGTGGTTTTATCTATCAAGGCAGTGAGATTTACGGTGGGCTAGCAGGCACCTGGGATTATGGTCCACTCGGCGCTCGGCTTAAACGTAATATTATAAATGAATGGTTAAGCTATTTTGTCGACGGCTGGGATGACATGTACCTTATAGATACTTCCATAATCATGAATCCGAAGGTTTGGCAGGCAAGTGGACATGTTGAGACTTTCTCGGATCCATTAGTAGAGTGCAGTAACTGTCATAATCGCTTTAGAGCAGATAAAATTGACACTTCTAAATGTCCTTCATGTGGTAAAGAAAATACTTTCGGTGAACCAAGACAATTTAACTTGATGTTTAGAACCAATGTTGGCCCACTAGAGGATGACAACTCATTAACTTATCTACGACCAGAGTTAGCCCAGGGAATGTTCGTCAACTATAAGAACATTATCGATACCTTTTATCCTGATTTACCCTTTGGTATAGCTCAAGTAGGGCGAGCTTTCAGAAATGAAATCGCTCCTAGGGACTTTATTTTCCGTTCTCGAGAGCTTGAGATCATGGAGTTCGAGTATTTTATCAAAGAATCTGATTGGGAAAAGTATTTTGAGAAATGGCGAGGCGATGTTCATAGCTGGTTTGAAAAAATTGGGCTCGATAAAGACCGTATTAAAGAGATCGAGGTCGAGGAAAATGATCGGGCGCATTATAGTAAACGTACTATCGACTTTTACTACGACTTTCCGACTCTCGGCTATGATGAAATAGGCGGTTTAGCTTATAGAACAGACTTTGATCTTAAGAATCATCAAGATAAATCAGGTAAAAATCTAGAATATCGGCCAAAAGATGGTTCCGAAGCGTTTATACCACACGTTATTGAGCCGACTTTCGGTGTTGATAGATATTTTTTAGCCGTTCTGTGTAATTCCTATAAAGTTGATGAGGTAAATGGGGAAACCAGGAACTATCTTCAGCTTCCTAAGCATTTAGCACCAGTTAAAGTTGCTGTCTTCCCACTGCTAAAAAATAAACCTGAATTAACTGACAAGGCCAGAGAGGTATACAAGATTCTTAGACAGGAATTCGTTCACGTAATGTGGGATGATAATGGCAATATCGGGAAGCGTTATCGTAGGCAAGATGAAATCGGTACACCATACTGCGTGACGATTGATTTTGAGACTTTAGAGGATAAATGTGTTACTTTACGAGACCGCGACACCTTAAAACAAGAACGTGTTCCCATCGAACAAATAATTGATTCAATAAAAAAATCTATCTAATAGACAATAGCTATCTCCCGTTAAGGGTAATTACAACGTTAGTACCCTGATCTATAAACTCGTGTTATTATAGGGCTATGACAGAAACCAGACCACCACGAGTCTACGCTTTTATCGATAGTCAGAATTTAAACATCAGTGTTCAAAAATTTGGTTGGAAAATTGATTGGCGAAAATTCCGTCAGTTTCTTGCCGACCAGTATGGCGTCACAAAAGCATTCATGTTCATCGGTTATATGCCCGAGAACGAGAATTTATACGAACAAATGCATGAAGCAGGATACATGGTTGTTCTGAAACCAACTTTTGATATATCAAGACCTCGTCAAGAAGTCGATCCGGACATGGCACCTGAAGATAAAAAGCCTGTGAAAGGGAACATAGACGCCGATTTAGTCCTTTGGGCTATGAAAGAAATGAGCAATTACGATAAAGCGATTATTGTCTCAGGAGACGGAGATTTCTATTCACTAGTGGAGTATCTTGAAGCTAAAGGTAGATTACTACATATTTTGGCACCCAGCGGCCATTATTCACAATTATATAACCGTTACGAGAGTTACATTGTTAAATTAGACAGTTTTAGGCGTGATCTAGCCTATAGAAATTTTCGAAAAAAGGTTAAAAACTAGTTTTTAATAGCCGATGGTTTTAAGTGATACAATACTCCGCATATGAAAAAATCTGATCTTAAGCTGGTAGTTATTGGTGGCGGGACTGGTAGTTTTACTCTGCTGAATACTTTTAAACGTAGTTTCAGCTCGATAACTGCGCTGGTAAACATGGCTGATAACGGTGGCTCCAGTGGTATGCTTCGTGATGAATTGGGCGTATTGCCACCCGGAGATATAAGACAGTGCTTGGTAGCCTTGAGCGATACACCTGAACTAAGAGACTTATTCAATTATCGATTTGATAGTGGTACTTTAAAAGGTCACACACTTGGGAATTTATTTTTGAGCGCGCTAGAAAAAACGACCGGGAATTTTACTGAAGCCGTCAAAACTGCAAGTAAGGTTCTGCGCATATCCGGAGAAGTAATACCAATTACGACCGTAGACACTCATCTAGTAATGCTTGATAGCGATAAAAAGAGAATTACTGGGCAATCCCTAATAGAAAATACCGATATGAGTAATGAAATGAGGCCTAATCTCTCACTGGAACCAAATGCCGAAATAAATCCAGAAGCTAGGACCGCACTATTAAATGCAGATATCATAGTAATAGCTCCAGGGAATTTATATGCATCCTTAGCTCCGGCCCTTCTTGTTAGAGGTGTTGGAGATGCCTTGGAAGCAGCTAAGGCTAAAAAAATCTATGTATGCAACCTGGTCAATAAACCGAAACAAACAGACGACTATGATGTAGATGACTACGCTAAAGAGATTGAACGCTTTATCGGGAGTCCGGTTTTAGATTACGTGATTTATAACAGCGGAGAACCAACGGCCGATCTGTTGAGCCGATATACACGCGATGGCGAGTACTTAGTAAAATATAATCCCGAATCAGATCCAGAGCGGAAATATAAAGTAATGGGGCTACCTCTTATTGCGAATGAAGAAGTTCAGATAAGGGAAGGTGATCCTTTGGCTCATAGCAGAAGCCTTATAAGACACGATCCAAACCTATAGTAGTTGGTAAGATAATAGATATATACGAAAAAAGTATTACTTAAGCATAAGCTTGACAAAATAGGTATATTTTGCTAAAATATCAGTATGAGTAAAAATCATGAAAACAGACAAAGTATTCAAAAAAGTCTAGAAGCATCAGCACGAAGACCAAAGACTGCTCGTAATGTTGGTGTTGCAGCCGTTGCTACTCTAGTAGCCGGTGGATTATTTGCAGCTCACCATTTAAATCAGGACACAACTTCACAGGATAATGCTCCAAAAGCAGTTGATGTGGGGAATAATGTTATATATCCAACGGCCGGACGAGTCAATCATACGTTTATTGAAAGCCCAAAGGCGAAGGGCAAAGGTGAAGAGGTAGTAATTCACTTTGCTGTAGATGAGAAGGGATTCCCAGACCTTCCAGGAGATGCAACTTTGGGTGCATTTGCATATGATGTGGGTAAAGCTAATGGGCTACACAAAATTACTAGTGCTGAGAGTGCTGCGTTAACCACACAAGCAGAAATCGCCACGGATACACTCGACAACTCAAACGGTGCAGGCACTGTTAACTATGGTGAAGCCTATTATGTTAAGGTCACACCAAAAACAAATCTACACGATCTAGAAGTATTTGCGAAACAAGAAGATATTTCAGTCAAGCCTGTATAGCGCCTAATAGCGAGTTTGTACACTATATGTTGTGTATAACTTTCAATATCTTATAAATCTGTGGATAACTGATGAGATAAACACTAGTTTTTCTTTATATTCTACTTGTAAGTTTATAGCTAGGGGTAGTATAGTCATGGTTAGTGGGTAACGGTAGGTAGCCCAAAATAGACTACTTACAGCGAAAAACAAAAATCCACTGGTAAATTAAATAAAACCAAATGACACAATCTGACCATTTCCAGCGCAAGCTAGATAACGGGCAACGGTTACCTATACCGAGTGCTATTTGTTGTGGTTCCGATGACCCGGGCATGACAATGCATGTATTGTGTAATTGGCGACCCATAGCGGCCGAATAAAAGATTCGACTTGTAGTTCATTAACAACAAAAACAAATAGCAAAAAATAACCGACTCGAGGTTAGCTATTCGGCAGTCAACAAGTGGTAAGGGTAACCACTCCAAAAACCCTCGCTCTTTTTATAAAACACCTCCCAAAACTCCACCTCACACATAAGTCTCTCAGTTGATCTTAGCCAGCGTAGAAGTTTTAAGGTCCTAGATCTTTAAACTCATAAACTTCTATGCATACCCGGCTAATAACCAACAACAAAAACAAAAACGCAATAAAAACAAAAAGTTGGCTGCTGATTAGGTGACCTTGCAAAAACAAAAATCACCAAAACAAAAACAAAAACGATGCTCGAAGATCAAAAAAATCAAAAATTACATGTTCCTGTGTTACTTTCTAGTGTTTTATCCGTTTTACAACCGACTAAGGGAGATTCATATCTCGACTTAACGGCAGGGTATGGTGGGCATGCGGAAGCTATTCTGCAGATAACCCATAATCCCAAGGAAACGTATACTAGTAGATCGTGACCAGACTGCGGTTGATGAACTCAAAAAAAAGTTCAAAGACCAAAGTGTTGAAATCATAAAAAGTGATTTCTACAGTGCCAGCAAGAAACTGGTATCTGAGAAAAGGCAATTTGATATGATTTTGGCCGATCTAGGAGTGTCGTCACCGCACCTTAATATAGCGAGTCGAGGATTTAGTTTGCGACAAGACGGTCCATTGGATATGCGGATGGATCAAGAGCAAACATTAACAGCTGAAACTATAGTAAATCGCTATAGTGAATCAGACTTGGCTAATCTTATAAAGCAATATGGCGAAGATCCAAAATATCGTCAGATTGCCCGCGAGATTATTCATAACAGACCTGTTAATACAACATCTGAGCTCGCAAAAATTGTCGCCAGGGTCTGGCCGGGATATCACAAAGTCATCCTGCAACCAGAACGTTCCAAGCGCTGCGAATTGCAGTTAATGACGAGCTGGAACAGCTAAAAGATAGTCTACCTCTATGGGTAACCTCTTAACTCCGGGAGGACGGTTAGCAGTAATTAGTTTTCATTGATTGGAAGATCGTGCAGTAAAACACTTCTTCAAGATAAAAGTGGTAGTCAGTATGAATCTAACCTTAGCTTAATCACCAAGCATCCAGTAACTGGCGACAAAAATGAACTTGTCTTTAATCCGCGTGCCCGTAGCGCAAAACTACGAGCCGTTGCGAAAATAAAAATAAACAGAAAGGGAAATGCTCATGCCAATACAGGTAAAAAGCAGCTCCCGAACCTATAAAGTCCACGTTAAGGTCATTTAAAGACTTTAACCAACCTTTATAGGTAGGTGGTTTACGGTGCCTAGGGCTTAACTCAACAGCACCGTACCCAAAAAATAAAAATAAACAAAAATAAATATGACATATTCAAACACATTAGCTCTCGGTCGGCGGCAATCCTATCCTATGAAAAATCGGAATGTGGTTAGCGCTAGAACAGAAAGACGTAAACTAGGACCAGTAAGTAATACGAATAGCGCTTGTTATTCTTGCTTGTATCCTCGGTTTACTGTATTTGACCCTTGTGACTAGGACGAACGCCTTCGGTTACCAGATTAATAGTCTGCAGAGTCAACAATCTGCTCTAGTACAACAGAATAATAACTTACAGATCGTATCAGCCCGTCTACAAGCTGCTACTCGAGTCCAGGGTAGTACAGTTGCTAAATCCCTAGTAGCCGTTACACCCAGCGCTACAGTCGAGAATTAGCTATACTATAAGGATGAATCCCAAGCAACACACACCAGTCGCTAAGGCTGTAGCTCGTGTTCAGGCAATATATATATGCCTAATTATAATTTTTTGTATCTATGGGATCAGATTATTCTACGTTCAGGTTATAAAATATAATTATTATCACACTCAAGCGCTAAGCGATCAGCTAAAAGCTTACGAAGTACCGGCAACGAGGGGGATTATCGAGGCATATCAGGGTAACAGTATCGTTCCGATCGTCTTAAATCAGAAACTATATACACTCTTCGCTGATCCACTACTAATTAAGAATCCAGAGCAAACAGCAATTAAGATATCCTCAGTTATCGGGGGATCAGTACTAGACGATACAATCAAATTGAGTAATAAAAGTACTCAATATGTAATTATAGCCAATAAGCTTACACAGGCACAATCAAACAAAATACTCGGCTATCAGCTTCCCGGATTGGGGACCCAAGGGCTGGATTATCGAGTTTATCCAGATGGTAGTCTAGCCTCACAGGTGCTGGGATTTGTTAATGACGCTGGGCAGGGTCAATACGGTATCGAGCAAGCTCTTGATCCTGAATTAACAGGGACACCAGGCCAATTAAAGGCCATAACGGCAGCTAATGGAATACCATTGGCTGCTAGTAATAATAATATACAGATTAATCCGGTTAATGGGAAAAATGTAGTTTTGACTATTGATACTGGAATGCAGGCTCAAATGGAACAAATCTTAGCTGCAGAATACAAGAAGACCAATTCTCAAGGAATAAGTGCCATAATAATGGACCCTAATACTGGTCAAATAAAGGCGATGGCTAACTACCCAACTTACTCTGAGGCAGATTATCAGCAGGTTACTAATCCTTTATTATTCCAGAACGCGGCTGTTGATAATGCTATTGAACCCGGATCTAGCATGAAGACATTAACGACGTCAGCAGCCTTAAATCTAGGTGTAATTCAACCAAATGAGTCTTTTTATGATCCAGCCCATTGGGTAATAGATAATTTTAACATTACTGATATTGAGCAGGACGGTGGTCCAAGAGAGCAAAATATCGCCAGCATACTGTCCTTATCGCTTAATACTGGCGCAACCTGGATGTTAATGCAGATGAGCCAGCCAGGGGGCACTCAGATCACAGAAAAGGGCATTACAGCGTGGAATAACTATATGGTCGATCATTTTCGACTTGGTCAAACAACTGGGATAGAGCAGGGCTATGAGAGTAGTGGCTATGTGCCACCAAATGACCCGACAGATCCTAGTTTAGCTCTGACCTATGCAAATACTGCTTTCGGACAGGGTGTAACAGTAACCGCTCTACAGATGGCTGCTGCTCTTAGTAGTGTAGTGAATGGTGGCACTTATTATCAGCCAACTCTGGTTAGTCAGACTATCAGCCCTGATGGTCAAGTTACTGTTAACAAACCTAAAGTGGTAGAGCGTAATGTTGTCTCGCCAAAAGTCGGGCAGGAGCTAATACCTCTGATGCAAAATGTCGTGAATGTTTACTTTCACGAAGGTTACAGTTTTATGAACTTTAGTCCAAATTATCTGGTTGGCGGTAAAACTGGTACGGCTCAGGTAGCTCAGCCTGGCGGGGGTTACTATGCCAACGTCTACAACGGAACCTACGTGGGCTTTGTCGGCACCACTAAACCCAAGTATGTTATCGTTGTTTTCAATATAAAACCGAATGTACCAGGATACGCTGGTGCCTTGGGCGGTCAACCGGTTTTTGCAGATCTTGCACACATGCTCATTAACGAGGGTTATGTAGCCCCCAATAATTAGGAATCGGTGTTATAATTTAACATAGATTCCACCCAACAAAAAATATGCACTCCATACTACACATTACAGTTCAAATCAGTACTCTCATTAAAATCTCTCTACTAGCATTCGTGAGTTTTGCCCTTAGTATGCTTATTACCCCGATATATACAAATATGGCTTACCGTTTTCAGTGGTGGAAGAAGCAGCGTACAGCAGCTATGGGGGGTGCTAGTTCGGCCGTTTACAACAAACTGCACGCTGAGAAGCACAAACGACATATTCCAACTATGGCAGGCCTCATATTCGTTATAGCCATAGGGCTGGTAACCCTAACAGCTAACCTCCAACGCGGTCAAACATGGCTACCACTTGCTGGGATGCTAGCAGCTGGTGCTGTTGGGCTGATTGACGACATTTTAAATATCTATAGTCATGGCGGTATCGCCGGCATGCAGGCTAAAGTAAAACTGTTTTTATATAGCCTTATAGCTATTGTCGGTGGTTGGTGGTTTTATGATAAACTGGGCGTTACCTCAATCCAACTACCAATATTGCACACCCTCCACCTAGGTTGGGTGATAATTATATTGTTCTGGTTTGTGGTTATAGCCACTGCTAATGCAGTTAACATTACAGATGGGCTTGATGGTTTAGCTGGCGGTTTATTAATCTCTTCTTTTTCTGCATATGCAGTTATATCCTTAGTTGAGGGAAAATATGGGCTTGCTGGTTTTTGTTTAACCGTAGTCGGCGGGCTACTAAGCTACACTTGGTTTAATATTTACCCAGCCCGTTTCTTTATGGGGGACGTTGGGGCATTTGCCCTTGGTACGGCGCTGGGTATTATTGCTATGCAAACAAATACTATCTACGTATTACCAATTATCGGGTTAGTATATGTTGCTGAGACGGGATCGGTTATTATCAACAGATTATCTAAAAAACTTCGACACGGAAAAAAAGTTTTTCTGTCATCACCAATTCATCATCATTTTGAAGCGATTGGCTGGCCTGAAACAAAAGTCACTATGCGTTTTTGGGTTGTCGGTCAGGTTTCTGCAGTTCTTGGAATAATTATTTTCTTAATAGGTAGATATGGATAATCCAGATAGGCTGAATGCTCGGCAACGGGGTACTAGCGATCAATTAATGAGTACTTGGCCACGTCGTCACCGACCAGACTATGTACTAATAATTCTTGCGTTAATATTACTGACAGTCGGGTTAGTAGTTATTTATTCAATTAGTCCTGCACTGAGTTTAACCAACAATGTTAGCCAGAATTACTATATTAATAGACAGATGCTTTCTATAGTATTTGGCTTCATTGCCTTTATTGTGGCAATAACAATGCCAATTAGTCTTTGGAAGCGCTTACAGAACCCTCTGATAGCGATAGCAGGTCTGTCGGCGGTCGCAGTTCGTCTATTTGGTACAGCTGTAAACGGTGCTTATCGCTGGATTCAGATTGGTGGCGTATCTTTTCAATCGGCTGAGCTGATCAAGATAGCTCTGCTTATATGGTTAGCCGGTTTTTTAAGTACTAGAATCCGAACTGGTACGATGTCTGATTATAAGAAAACACTTATTCCAATACTTGGCTGCTTACTTATCTTAGTTATAGTGGTAGCTGGTTTACAGAGTGATCTTGGTTCAACCGGCGTTATGGTAATCATGGTTGGGTGTATGTCTCTAGTAGCCGGTATGCCCATAAAACAAATAGGTCTAGTGGCCTTAATAGTACTTGTCTTGGGCGGTTTAGCTATTGCTGTTGCCCCTTATAGACTTGGTCGTATAGAAACATACCTACATCCATCATCTAATTGTTTAACGACCGGGTACCAGGCATGCCAAGCTCTCATTTCAGTAGGTTCGGGCGGCGCAATTGGACTGGGGTTAGGCAGGAGTGTTCAGGCATATGGGTATTTACCCGAGGCTTCTGATGACTCAATATTCGCTATTTATAGTGAAAAATTTGGTTTTATCGGTGATATAGTTTTGCTGGCGTTATTTGTTGCGTTATTCGCTCGCATAAAACGTATTATTGATCGCGCGCCGGATGATTATACAAAATTATTGGCGGTTGGGATATTGGTTTGGTTTGGCTCGCAAACCTTAATTAATATAGGCGCAATGATTGGCGTACTACCACTTAAAGGCATTACGTTGCCGTTTATTAGTTATGGAGGTACCAGTTTAGTGTTTGTTATTTTTGCTATTGGTCTATTATTCCAAATATCACGTTATACTACTTATCAAGTATCATCTAAAGCAGCCGGAGAGGAGGTTCGTTATGACAATAATTCTAACGGGCGGCGGGTCAGGCGGGCATATAACGCCGCTACTAGCAGTAGCTCACGAACTTAAAATCCTTAATCCTGAGGCTCACTTAGTTTACATTGGTCAACGTGGAGATAGTCTATCTTATCTACCAGCTGAACACCCAGATATCGATGAAGTGTTTAGCGTTCGAGCTGGAAAGTTTCGACGCTATAGTGGGGAAGGCCTAAAGCAATTATTCGATATTCCGACGATTTATAAAAATTTTCGAGACATCGGAAGAGTTACCAGAGGTTATTTTGAAAGTCGTCGCCTACTACGCAAGTTAAAGCCGAGTATTATCTTTATAAAAGGTGGCTTTGTAGGTGTTCCTGTCGGCTTAGCTGCCTCCCGGCTACACATACCTTTTGTTACCCATGACTCTGATTCTGCTCCAGGACTAGCAAATCGCATAATAAGTCGATGGGCAAAGATCCACGCTGTTGCACTATCAAAAGAAACCTATCCTTATCCGATTGATAAAACAGTTAGTGTGGGCGTACCCATAAAACACAATTTTGTACCTGTTACACCTCAGTTACAACAGCAGTACAGGGAAGAGCTAGGTCTGACAAGATTCAAGCAACTAATATTTATAACTGGGGGTGGCAATGGAGCAGCCCTACTGAACAACATTGTGGCAAAATGCTCACCCCAGATACTAGACGACAATACTTCGGTTGGAATAATACATATGGCCGGTAAAACACTAGTCGAAGAAACGGAAGACTTATATAAAAGCGTATTAACTCCAGAGCAAATGAGTCAGATTATTGTCAAAGGTTTTGAAGACAATTTTTATTTATATAGTGGTGCTGCCGATGTTGTTATTGGGAGGGGGAGTGCAACTAACCTAGCTGAATTTGCCATGCAAGGCAAGGCCTGCATCATCATACCGGCTCGTCAATTGCCGTGGACTGTACAAAACACTCGAACTTTAGCAAAAGACAATGCTGTAGTTTCTTTAGATGAAGATAATCTCTTAAAAGACCCTAGTATGTTGGCCGCTAGATGTAATGATCTGTTAAACTCATCCGAGAAGCGCTTGTTTCTTAGCGATCAACTATCAAAGGCTTTAGTTCATCCCAATTCTGCTCGTGAGCTAGCAATGCTTATTATTGATAATATAGAAAAATAAAAGTAAAAAAATATGTTCAATAAGAAACCCAATAATGCTTCATCTAAACGACAGCCTTTAAGAAAATTATCTAATAGAAGCAAAAACTACTCATATTATGAATCTCGGTCGGAGAGCGATGCTAAGGAACGTATTCGTTCAGAAGAACGTAAGCCAAGTGAGCATAACTCTTTAAACAGGCGTAAACCTTGGTATTATAAGGTCGTTAACGTATTAATATTGTTAATTATTTTAGCCTTTTTGTCTTACGACTTAGTATTAAGCTCGACTCCGAGGTTAGTTATTACTGGCAACACCAATACTACAGAACTTTTTTCCGTTTCACAGACTAAATATCAATCGGCTGCCGACAAGTTATTCACCCAATCGATATATAACCGAAGTAAGGTGACTATAAATACCAGTTCGATAGCCAAACAGCTTGAAAAAGAATTCCCCGAGCTGGCCAGTGTTTCAATTTCCTTACCTCTTATTGGACGCCAACCAACAGTAACGGTTGTACCCGCTCAGCCCGCTATAATTGTTAGCCCGCTGCATCAAACTGGCAGTTTTTTAGTTGCTACAAATGGACGAGTCTTAGCAAGCCGAGCGACAGCTTGGCCAAAAAACACTTTACCAAAAGTAATTGACGAGACCGGAATTAGCTATGTAGTTGGCCTAACGACAATGTCGCCGTCAGATATAATCTTTATTCAACTAGTTACAAATCAGTTCACAGCTAAAGGAATAATGATCACTTCTATGACTCTCCCGGCTCAATCTCGCGAACTAGATGTTTATATCTCGGGAGTCCCATACTATGTCCAGTTTAATCTTGAGGATAATGCCGATGCTAGCCAACAAATAGGGACTTACCTAGCTACTAGACAATATCTGATTAATAATCAGATTACACCGTCTCAATATATCGATGCCATGGTAGTAGGGCGGGTATATTATAAATAATACCCCTGTTTAACAGGGAGGGGTAGAAGGTAGGTGAGAGTAGGGTAATCGATAGCGCTCATTGCAGTTAATAGTTGTTTAATGCCAGTAGGCTTCAGAATAAAAGCGAATAATTAATCAGCCAAAAAATAACTATAATCCCCTCACTTCCCCTAGTTCGTATTTTGTTCAGGTATTTGGTTCATAGGATATTATCAAAAAAACTATATACTTATATATATTTACTTGAATGTCAAATTTTTAGATAATTGCCAGAAAAGCAGGGCACTGTGAAAAAAAGATAGATCGATATAAAATAATAGGAAATGCAAGTATTTCACGACATAACTGTGGATAAGTCAAATAAGCCTTTTTTAGCTTGTGTCTCAAATAAAGAGTAGACACTAGAGGCATACAGGCCTAAAACGGTTCCTAGGGCCTTATATGAAGGAATAATTATGGGAGTGATCGTTTGGTAGTGCACTAAGCTTAAATAAAATGATTACACACCGTAATTATAGAAATGCTCCCCTGCGGAAGTGGTAATCACTATCATCCTGGTATCATATATTAGAGTCGCAAAATATACATTGTGCGACGTCATGTCTATATGTTTTGGTGAGTCTCTGCTCCGCATTCTCTCGCCCATTTTTTAAAATGCCCTGGCAAAAAATATTTTAATTTTTTGTTTACCCTAGCCTCCAGTATGCCTGGCCCTATTTATTTGTAGCTTTTCTAATATCCTATTCCCCAGTATATGAATATAAGCCTGTTCGTATTTTGTTTATTACAGATCTAACAGATTAAATTATGTTATTTTAACAGGGGTGACTAATCTGTTGTTACGCTGTTACTTCAGCTAGAGTGTAAGTCGCTTTAGCGACGCGTTTAAACTGTGGTTTACCTTGTAAGTTGAGTAAGATGGTCGTTTCTTTAACGAATCGGCTTTGTAGTACTCGTTTAACTATCTCATCACGGTGTAGAGGCTCTCCGGCTTCACGTAGCACTTGGGCGATAATGTCAGATACGGTGCCTTTTTTATAGCCCCATTCTTTAAGCGCGTAAATACCGCGGCCGATTAATACGAATCGTTTATCTTTTATTAATTCATTATGTATAGCTTGAGTTGTAACATCTTTACGCTTGAATGAACTGTCTTTAATTGCTGAAGCAATCTCATTAAAGTGCATGTGAGTGCCATTTTCTTTCAAAATAACGTATATTTTGTCCCTAATGTTACGTGGATTGACCATTGGCCACTTAATGAGGCCCCATTGACCATTTAAAGTAGCTAAGTCTTTTGAGATACTAGCCAGCGCAGCGGCTTGAGCTGGGCTCTTAATCTTGGCTTCGGCAGCAATCTTCTCGATACTGGTGGGCTTACCAATAGTCTTGATAGCCGCAATAATGCGGGTTATTTGGTCTTTCATAGACTTTTCGTCGTGTGCTTCTAAGATCCCTACTGCGTTGTAATAAAAATCGTTTTCGTTAATTACTACCAGTTTAGGGCATAACTCTGCAATAAATGCTACGCGTGACTGCTCTAGGCGGCTGTCATCAGCAGCAACCTTAGCAGTTAGGTCGCTAATCCGAGCGGCCTTCCCTGTTGTCTCGAGAGCGGCAACGAAGATATTTTGTGCTTCTGTTATATGTGGCAGATTAACAGCGTTGGCCTTGAGTCGAGTTACAATAACCTTTTCAAGCTGTCGGACTCGTTCACGGGTAATACCTAGTAACTCTCCTATTTGCTCAAGAGTTTCCTTACGGTCAAACAGACCAAAACGACGAGCAACTATTTCTCGTTCTCGTTCTCGCTCAACTGTATCGAGAATATCAGATACAACCTGCTTAACACTGACTTCATTTGTTACTGGTTTGTTGGCCATAACTTCCGGTTCTACCTGTATTAACTTATAATATTGGTATTAATTATAAAACTAAATGATTTAAATGTCAACACCCCCACGTGTCTTAATAATATTGTAGCACGTAGTGGACGTTTACGCATAGTCTATGGTCTAGCGATATGAGCACAAAATAAGCTAGACAAGATAGCAATTTGTGGATAGATGTAGTGCTTTTGTCTACTTTTATGGTTTTCGTCGACGGAATTTTTTTCTAGCAGGAGCTTTGGCTAAAAGTTCTTGACAATCTTTTTCTGTGAGAGTTTTCGGGTCGGTATCTTTGGGAATTTTAGCGTTCTTTTTACCATCTGTTATATAAGGCCCGTATTGTCCGTTGACTACTTTTATACCGCTCTTGAAAATAGCTATATATTTATCCTTATCTGCCTTCTCTTTAGCGCTATATATTTCTAAAGACTCTTCGAGAGTGATTGTGTGTGGGTCAAGAGGTTTAATAGATACAAATTTATCACCAATCTTAATATATGGCCCAAAGCGTCCTAAGTTAGCAATTATCTCTTGTCCATCAGGGGTGTTCCCAACGACTCGTGGTAATTCGAACATTGGCAGTGCTTCTGCAAGTTCAATAGTTTCTAGCCTTGCTCCGTCTGGCATAGGTGCAAACTGGATCTTTTCTTTATCGTCCTCACTGTCACCAAGTTGCAGCATTGGTCCGTATTTCCCGAATCTGGCGTAGATAGGCTTGCCCGTTTTAGGGTCTTTACCGAGTTCTCGTATTTGGCTGACTTCTTGTCGGCTCACAGATTCAGATTTATCGACTAGTGGATGGAAAGTTTTATAGAAACCTTTAATTACTCCGGCCCACTCTTCTTCCCCGCTGGCTATTTCATCAAAGTCCTGTTCGATACTTGCTGTAAAGTTATAATCGATAATAGTAGGAAAATATTTAACTAAAAAGTCTGTAGTCACTTCCGCTATTGAGGTTGGGACGAGCTTTGCACGATCTGCTCCATAGTTCTCTGACTTTTCTTCGTTCTTGATTTCGCCGTTCTCTAGACGAATGACTTGAACGGTTCTGCTCTCACCTTCGAGATCAGTTTTCTCAATATAACCTCGGTTTTGAATCACGGATATAGTAGGGGCGTAAGTACTCGGACGGCCAATACCTAATTCCTCAAGTTTTCTTACTAAAGCTGCCTCGTTATAGCGTGCCGGTGGTTTGGCGAAAGTTTCATTTGCCTCCATTGATAATAGTTTGAGTTTATCCCCCTTCTCTACTGCCGGGAGTATTATATTCTCCTTAACGCCACCATAAACCTTCATAAATCCGTCAAACTTTAGTACTTCACCTTTTGCTAGTAGTGTTTCAGGTCGTTTATCGAGACCAATAGTTACCTCTGTACGTTCGATACTAGCTTCTGCCATTTGACCAGCTAATGCCCGTTGCCAAATTAGTTGATAGATTTTGGCATCCTGATTGCCTTCTCCCGCAGTCAGTCGCTTAAAGTCTGTTGGTCGAATTGCCTCGTGGGCTTCCTGAGCAGATTGATTCTTGGTCTTAAACTGACGCATTTTATGATACTGGCTACCGAAGTTAGTTTTAATGTAATCCTCCGCTGCCTTAATTGCTTGGGAAGATATGATTGTACTATCTGTTCGCATATAAGTTATGTAGCCTGCCTCGTATAATCTCTGGGCAATTTGCATAGTCTGCCTGACGCTGTAACCTAACTTTCGTGCCGCCTCCTGCTGAAGCGTGCTGGTCGTAAATGGTGCCCCCGGGCTTCTAACCGCTGGCTTCTTATTAATATCGGTAATAGTAAACTTACTATCTTTAGCTGCTTCAAGGAATTCTCTGGCAAGTGTATTATCTTTTAGTTTGTTGACTAGTTCGGCTGGCAATTCTGCCCCGTTCACATCAAAAACTGCAGTTATCTTATATGACGAGGCTGTCTTAAAAGCGCGAATTTCTCTCTCACGTTCAACACATAGTCTAACCGCTACGGACTGTACCCTGCCAGCACTTAGCCCGGTCCTAACTTTTTTCCATAGAACTGGTGACAGTTCATAACCGACTAATCTGTCCAAAATCCGGCGAGCCTGTTGAGCGTCCACCATCTTCATGTCAACAACTCGTGGGTGTTTAATGGCGTTCTCAATGGCTGATTGAGTTATCTCGTGAAAAACAATTCGTTTAGTATCTTCTGGCTTTAATCCTAGAGCGATACAGAGGTGCCAAGCTATAGCCTCACCTTCCCGGTCTTCATCACTTGCAAGCCAAACTGTTGCTGCTTTTGAAGCCTTTTTTAATTCACTGACTACTTTCTTCTTATCAGGACTGATTTCATACATAGGCTCAAAATTGTGATCGATATCAATATTAAGACCTTTTTTAGGAAGGTCTCGAATATGGCCAAAGCTACTCATAACGGAATAATCTTTACCGAGGTATTTTTCGATTGTTTTGGCTTTTGCGGGGCTTTCAACAATCACTAAATTTTTTGCCATGTGCTTTATCTTAAGCGTGTTATAGCTACTATTGCAAGTTATAAATCTCGATTACTACAGTTAAAATTCAAATTATAAACACAATAACCATTAGCATTTAATACAATGTACTTGAATATATTACAAAAAGCTGTTGACAAATATAATATTTTTGCTAAAATAGCAACTTGTAAGCGTTAATACTAACGTTTAGTACCTTATACCCCCATTCTAACAAATTCCATCTTTATGGTGGAGTTAATAAGTTAGATTGTTTTAGAGCGTGCTTATCATGGTTGTTACCCTCCACTATGGATAGCTGCTAGCTTGTCTAGCAGCGCTCTAAGGCAAACTAATCCCTTTAACTACCTCTAACATGATCGTTTTGATATATAGTTAGATCCCCTTTCAAAGTGAGCCTAAATGGTGGTTGCTTTTGCAGCCGACACGAGTCTTTACTAAGTCTGGACGTCGATGTTTCGCTGGGGTGGGTTGAAGGGTGTAATGAGCCTCCGGCGGTGCCCACCCCCTCCGGAGGCTCTTTTTATTACGATTAAATAATAAAAGTTCTCGTTTCTCCAAGCAGGCTTCGATCGCCAAAAATGTATTCATTAATCATTGAAGACGTCTCTAAATAGAGAGCATTCATATGTTTTAATTCTTTAGCTGTGAATTTTTGTAGTACAAAATCTGCACTATCAATTTGCTCGGGTGTTTTTGGACCGATGCCTATCCGCAGTCGGCTAAAGTCAGAGCCAATGGTATCAATTATCGATTGAATACCGTTATGTCCAGCTGATGACCCGCCTATTTTCGAACGAATCTTGCCGAATTCTATATCTAGCTCGTCGTGAACGACTAATATGTTGGTTGCTGGTATCTTATAGAATTGCACGAGTTCCATTACAGCGTCTCCACTAAGGTTCATAAGAGTTGTCGGCTTCATTAATATGACTCGGCTGTCGCCCAGCGTCTTAATAGAAACTGCAGCCTTTATATCTTTTTTTATTACCCAGCCTGGGAATTCATTGTCAGCTGCAAAATGATCAACACATTTAAAGCCGATATTATGTCTAGTTTGTTCATATTTATCACCAACGTTTCCTAGGCCAACAACTGCTATAGTATTATTTAGGCCAACTGTATAGAGAGAGGATATATTACTAGTCTGAGGACGTCTTGCAAAAAGAGCCATATAGTTTAATCTCCCTTAACTGCTCTTACCGGTCGAACACCGTGTTTATGAGCAACATGCTTTTCTATAAACCAAAGCTGCAAAGCACTGCCCTCAAAATTATACTTAGATCGAAGCTCCCTCTCCATATACCGTCTATAACTCCAGTGAATAAATTTTGTTTGACTGCCAAATATCTTGAAAGCCGGTATAGGATTATCATTTTCTTGCACAATATAATTAAGCTTCGGCATACGGTTTTTTAAGCCAGCTGGAGGATGCTTGTCAACAACCTCTCTGAGCCAACGGTTAAGCTCCGTTGTTTTAATTCGAGTTTTGCGATGCTCTTCAATCTCTGTTAGTAGTTTAAATATATCGGAAACGTTCTGGCCTGTTATAGCACTAGTAAAAATCAAAGGGGCCCAAGGTACGAAATCATAGGTATTAGCAATCTGTGGCGCGAGAGCATCTCGGGTATAAGCATCTTTACCTTGCACGGCATCCCACTTGCTGACTACTAGCACAAGCCCCTTACCTGAATCTTTGACGATTCCGGCAATCTTTTGGTCAAGAGTGACGTTCAGCTCATTGACATCCATGACTAATAAACAGATATCAGCCTGCTCTATAGCGCTTAAAGTGCGTATTACACTGAAATACTCAACTCCACGGTCTATTTTACTTTGACGCCGAATACCCGCAGTGTCCATTAGTTCTATGCTGCGGCCTTCAAAACGTACCAATGCTCTGTTGATATCTCTTGTTGTGCCCGCTCTATCAGCTACAAGGGCTTGTTGCTTTTTAGCTAGAGCGTTAAAGAGCTGTGATTTTCCAACGTTTGGTCTACCAATAATTGCTACCCTTAATATGTCATCGCTCTCTTTGATTGTAACTCTCGGAATAATTTTTATTAAATTCTCAAGTAGCTCATAAATTCCCTGATTCTGAGTCGAGCTGGTTTCTATAATGTCCTTTATACCCAAACGCTGGAAGAGTGTTAAATTTACCCCCTTAGCCTTATCGGCTTTGTTAATCACCAGAACAACCGGCTTCTTAGAACGCAGAGCCATTCTTGCTACTCGCCGGTCTTCCTCCGTTATAGCTACATCAGCTTCGACAACCACCCAAATAACGTCTGCGCTACCTGCGGCTTGCTCGATTTGTTCTTGGATAGTGAACTCAAAATCATCTTCTGGATTCTTCATGCCAGCTGTGTCTACTAACCAAAAATTTTGATGATTATACTCAGCTTTTAACATTACGCTGTCTCTTGTCGTTCCGGCTTCCCTGGCAACTATTGCTTCACGGCTTTTTAGGATGGCATTAAATAAGCTAGATTTACCAACATTGGCTCTGCCTACAATTGCGACGATAGGTAATTTCTTCATTATCTATATTCTAACAGGGTGCGGGTATATTGACAAATTATATAAATAATGTCTATCTAATCGACTGTTTTAAAGCTACCCTCTGCTAAGTCGTTCAATAAGTATTTGCCAAATGACAGGCGCTTAAGAGCGCGAGTGTCATAGCCTAATGCTGCAAAAGTTCTTCGAATTTGGCGATTACGGCCTTCATGCATAGTAATTTCCCAAGTCTTATCGTCGTTTAGCTTTTTAAGCTTGAGCGCACTAATACCGTCATCAAGTTTTATTCCGTTTTCGACCTTTATACGATCGTTGTCAGCTAAGGGGTGATTAAGAATAATACTGTAAACTTTTTGTTTAGCGTAACTAGGGTGAGTCATTTGGTTTGCCAACTGTCCGTCGTCGGTAAGCAATAATACACCCGATGAATCCTTGTCCAGGCGCCCAACAGATTTTAGCCTATGAAATTCTAACGGCAGTAAATCATAGATGGTTTTACTTCCCTGACCATCGCGGGAGCAGACATAACCAGTAGGTTTATTCATAATAATTGTAGTTGTGTTTTCAGCCGGTTCTAGTTTTCTACCGTTTAACTTAACAACGTCACCCTCACCGACTAATTGGCCAACTTTGGCTAGTTGATCATTTACGTTTACTTGCCCAGACAAGACAACCTTATCGGCGGCGCGGCGACTCATACCAGTTGCCGCAGCTACATATTGATTAACACGCATCTACACTATTATAGGGCAATTTGGTTTGGATCGGATTCAGGAGCTGTGGCCGTAGTTTGTTCGTTTTTATTCTCGGCATCAACTAACTCATGAATATCTGTTTT
This sequence comes from uncultured Candidatus Saccharibacteria bacterium, assembly GCA_963706245.1. GTDB lineage: Bacteria > Patescibacteriota > Saccharimonadia > Saccharimonadales > UBA4665 > BOG-1338. The sequence continues at coordinate 557,074 of OY970151.1, read as the reverse complement.
TCCCGAAGCGGGCGCTGGTTCAACAACTTTATTCATTGAATGACCGCTATCATTAGCTGGGGTAGTTGTCTCTTCAGGTGCAGCACTGTTAGCTTGCTTGTCGGTATCAGCGACGAAATTCTGAATTTGCGAGTCGACGGCAGATTGTTCGGTTGTTGTTGTCTGATCGTTCGTTAGTTCGGGCATCGTCGTTGGAGTTGGGGTAGAAGATGGAGTATCAACTATAGGGTCATCCTTGGGGGGTTCAGTTGGCGCAGTAGGTTTATCTGTAACTGTTGGCGGTGTATCCGTTGGAGTATCTCCTAAAACTTCATGAACGGTCTTAACGACATCCTCAAGTGTAACCTGGGATTTCACTAGATAACGATCAGCACCAAGTTTTTCAGCTCTAGCTTTGTCTTCGGCTTGGCTTAAAGCAGTCATCATAACAACTTTAGTATCTTGGATCCCAGCAGTTCCTCGTAGGATATCTAACATGTCAAAACCACTGATTCTCGGCATCATAACATCACAAAGTATCAGGTCCGGATGTTCGTTAACAGCTAAAGCCAAAGCCTCTTCACCGTCCTTAGCCGATATTATTGCAAAACCCTCTGCCTCTAATCTTGCCTGATAGATTTCGCTGAGATTGGTGTCGTCTTCGACGAGCATTATTTTCTTTGGCATTTTGACTTAACCTCTATAGTAATTATGGTTGTAGTGGTATTGTATCACGAATTTGAGATCATTGTTCGGTTTGCTTTTCCCCTGTAATGAGCTAGCTGCGACCATATTATCTTTTACGCCTTTCTTGTGCCTGTACCGTATCAACACGCGGGAAAGTCATATAGAATGTACTCCCCTTACCTAGCTTACTTTCTACCCAAATACGACCCCTGTACAGTTCGACAATTTTTGATGAAATGTATAGCCCTAAGCCTGTGCCGCCAATAGATCTAGTAGCGGCATTGTCGACGCGATAAAATTTCTGGAACAGATGTGGGATGTCCTCTTCCGGTATACCCTGACCGGTGTCGGCTACAGATATCTCGACATTTTCCTTATCACCAGTTAGACCAATAGTGATTTTGCCATGGGTTGTATATTTAATTGCGTTATCAAAAATATTGGACATAACCTCTTGTAATCTGTCGGGGTCAACATCGACATAATACAAAGGGTCGATCGTATGATTGTTTCTGTTTTTGTCTTTTCCGGTAGTCACATCATCATTCCCACCAACCCTAAACTCAAGTTCCAATTGTTTTTGTTTTGCAACCAGTCTTAGATTCTCAATGAGCTGTTGAATGAAACTGCCAACTTCAATAATGACTGGGTGGCTGGTTAGACGACCGTCTTCGGCTTTGGCGCTAGTCAATAAGTCCTGAAATAGTTGACCTAAGTGTTGTGTCGACGTATGTGCTTTCTCCAAATAGCCGCGGGCATTTTCATCAATTTTACTGAGTTCTGGGTTTAAGGCTAACGCCAAATATCCTTCGACTGCGGCTATAGGCGTTCTCATTTCATGACTTGCAGTACTAATAAAATCTGCACGTTGTTGTTCCGCTTGCTTTTCTTTAGTTACATCGCGAAATACTGCCACGGCACCAACTGCTTCGTTCTCGGCGGGTGCTACGAGAGGTGAAATTACTAACGATACAATTGTTTGCATACTGGAATGACCGTTAAGCAGAAGGATTCGGCTGATGTTCTCCTTTTTAGAGATAGCTATCGTAAATACATCGTCACTCCCAGGCAGCGAACTTCCGTCTTCCGCAGCCATCTTCATAACTAAACGAACATCCAAACCTATAGCATCCTGGACATCCCACTCGGTTAAAGCAGAAGCTGCTGGGTTCATTAGAGTAATTTTGCCGTCTACGTCAAAGACAATTACCCCATCGCTAATTGATTGGATTATTATTGCAGATTTTTCTTCACTGGTTTCAAGCTGCTTAGACAGCCGGTTACCAATCTTCTTTATTGAATAATGTAGCGATAATCGGCCCCAGACCCACCAGGATATAAAAGTTACCAAAATTGTACCAAATATTAGTATGACCTTTTGTGGAGCTGGTCCAGACTGTTCGAAACTACTTATTATTAAGATATAGGTCACTGTACCAAAAGAAGTTGCGACTAGTGCAGGAGTCCCATATAAGGCACTAAAACCAATAGTAATTATCAGAGCAAAAATATATACTAAGCTGCCATTAGCGGTTGAGTTCTGGATACCATAAAGGAGTACTAATAAGAAGAATAGGATTGGAAGAAGAGCTACAAATGACCGGTTATCTGCCCTCAGACGCTTATATACTATTGCGCAAAAAGCGAGACATAAAACTACCAGTATTATTACGTTCGGGTTTAGGGCAAATTCGATTCTTGTCTTTTGTAAAGACGAGAAATAGTCAGAAAGTATTATGCCGGTGCCTACGAGAATACTGAAGCATACTATCCACCAGTAATAGATACGATACCAAATTGTAGAAACATCTTGCATTAGAAACCCTTTGTACTACTGTTATTATACTTTAAAGCTTATGTTTAATGCTAGTTAGTTGTTTCTAGACTCTACCTCTATAATATGGTAGTATTGCCACGTCTAATAGAAGCTATGCGGCCCCGTCGTCTAGTGGTTTAGGACATCAGGTTCTCATCCTGAAGATCGCGGGTTCGAATCCCGCCGGGGTCACCATTTCGCTTATGTTTATAACAAGTAAGTTTGTTATTATTAATGCATGAAAGAAGAATACTCAACAGATAGAGCACCCTCGGCTCCTAACTTTTTGTCCCAAGCCGTAAAAAGCAATGGACTGTTGTTTGTATCAGGACAAATTCATACTTTGCCAGACAACACCTTAGTAACAGGCTCAACTAAAGAAAAAGTCGACCAGATTTTCAAGAATATAAAAGCTATATTAGAAGCAGCTGAGACTACGCTGGACAATGTAGTAAAAGTTGTTATTTATGTAACGGATATGTCTGTTATGCCAGAACTGAATGAAGTTTATCCGAGCTACTTTAGTAAGCCATACCCTGTTAGAGAAGCGGTATGTGTCAAAGCACTACCTTTAGGTGCTGAGATTGAGATTAGTGTGACTGTGGGTATCGGCACATTAAGCTAGGTTCTAACAACCGCAGGGCTATCTAATAACTCCCGTTGCGGTATCAATAACTTATTCCACCTAAGTATCTCCTCACAGATAAGGTTCCATTTCGACTCTATCAGGGTCACCAATCCGCTTACGCTTGCTAAGAAGTTACATTAGTAGTTGAATAAAGAATATGTCAGAACAGCCTCCAAGTTTCATTGAAGTACAAACACCCGAGGTAAGTGCTGAGTTCCAAGCCTGGATAGAAATAGTAAGAAGCCCTGAGTCTAGACACCGTAGAGTGCCCATAATTAACGTAGATGGACTACCAGAACACGAGTTCCACATACTACTAGGAGAGTATGGAAGAGTACTCCGTGAAATTGGTGAGTATGTAAATACGCCCGAACACTGGGAAGAAGGTCATTACGCTACAAGCACGAATGCCCCAGATAGTCTTATTCGCCCATCCGATAAAGTATGGACTATGCAAGTACGCCATAGAATGCAAAGACTTCAAAGAGAACGGGACGAAGCGTAAGCATCACAACCCGTTCAATTATAGATACGTTATTCCTCCGCTCACATTTATTTCTTCAATGTCGTTAATCACATCCCTAGGCTCCACTCTTCGCAGGGGCCTTGTTTAACGGGTGTATACCTCTCAATAGGTCGTACCACTCATTAATCTCCTCAAAGACATGATTCCAATTCGAAGTTAGGTGGTTCACCAGAATTCTTTATTTCGCTATACGGCAAATATTTCCTAACGACAGACCAACTATATGAACAGCTTAATTGACACTATATTACATAAATGCTATAATATAATAAATGAATCACGAAGGTGCCCAATCTAGCAAACCTCGAGTTGTAGGAGCTGCCTTGGCTTTTGGGTTAAGCGCGTCCTCAATTCTTGCAGGTTGTGGTAGTCCTCAATCCGCCGGAAACCGCATAGAATCGCATGGAACAACGGAAATTTCAGCAATTGCAAATCACGATCAAATAGGTATTTCTTATGACAGCGAAAAATTGTCAAAAGATGAAACTAAATGGGATTCGCGGAGAATGCAGACTCTAGCTAATCAGATATTAGCTATTTGTTACCAAAATCCAAATTATTGCCAAGCTAGCGCAACGGAGCCATTCCCTGGCCTTGCAACAGAGGACTCAAGATTTGAAGATCCAACATATAAGGTCAAAATTTTAGTAAACTTACCCGATAATTCCACAGAACCATATTTTGATGTGAGTTATTCTTCATCTTCCAAATTGCCAGGAAGTAGCTTTACCGCAAACCCTAGGGATGTCGAAGGGATTAATATTACCGAAAAGTCAGGAACTACCTGGGAGACAATAGGAACTAGTGACGTAAGTATTTCTGACTTGGTGACCGACGGCCATCCTTATGGGGAAATATTTATCGACGGCGAGAATACCATACAATCCAAAACAGGCGAATCATTTACAACAAGCATCTGGCCAAAAGTTATACCATCTGGCCCATTATATACAGCAAATGGGAATTTTTACTATCCATATTCTGGTAGTATCGGTCAGAAAATATGGGAACAAGTTTATGAAAATGATAAACAGATCATTGAGTATAATTATTCTTCAGACGGCAAGCCTACTCCTGATATAAAAATCCCAAAGACATAATCAATAAATTCTTAAAGCTGAATAAAACTATCTTTGTTGCTTTTGTGGTAGGTGGTGGCCACTGTCTAATACACTGACATATAATTTATTTAATTACTAATTGAGTGTATAATAACAATTGTACTTGAGTTTCAAATGGATGTATTCATTCATCTCAGCGTATGTATAGCGTATGCAAAATATGCATCCGTTAATTGACATTTCGGACATACCTACAAAAGGAGAAAAAGCATGGAAGGCACCACGGTTGTTGAGAAAGATTCATCTGAAGATGTTGCAATAAAGCTTTTTGGCAGACGTTTTTCGCTGTTCAAGGCAGTCGTTTGGCGGAATGCCGAAGTTGAGCCAACAGTGCACGCATTTGCAAGATTAATTTGGTATTTCGGCGCTATTGGTTCGTGGCTCGATGGTATAACGACCTGGTTTGTCTTAACCCATGCCAAAGGGCACGGCGTAGTAGTAGAGAAGAACTCAGCACTGTCAAGAGTTTTCCACTATTTAGGGGTAGCCTTTACTTGCGGCTTACGTGTTTGGGTTGGAATAGTGATGTTCTGGATTATCGGCAACGAGCTTAACGGCAAGATATTTTTCTTTTCACATTTTGGCGCTCGTCGCTACGCAGATCGGTTGGCGAGATCCAGCAGTAATAGATTTCAGCAATGGCGCATCAACACGCGGGTATATCACGTGCCATTTTTCGCATTGTTTTTGCTTGTCGCAACTTGGGCAGTAGTCGGTAATAACCTCAATGTACTTTACATTTGGGCTCATCATTGACTATGTAGTAAAGGTCCGAAAAAGTTAAACCCTGGTTTTCCAGGTTGGTGGAGGAGGTGTAGCTTGGGCTATGGTAGTTGTCAGTCTTTTATAGACTCCCACCATATCCCCTGCTTACACCCCCTCCACTCTCTTCATTATTATAACTATGCAGCCTTCGGTTCTGTGAAATACAACACCAATCTGGTATAATATTATTTGAATCGATTACTATCGAATTAATATAAATGCCTGTTAAACATAATAAATCTAAAATCCGTATAGCCGTTGTTGGTGTCGGCAATTGTTTCTCTGCTTTATACCAGGGCTTCGCTTATTATGAAGCTAATAAGTCTAAAGACGTTCCAGGACTTATGTTTAAAGACATTGGTGGATATGCACCAACAGACATCGAAGTTGTGGCAGCCTTTGAAGTTGATCGTCGTAAGGTGGGGCTCCCAGTTGGGCAGGCCATATTCGCAAAACCAAATTGTGCTCGGGTATTTATGCCAAACGTTCCAGCAGGTCCAATTGTACAGATGGGTTCTGTGTTGGATGGGGTTTCAGATTATATGCTAGAACAACCAGAGGACGAATCATTTCGGCCTTCTAATAAAAAACCTGTCGACGTTGTTAAGATCTTGAAAGATTCTAAGGCAGATATTTTGGTAAACTACTTGCCTGTCGGCTCTCAGAAAGCGACTGAATATTACGCTCAGGCAGCAATTGATGCCAAAGTTGCCTTCCTCAATTGCATCCCTGTATTTATAGCGAGCAACCCTGTATGGGAGAAGAAATTTGCTGATGCAGGACTACCTATTGTCGGAGACGACATGCGTAGCGCGTTTGGGGCGAGTATCCTTTCGCAGGTTCTCCAGGAACTGGCTTTTGACCGAGGTTTCAATGTAGACTTTCACCAGCAAATTAATATTGGTGGCAATACAGATTTTAACAATATGATGGTTCATTCTAGGTTGGCATCCAAGAAGAAATCCAAAGAAAATGTTATCCGAGCTCAAAATGATCTTCGAGGTATTCCTGTCGCTAAAAACAGTCTATTCGCCGGCCCTAGCACTTACCTACCTTATTTAGAAGATAATAAAGTTGCCTATTTTAACCTAAGGCTTCGAGGGTTTGGTGACGCTCCAGTTAATCTGGATATCAAACTGTCCGTACAAGACTCAGAGAACAGCGCTGGTGTAGTAATTGACGCCATACGTTACCTACAAGTTGCTAGAGAACTCGGTGTTGTGGGCGCTCTAAGAGGACCGAGCGCTTGGACTCAAAAGACACCACCGCAGCAGATGGTTTACGCAGACGCCAAAGCTGCTTGTGAAGCATTAGCCAAAAGACAGCTTACTAGTAAGTAAGTTGATTACTGTCGGTCAGCGCAGTAATCCAAGTTTGTCCTGGATCTAGTTTAATAGCCTGGCCCTGAGCGTTCGTGAACGTAATTTGGGCGCCATTACTAGTTTTTTGCCAAGTCCCTACTGTCACACCACCATCTTGGAATACGTAAGCTGCCCCACTACCAATAACAGCATAATTCGAGTAATAAGCATCAAGCGCATCCAAAGCTCCTTCGCTAAAAGGAACAATTATTGCAATAACAACTTTTGGCGCGATTTGGACAACCGTTCCATCGGAATCAACATTGGTCATTAGTTGGCCCCCTTGACTTCGAACATAGTCGTTGGATGCCGCGCTGTATGCGTAACTAGCGTTATATTCAGATGCACCAAGATTAAGATTGATGCTGGTAACTGTTGGTACTTTAAGTGGAGCTGCTGCTTTACGCGGGAAGCTCTGAAAAGTACTCGTACCAAAGCCCTTAGAGCCCTCAAGAGCGTTTAAGCTAGCTATTGAAGAGTAAACGTTGTGCGGCGCCTCGCGACTAGATATGCGCTCGTAGGCACTACCGTTATAGAACTGATTTAAATCGTTCACCCCCCAATCACTTATATCAGCTAAAGCATCAGGGCTACCACCAACATGAGCGTAGTCACAGTCAAAACCCATACACCACGAAATGTAGTACGGTCTTGCAGAGCGGATGGGGCCAATATAATTTGGTTGAGTGTCCTGATATAAAGCTAGAAAACGGGTTATACCGCCTTCCGCCAGTGCTTCAAAGACTACACTTGCCTGGTCTAGACCTGATTGCGGTCGTGCGTCAATTTCGTTCTCAATCATAACCCCTGTAACCGGCAATTTATTAACACTTGGAGCTACAGGTAAACCGCTTAAGGTAGACGGGACAGTTGTCGATACCGGCTTTACGACAATTATTTTTGCGGCCGTTGGCTTGGTATCTTTATTACTATAGTGTCTATATACGAACCAACCTGCGACACAAAGAATAATAACCAGAACTACAGTGCCAATAATTATAGTTTTTTTACTAAATTTTCGCCGTTTTTTAATTTTTTTGGGTGGTTCTTCGAGTTTAATAGTTTCAATGGGTGGCTTAGCCTTCTCATCAGCTGCGGCGGTTTGCTCGGGAGTTTTAAACGTTGGTGAAGCCTTAGGGTGATGAGAGTGTTCTTTTATGTCATTAAACATAAGCTACATTGTAACAATCCAACCAGTCTATTACTAGGAGAGCACTACTTAGTTCTTACTGATTATTTAATGTTTCAATCTGTTGTTTTATGCGGTCTAAACTACGCTCTTTTCCAAGAACTGCCATCGTTTCAGCTAGCCCGGGGCTAAATGGAGCTTGGGTTGTTGCAATTCGTAATAAGCTGAATAATTCAGCTGGTTTGGAGTTTGTGCTAGCAAGTAAATCATTTAAGCAATTAGTAAGATCTTGAATCTCAAAGGACGTGTCATTTAATTTCTCGAGAGATATTGTCAATAGTTCTATTAATCTACTTTTTTCTAAGACCTGTAAGCTCTTAGCACCACTAATGAGTTCGGTATTAATTGGCAGATCTTCAAAAAAGAATGTCGTCAGAGCCGGGAGTTCCGCGAAGAATTTTAAACGATCTTGGACTAGCCCTAAGACCCGCTTTTTATATTCATTATCGAAATTCTCAGCTGTGGGTGGCCAAAACTCTTTAACCTTTTCAACCAGTTTATCAAGAGTCATAGCCCGAATATATGTCCCGTTCATCCAGAGCAAGCGGTGATCGTCGAACTTTGCTCCGCTTCGTTGAACGCGGGCCAGATCAAATTTATCAATTAGTTCAGTGATTGAAAAAATCTCTTGTTCGGTCCCATCATTCCAGCCGAGAAGTGCCATAAAATTAACCAACGCTTCCGGTAAATAACCCTCCCTTTTGTAGTCGAGAATATCTTTAGCACCGTCTCTCTTGCCAAGTTTCTTTCGTCCGTCGGGCGCCATAACAAAAGGCACGGTTGCGAGAATGGGATGCTCGATATTAAGGGCTTCGTAGAGATTCAGAAATCTTGGTACGCTAGCGATGAACTCTTGAGATCGAATGACGTGTGTTATCTCCATCTCAAAGTCATCTACAATATGGGCAAAATTATAAGTCGGATAACCATCAGACTTCATAATAATAAAGTCATCAACTACTTCGGGGCCCGTTTTTAAATCACCCATAATAGCATCATGCCAACTATAGGCTTTTGGGTCGGACTTGAATCTTAGCGGTTGTTTGCCATCCCATTCCGGTGGGTTGTCTGGTCTATGATCCCTAAATAGAAAAGGTCTTTTCTGGTCATGGGCTTCTTTGCGAAATGCTTCTAACTCTTCAGCGGAGTATGGGTCAGCATAGGCCCGGCCAATCTCCAAGAGTTTCAAGGCCCAGACTTTATAGTTAGCTAATCTAGAGGACTGCTTATATGGTCCGAAGTCGCCCTCTTTATCTGGCCCTTCGTCCCAATCAAGCCCTAACCATTTTAGTGATTCAAAAATATGTTGTTCAGATTCAGCAACTTCCCTACTCTTATCAGTATCTTCAATCCTTAAAATAAATTTTCCGGAAGCTTGCTTGGCAACCAGCCATGCGAATAAAGCTGTTCGTACACCTCCAACATGTAAAAAGCCTGTTGGGCTAGGGGCAAAACGCGTTCGAACTGGTTTCATTACCATAGTATATAAGAGAAGACAGCCTTCACGCTAGAGACTGGTTACAATTTTTAGAAGAGTGGCAGTACTTAAATTGGCGTTATCAGTAATTTGATACCAAATGCCAGCATTTACCCAGGTGGCATTGGATTGTCCATAAAGGTAGACAATGCGACCACCAGCCTCAACGACTTTATAGTTAAGATTAGTTGGACTTACAAAACTATCTTTTAGACTAACGCTATCCCAATTTGAATTCTGCTCGGTTATACGAAAACTTTTAGTGTCGGATGTAAATGTGATAGTTACTGTTCCTTGACCGTATCTAACCGGTCCCCTGGAATTTAAAACCTGCTGGTATAAAGCCCGGTATTTCAGCGTGAACCCCAGACTGCGATGCGGCAATACGAACATCAATGTAGGGTATGCTTCTATATACTACGAAGCCAAGTATGAGTAAAACGCCAATATGCCAACTGTTATATTAAATAGCTTTAACTTTGTTTTCTTTTTTTTATGTTTTCGCTTGATAGTCGCTGTCTCTGGTTGATCGTGACTGGAAGCTTTTTGTAGCCCCCTGTCGATCATAGTTTGCAGTCTATTAGTCTGGGTAGTAACGGAATCAACTATTTTGGACGGCATTGCCGAGGTTGCCTCAATTGACGAGCTAATTCCCCAGCGACGGGATTCTGAAGAGTGATGTTTGGGAAATGCTTAACTTGCTCTAGGCGGTGAATGGCTTCTGCTCGCCGGGCTCGGGCGACATTATTATGAAGCATAACTTTGGTTGACGCTTTCTGAGATTCTGACATAGTTTTGGGTTGCGACGTCGACTTAGTCGTTATAGTAGGCTTACGAAGCCCGGTTCGCATTAGAGGTTTGGTTGTTGAGCGGGCGTGTATAGTTTTTGACAATATTATGTCGTGGGCGCGGCCAACTTTTTTAGTAGCTGGTTGCGTTATTTTGGGCGGATCAACAGCTTTCGTAGGGATAGTTGTTTGTTTGATCAATTTAGTTTTTTTGGTTTTTGTAACACCGTCCATTGAGCGTGCCTTAGTTTTTGGTTTGTCATCAGAAACTAAAGTTGCCCGGTTTCAGCGTCATAACGCCGACCATTAATTATTAGCACATCATTATTTGTCATTCATTGCCCACATTGTTTCTGGAAATAATATATTAATCTTACTGCTACTTGTTCCAGACTACAATAGGCGTCATAATATATAGTCGCAGCACAATTATGGACTTTATTGACCCCGTCAAACAGCGTAAGCACAAGATTCGGCTATTTATTGGTTATGGTCTTATTAGTTGTGCCATTGTTTTAGCTACAATTGTATTACTTTTTGCTGCTTATGGTTACGGTGTCAACAGTAAGGGCCAAATTATTCAAAGCGGACTAGTCTTTGTGTCTTCGGCCCCCGCTCCGGCGGATATATATCTAAACGGACAGATAAATAGTGCCACAACTAACGCTCGGCTGCAGATTCCAGCTGGACAATATACTCTTAAATTAACTCGAACCGGTTATCGTCCGTGGATTAGGTCGCTTGGTGTTGAGGGCGGTAGCGTTGAGCACTTTGATTACCCTGTACTTTTTCCTACGAAGATTGTGACGACTACTCTTAAACAATATACCGCTCAGCCGGGGTTGACAACGGAGTCACCGAGCAGCCAATGGTTACTTACCCAGGATGCTCCAAACATCGACACCTTTGACGAATACGATCTGTCTAACCAAAAACAATTAGCAACAACCCTACCTCTAACCCTTACGGTACCAAGTAACTTGTTCAGTTCTACTCAACCAACTACGAATTGGAGCCTGGTCCAGTGGTTTGGCGATAATAACCATTTGATACTAAAGAGAAACTTCTCTGGAGGTAGTGAGTACATTCTTTTTGATCGTCAAAACCCATCAGATTCGGTCAATCTAACTACTGCTCTAAAGCTTGATGCAACTACTTCATTGTCGTTTTATAACAATAATGACAATCAGTATTATCTTTACGATACCGATAATGATTCACTCAGCGAAGCAACTTTGTCTAATCCTTCTCCGGTTGTTATCTTAAAGAACGTACTGAACTTTGACGCCTATGCCAACAACGCTATAGTTTATGTGACTGACTCTGATGCACCCACTGGTAAAGTGCTTGTTAACGTACTCCAGGGTACACAGGTGTTCCATATTGGGCAGATGCAATCAAGCGAGAGTCAGTACCTTGTCGCTATGTCACAGTTTAGTGGTAATTGGTACGTGGCCTTTAGTTCAAGTGGTCTGAGTAAGGTCTATCTATACGAGAATCCGGTTTCCAATCTTCAGAATCAGCCAAAGGCACCGCTTGTACCATTGGCCATCCTACAGATTAATCAGCCGAGTTTCTTGAGTTTCTCCGGCAATAGTCAAATATTAGCCGCTCAAACAGGTGGTGTCTTTGCCACTTACGATATTCTAAATCAGAATGCCTATAGCTATCAGGTTGGATCAGCTATACCGGCTAGTGAGCAAGCAACTTGGATGGACAGTTATCACTTCACTATAGTCAGCAGTTCTAAAATAATCGTTTTTGACTATGACGGTTCAAACCTACAGACTCTTCAACCGGCACTGGCTGGCTACCCGGAACTTTTTGATTCGTCGCATAAATGGGCCTATGTCCTTGCTCCGGACACCGCTAACCCATCATTAATAGATTTAACTTCAACTGCACTTAGAACACCCGTTGATCAGTAGGAATTTAGAATATAGCTTTCCACAAACGGCTCCAAAGGGAAGGCCCGTTATCGGCTAGTTGAGTCGGTGTCGCTAGGCTGTTATAAGTAGCTGCAGTATTAGTTGATGGGTTGGGGCTAATTTGGATGCCGGTCACGACCAGACGATTGATACTTGTCCCTGGTGGGTCACAAGTTATTAAGCTGGCTGTAGCGGTGTGCCCTTCCGTATCGTTCAGTACAGCTACATCACTTGGAGACACTATTTGGGTATTAATTACCTGATAAACATAAACTGTCTGATGATAGGTTAAATAAAATGTATCGCCTTTTACAAGTGTGTGGAGTAAAACAAAAGCAAACTTATATTGGCCGGGATTAAAAATATTATTACTGGAGTGGCCAAAGAAAGCTGCATTGCCGTCCTCGCCGGGTGTGACGGTACTTGGATAATGGACTACGCCGTCTTGAAGGGCGGTTTCTATGGTAGCTTCATTATCTGAAGTAAGATCATAGTTTACAGGGATCTCAACATTTATTTTTGGCACAATCACCTCGGGAGTACTATTTGTCGGTACCGTTACAGAGCTAATGATCAGCGGTAAGGAACCAACATGACGACTGGGTTGGATAAACGGAGCAATAATTAGTTGGTTGAAGAAGCTAAACAGAAATATAATTATTACAATTGTCCCTACGCTAAGACCGAAGATTAAAGAGCGTAGTTGTCCTGGTAGTTTTTTAGAAGCGCTATCTTTAATTTGTTCTTTTAAGTTCTTACGAACTGAATCGATTTTGCGTCTGTCCTTTAATGCCGAGGCTTTCATGACAGTGTGATTGGGATTTACGGCAGCTTTAGTCTGCTGCAACTGGAGGGCGTGCTGATAACTTGAATTTTGATTAGCCGTATAGAACTCTTGCCAGACTTCATGTTTTTCTTTATCGGATAGTCCAACATAATATTGGTGCCAGGCTGTTTGAATAGCGGCCAGATCTTTACCGCTCTCGTTCAACTCCTTGATAAATTGCTGATGTTTCGATAACTTAGCTGTGACCTCAACCTCAGCAACCTCATCTTTTATATTTGGTTCATCTTCAAAGATGCTAGAGAGTTTTTTTCGGATTAAATCGGCTGCAGGATTAGATGACTTATCATCTACAGAATTATTGTCGTCAATAGGTTTGTTATCCATAGTTTTTACAGCTGGGAGTTTATTAGCTGGCTAATTATTAGTATAGTACAATATACCTCTGTAAGCCATCAGACACGGGCGGGTGGCGGAATGGTAGACGCGCTGGACTCAAAATCCAGTGTTGGCAACAACATGAGGGTTCAAGTCCCTCCCTGCCCACCACAATTATTGACTATTGATTTCTAAGAATTCTGTTGCTGCTGCAGTTAATGCCTCAAAGGTTTTATTTGGATTTTGAATTAGCCAGACTGCCGTATAAGCTGCCAGTGCAGTCGTGTTTGGCAGTGGCCCGTCTATCTTAGTCGTGCTAACTTTGCCACTGACTGCTACTACAATATTAGCGGCATATTCAGTAACGATATTTATGGAATGTTGCTTAGTAAAATCACCTAGAATGTTAACGACTCGCATAAAATCCAAAGATGAGGTCATCGCAGTTTTATAATTGGCGGAGGTTAAAAGACGCTGGAGCTGAGGTAATTCTACGACAACAGTTGTACTTCGACGAGTGATGAGCGCTTTAGTAGCTGAATGTAGGAGTTCTAAGCAGTCTCCACTGATTAAAAGTGGCCCAGTAAATTTATTAACAAAAGACTCCACTGCGATAGCCGTCTCACTATTATTGCCCAGATTGCCGGCTAGTAATACAGCATCAGCCCAGGAAGCTTCGGCTATAAACTCGGCAACGGAAGAGCTACTAAAACTACCGCTTGCGGTTGATGGAGCGAAAATTGCTTCGGGGAAAAAACTGCCGATTACTTTTTGTAGCGCCTGCGGTAGTAATACTCTAGTACTACCAATACCGGCTTTAGTAGCCTCATTATAGGTTTCGGCAATAGTTGAGAAATTCTGTTGGCTACCACCAATAATCAGCAGCTTGCCGGCCTGTTCGTTATGCTGTGGTCTAGCCCACATCAGTTCCGGAAAAAGGATTTTATCCTTGGTTTGTCTCTGCCACTCGGCACTGTCCATATGCTAGAACACTCCTAGTTCCAAGTAGCATTAATGGTCCGAATAACGTCGTAGTTGCCCCGGTCGTTACCGTGACCAGCGACTGTCCAAATCAGCGTACTGTTGGGTATTTTCTGGTTGAGTTCATAGGCCGTTCGTGGCGGGCAGACTACGTCATAACGCCCTTGTACAAGCCAGATAGGCATCGTTAACTTGTGGGCGTTATCGAGAATATAACGATCGGGCATGAAACAATGATTTGCTAGATAATGTACTTCAATCCGAGTTGGTATGGCGTCGAAATCCACAGTTTCTTGAGGTGTGAAACGGTCGTCCAGCGACATAAGTGATCCCTCAAGATTAGAATAAATATAGGCTGAACTTCTCAGGGCATTAATATCGTCACTCAGTATTCGGTCAAAGTGATATTTAGTTGGATCGGCTTGGTGGCTCTTTGGTGTTTGCCCTAAGTAATTATCCCAGACGTCGGGGAAAAATGTTCGGTAGCCGCCTTTATCTAAGTAGTCGATCTCAGCTTGTGAACCTGTGAATATGCCGGCCAGGGTCATAGCGATCACCCGAGCTGGATATTTCAAAGCATAGGCCAGAGCTAAGGTTGATCCCCAACTGCCCCCGGTGATGACAAATTTTTCTAAACCACGGTGCTGAGCAATAAGTTCGATATCGTTAACTAGGTTTTCAGTTTTATTATTTTCTAGTGAGCCATAAGGTAAGCTCTTACCACAGCCCCGTTGATCAAAAAATATGACTCTTTGCTCATAGGGGTTAAAGCGCTGTTTGTGACGGTTATTGACACCCGCCCCAGGCCCGCCATGTAAAAAAATTATAGGTGTTTTGGCTTTGGGGTTACCCCAATCCTGCAAATATAACTGATGACCATCGCCAACATCAATAAAAGTTTCAAGGATTGTAAATTCGTCGGGTGTCATAAGAAGGCCTCTACTATATGTTTAGTGTAACACTAACCGGGCAGTGATCCGACCCTAGTACGCTCGGATGGATTTTGGCTTGTTTGACGTGTTTTACTAAAGACTTAGAAACCAGCACATAATCGATCCGCCAGCCGACATTTCTGGCGCGAGCGTTTGCAAAGTGTGACCACCATGTATAAAATCCACCACCCTGCTCAAATATGCGTAGACTATCAACAAAACCGGCATCTATAAACTTTTGAAAACCTGCTCGTTCTTCCAAGGTAAAGCCTTTTTTACCTTTGTTGGCTTTGGGGTTAGCCAGGTCGATTTCAGTGTGAGCGACATTTAAATCGCCACAGAAGATCACCGGTTTAGTCTCTTCCAGTTGCTTTAGGTACTTTAAAAATGCTGGGTCCCAGTACAATTCACGGAGCTCTAGACGACTTAAGTCGTCCTTGGCGTTCGGCGTGTATACGGTAACAACCCAGAATTTTGGATATTCAGCAGTTAGTACTCTGCCCTCATGATCGGGGTCACCGTAACTATCAAGATCTAACTTATACTCTTTGGCAATGTCTTCTGGAAAATTATTTACTAGACTGAGCGGCGTGGTCTTGCTGATTATCGCGGTACCACTATAGCCTGCCTTTTCGGCTGAATTCCAATAGTTATGATAACCTGGAATATCTAAGACAACTTGTTCAGGTTTAGCTTTTGTTTCTTGCAAGCATAAAATGTCTGGCTGATTAGAAGCAATAAAAGGTAGCAGAGTGTTCTTATTGATCACAGCACGAATGCCGTTTACGTTCCACGAATATATAGTAGTCATTACCTATGTGAGTATAGTCTTATGGCTTTAAATCTGCTAGACTGAAGACCAATGTATAAGAGAGTTTTGCTAAAAGTTTCCGGCGAGCAACTGTCTGGTAAGTATGATCACCGGATTGATCCAGAAGTCTGTGTCTGGCTGGCAAACGAGATCAAAAAGGTTACCGAAAAAACTGGGACACAAGTAGTTATTATGGTTGGGTCTGGTAATTTAGTGCGTGGCGCCGAGATTGCCGGACATGGTATTCACCGGGTAACAGCTGATCATATGGGAATGTTAGCAACTATGATTAACGCCCTGGCTCTTACTGATATTTTTGAATCAGAAGGTTTAAATACTCGCTGCCTTAGTAGTATTTTTGCTGATCAGGTTGCCGAACCGTTTGTCTATCGTCTGGCTGAAAAACATCTTGCCAAAGGCCGCGTGGTTATTGCAGCCGGCGGTATCGGCAGACCCTATATTACGACCGATACGGCAGCTGTTAGCTTAGCTTTGGAACTAGGCTGTGAGTTGGTTATGAAAGCTACGAAGTATAACGGTGTCTATGATAGCGACCCAGCTAAGTCATCAACAGCTAAACATTTTGATCACATGTCATTTCAACAAGCCATTGAAAACCCAAACATCAAAGTAATGGATAAGGCAGCCTTGGGTATGGCAATGGACTATAAGCTAACAACAGTTATTTTTGACACTATGAAAGCTGGGAATATTCTCGGAGTGGTTCAAGGAAAAGCTATCGGTACGAAAATTAGCTAGAAAGTTTGCTAATTAAGACTGCTACGAACGTAAGTGTGCTGAGCTGTACCTATTAACGTTGCAGTTAGAGTGTAATGTACGCAAGGCAGTGTTACATTATTACAAGCACCACCGTCAGCGGCTGTGACTTGATATGCGAAAGTGTCTTTGGTTGGATGACTGGCTAGAAGATATGATTTACTCTTTGGGTCTCGTAATGAATTCAAGTTCAGATTTGGCAAGTTTGTTCCGACCCAGGTTGTATCATTCATGTTCGCGAAAGTTGGATAAAATGAATGAACGACATAGTAAGCTTCTAGTTGCTGATAGATATTATTAATATCTGTTTGTCGTTGTTGGTTCTGTCTGTTTCGCTCGACAGTAGCAAAGCCAGCAATAATTATAGTTGCCAATATTCCGATAATTACGCAGACGGCTACTAATTCTAAAAAAGAATGGCCCTTGTCGTCTTTACGTATTTTAGCAAGCATACTCATCTGCTGAACATTATGGCATTGTCGCTATACGCTTGCAACGTTAGTCTACCGACTCTAGAAAAATTCGACCAGCAAAAGATCCATTGGTTTGGTTTTTCTTCGCTTGTGCTTCTTCGATTTTCTCCGGAGTATACCCATGACGCTCAGCAAGAGTATCCAGGGTTTCCTGTAGATCAGCAAACTCTTCAATAGTTGGATTTTCTCGCGCTTCCAGTCGTTCTTCATCGAGTTTTTCCCATAAAGCTGCCTCGTATTCTTCGTCATTGAGAATATGGGTATGGGGTACCCCACCATCCGCCTCGATAATAGCCGGGATATTATCTCTAACTAGTTTGTTGTATTGTTTCATAATTTTTTGGCGGAGAGGACAGGATTTGAACCTGCGAAAGTCTTTCAACTCAACACGCTTTCCAAGCGTGCGCCTTAAACCGCTCGGCCACCTCTCCAAAAGTCTACAAATTATTCTAATAGAGCTTCATTCCTAGAATATCATAAGCTGAAAATATTAGTTTATGCCACAGAAGTCGAATTTGCTTGCTAACTATATAACAATAAGTCTAAACTTATAGCAAATGGCACTGATTGAAATAAATGATACAAGTAAAGTCTATGGCTTTGGCGGAGCGACTACCGTCGCGCTTGATGAGATAAATCTGAGTATTGAACAAAATGAATTCGTGGCAATAATGGGGCCTAGTGGTTCTGGTAAATCAACTCTAATGAATATTATTGGTTTACTCGACAGACCAACTCACGGCACTTATAAAATTAGCGGACGTAACGTCGAGAAACTAAGCCAAAACCAGCGTGCCAAAATGCGCCGTGATAAAATCGGTTTCATTTTCCAATCATTTAGCTTGTTACCTCGTTTGACGGTTCTTGAAAATGTTGCTTTGCCACTTGCCTACCGTGGTCTATCGACCACTCGCCGCTTGAAGGCGGCCAGTTCAATGATCGGTCGATTAGGGCTTGCCGACCGTGAATATTACCTGCCAAGACATCTTAGTGGTGGTCAAACGCAAACTGCAGCCATTGCTAGGGCGCTAATCAACACTCCATCAATTATTATTGCCGACGAGCCAACAGGTAATCTGGATAGTAATGATAGCCGTCTAATTATGGAGCTACTTAGCGATATTCACAAAGATGGGACGACTATTTTAATGGTTACCCACAACCCAGAGTTAACTCGCTATGCTACACGAGTTGTCTATATGCGTGATGGAATGATTATTCACGACGAGCTAACTACCTTAGGTTTAGTTGCTCCAACGGCCCGTAAAGCAATGAGCTATTTACCATTTAAAACTGAAGAAGATGACTTAGCCGGTGTCTCGGCTTTAATGAAGGCTATACCGGGCGGTGATAGCTCAGTCGATAAAAAATCTCGGAAGAAACGGTCCAGAATTAGTAAAAAGTCTAAACCAAGAGCTAGACGATCGCGCCCGCGGGAGGCTAAAAAGTGAAGTCTT
Organism: uncultured Candidatus Saccharibacteria bacterium; assembly: GCA_963706245.1. Lineage (GTDB taxonomy): Bacteria > Patescibacteriota > Saccharimonadia > Saccharimonadales > UBA4665 > BOG-1338. The sequence continues at coordinate 538,216 of OY970151.1, read as the reverse complement.
TTAGCCGTGGTGATATTGGAGTAGCTGTAAGATCGCTTCGATCGAGTCGCTCACGTAGTTTGTTAACCGTTTTTGGAATTGTAATCGGAGTCTCGGCAGCAATTACTATTGTCAGTATCGGTGATGGTATAAAAAATCAGATTGCCAATAATGTTAATAATGTTGGCAGAGATTTAATTACAGTTCGACCGGATTTACTGCAACCGACCAATGCGGTTAGTGCGATCGTAAGTCAATCTCAGCCTGGCAGTAATAATTTAAGTAGTAATGATCTCCAGCTCATACAGTCGTTATCGAATGTCCAGTATGCCGCACCCCTAAGCTTATTGAATAATCCGGTAATTAAGGTTGGGGATCAGTCAATCAGTGGCCTTCAAGTTGTCGGCACAACTAACGATATAGTGCCCATTCTTAATCAAAGCCTGCAGTATGGTAACTCTTTTAACGAGGAGGGCTTTACTAACGATGCCATGCTTGGTCAAGGGGCATCGGTGAAACTATTCGGCGCCGAGGTATCTCTTGGCAGGACTTTCACGATTAACGGGCAAAGTATTTTTACCCGAGGCGAATTACAAAGTTTTTATTCCGCACCATTATCAATTGATTTAGATTTTAATAACGTTATCTTTATCCCCTACTCGCTGGTGACTAGCCTGCAAGGTAGCTCAGCTACAACTTATGAAATCTTAGTTAAACCGACTAGCCCAGGTGCAATAGATAGTGTTGTTTCAGAAATTGAATCGAGTTTGACTCAGGCTCACGGTGGCGTTCAGAACTTTTCAGTATTACAACAGAAAGATAGTCTTACAGCTTCGGATACCATCGTTAATCTTCTCACCAAATTGATAACCGCAGCGGCAGCTATAGCTCTGTTTGTTGGTGGTATCGGCATTATGAATATGATGCTAGTCACGGTCTCAGAGCGTACTGGTGAAATTGGTATTCGTAAAGCTGTTGGGGCGACTAACCGCCAAATTCTTAGGCAATTTTTGATGGAAGCGATTGTACTTAGTGTCAGCGGTGGATTCGTTGGAGTAATTACAGCCTTATTAGTGAATGTTGGTCTGCGTTTATTTACTATCTTAGAGCCAACAATCCCGTGGTCTACCATAGTCTTAGCTACAGCGCTATCGTTAGTAGTTGGTATAGTGTTTGGTCTTATACCTGCCGCTAAAGCCGCTCGTAAAGACCCAATAGAGGCGTTAAGACATCAATAGGTTAGAAGTAATGTCCGTAGTAATACCAAAAATGTTTCAAAATTAGTAGAGCGATAACCAGGAACCAACAGATTAGAATATCCAGGTGGTGTTTAACCAGAAAAGCGCTGATTGGCTGATACCTTTTTGGAAGATTAATAACACCTGTCTGTAGATTGTAGAGCGTTAAATACCAAAAAGTAGTTATAACGACAACCCAGACCCCCATGCAATAAGGGCAAAGGGCGTGGATCCGATAGACGGATTCAAAAAACAGCCAATGGATAAAGCCAATGCCAAAAATGCTACCTGCCTCTAGACCAAGCCAATACCATCGTTTAAATTTTGCCCCAGCTAAAATCGCGACACCGGTTGTTATGAGAGCCGGGAAAGCAACTAGACCAACATAAGGGTTTGGAATATTAAAAGCTTGAGATTCAGGAGCTTTAATAACGGATCCGCAGGCAAGGATTGGGTTGAGGTTACAGCTTGGTACGTAGTTTGGGTTAGCAATTATCTTATTACTATCATAAGTTAAAATAGCTGAGGCTATTAAGCCGAGGATACCTCCAACAATAAAGATATACGGAATAGCTTTGGCAAAACGGATCACAGTTTTTTTATTCTTATCGGCCATTACTCTATAGTATAGCAAAAGCTTATTTAGCTAGCACAGACACCGGTACTGACAACCTGATCACGCTTTAGGGCTTGGTGAATTTCCTTGAGTGGCTGTTGCATAGTAAGAGCGTACCCAACGTTGTTATAGGTGGTTGATTCGGCAAACACTATCCCAATAACTGTGCCGTTGGCATTAATCAGTGGTCCTCCAGAGTTTCCGGGTATGACCTTAGCTTTGACTTCATAGATCGAGCGGTTAGTGTTGCCCTGGTTATAGATATTACGTCCGGTAGCAATAAACGAGCTCAGTACTCGAGCAGGTGCGGCTGAAAAATTGCCTCCACCAGGGAAACCGAGCACAGCGCCGGGAGTGTTGTCAGCTGCGGTTGTAGAACTGATCGGTAATGGTGCTTCGCCCAAATTAGACGTCGTTAGTATGGCAATGTCAAGGTTTGGATCAAACCATATCACACTGGCCTGGTGCTGACCGTGCATATCAATTATGTAAGGTGTATCCACTCCAGCTACAACGTGAGCATTCGTAATAATGGTATTGGTGCTAATCACGAATCCTGAACCTTCAACAACTCCCCCACAACCATCACCTTCGATTTTAACAACTGAAAACTCGTCTTTATTAACAGCGTAACTTAATGATCCAAGGTTAGGTAGAGAAACGTTTGTATCTACAGAGCTAGGTTCGGCACCGACAAAGACTTTCGGAAAACCATTAGGTGCAATAACGTGACTAAGATCAGCGGTAATATTTGGAGTAGGAGGTAACGCCTTATCTATCTGGGCTATTAAATATGAGCCACGAATGGCATTAGCTACTGAAGGAAAAGGTAAAGTTACCAAAATGGCCGCTAAAAACCAAGCTAAGAGTATTAGGGTGATACCCCCAACAAAAGCGCCTAGAACGCCGTCAAATCTATCTATAATTAAGCGATGAGTTAATTTTGACTTCAAACGTATGCCAAGATACTCACCAGCGCCTAAAAGTATTAAAGCGCAACCAAAAGTGAATAACAGTGCTAACCAAGACCTTGATGAGGCAGTGTGAGCAAAATGGACAATGTGCGGCCCAATCCAGGCTCCCAGGAATAGCCCGGCGAAAAAACCAACAGTTGACAAGATCTGACGCACGAAACCAATTTGAGCACCCCGGATCACTGCACCTATGAAGATTATAATTAAGGCTATATCTATATAGTTCATGGCAACTCTTGCTATTGTAGCAAATTAGATAATAAAGCTAGCTGACAATTTCAGTCTCTTCTTTTGTGGGCTGTTTAATTCTCAGTTTACGTCTTTTTTGCCACTCTATCCAAGTGATGACAATAACAAAGATATCAAATATGGTGAGTGCTGTTATAGCCAGAGAGTGTGTATTTATAATGTCGATAAATTGATATATACAAAAGCCCAAGAGCACAATTATTAGGACTGGATAGGCCCAGTATTTATCTCTTAGTACGTTCACAATTATAAATAATTTAATAATTCCGTGTGATAACAAGTATATGGCTCCAATTAGAGTTGCGTCAGTCGCTAAATGCTCAGCGCTGTGATTCAAGTAATTAGCGATAGAATTGTGAGGATTAGCGGCTAGCGTACTTCTAGTGAGCCACTTGGCGAAGTGCGTAATGTCTTTTGAGGTTACAAATAGCAAAATCACACCCCCAATAGTTTCAAGAGCAGCGTCTATCCCCTTTAAGATTATGCTAATGCGAAAGACTGTATCAAAGCGTGAACCCATAAGTATACTGTAGCATTTTCCCTCGAGTTATTTGATCTGTATATTTATTTGGCTATTCGTGTACAATAATACTTAAGCCGTGTATGGGCTAGCTGGTAACAGCTTTCCTCCGTACAGACTTCTATAAAATTATAGGTGGTATACTTCGGTCCCTACCAACCTTCATCTCAAATTACTAGCTCTTTGGTCGTATAGTTGTAGTCTAAGAACGGTGGCTCGCTACTAATGCCAAAAATGCTATTCTATTCAAACCCGTTCACCTGGCGTTTGCCCGGAAGTTCTTCTTATCACTTAATTTTTTATAGGAGTCTAATGTTATGGAAGATGCTATTACATTAAATGAAGATGTAACGATTGTTGCTTATTATTTTAAAGATAAAGACCAGCCAAAGTGTTTCCCTAAGCGTATGGAATATGGCGGCAAGCAAGTTATTTTCACCGAGACTGGCCTGCGCCACCCAACGCATAAGGGTCAGCGGATGATCCATGTCTTTGACATGACCGACGGTAGTGCTGATTATCGACTGGAGTTTGATGCTATGAGTCTATCGTGGAAGCTTGTATATATTGCGGATGCTAGCTATGCAGCTGCCATTTAACCGAGCCCAACCGGAGATCATGCATATTGATCTAAATTCTTGCTTTGCTACAGTCGAGCAACAAGCTCGCCCACTGCTTAGGAATCGACCGCTTGGAGTAACTAATCGTAATACTGCCTTTAGCTGTATTATAGCCGCTTCTTATGAAGCAAAAGCTCTGGGCGTCAAGGTTGGTATGCGGTCTGATGAAGCCCAACGCTTAGCTCCTGGATTAATCATCGTAGAAACTGATCCGCCAAAATATCACTATGTCTACCAGAAACTCATGGCCATCATGCGTAGTTATTCACCCAATGTCACTATGAAGAGTATTGATGAAGGGGTTATCGATTTTCATGATACTCGTGAGCATATCAACTTGCGGCCACTAGCTGATATTGGTATGGAAATTAAACAGCGTCTTAGGGATGAAGTTGGCAGCTATATGAAGTGTAATGTTGGCATAGCCCCCAATAGATTTTTAGCTAAGCAAGCCGCTTCCCTACACAAGCCCGATGGATTAGACATCATTAATCATAGTAATTTACGCTCGACACTAGATAGCCTAAGTCTACGAGATCTAAGCGGTATAGCTGAGCGTAACGAGGCACGACTTAACGCTGCCGGTATTTATACACCGCTGCAGTTTTTAGATGCTTCTAGCGAAACTCTGCACCGCCTAGTTTTTCATAGTGTTTGTGGCGACGACTGGTACCAAAAGTTACGCGGCTGGGAGGTTGATAACCATGAGAGCCAAATAAGATCAGTTGGTCGACAGTATGTTTTAGAAGATAGCCACTTAAGTCGAGAGGCTGTGAATGCTCGCTTGGCCTACTTATGTGAATCGACTGGCGCTAGGATGCGCTCCAAAGCCCTCTGTGCTCGGGGTATTTTAGTCTATGCTCGCTATAGCTCGGGCGACTCTTGGTATAACCGCAAGATGTTTAAAACAACTTTTTACTCCAATGCCGAGATTTACCGTCGAGCTATATTAGTCTTTAATCGTCGACCGCCAGACGGCGATGTCAAAGAGATTGGAGTAACCTGTTATGGCCTAGAAGCTTCCTCGTCCAACCAAATGAGCTTGCTGGATGAAGTTAACAAAGAACGTTGGCTCAGCGATACAATAGATGCTATTAATCATGAATATGGTGATTTTACGGTAACCTTTGCTTCTAGTTTTTCTTCGCGGGATATAGTCAAGCAGAAGATACCTTTTGGTAGTACGCAGTATCTTGCCCTCCTATCTCGTAGCTAGAAAGTGTTGATTCTATTAGCCGTCTGTAAGGTACAATTATATAGATGAAGGTTTCGGTGCTGACAAAAAAAATACTGACGCTGGCGATTAGTGCTATTTTGGTGAGTGTTCCTTTATACGCTTTTTTAACAGTTTGGGGCTCAAGCCTAGTCGGACACTATGCGGCGCTTAGGTTATACACCGAAGTATTGCTAATAGTGGCCAGTTTGAGCGCCCTGTATCTGTTGATTGTCGATAAAAAAATTCAGAGAGTGTTATTCAAAAGTAAGTTACTATGGTTAATCGTTGGCTATGTTGCGTTAATAATCTTAGTTGGTATTGTTGCTTATTCTACGAAGAACGTAACAGCTAAGGCCGTTGGCTATGGGTTGATAGTTGATAGCCGTTTCCTTATCTTTTTCGTGGTTTGTTGGGTTGCGGCTCTATCTAGTAGTTTTCTTAATAGGCACTGGGTGCCGATAGTGCTTTGGCCGGCAGCATTCGTCTCGATATTCGGCTTATTACAAGTCTATGTTTTGCCACACGATTTTCTAAAACATTTTGGCTATAACACCTCGACAATCCAACCCTATCAGACAATTAACAACAATCAGAAGTATATTCGTATTATGTCGACTCTTAGAGGCGTCAACCCTCTGGGAGCCTATTTGGTTGTCATAATTTCGCTAATCGGTGCTCTCTGGTTTAGGATGAAGCGTAATTGGCAAGAAATTGTCTTATTACTAGCCAGCCTTTTAGCGCTCTATTACAGCTTTTCGAGAAGTGCTTGGATCGGTACATTTTTAGCTCTGGCTTTCATTGTTGCACTTGGATTATATAAAACGAAGTATTTCTCAGTAGCTCTTATCTCAACCATAGCTTTAGTATTAATTCTCACCGTTGTCATCGTTACTGATCACAGTACTCGCCTACAGAACATTTTCTATCATACTCAAACTAACTCAGCAAGCAAGACTACCTCTGACCAGGGCCATCTCAGCGGTCTTAAATCTGGGCTTAAGGACATCTATCATCAACCACTTGGTGGTGGCGTTGGTACGGCTGGCCCAGCTTCAGTTTATAACCCGAAAAGAATTCGCATAGCTGAGGATTACTACATCCAGGTTGGTCAAGAGAGCGGTGTCGTCGGCTTGGTGCTATTTCTAGCAGTCAATATGATTGTTGGACTAGAGCTATGGCGAAGACGTAGTGATTCTCTGGCGCTAGGTTTATTCGCCAGTTTCCTAGGACTAGTTATAGTTAACCTTTTTTCACACGCCTGGGAAGATCCGACACTAGCCTATTTGTGGTGGGGCCTTGCCGGTACCGCTATGGCAATTAAAATCCCTAAAAAAGCGAAAAGTTCGGTTTAATTAAGCTCTGTTACGCTTAAATGTCTTGCCTAAGAATTCAACAATCAAGCCGATAATAAACCCGCCGATAAAAAATAGGCTAAATGCAATATATTTATAAGTAAAGTGATAATGATGAGATAGGAAAAAGTAAAGAAGGCTACCGATCAGGGCAAAAAAGCCACCAAAGAACAGTCCACTGGGCCTCGCTATAGTCTTCCCTGTTATGTCACTAATTGCGTCAACTTGTGGTTGATGGATAACCTTAGAGAAAGCTTTTTGGGGTTTAGACAACTTCTGACGTGTTTCTTTTAGCGTTTGATTAAGAGCCTGAGCTTTTACAGTTTTATTAGGGGGTGGCAGCTCGACTTCTTCTTTTGCTTTATCAACCTCAAGTTCTGGAGGAGCGATGGTAGTCTCGTTATGCTCTTGTTCAACATTTTCTCGAATTGCTTCAACGTCTTGGGTTTCTGATTCGTGTCCTTCGGTTGTTGCCTCAAGTAGTTTTTCAGGGTCTTCTCTGATTACTTCGACGTTATCCTGTTCTTGCTCTACATTTTCGTGATTAGTTAGTTGTTCACTCATAAATCTGCTCCCCCCGAAGCGCTGTATGTCTCTAGAACTATATCTGTCTCTTTAGATAACAACCGGCTTCTGGAATAGAAGTAACCGGCTATGGCGGTTACTAAGAAGACAATGATTAAATCATTACCTGGGCCAGTGTTAGGTAAGGCATTACTGGTTTGGGTTACGATAGGTACTGTCGCCTGTGGGATAGGCGTATAAAGTGGGATGGTAACAGTGTTACCGTAGAAGTTAGTCATTTTCATATCGAAAGCTTCAGGGTCGGCTGGCGACTGTACGGTTGTTGGGATTGGGCTATCTACTTGGACTTCAAAGGTTCGGGTTAGCGTAGTGCCTGGAGGGACATTGCTCTCTGGCCAGGTTATTGTTCCATTACTAAGTACTCCGCCGTCACTTATAGAACCAATCTGAGCATATTGCAGGACATAGTTTATGTTGTCAGCAATGGTGTAGTTAAGTTCTACAGCTTGACCGGTGTTTTTTGTGGTCAGTGTGTATTGGATTACGTCACCGGCAACAGCGTCGTTCAGTTCGGCGTTAGCCAAACGCTGAGTTATATTGGCCGCCGTCTTACTTTGTACAATATTGGGCATTTGAACTGGCTTCGGGGTGGGTGTCGGCGTAGGGGTAGGCGTGGGTGTTGGAGTAGGTGTGGGGGTAGGAGTTGGGGTTGGCGTGGGAGTCGGTGTAGGTTTTGGCTTAGGAGTTGGGGTTGGTAAATGAATAATTATATTGCCACATTCAAACATCACATCAAAATATCTTGCGCTGGCATCTCCCTGTATGCCACCACCCGTTCTCTCACCAGTGAAGACGTCGTAAGTTAAATCGTTACCCCAGCTATAGAGTGGCCGTAGATAAAAAGTTGTGCCACCAATATCTACGGGCATATCGAGTGAGGAGTGCGGATTACGTCCAAGTGAATATAAGCTATGGTCTGAAGAATTTACAGTTGTAGCAGTGCTGGCTACAAGGTCTGCTCGGGTAATGTCATAATAATTTAGAATTGCTCGAAGATCGCTGTGATGCCCATCAGAGTCTTTGTCGTAGTAGTTGAGTAGATTTGCCTTAGGACTTGGCCCCACATCATAGCCAATGCCACCCCATATGATGTCATTGGAGCCACCAGCAACATCAGCTTGAGCAGGATAAGCAAGAGTAAATATCTGGACAACAAACGCCAGTGAGATAAAAATTAAACCGGTTCGTCGTATTGAGTTTTCGTCCTTTAAACGCTTGGAATAAAAACGAACTTGACTAATAAGCCCTTTGTTAAATGGTAAATTGGAAACAAGTCTGTTAAAGCTTAGTGTTTTCATGTCGTCAACTAATTATAGTTAACCACTAAAACATAACAATTTCAAACATCCAAGTTCTTAACTTACACTTAACAGATATATTATTTTTTTGACTCGCCAGCGATATAGTTAATTGCCCCACTGACAATATCTTCGTCATCTACTGTATATTCATCAAGGTCCCAATTCTCACGGGCTGGTTCGACAACTTCACCGCTTGCTATTTTAGCAATTGTTGCGTCACAAGCTCTCGAGCCTAGCGCTCTAGTTTCTGATGCATCTTCAAGAATTCGCTCAGCATCAGCAATAGTTTGTTCTTCACCCGCAGATCCGATCAAATAATATGGCTCGCGCTCAGCGAAACTATAAGGGTCAGAAAAATTCCCAATCATAACTGTATTTTAACACACAAACCACTAATAAGCAAATAACCACAAGCTTTACTAGTTGATGAAATTAATCATAAGGGTTATGATAAACACGGATAAGAACTAAACATTTAAAAAGAAGGGTTATAAATCATGGCCACTACTAAAAAACAACGAAAACTAATTGATAAGCTACTGACTTCATTTGGAGTTGTAGCCACCATATTATTACTGGTAATGGGCGGATTAGCCTGGGCGACATATTCTTACACAACTTCTAATGTTCGTACACAGCTTGCTGCTCAAAAAATATATTTTCCTCCAAAAGGAAGTCCGGCTATAGCAGCACTACCATTAGCCGACCAGACCCAAATGAACAAGTACGCCGGAGATCAACTTTTAAACGGTGATCAGGCAAAAGTTTACGCTAATAATTTTATAGCATATCACTTGACCGAAGTTGCGGGCGGTCAAACATACGCTCAAGTAAGCGAAGCATCATTAGCTAACCCAACCAACACAACGCTAAAAGCTCAGGCTGCAGTACTCTTCCAAGGTGAAACATTAAGAGGACTATTGTTAGGCGACGCTTATGCGTTCTGGACAGTTGGTATGGTTGCTCAAATTGCAGCCGTTGTACTATTCATAGCCGGTGGTCTCATGCTAATCCTCGTTCTACTCGGACTTGGTCACTTAGCTGCTTCCTAAGATAAATTAATCTACTCGTAGCGTAGAGCGTCAATCGGATCTTTGCGACTTGCTCGGCGTGCTGGTAATGTACCTGCCAAGAAAGCAATCAGCATAATACCAACAATAATTATAGTGCTGGCTTTTGCCGGGAACGATAATATTTGGAGTCCTGGAAAGTCTTTTAAGAAACCCTTAGTTGCTAAGTTGTCTATAACTTTACCAAGTAAATTAGCAAAGATTATGCCGAGCAGACTGCCCCAAAAACCAATTAAGACAGCTTCGATACTAAACAACGTAAATATTTTTCGTCTACCCATCCCCAGGGCTTTCATAAGTCCAATTTCTTTAGTGCGTTCTTGGACAGACATAAAGAGAGTGTTAACGATACCAAACGCTGCTGCCAAAAGTGTAATTGCCGCAAAGCCGTCTAAGACATCGGTTATTGCGCTAATAATCGTGAAGACTATACTAACCTGATCTTTAATAGTTTGGCCGGTATATCCCATGCTTGTTAGCTTTGACTTAAGTTGGGTAATTTGCGCTGGTGTGAAGTTCGGGTTAAATACTGCCTGAACAGATAAATATGCGTCTGTTGTGCTTGCCGGCAGACCTGCGGTCTGATAATCATATAGTGTATTAAATAAAGCGTTGTTGGCATAAGCAGCAGTTGAGCCTACTAATGTCTTTTGCTGGACTCCAACAATTGTTGCCTCAAAAGTGCTTTGAGTTCCAAGAGCATTACTAATACCGATAATAACTTTTTGATTTACTGCGCTGCTATCGGTCTTAAAACCAAGAGAACCTAAATACGATACCGGAACAGTAATCTGATCTTCAGTTGACTTGTTATTAACGTTTAGGCCGCTACTCATATCCAACTGATAGGTGCCAACAGTTTGGTCTAAGATAAACTGGTATTTAGCGCTTGGGTTTGTGGCAGAGGCGATATAGTCTGGCGTAACGATTAAAGTTGGTTGTACCGATATAATGTTTGGTATTTTAGAAATCCTATTTATATCACTTTGAGTAAGAGCTACTTGGCCACCAGTGTTGGGTCCTCCGTCTTGAGCATTAATTTTCTTTTGTCCGGGAACATATTTAGCTAGGCTGGTCGAAGATGACCGGAAATTAGTCCGTTTACCGCTAGCGGTGATGGTGAGAGAACTACTATTACCCAAGTTCCCGACTTGCTTATTTATATAAGCTTTTATACCGGCACCAATGCCGTTTGTTAAAGACAATGTTGTTGCGCCGATAAATATAGCAATGACCGTCAAGGCGGTACGACCTTTGTTCCGAAGTAGACTGGTGTTGGCAGTGAGGATTAAATCAAGTAGCTTCATTAAGACTTAGCCCCAACTACGCGGCCATCTTTAATATTGATTTGTCGATCACATTTTTTGGCCAGGTCTGGATCGTGGGTGACGATTATAAGAGTAATCTTTTGTTTACGATTAAGTTCAAATAGTAAGTCTTCAATCTTCGCGCCGGTAGCTGAATCTAGATTGCCAGTTGGCTCATCAGCGAAAATGACATTAGGCTTGTTAATAAGGGCCCGAGCAATGCAAACTCGCTGCTTCTGGCCACCGCTAAGATTTAGAGCCTTGGAATTGGCTTTATCTTCAAGTTCAACTGACTTTAGCACTTCTAACCCGCGTTTATGACGTTCATTGCGACCAACTTTGGCGATTTTAAGAGGTAATATGACGTTATCTAGGACTGTCTCGTTGCCGTTTAGAAAGAATTGCTGGAAGACGAAACCAAAGTTTTTGTTTCTAAGAAGGTCTAGTTGTTTTTCTGATTGGGAAGATACATCAACACCATTAACATTGACTTCGCCTTTTGTTGGCTCATCAAGCAAAGCCAGAATATGCATTAGAGTACTCTTGCCCGATCCACTTTTCCCGACAATAGCAATTGATTCACCGGCTTTAATTGACAAATTAATATTATCTAGGGCGACGAGCCTATCATCTTTTTTCCCATATACTTTTTCCAATGACTCTACGGCAATTGCTGGTGGCATTAGCTTATTTGATCCCCTCTTTAACAGTTATTTTACTATGGTAGCGGTTAATACTGAAGTTTCGCTTTGTTATTGGATACTAATTCAGGTCTATGCGGACAAAACCCTCGGCATATTTAAAGCCAGACGGCTTACCAATTTCTCCGGCTATCTTACTCATCCAACCCTTCACTTCTTCTATATCAGATATTTGACTGGTATGGGCCTTTAGAGCGGCAATTTTATTTGGGAAAGTATCAGTTATATCAACTACGAAATCGTTAGTATTAAAATTCGTCAATAAAACTGTTGGCGTTTTGTGGGGTAGATAGCCATTGGCAAACAATTCGGGAAAGACCATATGATCTCTTGCTAGTGGGAAAACGCTATCAAGGGTAGCTTGGGCTGCTGCTCGGTGATCAGGGTGATTAATGAAGCCACGTTCTGCGGAGTACAGCATTGACGGATCCATGGTGATCACGACGTCAGGCTTAAGGGTTCTGATAACTTTAACAATATCTTTCTTAAGGGCCATGGTGATCTCCAGTTCACCGTCGGGGTAGCCTAAAAACGTAACACTTTTACCGCCGATTGCTTTTACGGCGTTACGCTGTTCTTTTTCTCTAATTTTGATTAACTCGGACGACGATAATGTCATATCAGAAGAGCCTTTGCTGCCGTCGGTCACAATTAAGTAATGGACGTCAGCGCCACTTTTAGCAAAACCGGCCATTGTTCCAGAAGCCCCAAAATCAAGGTCGTCCGGATGCGCCGCAACCCCCAAAACTACCTTAGGATTTAACTTCTTCATTATTTGATTCTATCATTAGGCAATATTTTTTAGCTATACCAAAAAACAAAGAACACCCAGTATGACACCGCTTGCTAGCGCCAGCCATATAATTAACCTGGCCTTTTTACGGTCTTGAGCGCGATACTCAGCTTGACTGATACTATCGGTAGTGCCGGCACTGTTAATAACGTTATAAAGACCTTTTATGCCAAAGCCGACACAAAAATGGAACCAGTCCTGTAAGAAACCTATAGCTGCCGCAGATAACGGCAGTATTAGTAGCAAACGCCAGCCCCTAGGGGCTCCAATCGCCGTTAATGTTACCATCAAGATTACCGAGGCCAGTAGGGCTATTAAGCCTGATTGTCGTCGTTTGGCTCTTTCAGCCGGTCCAATATTGCAGACACCAGGTATATATTTTTGTTCAGCTGAGGCTTTGGTCGATTTGTTCATTACTATATGTTAGCACGGGCTGCATGGTGTCACGGGTGTTATCATAAGAGTAGTTATTTTAAGCGCTAGGAGGTAGATATGGCAGTCCCAATGATTAAACTTACTGATAAAGTGTCTATTCCGGGTGTTGGTCTTGGTACCTGGCAAATTAAGGATCAAGATAAATGTATAGAGACTGTTAAAACAGCACTAAATGACGGCTACAGACATTTCGATACGGCTCAAATTTATGACAACGAACAGTTTATCGGTCAGGCTTTGAAAGATAGTGGTATCCCTAGGAAAGAGCTATTTATTACAACTAAGATTTCAGTAATAAATTTTTTATCATCAAAGGTAATACCCAGTTTTGAGAAATCGCTAGTTAGGCTTCAAACTGACTATGTTGATTTGTTGTTACTACATTTCCCTGTTCCAAAATTACGCCACAAGGCATGGGAAAAAATGGAAGAGATTAGTGACAGTGGGAAAGCCAGGACAATAGGCGTCAGTAACTATACGATTAAGCATCTAGAGAGGCTGCTTAGTAACTGCCGCATCAGGCCAGTCGTAAATCAAGTCGAACTGCATGTTTTCCTGCAGCAACCCGAACTTTTAAAATATTGTGCAGCCGAGGGCATCGTTGTTGAGGCTTACTCACCTCTAGCCCACGGCTATGGCCTTGATAACTCGGTACTAGCTACAATTGCTAAAAAACACACTAAATCACCTGCTCAGATTATGCTACGTTGGTGTGTTGAAGCCGGTACCGTGCCACTCCCCAAATCCTCAACATCAGAACGAATCGCCGAAAATATTGATATCTTTGACTTCAAATTAGACTCAAGCGACCTGGCTGAGCTTAAGGCTTTAGACGAAAATCATCGGACTTGTTGGGATCCAACAAGAGTACCTTAGGCATTCGACTTACTACACTTATTACAGTAGCCTTGTATTTCAACTTGGTGCTCTACTGGGGTAAATTTCTGTGCCGCGGCCAATTGGCTCATAAAGTCTTCAAGCTCATCTTTATTGATCGGGATAACTCGGTGACATGATATGCAGCTTAGGTGATGATGATGCTCGGCGAACTTATCAGTTAACTCAATGCGATATTTCCAGCCAATGTTGAGTCGCTGGGTAATGCCAATCTCATCGAATAAGCCGATTATCCGGTAGACACTGGCTCTGTCAATTTGGCCATTAACCCTTTCAATAAGTTCATGCATGGATAAGGGTTCCTGACCGAGCAGCAACTTAAAAACCAATAATCTTTGATCGGTAATACTATACCCATGTGTTTTTAATAGATTCTTGAAAGAAGTATCTGAGTTAGCCATGTTGCAAATCTTATTATAATTGCAACAAATTTGCAATAATAACTTTATGCCTATAGGATTATTCCTATGAAGAGATCCAAATCACCCAATAAAAAACTATCAATAGTAATTAGTGCAGTTGTTATTGTTGGGTTAGTCGTCGGGCTAATTCGAATTAGCCACAATCAGTCGTCCGGTCAAACTGGCCAGATTCAAATTGTTGCTGCTGAAAATTTTTGGGGCAGCCTGGCCTCCCAACTAGGCGGCACTAAAGTTAAGGTAACCTCTATTGTCTCAGATCCAAATGCCGATCCGCATGAATATGAGGTTAATGCAACCGACGCCCGGGATTTTGCTAATGCTAATTATGTGATTTTAAATGGAGCTGGCTATGACAGTTGGGGCAATAAACTCTTATCAGCCGGCTCTAACCCAAAGCGCCAGGTTCTCGATGTTGCTTCTCTCTTAGGTAAAAAAGATGGTGATAATCCGCACTTTTGGTACTCCCCAAGCTATGTTAATACGGTCGTTGCTAAAATTGAACAAAATCTAATTAGTATCAGCCCGGCTAATAAAAGTTACTTTGAAAGTCAATACAAGGATGTTAGGGCTTCACTTTCGGGTTATCAGAACCGTATAGCAATCATTAAGCGACAATTTGCTGGCACTAAGGTGGCGGCCACAGAGGACATCTTCTATTATCTGGCTTCAGCTGCCGGTCTGAATTTAATCTCGCCTCCGTCATTTACTCAAGCAGTAGCCGACGGTAATGATCCGCCGACAGATTCGGTAGTGCAGTTCCAGCAACGGCTCGAGAGTGGTCAAGTCAAGGTTTTAGTTTATAACGAACAGACAGTGACGCCTTTGACTACTAGCATGAAAGCGATTGCTGCAGCTCAAAACATTCCAATCGTTGGGGTAACAGAAACCATTCAGCCACCGGGCACGTCTTTTCAGGTTTGGATGAACGCTGAGTTACTAAATCTACAAAACGCCCTAAATGCCCAGAGTCTAGGACAATAACTTGGATAACGATACTGTAATCCAAGCAGAGGGCTTAGTAGCCGGGTACAAGGATAAAATTATTTGGCGCGATGCTAGTTTTAGTGTCAGGCGCGGTGAATTTATCGGTTTACTCGGAGCTAATGGAGCTGGTAAGACGACCTTATTTAGATTGCTACTCGGCTTAACTCGACCCCTATCAGGTAAGTTAGAACTTTTTGGCCAACTACCAACTAGGGGTAATTCCAGGATAGGCTATGTCCCCCAAAGACCCTACATTGATGCTGAATCGCGAATTGAGGTTATTGAATACGTTAGACTGGCCATCAGTGGCACTAAACTGGGTTTTAGTCTTGGTCATGCAGAAGATGAACGTGACCAAGCTCTTGAAGCGCTTGCATCAGTAGGCGCTAGCAATTTAGCCCATCGTAGCTTAAGTGAACTCTCCGGTGGCGAGCTGCAGCGGATATTTTTTGCTCAAGCTCTGGTTTCCAAGCCCGATCTGCTGCTTTTAGATGAGCCACTGGCAAATTTGGACATTAGACGCGAAAGTGAACTAATCCGTTTAATCTCTAAGGTAGTTAAAAAACAAAATATTGCTGTTTTGCTAATAGCTCATGATATTAATCCGCTGCTGCCGGTGGTTAACAGAATTATTTATATAGCCAACGGCAAGGTAGCTAGCGGTAAGCCTGAGGAAATTGTGACCAGTAAAAAGTTATCTGAGCTGTACGGTTCACCGATTGAGGTTTTAAGAGGCTCTAAAGGTCAACTAGCAGTTCTTGGGGTTGAAGAGGCTCTGCATCATGATGACTAAATTTATAGCTAACCTGTCTAGTAGCGGCTTTAGCTTCAATCTTTACAGTGATTTCGTAAATATGTGGCAATACGCTTTTATCCGTCACGCCTTTGAAGCCGGCACGATAGTGGCTGTTGTCGCTGGTGTGGTCGGCTATTTTGTAGTTATGCGCCGACTATCTTTTGCCGCTCATGCCCTGTCTCATATTGGTTTCGCCGGCGCTGCCGGCGCTGTACTTGTTGGCTTGAACCCCTTGAGCGGATTATTGCTATTTACTTCTGGTGGAGGTCTAACCATGGCTCTGCTTGGTAGAAAAGCCTCTAGCCGTGATGTTCAAATTGGCACCGTTCTTGCCTTTATGCTAGGCCTTGGAGTGCTATTTATTAATCTTTATAAAGGTTACGCTACTGAAGCATATTCTCTTTTATTCGGTGAAATTTTAGGAATTAGCAGCAATGATGTCTTAGCAACATTAATTGCTGGTAGTGTGATTATAGTTGCCATAATAATTATCTTTAGACGTTTATTGTTTACCTCTTTAGATGAAGAAGTTGCTGAGGCTAAGGGAATATCGATGCTTGGAATGAGTATTATTTTTATGTTACTTATAGCAGTCGCGACATCAATTGCTGTTCAAGTAGTCGGAGTACTTTTAATTTTTGCATTAATGGTTACGCCCGCCGCCGTAGCTCAGCGTTTGGCGCGCCGACCATCTCAGGGCTTGATGATTTCAGTCGGTATAGCCCTGTTGGCGACTTGGATCGGTCTATTTATTTCCTACTATATTCCCTACCCAGTTAGTTTCTTTATAACCACTATAGTTTTTGTTGTCTACCTTGCAATCAGACTAGCTCAATCAGGTATCCTTAAACGGTCAATTATTGTATAATAAACTTAGTGAAATTTATTGAGGGCAAGAGAATAATCAGGCACCGATATATTATGTTCGGTAGCCTCGCCTCCCTAGTATTAGTTATTTGGATTGGTATATTTTTTCTTCGAACAAACCTTCTACAAACCGGTAATGCACTTAGTGTCAAATCAACTAAGACTGTGGTTCTACCAAGGGCAAACGCTGCGTCGCAATATGGCACAAAATTACTTGCCTCAACAGAACCATTAACAGAGCCCAAATCAACAATTAGCCAGGGACAATTTGCGCTGAATCCTTCTTGGACACAGAACTTTACTGCGATGTCAAATGGTCCGTTGAGTAGCAGTGTTTGGAACTATAACCTCGGTAATGGCGGTCCTGATAATCCTGGTTGGGGAAATAACGAAGAAGAATACTATACTTCTAACTCATCAAATGTTAGGGTTGATAACGGTCAGCTTATTATTGAAGCCCAGCAGCAAACTTATGATGGCTTTGACTATACATCAGCCCGTATTGTAACCACGCCTTCCCTTAATTTTACTTACGGCAAGCTTGATATAGTCGCCAAATTACCTGCCGGAGTAGGTACTTGGCCGGCGTTCTGGTTATTACCGTCCGATCCTCGCTATGTAGTATGGAATTCCACTACCGAGCAAGATCCAAATAACTACTTAAAAGATGGTGAGATTGACATAATGGAAGCCACCGGATCGATACCTGCCCAAGTTACGTCCTCGGCCCAATCTTATGTCTATAACCCCCTTAATAATAACGAGCGTATCGGTACTACTAATATTAGTGATGATACAACAGCTTTCCATGACTACGAATTACAGTGGACTCCAACGTCATTATCGTTCTTGGTTGACGGCGTCGCCTACCATACCGTTACTAAGGCTTCGACTGATACAACTGATATCTGGCCCTACAACCAACCGTTTTATTTAATTATAAATATTGCCATGGGTGGAACGGAGGGCGGTACGATCGCAAACAGCAGTGGCCCCTGGCAGATGGCTATCAAGTCCATCAATTATTATCCCTACATCGGCAATTAGTTGTTAGGCGGTCTTAGGCCAGAAACTGTGTTTTATAAAGATCTGCATATAAGCCACGTTTCTTAATCAACTGAGCATGAGTGCCATTTTCGACAATCTGGCCGTGATCGATAACCAGTATCTGATCAGCGCTTTGAACGGTTGATAGTCTGTGAGCGATTACTAAGGAGGTCCGTCCAATTAAGGCTGTTTGCAGGGCTTTTTGGATAGCCTGTTCAGACTCTGAATCAAGATGGGCGGTTGCTTCATCTAATATAACTATGTCAGGGTGTTTTAATAAAACTCGGGCGATAGCTAGCCGCTGCTTTTCGCCACCGGACAATCTATATCCACGGTCACCTACCATAGTATCTAACCCTTCAGGTAAGGTAGCCATAAGACCAGACAACTGAGCGTTATCCAAAGCCGTGTTCATATCGGCTTCGCTGGCATCAGGGTTAGCAAAGAGTAAATTGTCACGGATGGTCTCGTGAAAGAGGTGGGCATCTTGAGTCACCATACCAATCCGGGCTCTTAGGGAGCTCAGGCTGGCATCTCGAACATCTACCCCATTAACTGATACCTTACCCTTTGTAACATCGTACAGCCTACTGACAAGCTGCGATATGGTGGTTTTACCGGCCCCTGACGGTCCGACTAGTGCCACTAACTGTCCGGGCTCAACCTTAAAGGAGATATCTTTAAGGATCTGCTTAGTCCGGCTTTTACTTAGCGTAGCAACTGATTCCAAAGAAGCTAAAGAAACTTCAGACGCTGTAGGGTAGCGAAAATCAACATGGTCGAAAGTAATACTTGAGGGGCCACCCTTTATATCTATGGCGTTTGGTTTATCTCGAACCAGTGGTTTAATGTCCAGTACTTCGAAAACTCTCTCGAATGAGACTAAGGCAGTCATAACATCGACATTAATATTTGATAGCTGAGTTAAGGGTGCATATAGACGGCTTAGGTAAGCTGTTAAAGCAACAAGCGTACCAACATTCAATACACCATCAACAGACAGAACCCCGCCCCAGCCATAGATCACGGCTGTGGCAAATGACGCCGTTAACATTAGGGCTATAAACAGGAACCGGGCATACATCGTCTGAGTAACACCGATATCACGTACCCGACCGGCTCTTTTCCTGAAAATCTCTTCCTCGCTTTCGGGGTTACCGAATATTTTACTGAGCAGTGCCCCAGATACGTTAAAGCGCTCTATCATCGTATTACTCATCGTGGCGTTTAGGTTATAGCTCTCAAGAGTGATAGCGTGCAGACGCCGGCCTAACCAGCGAGCTGGGAATAAGAAAATCGGTAAGATTACTATAATCACCAGAGTTAATTGCCAAGAGAGGATAAACATAACGATTAAAACAATGCTAACACTTATGATGTTACCGACAACGTTGGACAATACATCTGTAAATGCTTCTTGGGCACCAAGAACATCATTATTTAGTCGGCTGACTAATGACCCAGTTTGAGTACGGGTAAAGAAAGCTAGCGGCATCTTTTGGACATGGCTAAATATCTTTGTGCGCATATCGAATATAAGACCTTCGCCGATTTTCGCCGAGATAAAACGTTCAAAAAACTCAAAAAAAGCGTCAATGATAGCAAGACCGGCAACCAACAGCGCTAGATCTATAATTAGACTCCTGTGGTGACCGATAATCCCCTTGTTGATTATCTCTCGTAAGATGAGAGGATTGATAGCCCCAATAGCGGCATCTAATACTACGATAGTTAAGAAGATGTATAGTAATTTCCTATAGGGCTTAGCGAACCTTAGGATACGTTTAATAACACCAGGAGCTATCTTGTGTTTGGTCACTGATTTGTCGCGCACAAAAGACCTCATTGGGCCTCTCATACCCTGCATGCCACTATTCGGATTCATTATCTATATTATAACAGATGACAGGGTGTATTTCTTATCTGTTATACAGAATTTCCACGATTAAGACCTTGATAAGCATTTGACAGGCGCATTCCAGGAGCTTTACCATAGAGCTATGAATCAAATTGTTATGTACGGAGCGAGTTGGTGTGCAGATTGTCGAAGGAGTAAGAACCTTCTTGACAGTAAAAACATTCAGTATGAGTTTATAGATATTGACGCAGTTCCTGGAGCAGCCGATAAAGTTGCCGAGATAAATGATGGTAGAAAAAGCATTCCTACCATCTTATTCCCAGACGGCGGAGTTCTGGTCGAGCCTAGTAACGACGAGTTATCTGCTTATCTTGCTAAGAGTTAACAGTTCGGTCTATAACGATCAATGTGAATAATTGAACTCTTCTCGTTTAGTAGAATTGCAAATTGTTGCTGTTTGTCAGTGTCGGACACAATGGGCTGAACAAGTTCCGCTGCGCACATATCTGGTAGTGTTTCATAGCTAACAGCGCCACTACAAGCGATCTTACCGGAAGTAATGTTTAACCCACCACCTCTTAGGTTCTGTTCTAATTTTGTGATCTCAGCTGCGTATTTCCTAAATTGAGGCATATTTCTGCAGTCTCTACAATGTTCTGGAATATTCATGTTTCTATATAATACAACTTTAGTCAACTGGTGTCAAAAATCGGTATTGACTAAATACTAAATAGTTATGCTTATATATTGACAAAGTAACTCCCCTGTGGTATACTAGCGTTATCCTCGCTTTTGGGCGATTGGGTGGAAACTCTAACGGATACAGTCTATAACGGCTAATCTGTTAACCCGGGCGGTAGGTGTCACCTTGACAACTTATAACAAGTTTGTGAAACAACAGATTAAACTGGAGTTTTAACAAACTAGATAGTTATGGGACTTTAAGTTTGCTTGAGCTTTTTTGGCTCGCAGAGTTTTTGTCCTAATAATTTTCGACTACCGATTTTTAATGTTTAGGTCATGAACTATATGATTCCTGCTCTTGAGTTGAGTAAAGCATCCAGCTGATAACAACGTTGTCATTTGAATGCTTTGCTCAAATCGGGCTTGCAAATCATTAGTTTCCCTGGCCGGGACTCTAACGAAACCAACAATTACCTTGGAGGTGATTACATGGCCAACTTAATATCAAGGAAGTGCCTTACCATCTTCACGGTGCTCGGTTTGTTCTTTGGAACTTTTGCTGCTGCTGGCGGAAACGTCGCTTCAGCTTCATCGGCTACTCGTGAAGGACAATTTGGCAATGACCTGGTCTGTGGTGGCGTGCATTCACTCGCAAGAGCTGAATACATTGCCAGAGGCGGTGCTGTAAAGTGTGCTAACGGCACAATTGAAAGAGGCATCGGGAAGGTCTGGGCAGCTGAAGGAATGACCTTACAAGTCATCGAACGGATGAAGCTTGGCACTATTTGCTCGACCCAAGGCTACTTGTCCTCGGGGACGGCAATTGGGGCCTGATCCGTCCAAGAATGTTCACCGAGAAGTTGACGGAGTATCGCTCTACACCAGACCGCTTTCGGTTTGGGGATATGGCTGTTACCAGTCATGGAAGGGCTTCACCGAAAACGGCGAATCAGTCGGCATATTGACCGGTTGTGGCAATGGCGAAATGCGCTACTGGCCTCCAAGCGGACCTTCCCCTGTGCAAACAGTGGCTTGTGTTCTAAACGGAATGCCTCAGCGCTCAGTACCTGTCGGTTACACTGTTCAGAATGGCAACTGTGTTAACATCGCTGCTCAGGCATGCGCCGTTAACTACGGGGGTCAGTGGAACGCTGTGACGGGTATTTGCACCGTGATTCAAGGCAACTGCAGCACTCTAATTGTTATCAACGGATCTGGCAACACAGTGAATGTTACTTACAACAACAGTTGTAATACTACAGTTACTACACAACCAGCGCCGACGACGACAACGACAATGCCGCCGCCTACAACCACGACAACGCAGCCACCTGTGACGACGACAACGATGCCGCCGCCTCCACCGGAACAACCACCAACCATCTATGGTCTAACACTCCCTGAAAACGGAGCAATCTCCATAGGTGGATCCAGCCCAGTTTGCGCATTCATCACCGCACCAGCCGGCGACAGCTTGAGCGTTACTTTTACGAGTGACTCGATCGGTGATTTTTCACCTGCAACTCAACCCCCTGTCACCAGTACTGGTACAAATCAAGTTTGCGCGACTTACTTGGCACCTACCAACCCGGCTGATTTTGGATCAGACACTTACACCGTGTCAGTTTACGACTCCACGTCAAAGCATTCAGCTTTGAAAACGTCGCCGTCGTTCACGATCAGCCCACCACCTTCGCGTCCTAGCTGATAGTTAGGTTTCGAGAAAGGAATCTTAGTAGTCGGAACGGGAGTGTGTTCAATAATATCGCAAGATTGCGAACACACTCCCACCGCTGCTGGTGTCTTTCCCTTACAGGGATTTAAAAAAGACACCAGCAGCATTCCAGATTTGAAGCCCAATAACTATCTAGTTTGTGTGATGAAAATTTAAGATGAATATTAATTTAACGATCAAAGATTTCTCAATAGAAAGGAAATTTAACTATGAAAAACTTTTCAAAGATTGTTGCTATTGCAACAGGATTAACATTCTTAGCTTTTGGTGCATTTAGTCTTTCACCAGCACTAGCTGAGAGCCCCGGACAATTAGAAGGTGGAAGTGTTGTTTACGAAGTAAAAGACGTAACTAGCAACGGTTCATACGCTAATACCATCAACGCTAATAAGTGCGATGAATTAGAGTACAGTATCGAGTTAGACAATGATGGCTACGGCAGTTTATCTGACGTTACAGTAAAGGCCAACTTGCCTACAGCAACAGCTACGAGTAATACGTCAACATTTGTTGCAACCACTGCAAGTGGTGGGATATCTGGTACAACTGGATCTACTACTGTTAATTTGAGTTCTGCTCAGAGCATTAGTTATATGCCTGGGACTACAGAGCTATTTAACTCAGCTGGTACTGTAATTGAAACAATACCTGACAGTAACGGGATCTTTAGCCAAAACGGTTTTGATATCGGTGGCTTAGTGGGTTCAACTACTGAGTTTGTCAACTTTAAAGCCAAGGTTAACTGTCCTTCTACCCCTCCTGTAACTCCTGCTCCATGTGGTACATGTAACTATCTGAACCTAACTGGTACAGAACCTACATATACTGCAAACGTTCACTACACCACTACAAACGGTGCTAGCCTAAAGAGCGTGAGCTTCAATTGGGACGACGGTGTAACTACAACTGGTGCTGCTGGCGGTCCTGGATTAGTTTCCTCGACTCCTCACACCTACACAACTCCAGGTACATATACTGTGGTAGCAACAGTCAGCTTTACTGATAATGTTGCTAACTCAAGTTGTTCAAGCAAAGTTACAATACCAAAACCTCCTGTTACCCCTGCTCCTTGTGGCACATGTAATCTTCTTAGCCTAACTGGCACAGAACCTACATTTACTGCAAGCGCTCACTACACCACTACAAACGGTGCTAGTGTAAATGGTGTAACTTTCAACTGGGGTGATGGTGTTACCACTAGTGGTGTCACAAATGGCACTAACGAAGTAACTTCTGCTCCACACACTTATACGACTCCAGGTACGTATAAGATTGTTGCAACAGTATCATTCAATGGTAATGTTGCTAACTCAAGTTGTTCAGCTAGTGTAACTATTCCAAAGCCTCCTGTAACCCCTCCTACAACTCCTACTCCTCCTGCAACTTTGGTAAACACTGGTCCTGGTGATGTAATTGCAGTATTTGCTGTTACGACAGTAATTGGTGCAGTTGCACATCGTTTGTACAGTCGTCGTTTTGCTCGCAGCTAATAATAAGCTGTCTGAAAGCGGAAGCCTTAACCCATATAATTGTGGGGAATAAGCCCCAACGATGAGCAATGACTGACCGCTCTATACAAACATGAAAGAATCCCCGAAGCTGTTAAAAGCCCAGGGGATTTTTTTATAGCTAATTTTCACCTAAATGGTGATCGTGAGGGATGATCTGCTTTTGCTTGACCTCAGGGATCGCATAACGCGTTGAAGGAGGTGTTGTCTGCTCAGTGTCGATACTTTCCCGACTATCATCGGGTTTGTCAGCGCCGTTTACATATTCGTCTTGATGATAACGACCATCAAAAGTATTAATTATTTTTTCATCTCCGTGATTCATAGTAATAACATTATCCTACTACTGAAATAATTTAACAATGTGTTATTTAATATTTATGATCGGAAGCAGTCAGTGGTGTGATCATTAAGTAAGCCGATTGCCTGCATAAATGAGTAGCAAATCGTTGGGCCGACAAACCTGAAGCCGCGCTTTTTCATATCTTTACTTATCTTCTCACTGATAACTACGGCTTTTTTGTGATCACTGAGCTTGAGCTGCTGACCACCGACGAATTGCCAAATGTATTGGTCAAAGCTGCCGAATTCTGATTGAATTTTTAGGAATGCTTTGGCGTTTTCAATGAAAGCATTTACTTTCAGTCGGTTACGGACAATGCCTTCGTTTGAGAGTAATTGCTGGCGTTTTTTATCATCGTATTTGGCAATTTTCTTGGGCTCGAAGTTGTCAAAAGCCCTCCGGTAATTATCTCTTTTTTTAAGTATTGTTAGCCAGCTGAGGCCGGCTTGAGCACCTTCTAGGTTGAGCATCTCAAAGATTTTACGATCGTCGTGCTCGACTACACCCCATTCCTTATCGTGATAAGGAATAAATAGTTCGTTTGAGGTAGCCCAGGAACATCGTATTTTATTTGGCTGAACCACGATTATTATTTTACCAGACTACCTGCGGCCTTTGAGCCTTAAAGTTGCTTATTATGGGGTCTCGGCAACTTGAACTCGCAGTATTGGTAGTAAACGGTCTGGTATAGAAGCGCTTAGGCTATAGCTAATTAGTTCGGCCCCCATACGCATGTAAAAGTCCCTCGTGTTGGGATCGGCGACTATTTCAAGTTCGCGAATGCCGAGAGCCCCGGCATGGGAAATGGCTTCGTTATATAGGGCTTTGCCTATCCCTCTATGCTGATGATCAGGTTCTACGAATAAAAAATCAAGTTCGCCTGTTGGCGCTGTGTCAGATAATTTATAGAAACCTCGTACTGACTCTGCCTCGTCAAAGACTTTTACTAAGCCTTTCTCGCATTCCATGGGGTTGATAGTCAGCTCACTAGCGAATACTTCCATAAATTCAGACGAGTAACCCCAAGAAGCCTTAGACCTTATCGCTAAATCGGTTAATATTGACGCTTCTGTGCCGCTCGCGACTCTTAATACAGACATATACATAAGGTAATCATATAATACGAACTCGTCAACAGAATCCGCTACTACCTACTATCTTAAGGCAGTATCACCTACTTCCCATGCAATATTACTCCGTCTTTCCATAGCCCTTGCTCTTCTAAGACGTCTACGCTCTCGCTCACTCATACCCCCCCAAATGCCAAATTTTTCTCCGTTATCTAGGGCGTATTCTAGACAATCATCTCTTGCTGCACACCCCCTACAAACTTCCTTCGCTTCTCGTGTACTAGCTCCCCGTTCGGGGAAAAATAGCTCAGGATCTACTCCGATGCAATTTGCCCTGCTCGTCCAAGTTTGATCATTCTCATCTAACGGTAAAAAAATATTTGTTTCCGGCGCCATTAGTTATTATCATGGACTATTTTGTAACTTAATTGCAAGCATAAGAATATAGTTGTGGATAAACTTTGCATGTAGTAAAGAATTCGACTAGAATTACGGTATTAACATAGGAATAAATATGAATAAACAAAAAAGAAATCTCGGCAATAAGGGGTTCTCTCACGCCGAATTATTAATTATGATAGTCGTCGTTGTAGCGGTTGGTAGCGTTGGCTGGTATGTCTCAAAACACAGGGACACATCGCATGCTACTTCATACAACTATACTGTTATGGGGACTCAGCCACCGTTTACAGTTGCTAAAAATGGAGTATCAGCTAGCGGTGCTGAACTACTTGCCTGTAAGGTTATAAGTGGTGGAGATACTCTTTATACCATTCATGGAGAAGCAATTCTCTCTCCAACTGCTGCAGGGAACTCACTACACATTCGTGTTAACTGATACAAATACTACTAATGGCGCAGGACTATTTAATCTAAGCACGAGTAGTTGGACAAGTGGCACTGCAGTTATTACGTCACCTGCTATGAGTAACGCGGTAGTGAACTCTATTCAGCCAAGTGTTGATTTTACAGCCCCATCGGGTATTACCGTTACCCCAACAACGAAAGTCGCACCACTTCGAGCTGGTCAGCTTAATAATTGTTAGACACCACCCACTGTCTATTCACCGATGATTGCAGCCCATCCAACAACAAGGTCTTCGAACGCCTTCTAGCAGCTCAGTGATAGTTCTCTCAATGTGATTACTTCTGGTCTCCGGTTTCTTGTTGGAGATTACCCAGCAAATCCATTCATTGCGTGCTAGTGGCGTAAGGTCTTCCCACCTTTCTAATGCTGACTCGTCAGAAATAAGAGCTTTCTGTAAATCTGGAGGAACTTTGTGTACCGTACCGGTAGCTATTTCCTTTTTAGTTGTGTTTATACTCATTTAATCTCTCCAAAATGTTTATTGTACTGTTCGAATTCATCTTTAGTAACAAAATTCTCAGGCTGTGTAAGTATTGACTTTGGATTAATCCATTTATAATCGATATGTTCGTCAGATAGCTTGACCGCCCCGCTAACATAGTCAACATTGAAAAATATAGCGAGGATATTATGCTCCTCCCCATTGCTTTTATAATATCTCTTAGATATAAAAGCAAAATCTCGTAATTTAAACTTAATGCCCGAGCTTAATTCTTCACTTATCTCTCTGGTTAGTACATTAATTAGATCAATATTCATTTCAGATCTATCCATTCTGCCACCGGGAAAATCATACTTACCATCTGGCTGTATTACTAGTAGGATCTTATTGTCTTTCCAAAGCAGCGCCTTAGTGGCGATCTCATATTGCGCAAAATTAGAATCAAAAGCATTCATAGTTCAATATTAGCAGTAACAACTATCTAACAACAACAGCGCCAATTGATAACCCTTTTAGTTAGGCGCGAATGGTCTAAACCATTAATCAGACTTTAAGAAATACCAGTAAGTGATAAACGAGAAAGGCCGGCCATACAATAGCTTTTAAGATAGCTAGAATCACGAGCCAAAAAGTACCGGAATGTACATGTAAATAGTAAATCAGGGCTCCAATAAACCCCAAGAACCAAATTCCATGTCCCCCGCCTTTTTTCATCATACTTTTGTTAATATAAACGAACTTGCTAGATTCACCCGCTTCATCTTTTTTCATTGTTCCTCCTCAATTTCGTTAAAGCAATAATGGCTAAATTATAACATTTATTGCGAGCGGGGCTGGACTCTGTGCTTAAGCAGGTCGAATGCCGAGATAGATTATTTTTGCTATGATGTTTTTGTGCCTACAAAATATTTTAAAGTTATTCCAGCTGTATATATCTTATTAAGAAAAGATAACGACATTTTGTTGCTTAAAAGGGCCAACACTGGTTACCAAGATGGCAATTACAGTTTCCCTGCTGGCCACATGGATGGTGGTGAGCTAGCTAAAGCTGCGATCTTGAGAGAAGCTCATGAAGAGGTAAATGTAGAAATTCATGAGAAAGATTTGAAGTTCGTACATATCACAAGCCGTCTAAATGGCGGGGTTAAACAGGAGCGTATAGACTTATTTTTCGAGGCTTGGAAATGGCATGGAGAAATACGGAATAACGAACCAGAAAAATGCACCGACGTAGCTTGGTTTAACATAGATCAGTTGCCCTCGAATATCATTCCATACATCAAGATCGTTCTGGAAAAAGTTTTGGCTGGGGAATATTATTCTCAATACCCTAACGAACCGTAGTACTTTAGTCTGGCATTGCCTACTGTGCGGTGCCCAACTCGTCTAATATGTTAATACCCTCAAGGTCGCTCACATTGTAGCCAAGACTACCGCAGAATTCGCCAATTACTGCCTTTTTAATCGAGTCAACTACAAACGTCATCTGTTCGACGTTTGCTAATTCATTTTGTGTTAATAATTGGTTAGGATGGCAACCTGCTCCCCAGCCATCCACTTCAGCGATACGTTCTGTGATGAGTGATGAAGGCATATCATTTTTTGTATAAGTTATCGCTAACTGTGCCACAGCTAGTTCTGTATGATACTGCGGATTGGACAGCCACGCCTGGTCAGATTCTCTTTTAATCTGAGCTAGCTTTTCTTCGTCCCTTTGTAGTCGTCTTTCGAATCTTGTTAGTCTGGTCATAATGATATATTTATTGAATCTGTGGAAATTGTATCCTGGGAAGCTGTTCTGCGTCGGCTAGTAGTTCCTCGTTTGTATATCCTCGACGTTCAATCTCACACCACTGACCGGGTGAGTTTGGGGTCTCCCAGGGGGTAACCGATCTAACCCAGAGTACCTTACTTGATTGGCTTTGAGTCGCCGGGTCTAGACGACTGAATTGAACTACTTGGCAATTTTTTATTTTTTGTACCGCATCCTTCTCTGAAATTGACCATTGCTCATGGCCCATTCTTTCAAGCTCAAATCTAGCTGCCCAGATCCATTCTCCGTGAGTCACAGCTACTACATCCTGACTAGCAGCTTCACGATGCAGTGTCTCAAAGAATCTTTGAACCCTTGTCTCGCCAACTTGTGCAATGGACTCCCCGCCTGGTGGTCGCCAATATAAGGAATCCATTTTTCGCTTACTTGCGTTATCAGGATATCGCTCCTCAAATTCTAATTCAGACATTGACTCAATATCACCCCAGTCACGTTCTCTAAGTCTTGGTACTTGTAACCACGATGCATTAGCTAAAGCTAAGTGCGCAGCAGTCTCGCGAGTTCGTCGATGTGGAGATACGTAAAATTTATCGAAGCTTGCAATACCTTTGTTTAATACAAATTTGGTTATCCAGAGACCTGCTGCTCGCGCCTGCTCAACGCCTCGTTCTGTCAAACGCCAATCATGCCCTGGACGTTCTCTAAACTCGTCAGTAAAAAAATCTAAATTTCCTTGCTTCCCGGCTCGAGTTGCAACATTGCCTTCAGATTCGCCGTGCCTAACAAGGACTAAGTTGTTTGGCATTGCCATATATTAAAATAATATCATATTATGTGATATTTGTAAATGCTTAACTTACTTCCGTTTGACGAAATGGGATAAGTGTAAGTCTGGGGTTGTTCAGGTACTGTAGATTGTTAAGGTAGTTCAGCAGACTAGTATATCGACATAATTTTCTGAGTTCGAATCCTGTATCTAGCATAAACATCTTTACAGTAATAACGCTTATAAAGTAAAATAATTGTGGGTATATAAAAAGAGGGAAAGTATTTGGATTTACACCGTGCTACCAACCTAAGGGCAATGGCTGCAATTGCAATATTCTTAAGTATTGCCTTTTTATTAAATATTCTGATTATCAAACCGATCGCTTTCGCTGCATCTGGCATAAATGACATTATTAATTTTCAAGGAAAAATTGTAACTAGTTCTGGAGTAAATATCCCAAACGGGACATATAACGTGGAATTTAAAATCTACGCTGGTGGGACCAGCACAGGTGGGGGCACCCTAGACTGGACGGAAGACTATCTCGTTGGTGGATCGGGAGGAGGTGTGGCGTTTAATGGTGGCACGTATGATGTTGAGTTGGGTTCGGTCTGTTCGTTTAACGGAGGCTCTTGTGAGAGTTATACGAACACTGCAATTGATTGGGATAGCTATCCCCTATATATGTCCATGCAAATAGGAAACACATCCGCTTGTACTATAACAACCGGCTTCCAGTCGAATTGTAGCGGAGACGGTGAGATGTCTCCATATATTCTATTAACCTCTACGCCGTATGCTATAAACTCCGGGGAACTTGGCGGCTTGACAGCGTCAGATTACGCTCAATTAGCCGTCGGGAGCCAGACTTTTACAGGGAGCAATACCTTTGCCAATAGCTCGACTAGCGCACTTATTGTCCAAGATGCCGGTGGCATAGATACGGCACTCGACGTTGATACAACCGATCTTAGAGTTGGAATTGATACGGCAACACCCGCATATACTCTAGATGTGAATGGTAGCCTGAGAAGTGATAGTTATCTACTTGGCACCGGCCCGGACTTGTCCTTACTGCCTATCGCAGGTAGTCAATCAGTAATCACGACATGGTGGGGACTGCAGTTAGTCGGCAACAAACAAAGCACTGTATCCTATACTCCGACAAATTATGGGACGGCTGGTCAGTATGGGGTAATTATACCAATTCAACAAGCTGCCTCGGTAGGTGTAATGATACAGGCGGCTGCCTCTCAATCGGGTAACATATTTCAAGTTCAAGATAATAGTACAGCAATATTAGATCAGATTGATTCAACAGGTACGCTGACAGTCGCAAGTGGTGACAGTTATACTGGCTTTGGAGCGGTAACCCTATCCTCCGGTGCAAGTTCGGCTCTGACAATTACCGGGAATGCCGCAAGTACCCTTAGCACTACTGCCGGTACCCTAACAATACAGAGCGGTTCTGGGACGGTCAGTCTTGGTAGCTCGTCTATTTTAAGTGCGAACGGAGCTCTTAGCGTTGAGTCAACGGGCGCTAATGCTCTTACTCTAACAGGAGGAGCAGCGTCGACTTGGTCAACATCGGCTGGAGCTATAACTATAGCTTCTGGTAGCGGTAATATAATCTTAAACGCCGATACCGGCGGCACTGCCGATGTCCAAATTGGACTTGGCGATGGCGGTGCCGGCTCAACAACCCCAGATCTTTTAGTACTCGATGACGATAGTTCAACGACTGAGCCAACGGAGGTTGACGGAGCAATGTATTACAATCAGAACACTAATAATTTTCGTTGTGGTGAATCTGGATCTTGGGAAAACTGTATTGGCGGGCTAATGTCATCCAACATCTCGCCTTCCAGCGCTGTTAATACCTGCACCACAAACTGCCCAGCTTTTAGCGTGTTCGGCACACTTCCAGCTAATTATTGTGTTGCTGGAAGAGTTATTCACATAGAGGCTTCGGGCGTGTCCAGCACTACTACAACTGCCCCAACCTATGGAGCCTGGGGGATATACCTAGGGACTAATGCCACCACGAAAACTTCTGACACATTGATTGGAGGTGCAACACCAGTGTCTGCAACGATTGGTATAAGTCAGAGCAACGCTCTGTGGCAAATTGATTTCACTATGATATGTAATTCAACTACCTCAATAACTGGAGAGGGTAATTTTTCTTTTGTAGCCTCCAAAACAACAACGACATCAGAAACAATACTACCAATGAGTTCTGCGACAGCAACAACCGGTCTAACCACAACTTCTTCAAAGAATATATATATATTCCCAGCCTGGGGGACTTCTAACGCGGCCAACACAACTACTCTTGAGCAGCTAGTAGTTACAGGCAGTTAACTAACAGTTCAGTGGTCTTTATAGTCTCCATAGTTACTTACGAAATATATTGGTATTAAGGCTAAGCTGATAGAGATGTGGAAAGATGTAAATTCTCATTGTTCGTATATCATTTATTCGTAAATTTGACAATCAGACTAAGACAGCTTCGTTCCAAGCGGAAAACGGCAATTGGTTTGGTTTTTGTGACGACATGTTAATAAGGGACAGTATAAATTTAGTAGACTTAGCAAGCCTCTCTGTTTCGTTGCCCGTTATGACTGTCACAGTTCCATCTGGCATTATTGCATGGTAATTAGCTGCAATACTTTTTGCGACATTTTCTCTCATTGCAGGGTCGTTCGGCCTTACGGGACTTGATTCAAAATCAACTTCATCATGAGACGTAAGAATTACCGCATCAACAAAGCTGTGTACCCAGTTAGCCCAAAACCCAACCCTCGTGCCCTTTTTGTGTGCAAATGTATCAACATCAGTGACTCCGGTTCGTATGTAACCATAAATTACTCCCTCAAAAGGGCTTCTGTCAGAAATGACTAAGTCTCTTCCCACAGTAGAGGGGGATGTCATATGGCCTGCTCCTAAGAGATGCTTCTTTAGTGCACTCATAGCAAATATTGCTTCGTGAATTCTGGATGCAGCATCAAAGTCTACATTAAATTGAAAATCAATAGAATAATTATCTGTCAATAAATCGGGTCGTTGTAGTTGACGAGTCAATTGTGTTGCGGCCTCTGGCACGGTGATTGTAGCATGTTGGGTACCGTCACTAGCTTCAATAATGCCGTACCCAAAATCCGGGTATTCAATCTCTTCACCTAAAGACAGTTCTGACAATTTTCCAATTTCAAAATCCTGTAGCAAAGTGGTTTTACCAGAGCTATGAGTACCTGCAATTACGACAACCATAGGTTCAGTTTCGTTGCGTGCGGTTCTATTAAACGGAGGCTCAGACACAGAGGGCATAAATAATTAATAACATGGTAATAAAGAAAAGTCAAAATATGGCTCACATGCCTTTGACGAAATGGAAACAAATAAAAACTGAACTGATAGAGATGTGGCAGACAGTTGGTTTCGCTACTGAGAAGAATCTGTTTGCTTCTAAGGGACTGAGTTAGAACCCGGGGATTGAGTATTCCGATATGGTAGCAGTAGCTTGTTTGATAAGATTGTTAGATGAAGAGGTTGGGTAGACTTGCTGAGTTAAGTAATAGGGTTATAACTAGGCTTAATAAGTTAACCCCACTCCAAGCATCAACATTAATTACGGTAATTGGTTTAGCTGTTTTCTCTACAGGTCTGTTTAACCAATTCATTGGCGATGACTTTAGCCAAATTGTTAATAATATTCCAGTACATTCATTAAAAAATATACCTCAGTTCTTTAGTGGTGGAACGTTTTATAATGGTGCTGGTTCTGCCCCACTAGTGGGGTCAAACTTCCGTCCGTTGATGACAGTTTCTTTTTCACTCATCTATAGCGTCTTTGGGTTACATACCTTTGGTTATCATTTTATCCAGCTAATATTTGTTCTCGGCAGCACCATACTCTTGTACTTTGTCTTCAAATACATATTTAAACCGGCACAGGCGTTATTCTTGGCATTAGTATTCTTAGTCCACCCACTTAACTCTCAGAATGTCTTTGCTATAGCTAATCTCCAAGACGTTCTTTACTTTTTCTTTGGTATTTTAGCTATGTGGCTCCTCATGAGGTACAAATCTTTGCGAATATTACCCTTAGTAGCCCTATGCCTATTCCTGTCACTGCTTTCGAAGGAAACGGCAGTCGTATTTATAATAATGGCGATTATCTACTTGTTCTGGTTCAGTAGAAGGAGGCTACTTACTTTCTTGTGGCTGATGATTTTGCCAATCGGTCTATATTTGGCATTACGTATTCACGCAGTTGGCATAAAAGATGCGACCAACATTGCTCCTATTGATTTTTATAGCTTAGGCGGTAGGTTAATGAACATACCCTCAATCCTTCTGTTTTTTATAGAAAAGTTCTTGTTCCCATGGAAGCTTGCGTCAGCATATTATTGGGTACATTCTTCTTTTAGCCTTACGAACTTCCTGTTGCCAGTAATAATCGATTTATTAGTCATAAGCCTCGCTACATATGTTGGGACCCTAATACATCGGCGGATGAGTAAATCGCTTTTTATTACATATATGTTTTTCGGTCTATGGACAGCCTTTGGGCTCTTGCCCACTCTCCAAATAATTCCTTTAGACATGACTGTCTCCGAAGCGTGGTTTTACTTCCCTATGGTGGGTATGCTGGGGATGATTGGTATTGCTGCCAAGGGAGTTTTACCCAAATTACGAAGGGACGTGCTTCTAACTATCTGTCTAACAATTCTTTTGGTCCTGGGCGTTCGAACTTCGTTAAGAGGCCTAGATTGGAGAAATCAATACGTTCTTGCTTATAGTGATATTAAAGTTTCTAGCCAGGACTATAACGCTTACGACACTATTTCCAGAGGTTTAACTGCGAGTGGCAACTATCGCCTAGCTAAAAAATATGCCTTAATATCCACTAAGTTGCAGCCATCATATACCAACTACAATTCTTTGGGATTAATAGATATGCATCTCGGTGACTACTCTGAAGCAGAACAAGCGTTCAATCACGGTCTTAAATATGGGGATGCAGTGCAGATACACGAGAATCTATGTGCTCTAGCAATAGTCTACGGAACTCGTAGCAGCGACAACGCTATTTTCATAGCATCAATAAACCAATTTCCCAAAGATTCGCAAATGTGGGAGTATTTAGCCTTCTATTTTCAGATGAATGGAGATAACTCTGGAGCAAAAACTGCAATTACTAAAGCAGCAGAATACGGTCAGATACCACAGGCACTTTACGAAAATATTATGAACAACAAGCCATTTACCCTCAACATCAACAATTTTGGTTTGAAGCTCAATATTCCATAACAATTCATTGGCTGACATCCATACTTGAATGGAACCATATAACTTCTTAGAAGTTACTTATATAAAATGACTTCTGTTCCAATAACAGAGGTCAAAATAGTCTGGCTCAGCATAATGGTCTCGAACGGTTACCACTTTATATCCCGACGAAAGCTCAAAGCATCTTTAGAAAACTTTGTAGGTTTTTCAGTGGCCCTCCAGTATCTCACTTGGGCAATTAACCCCCTGAGCGTAAGACCATGGGAGTGTCTAACCGTGAAGCCAACTTCACGTACTATTACAAGATTTTTGCTAAATGCCCACTCAGCCCAATGGGTATCCTCACCACCAAGTTCATATTGTTCTTCAAAAGGATGTTTTTCCCATAGTGATTTACGCATTGCCAGATTTGTTGCACCGAAAGCACCGGCTGTATATCTACGTAATACTCTGGGATTTGTAATCCAGGATCTTAAATATGCAGCGCGCTTCGCAATACCTTCAAAAAAACCATGATTTTTATTTGGTAGAACTGCGCCATATACACCCGCAACTTTTGGATTTTCGAAATAAGGAAAAATACTTTTTAGCCAGAACCTTCCTATTGGTATTGCATGACCTACCGTGAGTATAACAATCGGGGCATTCGCTGCAGCAACTCCCATATTCATTGACTTTGGATATGTAAAATCGCTTCGAGGTATGGTTACAACGTTGGCGCCAAAACCCTTAGCTACTTCTCTTGTGTTGTCAGTTGACTCGTTATCGACAACAACAATTTCAACATTAGATAAGTCTACATCTTCTTGTGAATATATAGCGGACAAGAGTTCGTTCAAGGGCTTGGCTTCATTTAATGTACGGATAACAATTGTGACGCGAGGCTCAGTCATAATTCGCAGTATAGCAAAAATTGATGTTGAAAGTGCTTATGTTTATTGGCTCCCCCTACACTACTCAATCAGCAACCTAACTTTTGAGTATGATACCGATAGTCACTACCTGCTAGATTTTGCTAGGCGGCTAAAGCTAAGACCCGTTGGCATTCGCTTTTAGTTTATACTGACATTCCTGTATTAGACTATCAACTTCAGCCATGCCCAAATCATTATCAGCGGTAATTATTATCTCAGCTCTATCTAGTAATTCTACTGTATCAGAAAAGTTTTGTAGATTTTCCTTGCACAAATTAAACTCCCGTAATGCTCCTCTTGGGTCGGCTTTTTCATTCAATAAAATCAAACCCTTATATCTATGAGCCGTAGAAGTATCGTAGCCCTCGTTTATTTTTATACATTTATCCAATGCGTTCATTGAGCCTTCCCAATTTTTATAAAGCAAAAATATTATTCCGAGAGCTAAGTAAATATCGCCTGTAGGAATTATCACATTTTCATTATTTGAGAATTGAGTTTCTAGCTTACGGACTTTATCCTGTAGTTTGTACAATTCTCGTTTATTTGTTCTAGTGCCATCTGTAAATCCATCAAGCTCAGCCATAATCTTTCGTAATCTTGAATAATACGTTTGAGTTGTTTTGATATTTTTAGCTTTGAAAATACTCATACCTAGCTATTATAGGTTATTAAAGTCAGTTCATACGAATATCTACTTTTGAGCAGAATTCATGTAGGTTACTGTAAATATGAAATTTCCCAATAACATTTGCAATTAGGATCTGTATATCGTCGTAGTAATAGGTATTGTCCTCTTCGTTTTCCGTGCCTGCATAATCTACTTTCGGAACAGGAACATATATTCTATAACCATCAAGAAACATGAAGTCGCCGCTCCAAATTACAACCCCACTTACATTTAGATATACTTTTCTAGAGCCAGCAGATTTGTCTGGCCTTATAATCTTTTTCATCCAAGGCTCGTCTCTATCCCATTTTCTGCTATCTTCTGACTCGGTTATTGTGAATTCTGGATGACGATTATGCTGTAAGTATCCATCATCACCGCCAGCACGTAACTGTACGTTTACCCAGGCAGCCTTATTACGTAAGTATAGTTTGAACCTAAACATCGGACTTACATAAACGACTATTGCGAACACAAGGCTTACAATAGTCCCGATAAGTCCAAGTATTCCCAAAATAAGTGAAAGTAAGTTCATTAGTTAGCAAAGTAATTAGTTATTTTATACAAATCACTTTGGCTAGATATACCTGTTGCCGGCATAACAAAGAGTTCGTTATTATCATTAGATACTAATATGTAGTTTTCGTTGGTCCAGCCGTATATTGCATAGGTCGGGTCTAATGTAGCTATTTGCTTTTGATTATTACCATCAATGCTACTGACGAAAATGGCGGTATGACCGTTTATTTGCTCTGACCACATTAGCTGTGTATCGCTGGGGGACACCATGTATTTAGGTGAAGGTGGCGAGATTTGAGTGGTTATAGATGTATATTTTTGCAGACTGATTGGCGTAAGTTGACCACTAGAATAAAGGTAATAGGTAATGCCCGAGGTATCCTCATTGGTTTGTTGGACTGCCACCATATCTGGGCTAGTAAGACTGCTAGTCGTACTATAAGTCGTATAATTATCTGCTGGTACTGATAAAAGAGTTGTTTGATCCGAAGCATTAGAGTCTATCGTATCAACAGTTTGTTGTGGTATGGTATTTTGTCCTGGCAAGTTCATAACCATTAAATTACCCTCTCCAAACCACGAAGATGAATAGAATACAGTGTTATTAGCTAGTATGTGAACATTTCCGATGATTTGATGAGCCCAACTACTTAGACTTGTACCGATGCCCTGCGACGCACTTAGAATTGAAGATATACCATCGCTGGCATTGTAAGTCATCAAGTCGGAAGTACCAGTTTCCCACTGTGGTATATTGCCGTTATATATTTGATAAATAAGATGGTCGTTAGGTGACCAACCAATAATGTTAAAGCTGTCTGCCTTTGAATTAACCTGTTCTGATGACCCAGTATTTGTGTTAATAACGTAAAGGGTCTGTTCAATATTCTGCCCTACTACATTACCGCTACTTGACGTTATCTCAGTTCCAGCAGAGTTTTCTAATAGTGCTAGATAATTTGCATCGTCTGACTGGACTAATATTGTGCCTGTACCAATTGTCTGACCTGTTGTAGCTTTTACGACCTGTGGGTCTGAGCCATCTAAGTTAGCACTCATAACATCAACAGTGCCACTAGCATTTGATAAGAAATATACCTTGCCAGTAGGTACAATTGAAAAATCGTTAGCCGCAACTGAACTACCAGAGACCGTAATACTGACGGGCTTACTTACGTAACCTTGAGAAGTAATTTCGGCATTAACTATTTTCGGGCTTAGCGGCAATACTATTGTAGCGTTACCAGATTTATTTGTTTTTGCTGTACTGTTTGCTACCGAGACTATTGCCCCCGTAACGGGGCTATTGCTAATAGGGTTTATGACCCGTATGGGTACAGCTATACCAGTTGCTTTAATCTTATATAAAATCGCTGATTTTACTCTTATCGGAACGAGTATCTTCTCTGTCATGCTGGAGTAATACGGTTTATTTATACTTATAATATGATGACCGACATTAACTTTTAGCGTGGCTATACCATTATTGTTTGTATAGCTGGTTACTGATCCGACCGATATCTTAGCACCGATAACTGGTTCACTATTGCCGGTATTAACTAATTCTACTTTATAGTTTTGTTTCAAAAATGAGCCTAAAATGTCGTACCTAGAGATTGGTAATAGCATCAAGACCACTATTATTAAAACGAGACTCGGAACACCGAATAGTAGCGGTTTTTTAATAACTTTCTTTATCTTTTGTACTTTGGGATTAGGCTTATCTTGATTTGATAAGTCTTGTTTCTTGTTTACGACAACTCCACTGGTGCTTTCAGTATCTTGAGAGAGTTTTTCAGATGATCTAATTCTTCTGGCGTTGCTTTTAGCCATTACCACTTCCCTAATAAGTTAGGAGCATCTTAACGTCCTATACGACAATTTTGATTATATACCAATCTAGGTAAAACAGGTTAAAATAGGAAGCGAACCCAAGAGGAATTACTCAGGCACAATATAACAATGTTAGATCTAAGTGGCGTTCACAACAGAAGCTAAATGAGCGTAAGCTGGCTCGTCTATCTGAAACAGATGAACAGTATTATATAACGGTCGCTTATCTGTTAGAGATAGCCGCCAAGGGTAAAGAGCTATTTATAGATGCTGAACCCAATGAAAAACGAGAGTTGATTGGTTTGCTAGGTCAGAACCTCTTACTTGATGGTAATACGGTACAAATAACCCTTTACAAACCGTTCAGCACTCTCGCTTCATGTGTTGATGGTTCAGTATGGCTCACATGCCTTTGACGAAATGGAAACAGATTAAATCTGAACTGATAGAGATGTGGCAGATAGTAGTATTGAAGCAGCAGCTTAATCTTTCTGAAGCTAAGTGACTAAGTTGGAACTAGGTTGAATATTGATTGCGATTCCCTAGCCACTGAATGTCTATTATATATTTACGAACCTACTCGTTCCGTTAAAATTAAGTACAAACGGCTTATTATTCATTATGTCGTTATAAATTACCTGAGGTACCTGGCCGAGGGCCGCTGCTTTCGTTATATACACTTTTGCTTGAGGATTGTCGTTATACTCGTCTTCAACTATCGCCAAATACAAAAATATTTTGGGGTCTTGAGGGAATAGCTTAACAGCTTTTGTGAAAAACTGACTATCGGACGAAGCATTTCCGTAAACTATAGTAAGGTCGGCTAGATTTTCATAGATAGATTGACGATAGAAGCTATTGTAATTCAGCCCTTGGTTGTAAGTTGCCTCCGCCAGGGAGTAATTACCCGTGTTAGCAAAACTCAGTCCAAGGTTGTTTAAGTTCAACGAAGTGGGGAAAATTTTAACTGACTTTTGTGCATACGACTTTGCTAACTTGGCCTTACCTTGACCCAATAAAATACCTGCGACATTATTGTAAGCAACATAGTCACTGGGTGATGCGATAATGTCTTTAGATGAAAGTGAATACTCACTACTGTAATCTAACCCTCTGAATGCACTACGAACTCCTAGAGGCCCGATTACAACTATACTAATGATTACTATCCACTTAAGAGAGACCTTATATGCCTCTATGACAATACCGAGCATCCCTAGAATACCTACTATCGAGAAGTAGAACCAGGCCTCATAAATAGTCATGTCTAGTGGAATAATCTGTAAGTACGGTAAAATCCCCACAACTGTCCAGGCGGCAAAGAATAGATATGTATAATACTTGGCTTTTGAGACTTTTTGACGTAGTGAGTTGCCGACATAGATAGCAAGTCCAGCCAACATAAGAATTACGACTATTGGCATGATAAAGTAGCGAAAACTAAAAGTTGGGTGTATCCAGTAATAAGCGGTTGCTAGCCTCCAGGGAAACACTAATTTAGAAATAAAGAAGAGCACAACAGATGGTGCTGTAAATAGTCTACCCGCAAGGCTCAAATTATCAATGGGAGCTACCGTTGAATGGCCGATAAGACCTATTGCATTTATCCTTAGTGCTAAATAGATACCAATCGGGAGTATCATGATGCCGATAAATGCATATAAACGTTCCCTGTTGAACCAGAACAAATAAATTATCAACATCACGATAAACACGACAGCAGTTTCTTTAGACAGCATTGATAAAAAAAGACATCCAGCTACAAATGTTAAACTCTTTCTCGATTTAAAACGAAGCAGTAACCAAAACGACAGTATTCCAAAGAAAAAGAACAAAGCATCTTGCATTGATGGGATAGCAAAAGCAACCTGAGAGTTAAGAGGATGAACGAGGAAAATAAGAGACAAAATTAATGAGATCACGGGTTTGAATGAATATCTGAATACAAGAAATAGAAGTGTCGCACTACTTATACATAGAAACAGCTGCAATAAATGGTAATAGATAGGATGTGGCCCAAATAGTGTATAGAGCAATGAAAAAACGGTAGTTATGAGCGGTCTGTAATACGCCCCAGTAAGTCCTAACCCGTTATAGAAAGTACCGCTCTCAAAGAAAAGCCGTATGTGGGTTATAGAATGAACAGGTATGTTGTTAACTATTTGAGTTAAATCGTCACCCAGGAAGGGCCTAGTAAGTCCAGTAACGAAAACAATGATGCCCACTACCGCAATAATTATTGTGGCCTGCAGCGTAGTAATCTTATTTATCTTAGCAAGCATCAGTGTGCTTAGCCCCTATAAAACTCTCTTATGTTTAATCTAACAAGTATATCAGAAGTGTTTCTTGGATATTTCCTTATTGTTAACTGTAAAAGCTAGTTTCGGTACTAGTAGCAGATTCTTAAAAATAGTGCTTTTCGGTATCTTTGATGTTCCGTGTTGCCGCTCTGTAAAGATTATCGGAATCTCTACAACTTTTTCGCAGCTATTCAGTGCTTGGTATTTTAACTCCACCAGGAAACCATAGCCACTGGCATTAAGAGTATTCAGATTTATTTTTTTGAGTAACTTCGTACTATATAAATTAAAACCGCCTGTATAGTCATGTACTTTATTACTTAAGAATAATTGTGCATATATATTGCCCAGCCGACTAATAAGTTTTCGCCAGAATCCCCAATCAGGCGTACCTCCGCCTTCAATATATCGAGACCCAACAACGAAATCGGATTGTGATGATGCTTGTATCAAACGAGGTATGTACTTTGGGTCATGCGACAAATCTGCATCCATTTGAATAATGAAATCAAAGCCACCTCGCAGAAGTTCTTTAAAACCCGCTATGTAAGCTTTATCAATGCCCTCTTTGGCCTGACGATGTAAAACCTGTACCTTAAACTTTCCACTACTCTCTCGGGTTACTAAGTCATCGGCAATATCACCAGTTCTATCGGGGGAATTATCGTCAATTATTAGTACCGTGCAAAAGACCCCAGATTTAGCCATAACAGCTTTTATCTGTCTAACAAGTTTCGCAATAGTTCTTGATTCATTATATGTAGGTATGGCAATAGCTACTCTAATCGAAGCTCTTGTTACTTTTGACATCTGTAAGCATGGTATTACGTAAAGTGGTTTATGTCTACTTACAAAACATGCATACTGGAATGGAACCATTTAACTTCTTAAAATGATGTTTATATAAAATAGTCCCTGTTTCAATAACAGAGGTGAAAATGCTTATGGCTCACATGCCTTTGATGAAATGGAAAGTAGTTAAGTGTGAGTTGATAGAGATGTGGCGAATTAGTTTATTTGTTTATGGTCGTAATCTGGCCCTCTAGGCGCGTTTTGTTGATGCAGGACTGTTAAATCTGTATTTGCCCTGGATTGCTGTTCAGGAGTCCGCAATGACCTGGTGTCACATAGGTTTAAACCTAAGGATTCCTCGCTGGAACTAGTTCGTGGCTGGGGCGCTTGCATATCAACAGGTCTCAGTTGTT
Organism: uncultured Candidatus Saccharibacteria bacterium; assembly: GCA_963706245.1. Lineage (GTDB taxonomy): Bacteria > Patescibacteriota > Saccharimonadia > Saccharimonadales > UBA4665 > BOG-1338. The sequence continues at coordinate 496,460 of OY970151.1, read as the reverse complement.
CAAAGTCGACATTGTCAACATCTTGCTCCGGTAACCAGTCAAAATCTATGCTACTACCATATCCCTCTTTGCCTTGTTTCATATTGAAATCATAACTTAATGAGGATTAACTTAAAAGCATGAGCATATTGGCTCCGGGAACTGGATTCGAACCAGCGACCTAGTGATTAACAGTCACCCGCTCTACCGCTGAGCTACCCCGGACTATTCAAGAACAGATTGAATTATACAAGATAGTCTGTATGAATCACAATAAACTAGTGATTAAAACCTGTTAACGGGGTCGAAGGGCTCGGTTAATCTGTCTTGATTCATCTCGCTTTTTTAAAGCTTGTCGTTTGTCGTAATTTTTCTTGCCTTGTCCTATAGCGATCCGAAGCTTTATATGTCTTCCCTGTGTCAAGATTTCTAGTGGCACTATCGTTCTTCCTTGTTTCTTAGTGTCAACAAGATGTTTTATTTCGCGTTTTTTTGCCAACAGTTTACGATTTCTGGTTTGATCTTCTTCGCTTATCGGTATACCGCTGGTTGGGCTGATAGTCGCATTTATTAACCACAGCTCGTCATTTAATACATTCACATAGGCGCCACGAAGCTGACCATGGCCCATTCTGAGGGCTTTAGTCTCACCACCTGTCAGAGCAATACCAACGACTATACTGTCGCTAAGATTATAGTCATGACGCGCTCTGCGGTTAGATATCAGCTTTGGCTGATTAGTCTTTTTCATAACCTTTTTAGTATGACTGAAGTTAAGCTATTTTGGAATCGTATTGTCTTTGTCTAATTGCTACTGGCGAACTGTTGTTTGGCGACGTTCCAAAGAGATGGATCGTGTAAAACGACCATCCTGTAATACCAATATTCAGCCCCCCACATGTAAATAGTCTTCATGCCCGTTGCTTTAGCAAATTGGAAAGATGACTGTAGTCGGGCTGGATCCATTGATTTATTTTGTTCGCTTAGTGATGTTTCGGTAATGGTCTGTCCGTGTGGGGGCCAGGCTTCGGCCTGCTCCTCGTCAATTATCATGTTTCGGCCGGTTGTTATCTTCTGAACCCCGGCTAGAAAGGCATAGAACCATGCTGGAAAAGGATATTCTATGTAGCGATGTGTATAGGCTGCATCCCAGACGCGGTGGTAGATACTAATACCGAACAAATCTGGTGTAGGTGCACCTACTGGCGTACCTAAGGCATTATTGCTACGTCCTACGATGATCGGGTGATTAGAGTCTAGAGATTTTACTAAGTTATACTCACTAACCAAACGACTACGGCTAAAATCGGTACAGTCACCGAAGCCTTTAAGGAAATATTCATTCTCGAGTTGATAACTTTCAAGAGCCGGATTGTTTTTATAGCGATCTATGACAGTTGTCATGTATTGTTCAAGCTCTGGTTGCCATTGATTCAACGGAGAGGATGTATTTACCCAGCTTGGTGGATGGCATTCTGGCCAGCGCGGTTGCCGTAAGCCCACTACTAATGTTATCTTGGCATGCGCTTTGTCGGCCATAGCGAATTCCCAGTCTAATTGGCTGAAATTATAATTGCCCTTTGTTGGCTCGACATCACTCCAGTAGCTAGTTAATCTAAAATGTTTAACATGCAACTGATTAATAAGAGCGCTCATATTCTGCTCGGGGTTCACTCCCAGGGAGCTGGCATAATCAGGTATAAAGCTAACACCAAGTTGGAGCGGAATTCCGTCTTGACTGGCGATATACCAACGGGCTATGCCGTACATGCAACCGAGACAAATCGCTAGGATAATCACTACTCCACTAATGATTTTATGCCAAAGAGATCTCCGCCAGTAACGCCCAGGCCACTTAAGGAGATGACTTAAGCCTTTCTTGAGCTTGTTGTAGTAAGATAGTAGAGGTTTTGACATATGGATACGCATAAACACAAACAGTTACACGTTAGTTTAGTTATACCAGCTTATAACGAAGAGCGCTACTTGAAGGCGACCCTCGACTCTGTAGCTAAGCAAACAGTTATGCCTGCCGAGGTTATTGTAGTAGACAATAATTCGAGCGACGGCACTGTGGCTATCGCTAAATCTTACCCCTTTGTTAAACTTATCAACGAGAAGCAGCAAGGAGTTGGTTTCGCTAGCCATAGTGGTTTTTTAGCTGCCAAAAATGAGTTAATCGGTCGCATTGATGCTGATACCGTACTTGAACCTAATTGGACTGAAATCACTACCGAATATTTTGAACGTAACGAGGGAGTCGCTGCTATTACTGGCAAATGTTATTTCTATGATTATCCCTTGCGCCGTGCTTTTAGCGCTTATCATGCGTTTTTTCAGAACTATGCTCAGAATCTTATCGCTGGCACGACTATGTTATGGGCCTCAAATATGATGGTGCGCAAGTCTGTTTGGGATGCGGTAATCGCTAAGCAACCAATTCAAGTTATTCATGAAGATATTGATATGTCTTTGAAGCTAAGAAAAGCTGGTTATTTGATTAAAAGACTGCCTAAAATGATTGTTTCAGTATCCTTAATTCGTGGTCAAACTTCACTAGCCTACATCTGGGAATATTGTATGATTTGGTCAGATACATACGTTAATAACGAACTGATATTTAGAAGCTACCTAATTAGAATACTGGCGATAATTATATTTATTCTGGCGCTACCGTTTGTATTCGTGCGCTACCTTCAGCAAAAGTTTGGCCACAGGTAAATACTAGACTATTTTATGAGTCTTTAGGGCGGCCTCAACTATGCCCGAATCTAATGACGTACCATCTAAAATTATCGGGTTTTCATCGGCCTGAGGCTTTTCAATAAGATCGGCAATGCGTGAAAACATAGCCTCCGGAGTCTCACCTACAGGCCAAAGTTTCTGTCTAGTTTTATCCGTTGCCCTTTTTCGAGACAAACCTCGATCGGTATTTAACCACATTAGAACAGCACGAGCGTGTGTTTGTTTGCAGATTGCGTATTTATCAGCCCGATGAGAATAGCGGTTTAGATTGGCGTCATAAATTACACTCTCGCCGTCTCTTAGTAGTTTGGCGGTCTCCTGGTCGAGTTGGCGATATAGCTGACTATGTTCGCTCTCGCTAAACTGCGGCGAAGGAAACATTTTTAACCTTTCATCGTCAGAAGTAAGTCGCTTGGCTCCGGTGAGTTTTTCAATAATCTTTGCGGTCGTTGTTTTCCCGGCGCCGGGATACCCAAGTAACATGTATAGAATTGGTTTGGCCATCACCCGCTATTGTAGGTAATCGACTCCTAAATTAAAAGTTTATTGCGCCAGTTAGCTATAATGCTTATGTATGACGAAGACAGCTCAGCATCAACTTAAGGTCAATAAGTCAGCAGTTTTATTTTTGGCAATAGTTCTTGTTGCAATTTATGTCTTCTTGCCACAAATAAAAGATCTTAAAACAAGTATTACTCTAGCCCGTCACGCAGATCGCAGCTGGCTACTTCTGGCCCTTCTCTTAATCGTAGTTACTTATGGCTTTGCAACATTAAGTTACCAATTACTGGCTAGGCACCCCCTTAAAGTCCGCCGTACGTTGCTTGTTCAGATTTCCTCAGCCTGCGCTAACCGTCTACTCCCGGCTGGTTTGGGCGGCTTGAGTTTAAATACGGCTTATCTATACAACAACAAACATAAAATTGCTGAAGCTTCCACGGTAGCTGCAACTAATAATCTTCTTGGAATCGTAGGACATCTACTAGTCCTAGGCGTCGCTCTGGTATTTCTACCTTCGTCTGTAAAGTTCACTAATAATTTCCATGTATCGAGGGGCATCTACATTAGTGTAGCTGTTGTAATAGCTGGTTTAATTGCAACTATTTTGGTTTTTCCAAAAATACGTCACTGGCTTGAAAACTTTAGTTGGCAAGTAGTTCGGGATATAGGAGCTTACTCTAAGCATCCACTCAGATTGCTAGCTGCCCTTTTTAGCTCTATAGGGCTGACGCTTTGTTACGTCTCGGCTTTAGTAGTTTGTATGATAGCTTTTGGCGTTCATTTAGACTTCACCCAGGTTTTGGTTATATTTACACTCGGATCGATAGTTGGGACGGCAACACCTACTCCTGGAGGCCTTATCGGTATTGAGGCTGGTTTGATTGCCGGGTTTGTAGCTTTCGGGATTAGTGCCCCCAAGGCATTAGCGATCGTTTTGACCTATAGATTTATCTCATACTGGCTGCCAATATTGCCTGGGTTAGTCGGACTGATCTATGTCAAGCGCCGGCACTTAATTGCTGGCTCGTAGTAGCCCTAAGTGCGCTAGTGTTGATATCTTCGTATAAAAATGCCATAATATGTATATAATGCCAACACGCATCAACGGTAAACCGGTCTATGTGGAGAATGTGGATTATATATCTGATTTTGACCCATATACTGCGGTATTTGACTGGGCTCCAAGTGGTCTCGATAGAGCTACCGGCATCATGGATAGTGAATCTAAATCATACCGAGTTAAAGTCGGAACTGTAGTGACAAATTATGATGAAGCTACGAAAAAGATTATTGGTTACGGCGGCGCGAATTATAAACCCAATGAGGAAGAGGGTAAGGAGTGCGCTGAATTAACCGCACAGTCCGAGGCAATGAAAAGACGCGGTAAGGCTAGCAGACTCGGGGGAGCCCTAGTCCCAATATTATTCGATGTTGTATCTTCTGCTAGTCCCGCACAAATAGAATCCATTATTGGGGTTCCACTTCCAACATTGCCTCCCTGTAGAGTATGTAGAGATACACTACTTCCAGAGAATGCCGTTGTGATTACCAAGTCTGTCGCAAAAGACAGACAAAAACGAAGCGATGACAATTCGATCGTTGAAGTACATACAGGATTAGAGGTAATTCAAATTGGTGATCCGTCTCGATTCAAGGTCAAAAAAACGCGACCCAGAGAAATTGAGAGGGTCTATCCGAGACGTGTTCTCAAGAACCCTACAGTGCTTAATTTTGAAAAAGCAAAATTACTATACTTAGATGAGGTTGCAGCCTTTTCAGATCGTCCAGACCAAGATAGCAGGATGCTTCGAGCGGAACTTGTAGTTAGATCTCTATTTGACACAATGAACTAATCTTAATATCTAAGGTCTTCGACGTGTTGATAAGACAAGAACTTCTTCAGCGGTACGCCTTACTTGGACATGATCCCCAGCTGAGAGATTAAAGTGATCACCGCTTTTTTGCATAACAGTTGGTTCGATTATGTCAAACTCGATTGGTTCTCCATCAGGAACATCGTTACCAAATAGCATGTTGATATAGAATCTACCAAAAAATAATTTTGTTGCAAGTTTGGAAGTTCTTCGATTACTAATTTCAACCATCTTGAGATCAGTCATATTAATATTACGAATCCAGCCATTTGCGATATGTCCGAGGTTAGCATACATGAGCTCGCGGTATATCTCTGTGTCTCTGACATCGGGTGTTGAGTCAAGGTCATGACTGCCTCTTTTAATACTGAATGGTTTGGCCTGCTTAACAGCTTCTGTACTTACTCTCCCGTTAGCTCGGAGTCTCTGAGGCCTACTCATACTACCTCGAAATTCGCGATATTCTCTTGCGTTAAGAGCCTCTGAAGCAGCACCAGAATCACCAAAGCCCACCTCATCGAGTACAATAAAATCATACTTTGGGTTTCCGCTCTTATCCTCCACTATGCAAGAGACCGCTTTAGTTCTGGCGATTTTAGCTTTACGAAGAATTGAGTCAACACTGCCACGATCAGACCTGGGAAAACTGGCGCGTCCAATATTATCACTATTACCAGCTTGCAATTTCCAAAATAAAGCGCCGTTGCCCAAAGCTGCGCGAATACCAGGTTCCGAACCACCGTCACCAGTGCCCATACCCACAACTGACTTTTCGGGTTCATCGCCTTGAGCCTCTTGAATTCTACCTAAAGTAATTGATTGGCTTGGAGATGATTCAACCCGCTTCACTACTTGAAAATGCCTGTCCAGTAATTCTCGCCCCTCTTTAATTTGCTCATCAACTAAATCTCCGTTGGTAACTTCCGGATGATCAACAAGAACCAAAGTACTATAGTCAGAGATAGTTTTATCTGAGAATATTTGTTGTACCTCCCCAGACATGCCGATAACAGTTTTCATTAATAGCGATTATAACACGATATCGATTAAAAATCAATACCCTTGTTAGCTAAATACTTTCCATCAAAGTGGTGTCGAATTTTTGTCATGTTCGTGTAAATGTCAGTTAGATTGGCTAAGCTTTTTGGGAAATCTCTGCCGGTTAGGCACAGGCTGGTCTTTTCACTCCGCGATTCAATCAAAAATCGGAGCTCTTTGCGGCTAATTAAGCCATCGTGAACTGCGTTATTGATTTCATCACAAATAACTAAGTCATATTTGCCACTTGAGACGGCCTTCAGTGCTTCTTTATAGGTGTCTTTAGCGGCCTGGAGATGTTGGTCTTTAGTTATTTCTTTCGGTGATAAGTCCCCAGCATTATAGAAGCCTTTCCCACCTTTATAGAAATACAGTTGATCTTTAAAAAGTGGCTGAATATCCCGGATAAAAACGTGCTCGCTGACGCCCCAATGTTTAATAAATTGAATAAAAGCCACCTTACCGCGGTTGCCAAGAGACCTGGTCATCAATCCGAGAGCCGCTGAGGTCTTCCCTTTTCCGTCACCACTATAGACAATAACTACAGAGGCTTTAGTCTTATAATTCTCAAAACTCATAGCCTTAGTATATCAGCCGAACTCAGGTATTAAACGAGCTTGGCAGCTTTTAGAGCTTCATCAATTTTTGGTCGATCGAAACCTACTATAATCGTGCCGGCAATATCAATAACCGGTATCCCACGTTGGCCGGATTTATCAACCGACTCTTGTGCATACTTAGGGTCAGACTCTATATCTTTATCGTCAAATTTAACGTTTAGTTTCTTGAAATAATCTTTGGCGGCATGACAGAAGGCACACCAAGTAGCGCTATAAATTGTTACGGTTTGTTCGTTCATGCTTATAATTGTACCTACTATACAAAGTAAAGTAAAGCCTAAGTTCTATTGCTTTACAGAGTGAAAACTGCTAATCTAAAGGAAATGATGAAAGATTCTGCGCCTAAAACGACGCCGAAGCCTAACAAGGGTGAGGTAAACCAGGAAAGCAAAGATAACCGACGTATATTTATTGCCGCGGTTAGCGATATGACTTGGCAATTGGCTCTTGTGGTACTAATTCCGGTAATTGGCGGCTATAAGCTCGATGAGCATTTTAAGACTTCACCGCTATGGTTTATTGTCGGCTGTGTGCTGGCCATAGCCGGCTCATTTGGTGTGTTACATCGAATTCTTGCTCAACTTAATCAAAGTTTTCTCCATCCAGAAGGTAAAAAGAAATGAAGATATTTTTCGCTGATTCCGGCCCGGTTGTCCATATCGCTCCGGGAGGAGTATTCCACTTGGGTAGTTTGGCGATTACCAACTCGATTTTCTATGGCTGGATATGCTCGGTAATCCTAATAATTACTTTTATTTGGGTGGCTCGAAGGATCACTGTTAAACCAAAAGGCGGTTTTATCCAATATGTCGAGATTGGCGCTGATTTTATTACAAACTTAGTAGTTAGTGCCTTTGATGATAAAAAGAAAGGCCGTAAATATGTTCCCTATTTCGTGACACTATTTTTCTTCATTTTAGTAAACAACTGGCTTGGTCTAATCCCTGGAGTTGGTGAAGCTATTCAGGTTCACGGTCTACCGCTGCTTAGGCCCTTTACAGGTGATTTAGACGGCACCCTAGCTATGGGAGTAATTACTATGGCTGTTGTATATATCTCGTCGATTAGAGAATCGGGCAGCATCCGTAATTATCTACGCCACTTCTTTGTCGGCAGTCCGAAAAACCCACTGTACCTACTCATCGGACTTTTAGAAATGTTTACAGATATGACTAGAGTCTTTAGCTTATCTCTTCGACTTTTCTTAAATGTAGCGATCGGTGAAATTGTCATTGCGGTATTCTCATATCTTGGACACGTTATCGCTCCTTTGACTGCCACGCCCTTTACACTTCTGGAATTTTTTGTCGGTGCCTTGCAGGCTTATATATTCTGCATACTTAGCATCATGTATCTCGCCATCGCCGTTAATCATGCTCACCATAACTTGACTGAGGAAGACGTTCCTGTAACAATTGGGGCAGAACTTGAGTCTAATGCGTAGAGGTGGCAATGATTTTAGTGTTTAAAAATATTAATAAGGAGTAAGTAAAAACTATGGATTTAGTACACACAGTTTATCTGGCAACTACGTTATCAACACAGGATGCTATCGGTTTGATCGGCAAAGGTCTTATGATCGGCGGAGGTTTCATCGGGCCGGGAATCGGTATTGGTCTAATCGGCGGGAACTATCTCTCGGCTGTTGGCCGCAACCCTGAGGCTTCAAAGTTCTTAGGTCAAGCATTAGTTTTTGTGGCTATTGTTGAGCTATTCGCTCTTCTAGCCTTCGCATCAATATTTATCGTCAGTTAGGTAAGGATTTTAAAAGATATATGGTACCTATTTTATTAAGTAATTTTGGAGACAGTTCTTCAGGAATTGGAGCGCTTGGATTCAGCGTCTCTTCTTTTGTAATCCAAATTATCACCTTTATATTAGTTTTTCTGGTGCTTAGGAAATGGGCGTTTAAGCCAATTCTGAAGGTTTTAAATGAACGCCGTGAGCTTATTGAAAACGGTGTTACCCTGGGTCAAGAAATGGCCTTAGAAAAAAAGCAGCTTGAGGCAAAGATCGACAAGACCCTGCATGAAACCAGAGTCAAAGCCGATGATATTATAAGTGCTGCTCAACAAGACGCCCGGGCTGTTATTACGGCTGCTGAAGAAGCCGCTAAAGTTAAGGCTGAGCAGATCATGACTGATGCCGAAGCTCGGATCAAGCAAGAAACGGCCAAAGCCTGGAAGGATCTACAGAAAGACTTGTCTTCACTAATTTCCGAAGCCACAGAAGCCATTATCGACGAAAAAGTTGATACTAAAAAGGACATTGAGTTAATCGATAAAGCCCTGGCTGCTCGGAGACCAATGTGAGTAAACTACCACGTAGCGCAGTTGCAACAACTATCGCCGATCAGACTTTAGCTGACGGTATTTCTAAGAAGTTGAGCCGAGAGCTAGCAGCTTATTTATTGACCGAGGGGCGTGTTAGTGAACTCGATCCCTTGATGCGTGATATCCAAAGTCTTTGGGCTGAAGCGGGCTATGTTAATGCCCTAGCCATCAGTGCTCATCCAATTGATGCTGAAGCAAAGAACAAAATAAAAAGCAGATTAAAGACTGTCTTCCCGGCGGCAAAAAAGATTATTATCAATGAGCAACTTGATCCAGAAGTGATTGCTGGAGTCCGTATTGAGTTAGCTGATCGCCAGCTGGACTTGTCGGTTGCGAGTCAGCTAAATAAATTTAAGCAACTAACTTCTGGGGAGAACTAAACTATGCCTGAGCTATCGATAAAAGATCTGTCGGCTGATGTTAGAGCAGCGATTGCTGAACTTAAAACTCGTCCGGAAATTGAAAATGTTGGTATCGTTACTCGCGTTGGCGATGGTATAGCTTGGATTTACGGACTGGCTAAATGTGGTTATAGCGAAATGATTGATATTGAAGGGGCTGATGGGGCTACCATCACAGCCTTTGCCTTTAACCTGGCTGAGGATGAAATTGGAACAGTTCTTTTAGGTGATGATGTTGATATTAAGGCTGGCGCTAAAGCCAAACTGACGGGTAAGGTTCTCGAAGTTCCAGTTGGCCCTGAATTGGTTGGTAGAGTTGTTGATCCGCTTGGCCGACCATTAGACGGTGGCCCGGCTATTAAAGCTAAACTATCAGCTCGGGTTGAACAGACGGCACCGGGCGTTCTTGACCGAAAAAGTGTTCATGAACCGCTAATGACCGGGATTACAGCTATTGATGCCATGGTGCCTGTCGGCCGTGGACAACGAGAGCTTATTATTGGTGACCGTCAGACCGGTAAAACAGCAATCGCAATTGACACAATGATTAATCAACACCGACAAAAAACCGGAGTTGTGAATATCTATGTTGCTGTCGGCCAAAAACTTAGTAAAGTTGCTCGCCTAGTCGAGCGTTTAAAGCGCGAAGGCGTTATGGATCAAACCATTATTGTGGCAACATCCCCGTCTGACCCGGCTGCTCTACTTTACTTGGCTCCCTACACCGGCGCGGCTATGGGTGAATATTTCCGAGACAACAAACAACACGCTTTAATCATTTATGACGATCTGTCTAAACACGCCGTTGCTTACCGACAAATGTCCCTGCTTCTGCGCCGACCCCCTGGTCGCGAGGCTTACCCGGGAGACGTTTTTTACTTACACTCCAGACTTTTGGAGCGAGCCGCCAAACTTAATGACAAGCTAGGAGCTGGTAGTCTAACAGCCCTGCCTATTATTGAAACTCAGGCTGGTGATATAAGCGCCTACATCCCGACCAATGTTATTTCAATTACCGATGGTCAGATATTCATGGAAACCAACCTATTCTATCAGGGAATCCGACCGGCAATCTCCGTTGGACTATAGTGTCTCGCGTGTCGGCGGTAACGCTCAAACTAAGGCCGTCAAATCAGTAGCCAAGTCTCTAAGAATCGATCTGGCACAGTTTAGAGAGCTTGCCAGTTTTGCTCAATTTTCAACTGACCTTGACGCAGAAACTAAACAGCGCATTGAGCGTGGTCAACGTTTAACAGAACTACTCAAACAACCACAGTACAGTCCCTACGCAATATGGCAAATGTATTCCAGTTTGCTAGCGGCGACTGAAGGTGTTTTTGATAGCGTACCGGTTGATAAAATCTTGCTAGCTGAAGAAAGCCTTTACCGCGAGTTAAAAGATAAGCACGCTAAGATGGTTGAATCGATTAATACCGGTAATGAACCTCCCGAAAATGATCGAAAGACAATTATTTCAGTAGCTAAGGCGATTGCAGATTCCTACAAAGATAAAACTGCTGCTAAAGAGGGCAACTAAGGAAGCTTATGCCTAAACCAACTGCCTTGAAGCACCGAATTACCTCAGTTCGTAATACTCGTCAGATAACTAAAGCCATGGAGTTAGTATCGGCTAGTAAAATGCGCCGCGCTCAAGACCGCGCTAAGCTGAGTCGTGATTATCAGAATGCTGCTTATGAACTACTTCTAAAGTTAAATGGCCTATCGGAAGTTGGCTCGCACCCACTATTTGCCCATCGCAAGGTAACCTCGCGCCTGTACCTTCTAGTTACGTCTAACACCGGGTTGGCCGGGGCTTATAACTACAATGTGCTCCGGGAATTCACGACAGCACTTAGAAACGACCGAGAAAACAAAGTTACCAGCTACGTCATAACAATTGGTCATAAAGGTGCCCAATTTGCTCGTCGGCTTAAAGACGTAAAACTACTGGCAGTCTATCCGGCATTTGGTGACCAGCCGACAGCTAACGATATTAGGCCAATTCTAAATACCTTAATTGAAGAGTACCGTGAAAAGAAAATCGACGAGGCCGAAATAATTTACACAGTCTATAAATCTAGTATTTCTCAGCAAGCTGTAAGACTTAGTATTCTGCCGGCCCACGTCAATGACGACTCTACAAAGCCAGTAATCGCCCCCTATACTAACTTTGAACCATCGGTTGATGAAGTACTCGATAACGCTGCCGTCAGGCTCATCGAAGTTCAAATCTGGCAGGCGTTGCTGGAAAGTTTAGCTTCAGAACATTCAATGCGGATGGTTGCGATGAAAAACGCTACCGATAATGCTAATGACCTAATTGATGATTTAACCCTAGAGTTTAATACTGCCCGTCAAGCGGCCATTACTCAGGAGTTAGCTGAAATTACCAACGGTGCGGAGGCGATTAAATAATGAACTACATACCTAAAGAGGAGATCTAAAGATGGCTACTGCGACCAAAGCAACCACTAAGAAAAACGAAGGCATTATCAGCCAGATTGTTGGCGTGGTTGTTGACATTGATTTCAACGAAGGCCATCTACCGGCAATCTATAATGCTCTTGAAGTTGAGCTAAATGGCAAGCAATTAATCTTAGAAGTTGCCCAGCATTTAAGTGAGTCTAGTGTTAGAACAATCTCTCTTGGGTCGACTGATGGTCTTGCCCGTGGCACAAAGGTTATTGATACCGGCGCAGCCATTAGCGTGCCGATCGGTGAGAAAACTCTTAGGACGCATGTTTAATGTTATTGGCCAGCCAATTGATGGACTCAGTAATGAATTTACCCAGCGTGCTCCGATTCATAGAAATCCACCACCACTTGTTGACCAATCCGGTACGACCGAGATACTGGAAACCGGTATTAAAGTAATCGACTTAATTGCTCCAATCACTAAGGGTGGTAAGGTTGGTCTTTTTGGTGGCGCCGGAGTTGGTAAGACAGTTCTAATTCAAGAGCTTATTAATAATATCGCTAAATTCCACGCCGGATTCTCAGTTTTTGCCGGGGTTGGTGAGCGTACCCGAGAAGGCAATGACTTATATGAAGAAATGAAAGGTGCAGATGTATTGAAAAATACTAGCCTTGTCTTCGGTCAGATGAATGAACCGCCAGGTGCCCGTTTAAGAGTTGGTCTATCCGGATTAACAATCGCTGAAGGCTTTCGTGACCAGGGCAAAGACACCTTACTTTTTATTGACAATATTTTCCGCTTTACCCAGGCCGGTAGTGAGGTGTCTGCCCTACTTGGTCGTATGCCAAGCGCTGTTGGTTACCAACCAAATCTTCAACAAGAAATGGGTGCCCTGCAGGAGCGTATTACTTCGACTCACAAAGGGTCAATTACTTCTGTCCAGGCTGTCTATGTGCCGGCGGATGACCTTACCGACCCTGCTCCAGCTACGACCTTCTCGCATCTTGACTCAACTGTCGTATTAAGCCGTGGATTATCGGAAATTGGTATCTACCCGGCCGTAGATCCACTAGACTCGAGTTCAACTATCCTCGACCCTGAAATTGTCGGCGAGGAACACTATAATGTCGCCCGTGAAGTTCAACGAGTCTTACAGCGCTATAAAGACCTCCAAGATATTATCTCGATTCTCGGGATGGAAGAGCTTAGTGACGAGGATAAACTAACCGTTAATCGAGCTCGTCGGATTCAGCGTTTCCTATCCCAGCCATTCTTCGTGGCCGAGCAATTTACCGGTATCCCCGGTCAATATGTGTCGCTAAAAGATAATATCAAGAGTTTCCAAGAAATTCTTGATGGCAAACATGACGACAAGAGCGAACAAGCCTTCTATCTAAAGGGCGATATTAGCCAGGTTAAATAAGTTTTAAGATTATGATTCATTTTCAACTTTATACCTTAAGCGGTCAAAAATTTGATGATGAGGTTTATGAAGTACTTCTACCTACCCTTGATGGCCAAATTGGCGTACTACCAGGACACATGCCCCTTGTCAGTGTAGCTACAACCGGTGTTATTTCAGTCCGCCACAACCAACGCGACAGCGATGCCATGATGGATAGTTTTGCAACTTATGGTGGCATTATTGAGGTTAATAAAGATAATCTGCGGGTTCTGGTTGATGAGGCCGATCATTCGGATGAGATTAATGAAGCTGAGGCCCAACATGCGGTTGAGAGAGCAAAAAAATCTCTCTCCGAAGCTAAAGATCAAACAAGTCTGGATCAGGCGCAGGCATTGATTGACCGTCAAACTGTCCGTTTACAAGTCGCCCAACTACGAAGACGTAGTACTCGTCGATAAAACTTTTTAATTATTGAGAAAAATATTTAGAGTAGAATAACTATCACATATTAGATTAAGGATCAATTTAGAAGGACATCATGGAAAATAGTAATCATCGGGTGGTTGCCAAGACGCCTGATGTTCAGCTAACTATTTCTCACGAGATCGAACCCAGACAGGAAAATATCGGCGAAATTCCGGATGTCGATCAATCATCATTTAAGGCTAGTATTGTCGATAAACTACATAGTCTAATCGAGATCTCTGGCAGTACTGCCAGATTAATTTTGCGTCACCCGGTTACTGGTGAGGAGTCTATTAATACTGATGAGGTCCGAGGTCTTGAATTAGACGAGGAACACGAAGAAATCGAAAAGGATGAGGAAGGTAACCCTATATACGACGCTGAGGGCAACATTAAGAAGATAAAGAACAAACATGTCAAACTAATAGTCGGTGTTGGCGCCGGAGCTGTGCTCGCTTGGTTTAGCGTTTATGAGATTAGTCGAGCCGTTAAAAAAGCTAGGCCGCAGAATAAACAGTAGTTAAATATTAAGGCTGTTCCACGCTCGCCGATGCGCCGTTTGTACCATAAGACTCTTCAAGATTTTGTAGACGAATCGCTCGATTATGAATATCATGCATCATCAGTCCGAATTGTAGGGCGACCTGTTGCTTCGATAGGTCTGATTCGTCAGCTCTCTCTGTTAATGCAAGGAACCATTTAGCGAATTGAGGGTTTTCTGATAGTAGGTCATCAAACATCATCTCTAACTTTGTAGAGTCAAGCATGTCGACTTCAAGAGCCCCAAAGCTATCGGCTCCGATCGACTCCATACCTCCTGTTGGTTGGCCTTCTTGGCCTAGTATCATCGTCATTCCACTAAGCATAAATTAAGTTAGTATTGATCCGCGGTGATATTGCACACATTTATGCCTTGTAAACTTAGAGCTTAAAGAGTAGAATAACTTTTTACGTTTTCAAAATACTAATTTTTTTGGAAGAGTGAGTATATATAATTGAACGAGAATTATCCTAGTATTGATGTTGATCAAAGCGGTCTGATAGACCCAGCGGTGCTATTAGATGCAATTAAACATAAGGAGCGCGAAATGTCTATTCAAGAAGCTACCATTGAAACCATCGGTTCATTATCGGCTGGTGCAAATCTTGAGCTCTGGCGAGGAAATATTTCTGTTGAAAAACGCTTAGAGGATAGTGAAATTAGCCAAGACGAGCTTGACGCTAACCACGAACTTATTGGTCAATTCTTTGTACCGGTTTCCAGGGGTGCGGCCGAGAGATGTGTTGACGGTAGTAAGATTGAAGGTTATGACGCCAATGACGCTAACTGGAATGCCAGACCACTGGGTCCACAATATGCTGGTGGCACGGTTGGTGCGGCTCGCTCATTGCGTAGATATCTTGGTCCTGATTCCAGCGCCACTATCGCAACTGATATCGATAAGCTGCTTGATGAGTATCCACGACATTTTGCTCCCGGTAATCACACCGACGATCAGTCACCTGTGGACAGGACTGGTTGTGGTAACGAAGATTACTGCCGGGAAACATCCCTGGCAATCGTTGATCCTAAAAGTGGTCGTGTGATCAAAGATATTGCGGATGCAATTATGGCCAGTGGCAATCTCTATGTACCTGGTGAAGCGTTTGCAGAACTTCAAAAGAATACAAAAGCTATTTTGAAAGAAGATGACTATTTCCTACCAGCCCAACAAGTAATATCTAAGATCGAAGCACTTAACCCTAACGGCATCGAAACCCTCGTAAGGCCACACACCGAAACAACACTGACTGTCAACTGGAAAACGGGGACTACCTTTAATCGGGATGCTTATAACGCTGCAACAGATTCCAAAACCGGCAACTTCAACCTTGATGCCTGGGCTATCTTTGAAGAGTACGGTCTTGACATTGGATATGCCATGATCGTAGATGCTGTCGCAACACTTATGCAAATCACTGATGGCTCTCAACTGCTCTTAGTCAGACAATAGTAAAGTGTCTCTAGCGGTCAGATAGCTCAAGAAGTACTTGCCAGCTTGACAAAAAGTGATATGCTTAAAACATAATTATTTAAATTAACGGAGGGATAATGGAAATATCAACACGTAGGATTGCTATGTTAGGAGCAGAGTTCCTAGGAACTGGGCTACTTACACTAGCAGTTATTAGCATCAAAACATCAGGAGTAGGTTACTCCTTTTTTGTTGCTTTAGGAGCAGGACTGGCATATGCAGTTCTAACGTTTGTTCTCGGTTCTAACTCAGATGCCCATCTTAACCCAGCACTGACCATCGGTCTTTGGACTACTCGTAAGATTAAATCAGCACCTGCAGTTTTGTATGTAGCCGTACAGCTTCTAGGTGGTTGGGCAGCTTATGGCCTATATGTCTACTTAGTAAAGACTCACCTTCAGAACACTGGCGGTGCATATTCTGTCCGCGTAATGGTTGCTGAGGGCATTGGTACAGCAGTATTCGTCTTCGGTTGGGCTGCAGCTGCAGCTAAGAAGTTTGACGGACTATTGCTTGGTGCAACCGTTGGAGCATCTCTAGCACTAGGTATTCTAGTTGCTGCTATTGCCTCAAATGGTCTAATCAACCCAGCTTTAGCTATCGGTACCCACGCTTGGGACGTATTCGGTTCTAGCGGTTGGGGTAACTACGTTCTTGGTCCAGTTGTTGGTGGTATCGTTGGAGTAAACCTTTACAACTGGGTTTTCTCTCCAACGGCAGCTAAAATGTCGATGAAGACAACGTCTTCTTCAAAAAAGAAATAGTAAAAAACTTTTAATTAGTTTTCAAATCGTCCCAGGGTCTAACCTACCGGGACGATTTTTTTATTTGGTTGAGTTTATAAGATCTTGTTCGAATGCAAGGACGCCACTTAAGTCGTTTTTATAGCTACTGACACTGGGGAAATCTAGCTTTTGGATGTGTTGCCAAACAGCTGCTATTAAACTTATGAAGTTACTCAACTCCGCCGGTTCAATATCGAGTTTTAGGTCCTCGACAAGTTGTCCGTTTTCGCCTAGTTCAATAAATTCGAGAGCGCCGGAGTTAACCGTCAGTTTCTTCTGATAACTAGCTGAATGTTCAATTAGTAACTTATAGAACATTAGCTGGTTACGGTACTGATGAAGTTTGACCTTTTCGTAAGCTTCTTTAGGCTCCCATGAGGTTACCGGTTTACCAGTCTTAAAATCAATCACGTGAGCCAGATTGCCATCAAGCTGGATTTTATCAATCTTACCGCTCAGTCGTGCTTCACCGATCATGACGCCGTCATTATGAAAACCGCGTTCAATAATATCAGCCTTTTTAAAGTCTTTTCCTCTTTTATTAATATAATTGGTTAGTGCGGCGATCCCCCGGTCTTTTTGGATGACTAGGTCTGAAGGACGGAGATGTTTCTTAGTGATAACATCTATAAAGTATTCATTAATTAGTTTTTGTGATGGCAGATTATTGTCCTTTCTAAGCTGCGTATAGGTCCACTGCAGGGTTTTATGGATGGCATCGCCGTATGCAGCTGCCGGACTGGCAGCCTGAGGGAAGCGCAGTAGATTATGGGTTAAGAAATAATCAGGGCCCTTGTCCCTGACATCGATAAAATTATTCAGGTGTGTGACGCTTAATTTATAATTCTTCAAGATTGGCTCAAATAGTTGCTTCTGATCTGCAATAACCTGGTGAAAACGGTAAGCCCAGTCAGTCGATAATATCTCGATGGCCTCGAGTGAGGTGGCTTTCGGATGGTTTTTGGGCTTAAGACGTGGGTCCAGGATTTCTGAATCTGGCGTATTGCCTCCTAAGAAGCTTAAGCCGGCAGAGAGTTTGGATTCTAAAGTGTGGCTATAGCTGGTAATAATTAGATCATGTTTAGCCCGGGTCATAGCTACGTAAAGCAGTCGCAGTTTATCGTTATCTTTACTCCCTACTGGTTCAAGCGGTAAATTATGCGGTAATGAGATTCGTGGAGAACGACTCCTGGCTGTTGGCCCCCAGACTTCATCTTGGGCATTAATAACAAAAACAACCTCAAATTCTAAACCTTTGGCCTTATAGGCAGTCATTAGCTGAACGGCGTTTGTCGTTTGAGTATGAGGATTCTCGTCAATGATCTTCAAACCGGCCTGTTTATGAAGATCAGCGAAGCTTACTAGATCTACGGCTTTTAGGAAGCTATTTGGCTGCCACTGACGTAGTCTCTGGCGCAATGTGGCAATTTGTCCAAGGAGCTCCAAATATCGGTCTGTGGCGTCTCTGTAGCGCCCAGGACTGAAATGAAACTGCTTCATCGGCGAGTTAAAGCCTTCTTTAGGTGGCTTGTCCTCGCCCATCAGTTGATCAAGGATATATTCCAGCGGCTCAATACTGGAGGCCTGAGCTAGTTGGTTAAACCACAGTACGATAGCCTTTATCTTTTGGTTTTTGGATTTTAGAAGCTCACTTAGCCAGTGCTTATGATGTTCATAACAATTTAGTGATATGTTAATGAGTTCTATCGGATCAATTTCCCAAAACTCATAAGCCAGAACGCGGCTGATCAACTCATCGACCTGGTCTTGAGCATTAGCGGCAAGAGCCACAACTAACTTTGTCATCGTCAGTAGTTCTATAATAATTGGGGCATCAAGAATATCATCTCGTCTTTCATAAGCAATCGGAATGTTCTGGTCACCGAGATAGGGTAAAAGTCGTTCAAGATACCGATGTTTCGGGGATAAAATAGCAATTTGTTCTGGGTCAACTCCCCTGCCCAGGTAGCTCTTAACTGACCTTGCGATAAAGTCGTATTGGGCCAGCTCGCTGGCAAAAACGTTATGCTCTAGAAGCTGACTTTTAAACTTTTCTTTGGCTAGCAGTTCTTTAGCACTAATTGGTAATATGCTCTCTAGCCGATCATCAATCTGTGCTGTAATTAAACTACTAACTTCCAAAATATCTTCCGTTGATCGGTAGTTATCTTTTAAGCTGATTATTTCAACGTTTTTATAGAGTCCAGCAAAGGCCGCCATATTAGAGACTTCAGCCCCTTGAAAGGCGTAAATCGCTTGGTCATCATCGCCGACTACCATAATATTGGGGCGCCGCTCAAACAAGGGGTTATCGCCAAGCGAAGTCAGCATCTTTAGTTGGGCTTTATTGGTGTCTTGAAACTCATCAACCAAGATATATTGATATCTCTCCTGGAGTGTCAACCTCAGATCGGCATTTTCGTCTAGAGCCCTAACAACTTCAACGATCATGTCATCAAAATCATATAAACCAGTCTCGGCCATAACGTCGATCATTTGTTGGTAGATATTACTAACGGCTAGCATCTTCTTAAGGTTTTTGCCGGCGTCTTTAAAGACATGCTGATTTCTATCATCTTTTACACAGAAATCATTGCGCCAAGCTGTAATTAGTGGCGCGTAAGACTTTTTAGTATCGGTTTCATTAATTGCTCGCTCCAGTTGCTCGGCGCAGACACTAGCATATCCAGGGAATCCATAAGGGTGTTTGCTACTTGACAGAGCTTTCATAGCTTTTAATAGCTTTTGGTAGGCGGGCATTTTTTTTGTCGAAGTACGGGCGGCGAAGGTTTGGCTGAGGAGTTTCGATAAACTGTCCATTACCAGTTGATTGGCGCCAAGGATTTGTTGCAGACCGTTTGGAGTAATAGCATTTTGTTTCAGATAACTAATGACGCTTAATGTATCTTTTAAAAATAAATAATCATTGCCTAATTTTGCGCTTAAAGGGTTAGAGTGTGACAGCCCCTCAAATAATTCGTGCATTATTTGGTAACGACCCAGTTCATCAACTTGTTGGGTCAGCTGACGGCTTAGGAAATAGTCCGGGTTGTTGACAATGATCTCACTGCCAAAACTGTGAAAAGTTTGGACGGCGACGTGGGATGAGGCTTGGCCGATAATCGACTGCAGACGCTCGCGCATATTACGAGCAGCGTTATCGGTGAAAGTTAGGCATAAAATATTACTTGGATTCGTATCAGTCTGAGCAATAATGTTTGCTACCCGAACAGACAGTAACTCGGTTTTACCAGTGCCGGGGCCGGCCAGGACAAGCAGTGGCCCATCGATATAATCTACGGCTTTTTTTTGAGCATCGTTAAGCCGAGCATAGGCTTTCTTAAAAGCAGCGTCCATATATATCTATTATCTCACGGGGAGAGAGATAATTTAGTCTTTTGAGAAAGAATTACTACAGGCCGGGCACTCTTCTTGTGATCCAAACTCAGTTATAAACTGTCTGGAGGCTTTACCCCATGGTTCAAAATCATGAAAAGCTACTAGATCGGCTAACTCCCTGAGCCACCAGGCCAGGCGTCCATAAAAAATATAGCTACCCCACTCCACAGCCGCCCACTTAGGCCCAGCTGGGATAACAGCAATGGGGTGTTTAGCACGGTATTTACGGGGCTTTTTCCCACTCGCTACTCTCTTCAGATTATTAGCCACAAATTTTGCATCGTATATAGCCGTTTGAGCCATGCCACTGTAAACTGTGGCAGCATCATCGCCGATAACCATAATATTATCCTCAGCTTCAAGATAGTCGTTGACAACTACTTTGCCGTGGTCACTCATTACAAACTTATTTTCCTTAAAGAAAGGGTGGGTTGCCATACCGGCTGTCCAGATAACACTGTGAGACGTTATTGGTTGGCCACTGACAGTTAGAGCATCAGCTGTTTCGCCCTCGACGGTTTTGCCTACATAGATCGTAACTCCCAACTTTCGAAGTTGATGGGTTATGGTCTTACCCATTTTTTTAGGCATCCGTGGTAATAGCCTAGGAGCAGCTTCAATAAGATCGATATGTGCCCTGCGGTGGCGTATGTCGTGGTTTTTCATGATTATTTTCAAATAACTACTCATGGCTCCGGCTAGCTCGATGCCGGTTGGCCCGCCACCGATAACCACGTAGTTCATGTCCGGTTCGTTGTCATCGATCAGTTGTTTGTGTAGATGGTTCTTTAAAGCCTCGGCCTCGTCGATGGATTTAGTGCCGTAAGCAAATTCACTCAGGCCTTTGATCCCAAAGTAATTAGTCACTACCCCAAGAGCCAGGATAAGCTTGTCATAATGTAGGCTGTGGCCATTATCTAGACGGATATGGGCTTTTTCGCGGTCTAAATGAGTCAATTTGCCAATTACGACATCGATGTTGGGCTCGGTAAAAATATCCGAAAACGCTAATTTTGACTGAGCCAAACGTCCTCCGGTAGCCGTATGGTATAGACTCGGAAAATATTGAAAATAATCCCGGTCTGAAACGAGAGTAACCGAGTAGCGAGCATCTTTGGCCAGATCTAGAGCAGCTTTGATACCGCCAAAGCCGCCACCAACAATTACAACGTGAGGTCTTTTCATTAAGTCTATTTTAGCATAAGCACTCTTGCTAAAAGTTACTTTGAAAGCTAAGCTATTTAAGTAGTGGAAGACTTTAAACAAAAACTACTAGCTAAAGGCTTCTCAGGAGATCTTGACGACTCAGCGGCTTCTAAAGAATTCTATAGTCACGATGCCTCATTCTTTGAACTTAGACCTGAGCTTATAGTTAAACCAAAAGATGCGGACGATGTCGTTAAGCTTGTATCCTTGGTGTCTGAAGAGAAGGCTAAAAACCCAAAATTATCGCTTACCGCACGTAGTGCCGGTACTGATATGTCGGGTGGCGCTATTAATGATTCTATAATAGTCGATTTCAGTAAATATTTTACTAAAATTCTTGAGGTGAAACCGACTAGCGCGCATGTCCAGCCGGGGGTTTATTATCGGGATTTTGAAGTTGCGACTTTTAAACAGCACGCTCTGATGCCGTCTTTCCCCGCTAGCCGCGATCTTTGTATGATCGGCGGTATTGTTAATAACAATGCCGGTGGCGAAAAATCTTTAGAGTTTGGTAAGACAGAGAATTTTGTTGAGCAACTTAAGGTAGTTTTCTCAGATGGAGTTGAGCGAGTAGTTAAACCCTTATCAAAGAAGCAACTTGACGCTGTTATGGCGCAAAAAGATTTTGAAGGACAGGTATATTCCAAGATCTTTAAGTTGATTGAAGATAATTATGACGTTATTAAAGCCGCTAAACCAAAAGTTACTAAAAACTCAACTGGTTATAACCTTTGGGATGTCTGGGACAGAGATACTGAGGTGTTTGATCTGACAAAGTTGATTGTTGGGGCCCAGGGAACGCTAGGCCTAACAACTGATGTATGGTTTCGCCTGGTCCCCAAACGTGATCACTCAGGGCTTCTAGTTATGTTCCTTAAAGACATTGATGACCTAGGTGAGATTATCCCAATAGTTCTAGAAACCAAACCGGCAACTTTTGAGAGTTTCGATGACGCAACTCTTTGGTTATCGATTCGCTTTATGCCGAGTTTCTTAAAGCTACTTGGCTGGCGACGTTTTATTCACCTGCTCTTCAGTCTTATCCCTGATGGCCTGCAACTACTACGAGGTATTCCTAAATTAATATTAATGGTCGAGTATAACGGTGATAGCGAACAAGATGTGCGCGACAAAATAAAGTCTCTGCATCGCAGCCTAAAAAAACACCGAGCACGTTATGAGATTAATGGTTTTGAGGAAGATGCTACTGAAGGTAAATCTGAAAAATTCTGGGTTATGCGTCGTCAGAGCTTTAATTTACTACGATCAAAAGTCAAAGATAAGCATACGGCGCCATTTATTGATGACCTCGTCGTTAATCCACCCTACCTGACAGAGTTTTTACCGCGCATTCGAAAAATAATTAAAAAATACAAACTTCTGGCAACAGTTGCTGGGCATATGGGAGATGGGAATTTCCATATTATCCCGTTGATGAAATTGGAAGATCAAACAGAACGAGCTAAATTACTACCTGCCATGAAAGAGGTCAACGATCTGGTCTTGGAATATCACGGTAGTCTTAGCGGAGAGCATAATGATGGATTAATTCGCGGCCCTTGGCTTGAGAGAATGTATGGGAAAGAAGTGCTTGGTTTATTTAAGGAAGTCAAAACCATCATGGATCCAAAAGATATCTTTAATCCGCATAAGAAAGCTGACGCTGATTGGGACTATAGTTTCAGCCACATTCGATCCCATTTTTAAGAGATAAAATTAATACATAAAAAAAGAGCCTTTTTAGGGGCTCTTTTTTCGGCTTTCATTATTGCTAACTTGGCCATATTACCCTTCGGTAATAATCACCTCACGGTGATAACATTCAATATAGCCCTATGCATAAAGGCTGTCAACAATAAATATAAATATTACAACGTTTTGTTATTTATTTGATGTTTTTAAGAGCTCCTTAGCTATATTTTTGATGTTTAGGGAATCACCCTTTTAACCCTTGCGATGGTCTTTAATGGAAACCTTGATACTCTTTAATTGGGATTGGACAGTCTTAGATCCCATAATTATCATTATGGCCAATACAGCAATGATGATAATTTCGATTTTTTCTAACATGTTTGTTCTCCTCCACTCGTTTATTTTTTTAACTCTAAGCCTACTATACCACTAATGGTAAATAATACTAGTTGATTATGCCTATAATGTGACGAAAATCACTAACGATGTAAGTTGGCTTGTGCTCTTTGAACTTCCTAAGATCGTAGAATCTTTTATGTTCCTTAGGGAAGAAAAGTACAGAGTCTACTCCAACATTGTTGGCTGCAGCGATATCGTTGTCAGTATCACCAATCATAATAGTCTTATTCTTATCGGCGCTCAGAAGTTTAATACCCAGTTCTAATGGTTCGGGGTGCGGTTTGTGATTACTGACATCCTCCTTAGTGATAATGACATCAAACATTTTCGTTAAATTGTATTTTTTCATTGTCTCGGTAACTATGTGCCTTGACCCAGACGTAATAACAGCTAGTTGTTTGTCTCTGGTACGCAAAGCATTTAAAACGAAAAGTGCGTCTGGATATAGTTCAACGCTCGGTAACCTAACAAAGACTGCTTGCCTAATCTCCTCTGCGACTGCCTCCGCGTTCTTAATCCCTAGGCTAGTAGCAAAATTTCGTAATCCGGCAAGTCCTTTTATGATCAAAGCGTCACTAGGATTGTAGCCGTGTTTATTTAAGACTTCTTTTGTTTCTTCAAACCAAATATGAAGTGTCTGGGCTAAATTGCCGTCCCAATCAAGCAAAATATATTGGTACGACTTCATATGATTATCATATCAGATAAGATAACTGGTTTAATTGAAAACAGCCAGATGTATCACGTCTGGCTGTTGAATAACCTTTTTTATTTAATTTTTACCAAAATCTACCAAAGCCAAAGCTATATCCACTATAAAAACCGTGGTTGTGGAGATTTACGTTATTGGTTGCAGAAACATCGATCCAGGTAGTGAAAATTGCTGGACTTGAGTTTGCTGGGTTGTAGCCAGCTCCAGATATATTGTTGTTTGCAATTGTATCGTGGTCTCCTTGGTCAGAGACTCCTGCTTGATATCCCTGGGTCGGGCCATTACCGGTGGTGTTATTCAGCCCTGCATTAGCAACAGTATTATCGGTTACTACATCGTTAGTTCTTGTTGAAGCTGGATTACACGATACGTCGAGGTTTGAGAGCCATACTCCAACGTCGTTGCCAACCACAGTGTTATTGCTAATTTGTATATCTGTGGAGTATGTGCCATCGTAACATGCTCCTCCAAACACTAAGATGCCCCCACTTGATGCCTCATTAGCGCCAGTATAGGAGTTATCATCAACGATATTTCCAATGACTGTTGCGGTTGCTCCTTCACCGACCTCAATTCCGTTCTGGGCTATATAATTAACTGGACCTTGACCTTGAACTATATTATTGTCAATCGTAACATTTGTGCCAGTACAAACTGCTGCAATCCCACCTTTTTGATAGTTTGTTAAGCTGTTTCCTTCGATAATTCCTTTTGTTGTTCCGGTCGTGCAATCACCATTTGCAAGTCCAGCAACTGTGGCATAATAGATTGCAACACCGTGCTGATCGCCGTTTAATGGTGTCTCGCCGATGTTATATATGTTGGAATCGGTGACATTAACTTTGGCTTTTTGGACTACTACGCCATAGTAATTAGATCCGTAGATGGTAGCGTTTTTAACACTGCCATTCATACCTGGTCCAAAGAATACTCCTATATTACAGCCAGTCGCATTAACGGTTCCTGTTACCGGAGAGGTAGGGTTAATATCTGCAGCTGGCGCAGTTAAATTAATCGAATCTCGATAAAAGCCGGTTGGTACGCATACCGCAGCCTTTGCTATTAAAGGGGAAATGAACATCAGACTACTTAGCCCGAGTATTCCCGTTGTAACTACTGCTATACTCTTTGTTTTGAGGTTTTTTGTGACACTATTTAAATAGCTCATAGAACTCCTCCTAGTTAGTATTTTTATTCTACTCCCTTGCATTGACAAATATCAAATTACAACGCATAACAATTAAAAGCATAAGCGTAACAAGTAGGTTTTGGTACTAGCTGTTAGGACCAATGTATGGATAATAATAGATCGATTGAATACTCATCGAAGCTGGTAGTGCCGAGTTATCGATTCCGGTTGGGAACTGTGAGGTATCTTCCCCACCCCAATTACCTCCTATGGCAAGGTTTAATATCAAATAAAACGGCTGGTTAAATGGCCAGGTCTTATAATTTGCTCCAGGCTGTCTTGCGTAAGTATAAAAAGGAGTGTTGTTCACTTCAAACGTAATACTCGAAGGAGTCCATAGCAGAGAGTACAGATTATAATTTATATTGTTGTCAGGTACATCAACCGTAGAATAGTCACCAATTCCTCCTGGGTTTGCTAGATCGTGGAGGCTATGAACAATACCGTACTCAACATTTGGATCAAAGCCAACCTCTTCGATTAAATCTATCTCGCCACCGTTTAAATACCTGTTGTTATTACTGGCAGGGCTTAAATTTTCGTACTTTGTATTAGCCGGTAAAAGCCACCCGGCCGGCCAAGTTCCAACTCCGACAGGTAGTTTTGCTGTGATATCTATTCGTCCATATAAGAATGACTGCTTATTCTGAGTATTAATTAGAGCTGATGCATAGTCGTAGTTTTGAGGCTCTGGTTGATGAGTGGCTTCAAGGGTTAAAGCTCCGTCGCTAATATGTAGGTTTTCAGCCTTGTCAGTGTAATATTCAGCTTCATTATTGCCGTTTGGCGGTGTGCCTACATATACATTCCAATACTTACTGCTTAATTTACCAGATTTATCAGCTTGGAAGTTCTGAGACCAAAAGGGGTAGGTCGAAAAAAGCGAGTTTGTCTGGGTCGGACCCTGTGGAATTGGCGGAGCTGCGATTTTTGGTTTTTTAACTGTAGCCACAGTTTGTCCCGTGCTAATCAGTTGATGCGGGTAAAGAGGAGCTGACCCACTTTGCAGTTTAGAATTAATTGCCTGTAATTTCGTCGGTAAGTTTATTGCGATTTCATTTTTTTGAATATCATTATAAATTCTCGAGAAATTACCAGTATAAAATCCCCAGATAACATAAATGATTACAGGTAGTGAGCATAGGAATAAAACTGCGCGCAGATTAGCGCTCAGCAGAGATTTTTGGGTGTTAGTTGTAGGCATTGATTTCTTAGCCACAAGGTCTCCTATACCCCTATATAACTTTGATAATCCAGATTATTATATACTAATCTTGTATCAGATGCAATACTCTGCCAATATAGACTAAGATTACTTATCGTCTCACTAGCTGATAACTTTTTGAGAGCAACTCTCATCTCTTTATATTAAGAAGTTTAGTTACTTCTTATAGTTCGCTAATTTGTCAATTATGTTAATAAGCAATAGCATAAAAGAATATACTTGACCGATACGCAATAAGGATGTACAATAATGACGAAATGAACTAGTTGGCGAACAATTAGATCATGCAATTAGCATAAATTATGGAGAGAAAATGTATCAAAGTGTAGGACTAAGTGCTGGCGGTATCACAACTGGCGTTGCTGGCGTGACTTTACTACCTAAAACAGGTGGTTTCCGTTTTATGTTTGTGTTTTCAGTTATCGCTTTTGCAATTGGCGCGGCTATTTTACTAGCTACAGCTTTTATTGCTATTAAAAAGCGTGTTAAGAAAAGCTAGATTCTCTCAGCTTTTATTATTTTTTTGTCTTTAATACTAAAAGATCAGTAGCTCTAGAAGCTTTTGATTATCCCTACCATAGTGACTGTTTGATATAAAACATAGGCAAAAGTACAGGCTAATATCATTACTATGCCTAATTTCTTGAAATTAGGGTGACGAGTTACGGTCTGCCAGCTACGAGACAGTCGCTTTTTAGTTGATTTTTTCATCTTAGGCTGTATCCTTTAGCGCCAGAGCGCTTAGAGCATAGCGCCGACCTTCTGTCTGCCAGCCTTTAGCCGATGCTCGGAATTTACGGAAAACCACAACTTCAAAAAAGGCTTTTACGAAAATACCGACCTCCAGCCATCTCAGGAAATAGAAGTAAGGTAATGAAGCAAGGATATTTAGCCGACGAGTGGTCATCGCTGAGAAGAATGCCAGTAATGAGACGACAAAGAAATCTAGAATTAGTATAACTGGCAGTACCAGCCACTGACCGGTAGTTGCGATTATATAAGGCACCAGAACCAGCATCTGGAACAAGAAGAAGATATTCTCGAGTAATTGGATGCCAATACTGAGATCAAGTGCCTGTGGTCTGATACCGATATGGTATTTAACAACTCCCTGGAAGAAACCTCTTTGCCAGCGGGCGGTTTGTTTACAGAAATCTTTAAGATTCTGGGGATCCTGGGTGTAATTTACGGCTTCAGGGATAAACAGGATACCGCCTAATTTCTTGCGGTGTACCTGTACGGTTATATCGAAATCTTCGGTTAAGCTGTCAACGTTGAATTCCAACTGGCTTAAGATGCTGGTTCTAAAACTAGTGATTGGGCCCGGGAAAACGGATATCATATGAAAATAAGACTGTGCCCTACGGATAATATGCTGGGAATAAGTATAGGTAAAGGCCCGATAATGCGATATCCAGTTGCCTCTTAGACTTTGGACAAAACCAACGGCAACGACCGCATCATTCCCACGTAACTGTCTTTTATAAATTCTAAAATAATCTTTACCAAAAACACTATCTGCATCAGCAACGTGTAACCAGGTGTAACGAGCTTCAATATCAAATTTTTTAATAGCTTTTAAAACAGCAATTGCTTTACCGCTACGACGAACATTAAGTACATGATCTTTACCTAACAGCTCGGTAGCTTTTTGTGATGTTTTATCTGTAGAGGCGTCATTAACTACGAAAATATCTTTTATGTCTTGCCCGGCTGCGATAGCGGAACGAATAGTTGTCTGAATAATTAATTCTTCGTTATGGCCTGGTAAAACTAACGCTAGTTTTCGCTTACGGACACCGTTAATTTTTCGTTTAGCTATGTTTTTAGAACGGGTTGCCCGTTTCACAACTGCTTTTTTACCAGATATATTCGAAGAATTTAACCTTCGTTTTGGACTAGTCTTGTCCATCTCCACACACCTTAAATTTATCGCAGTTATTATATCAGTAAATAGCTAAATCGTCAATATGGTTATGCTACAATAATTGTGTTCTTGTGTCTCTTAGAAAATGAGGTTGCACTCTTGACAGCCCACCCCTAAAACTATAAACTATTAACATTAGTGGTATAGATAGAGACTATACCCTTGTAAAATTCAAACAAGAAAGACAAAAATATGTGTGGGGTCTGGTCAAAAAGACCATATCATTTTAATGTTAAAGTGTTATCTAGGTTTAGATTTGTTCTTGGTCATCTAGGCTTAGTTGGACACAGGCGTGTTTATCGTTTAGGAGTTCCTTCAAAGCCAGCTTTGCAATTATGGGTTACCCGTAATATGGTTGGTATTTATCAGGCTGCGATCGTTTTAACTCTGGCTGCGGCAGCACTAATATCACTGCATAACCCGGTAATCGCCTATACTCAACCCAACGCTGTTAACGTTTTAGGACAGACCAATTTTACAAATAGCCTGACTGATGAAGCTTTTGTATCAGCCAATGGGATGAATGACCCACAGTCTACAGCTTATGACTCTACTGATCACTTGTTATTTGTTGCTGACACTGACAACAACCGAGTATTGGTCTATGACACTACTTCGGGAATAAATACGGGTATGTCGGCTAGCTATGTTCTCGGTCAACCGGACTTTTCAAGCTCTAGTTGTGGTCCCACTAGCGCTACTAGTATGTGTTTTCCTAACGGCTTAACTTACGACGCGGCTGACAACGAGTTATTTGTTTCTGACAGCGACAACTCCAGAATTTTGGTATTCAATCTTAGCGGTAGTGTATCAAACGATATGCCAGCCAGTTATGTTCTCGGTCAACCGGACTTTGTTACCGGTGGATGTAACATTTCTGGGGTGACTTCGGCCAGCTTGTGCATACCCGGGCATATTAATTATGATGCGACGAGTAGTCAGTTGTTCGTTTCTGATACTGATAATTCTCGAGTCCTTCTTTATGATCTGTCGGGTGGCATAAATAACGGTATGGCTGCCAGTTATGAATTTGGTCAGCCAGACTTTGTCAGTAATGGTTGTAACAACGGCAGTCTAAGCGCCTCTACGCTTTGTTACCCTGATGGAGTAGCCTACAACTCTACCACAGATGCGCTGTATGTATCCGATACTAGCAATTCTAGAATTCTTGTCTATGACTTGTCAGGTGTTGTTAGTAATGGCATGGATGCCGCCAATGTTTTAGGTCAGGCCGACTTTGTTAGCAATAACTGCAGCGGGGGGCCGTCTGAACTCTGTTATCCGGAAGGCTTAAGTTTTGACAGCACAGATGATGTGTTGTTTGTTGCGGCTACTAGCAACGGACTTATACTGGCCTATGATATGGGCGTCATCACAAATGATATGAATGCGACCTATGACATCGCTGATGCTAGTAGTTATGATGTATATTATGATGCCGCTGATCAATATTTATTTTCGGCTAATTACTCCACCAACAGTGAACAGATTTATGATTTATCAGGCGGGCTTGGCAATTACGAGAGCCTTACCTGGGTACTAGGTCAGTCAAATCTAACCAATAGTGTTATCGATGGTGCAACAACAACCTCAAGTGATATGAACGACCCGCAGGACGTTGTTTATGATGCTGCTGCCAAGCTGTTATTTGTGGCTGATACGGTCAATAGTCGGATATTAGTTTATGACACAAGTACGGGAGTTATAAATGGCATGGCTGCCAGTGATGTCCTAGGTCAGCCAGATTTTGTTAGTGGTGGTTGTAATGATACTGGCACAAGTGCCACGAGCCTGTGTTATCCATCTGGGTTGGCATATGATGCTGTCGATAACGAACTTTTTGTCTCCGACAGTAGTAATTCCAGGGTTTTAGTTTATGATTTGTCTCTTGGGGTATCAACCGATATGCCGGCTACTTATGTCCTTGGACAAGCCGATTTCCCTGATAATGGCTGTTCCACTTCAAGTAGTGGATTGTGCTATCCTGAGGGGCTTAGCTATGACGCTGCAGACAGCGAATTGTTTGTAGCAGATAGTAATAATAGCCGGGTTGTAATGTTCGATCTCTCCGGTGGGATAGAAAACGATATGCCAGCCAGTTATGTGCTCGGTGAGCCAGATTTCAATACAGCTGGCTGTGATAGTGGTGGCGTGACAGCGACTGATGTTTGTTATCCGACTAGTGTTAGTTATGACTCGGTTGATAATGACTTGTTCGTGAGCGACGCCGGTAACCAAAGGGTCTTAGTGTATCAATTGTCTGGGACTGTAAGCAATGGCATGGCAGCTAGTGATGTCATTGGGCAAACCGACTTTGTTAGCAATAGCTGTGATAGTGGTGGTGTAACCGCAACAAGCCTCTGTAACCCCGCCAGAGTTTACTACGATGCCGCACACCAACAATTGTTTGTGTCCGACACTGCCAATTACCGCGTCCTAGTCTACGATACCTCTAACGGAGTATCAACCGATATGCCGGCTCAGATGGCTGTCGGTGAGCCTGACCTTGTTAGCAATAACTACATTTTCAATCCTGCCACTCAAGATGGGCTAGGAACCCCATCTGGCGTCTACTTTGATGATTCTTCGGACACTCTTTGGGTTACCGATCAAGCTAATAATCGGGTGACATCCTATAACTTACCATTTACGGTAACTATTAGCACGACTTCACTGCCAGATGGCGAGGTCGGAGACAGCTATAATCAAACTGTTCAGACTGTATATGGGCAGGCCCCAGTAACTTTCGCTATCACTAGTGGGGTTTTGCCTGATGGTCTGACGCTTGATTCTTCGACCGGAGCTATAACGGGGACACCAACAACGGTTGAATCTGAGTCCTTCACTATTGAAGCGACCGATAATCTCGGTAATACCTCCTCTCAGAATCTTTCAATTAACGTCGATGCGGGCATACAAATAAACACAGTAACTCTATCTGACGCTGAAGAAAATGTCGACTATGGGCAGTTAAATCAAAGCATTGCTGTTAGCGGAGGTGAGGCACCATATTCCTTTGCTGTAACCAGCGGTGCGCTACCTGATGGTTTGAACCTAGACCCCAGTAGTGGTCTGATAACTGGGACACCGACAGATTTGACTGACACCAGTTTCACCGTGCAAGTTACCGACAATAATGGTGATACTGCCTCACAAGGCTTTTCGATTAATATCGTCCAACCAATTTCTATTACAACCTCATCTCTACCGGACGGACAAATTGGTACGGGCTATGACCAAACTATAGCTACTGAGTACGGTGAGGGGGCGGAGACTTTTTCAATTATCGATAATAGCTTGCCGCCCGGACTCAATATAGATAGTTCTACAGGAGAAATAACCGGCACTCCTACATCTTTCGGAGACTATAGCTTCACAGTTCAGGTTGTCGATAGTCTTGATGGTACAACCACAGCCGTCGAGTCAATAGATATCCCGGACAATATAACATTCTCTACTACTTCTCTGCCCAACGGTGCTGTCAACGGATTCTATGATCAGACAATCTCGGTGAACGGCGGTGTGACGCCACTAACTTTCGCAATAACATCGGGTAATTTGCCGACAGGCTTATCGATTGATAGTGCATCGGGAGAGATAACTGGTACTGCCACAACCATTGGCGTCTATAACTTTACTGTCGGAGTTACTGACTCCGATGACGCTACTGTCAGTGAAAATCTCTCAATCAATATTGAGTTTAGCTATGCCGCTAGTAGCGTTCTGGGACAAGCGAATTTGACAAGTGATATTGCAAACTCTGGCGGAGTTGGGAATGGGTTAAACTACCCGTCCGCAACAGCAGTAGATAGCGTTAACCATCGGCTGTTTGTTGCTGACGATAGCAATAATCGTGTCCTTGTTTACGATCTTGATTCTAGTGATAATATTATTTCTGAGACAGCGAGTTATGTTCTTGGACAATCTGACTTTAGTACTACTACCTGCGGGACAGTTACGGACAGTAGTTTGTGTGGCCCCAGAGGTCTGGCCTTTGATAGCCTGACTAATCAGCTTTTTGTGTCTGATAGCGGAAATAATCGTGTCCTTGTTTACGATTTTTCTGGTGGCATAACTAATGACATGCCTGCTAGTTTTGTATTAGGCCAGTCAACTATGACTGATAGCGGATGTGCTATCAGTGCAACTACGTTATGTTATCCTCAGGGTCTAGATTTTGATGCTACGGACAATGAATTATTTGTAGCCGACTCTAGTAATTACCGGGTGGTCGTCTATGACTTAAGCACCTTGAGTGACGGCCAGGCCGCAGTAGCTGAAATTGGTCAATCAGATTTGAGCACCAATATTTGTGATAACGGCGGCGTTACATCCACTAGTGTTTGCGTCGTGAACGCAGTAAGCTATGACTCTGCAAATAGTTACCTGTTTGTGTCTGATCAATATAACTCTCGCATTCTAGTCTATGACTTGTCTGGCGGGATAAACAACGGCATGGCCGCGAGTTACGTGCTCGGTGAACCAGATTTCGTGACTTCAAACTGCGCGGTCTCCGCAACAACGCTATGTGACCCCGGCGGACTAAGTTATGATGACAATGATCAAGAGTTATTTGTTGCTGATACAAACAATAACCGAGTTATGGTATATGACATAAGTGGCGGCATATATAATGGCATGCCGGCAAGTAATGTACTGGGACAACAAGACATGAATAGTAATAATTGCAATGAAGGCTCGTCAGTTAGTGCCAGTACGTTGTGCTACCCTGCGTCAGTAATCTACGACTCAAGTAATAGTCACCTATTTACACCTGATAGTTCAAACAACAGAGGTGTAGTCTATGATCTATCCGGCGGCTTAAGCAACGGTATGCCAGCAAGCCAAGTTGTGGGCCAACCAGATCTTACATCAAATAGCTATAGTTTATTCCTGCCGAGTGCGCAGGGACTCTCTGAGCCTAATGCTAGTGTTGTTGATATGCTAAACCACCGATTATTTGTTATAGATAGCAGTAATTCACGTATTTTAGTCTATAACCTTAGCGCCACCAATAATCTTATCAGTCAAACTGCTAGCTATGTCCTTGGTCAACCCAATTTTAGTACCAATGGCTGTAATACCGGAGGGATTAGCGCCTCAACCCTATGCGATCCTTTTAGCGGTCTGTACTTTGATGCTAGCAACGGTTATTTATTCGTGGCAGATAGCGATAATGACAGGGTGTTGGTCTATGACCTATCGGGAGGGATATCTGATGGAATGCCAGCTAGTTATGTTATAGGTCAGCCCGATTTTACGACAACCAATACTAATATAACTCAAGCCGGTATGAATAATCCGGCCGACATAGCCTATGACACTACAACTTCTCGATTGTTTGTATCAGACGATGACGCTAGCCGTATAACTGTCTATGACCTATCAGGAGGTATAAACAACGGTATGCCGGCGAGCTATGTTCTAGGTCAACCCGATTTTACAAGTAGTAACTGTAACCAAAATACGACCCCTTCGGCCACTACGCTGTGTGATCTTTACGGACTTTATTTTGATCAGAATAGTGGATATCTGTATGCCGACGACACTGATAACTCGCGTATCCTTGTCTATAACACCAATAGCGGCATTTCAAACGATATGCCGGCGAGCTATGTGCTTGGTCAACCCGATTTTGCTAGTATTGGTTGT
This sequence comes from uncultured Candidatus Saccharibacteria bacterium, assembly GCA_963706245.1. GTDB lineage: Bacteria > Patescibacteriota > Saccharimonadia > Saccharimonadales > UBA4665 > BOG-1338. The sequence continues at coordinate 462,482 of OY970151.1, read as the reverse complement.
AATCAAAATGGCTCTGAAACAGCAACGACTCTTTGTTATCCATTCGGCGGTATGGCGGTAGATGAAGTAAATAAGAACATGTTTGTGATGGATAGCGAAAATGATCGGATTTTGGTTTATAACATCGCCACGCTCAGTAATGATCAGGCAGCGATAGGAGTAATCGGAGAACCTGATTTTGCAACTACTGATTGGGGGAGCAGCCAAACTCAAGTAGCCATAGGTGATCCACAAATAGGCTACGATAGCATCAATCACCAGCTATATGTGCCAGATGATGACAATAATAGAGTCTTAATATACGATTTTGCTCACATAACAACGGCATCTTTACCAAACGGGGTTGTTGGGACTAGTTACTCACAAACAATTGGTGAGACTGGCAGTCAAGGAACAGTCACTTATGCTGTAACTTCAGGCACCTTGCCCGCTGGCATTAGCCTAGACACGGCTACAGGCGTTCTATCCGGGACGCCAACAACCGTCGGGGAAGCTAGTTTCACAATTGGTTTATCAGATAATAACGGAATTGTTGGAACATTTAACGATAGTGCTAGCTATACTGTGGACATAACGGCCGCACCCGTTAATACTCCACCACCATCTTCTCCAGCACCAAAGAAAAAGAAAACAACGACAAGTACTACTAGTTCGACGACAACATCTACGCCGGCACCTTCAACTATCGATCTAGATAATTACGTGCCATTTGTTAACGGAGTCGGACAGCCGATTAACACTCTAACCCCAAATAGCGTCCTATCCTTCACACTCCCGACTGTCGGAGATGAGACAACCAATCAAAGTGATAGCTCGTCATCGACCGCCACTCACACAATTACTGTAGATAGTATTGACCTCTCAGATCCTAATAGTCCGACTGTAACTGTAACGCTTAGATCTACGCCGATTGTTGTTACCCTCTCTCTTGATCAACCGATAACTGAGGACGTTAATGACGCTGGAGTACCGGAAATTGGATTGGAAGCGACTTCGATTACATCATCAGGTGCCAATATAGTATTCTGGCGGATCTCCCCGGCACCGGTTACTCCTATAGCCACAACTACAAAAAAGCCTACCCCATCTCCACGGGTTACATCTACAAATAGTTCGTCCAGCTTAGTTTGGTGGCTGTTAGCCATAGGATTACTTGTTATACTAATTGGCAGTGTAATAATTTGGCGGAAGGAAAAAACTCGTGGATCATTCGTTCCAATCTCGACTTAGGGGAGCTAAAATTGAAAAGTTTGTGCCATCGAACTTTATCTTACTACTTATTTGTGGCGTTATTATTATCGCGCTAGTGTCTTTTTTTATAGGTGAGCACAACGGAAAATCATCTAGTAACGTCTCAACCCAAAGCGGTCCATCGACTTCGGGTGCGCTTAGGTCGCTATCTCACAATAGCGATATTAATACCGGTAACTTGAATGTAACGGGCGCAGTAACGAGCATTAACAATCTGCACATTCTGACTGTTCAAACTATTTCAGGCAACAGCTTTACGTTTACAGCCGACAGTCAAACAACAGTTTTGAAAAATAATAAGCTGACAGGCCTTAGCACGATTAAAGCTGGAGCGATACTCACGATAAATGCTATTACTGAACGAGATGGCAGTTTAACTCCACTTCGAATCATAATATTAAAGTAATGGCTGCCGATGATCTGATGAATCATGATTCCAGTAATATTAGATCCAAAGACATAGACAAACTTATTATTAGAGGCCAAAAAGTACTTAATAAAAATTTTTTAGGTAATCATACTATTCCCTCGTCCGGGCTCTACCCCCATCAGGTACTTTGGGATAGTTGTTTTGTGGCGATCGGTAAGAGCCATTATGATCCGGAGCGAGCCAAGCTAGAAGTAATGAGATTGTTAGATGCCCAGTGGTCAAACGGCATGATTCCACATATTATTTTTAGCAATGAAGCTCGGTTTTGGTGGGATAGACAAATTTGGAGGAGTTGGATTAGTCGTCTGTCTCCGAAAGGCTTAGCCACTAGCGGCGTTAGCCAACCACCAATGATCGCCGAAGCAGTAGTTCGTATTGGTAGAGAGTTGTCCTTGGCAGATAGAAAAGTATGGTATAGAGATGTCTTCCCTGGACTTTTAGCCTATCATCAGTGGTTATATAATGAACGCGATCCGCGTGGTGAAGGTTTAGTCCTACAACTGCATCCTTGGGAAACAGGTCTGGATACCTCTCCACCTTGTATAGCCCAGTTACATGCTAAATCTTGGCCACACTGGCTAAGCATACTTGATATCCCTTTAATCGATAAAATTGGTGAAGCCATAAGAGTTGATAACAAGTTTGTCGAAAAAGGCGAACGGGCCTCAAATGCCGAAGCCGTGGCGCTATATTTTTTATTACATCGTATTCGTCACCAAAAATATGATAGCACTGCGGTTTTGAAACATGCTCGGTTTGCAATTCAAGATATTACTTATAACTCAATATTAATTCGGGCTAATACTCTCTTAGAAGAAATAGCTTCAACAGTTAATGAAACTATCCCGACTGAACTTCGACAGCATACTTCAAAAGCAGCAGCTGCTTTAGAGAGTCTTTGGGATCAAGATACTCAGTCTTATTATTCCAGAGACTTTATTTCTAATAAATTAATTAAGGAAGAATCAATTGGTGGATTGTTAACGCTTTACTCGGGGGCTATTTCTAAACAACGAGCTGCTGAGCTTGTAAAAATGATTGAGAATAAAAATAGTTTTGCTCTGCCCTATCCTATCCCTTCCGTGCCGGTAAATTCCGACTGGTTTAGCTCTGTTCGTTATTGGCAGGGGCCGACCTGGATCAATACTAATTGGTTAATAATCGATGGTCTTTATCGCTACGGTTTCACTGCCCTGGCTAAGAAGTTATCCATTTCGACGCTGCAGTTAGTAGACCACCAGGGCTTTTATGAATACTTTGATCCAAAGACCGGTCTCCCGCACGGAGCTAATAATTTTTCGTGGACGGCTGCACTAACGATTGATCTCGCGTATAGAGCTTCTAAGCGTTAGAACCTCATCTCCATCGACTATAGTCCATTCATTGCTAGTCAATATAATCTCTACAAAACCGTTCAAAGACAGCGTTAGTCCAGCCGAATCCGGTCTGAGATGGGTATAATCCTCTTGCCGGTGGATCCTTTGGTTGTACAACATTATATTTTTCTAGAAACACCTGGTTTTTATTGAACCAATCTAGGTTCGTTTTAATCCACTTCATGGCAATTCGCTTCGCGTCTTCATGATAACCATATCGTTCCAATCCTTGTACTGTGATGAAATGTAGTGGTGCCCAGCCGTTTGGATAGGCCCACTGCAGTGGCAACGAGGAAGGCATGAAGCGGTTTAATGCCGGGTTATCGGTTGTTGCCAAGCCGCCCCTATATTCGAACCGGGATAAGTTTTTAACTAATTTCTTAGCTTGATGTTCGTCGGCTAGTCCTGACCAAAGAGCATAAAAGCTGGCGAGCGAGCCAACCCGGCTGCGCTTCTGTTTAGTGTAGTTGTAATCGTAATATAGATTATTACTTTTATCCCACATAAGCTTATTAACAGTCTTAGCGCGTTCTGCCATGGCTTTTTTCCAGGTCTGTTCTTGGTTTTTATTGCCAAGAAGTTTAGCGGCCTTGGCAAAATCAGCTTCGTATTTATATAACAGACAGTTTAGGTCGACCGGTAGATAATTTAGTGCTCGCCGGTTAAAGCGCGGAGTCATATCCCAACCACTTTCGGCTTCAGCAAGGTCATCGAGGTGATTAATATCGTAGTAACGAGATAAGCCGTCGTAGACTAACCGCTCATTAGGTTTTCTGGTTCCCATCCAGACTGTTTGATACTCGGCTTTAGCAACTTCAATTTTTTCTCGAAGCCACTGCTCATCAAGATCATAGGCATTATATATATCCCAAATGAAACTGGTTAAAAGCGGCGGTTGGGAGTGGCCAGTTAAGTAGGTTCTTGATGCATTGGGGATAACCCGGTATCGATTAAACAAACTAATTAGATCGTCCAAGATCCCCATAACTAAATCTTTATGTTTGTCGTCCAGCATACCCTGAATCATAAAATAACTATCCCAGTAATAGAGCTCATTAAAATCAAAGCTATGACTTTCTTCGTAAGCTGGTACTAGGTATGGTTTTGGCAGGGCTACAAGGCTGCCACTTTCCTCTGGATTAAAGCGTTCAAGAGTTGCCCAATAATCGTTTATATAGTCTCTCGCCGGTTTAAGATCACTGGTGCTTAATAGAACCGTGCTGTTTTTCTGAAGTTGGAAAAAATTACTAGTGAGACTTTTTATTTTCGGCTTCATGGTTCTATCATACAGGAAAATAACTATGGGATTCTTGCTACTACCTACTTAACCACCTAGCCAGATAATTTTAGATATATTTTAATATGACTTCCGAGATAATTTATCCCTAGCTATGTGTCAGTACAATCTTTCGATTTAGAACAAATACGATTTCTCTTATAGACCCATTTCTTGTTGGAATGCACTGATGCTAAGGTCGTTGATTTTCGAGGTACTACTACAGGAATTCTGGGTAATTGAGTCGCTGTGTGAGGCTGGTTGCGGGTATTGATTGTCGTTGGCGGTAAATGTCGAGAAAGTAACTGCTGATAGAGGTACCTGCGAGCAACTAGTAATCTGGCTTGGGTTAAAATACTCTGTCCAAACTACCGCACTAGATGAAAGTAGTCCCCAAGCAGCGCTAACATTAATCTCAGCTATCCTGGTTGTAACGCCTGTGTTCATATCCTCTACAGTAGCTATCCAGTTTATGCCATTGGCGTCTTGCCCAACGTCTCTAACCTCAAGCTCATAAGTATGGCCTGTAGTTAGAGTGTAATTAATCAGACAGGAGGTTCCTCCGTAAGCGTAGGCTCCATTGTCGAAACCAGATGTTACTACGTTACAGTATGAAGAAGCCTCTTTGCTGGGCCAACCAAAAACTGAAAAAACTGCCTTGTTTATTCCTTGGAGACCCATATAGGCTCCTCCGTAGCTTGAGGGTTGATTGACGAAAAGAAATTGATGTGACCAGAAGAAATCGGTGTTTCCCAGATTCGCAACATTATTGATAGTAAGCTTGTTGGTTATACTACTCAGGTTCGATGCGGGCATATTGACGTATGTATAGGTCCCCGCAGGGGCAATAGTAGAAGAAGTGTTGGTAGAGTCTATTAAAGGTCTAATCGCAGTGTGATTGGTTGCTCTGCTAGCTGGTGTAGGAGAATTCTTATGCACATAGTAGCCTATTCCTGAGAGCGCAATTACCACAACAAGAATCAATAGGAGCTCAACATGAGAAAAACCCTTAGAGCTTAAGTGTTTTTTATGAAATATCATTGTTTGTTACTTTCTGTTTTGTGTTTACTTATTTATAGGTATAGGGTATTACTATCTCCTTCGATAAGCAAGCACTTTTCCACACCGTATCGGAGGTCATATTGCTTTGATTAACTCAGCTTTCATATGTTTCAACCTTTGTTCAAGTTAGACAGTGGAGATATAATTAAAGATAATGGGTAAAAATACAGTATCAATTATCTATGTCATAGCTATGGTAGCTACGGTTGTTGCTTTGGATATACTCTTCTTCAGGCACCGTTTTTGGGAACGGTTAATGGCAAACATTGGCATTGTTCTGGTATATATGGCTTTTTATTTAGCCTTCCTAAAGAGCCGTTGAAGTTACAAAGAATTATATAGAGACAAATAGCCAAAGAGCAAAAAAAGAATTGTCTATCACATATAATTTTTTTGACGAAGTCGCGAGACCTAAAATGCCATCTAAATTATAATTTGGTGTTACTTAAGATTCGTGTCGTACTAACTCTTGAGCGTTCCGTAGTATTTGACCTACCGCGCTAAATGGATTCTGGTGTGTGGAAGCCGGTTCGTTACCCGTACCAAGCGGGAATCCGTCCGACACGGCCAGAAGTTGGTTCCCGGATTCGTCAAACTTTTCATTATGCAAACTTCTAACTGCGCGCCTGAATTGACCGGCGTTTTGTACCCACGCGCCAGCATTAGAAACAACTGCAACAAGCGTTCGATCTAGAGATACTAACCCTTCGGCTTTCTCTGCTGCAACCTCCATTACTTCATCCCCTACTCCAGACTCTACAGCTGTTATACCAACATGAATACCTACAGCAACTATTTGCTTCCTAACCACATCTCTCATGTAGTCAGCCTCGGTCATACCTTCCTCGACATCTGGCCCCTCAGTAGCTTTCATGGGTCGATTGCCTGCGACAAGTAAAGCTTGGAGTACCCCACGACTAGTATTAAGTTCAATAAGTCTTTCGACTCTGCGCGCCATCCAATTACGAACTCCCCCAGTTATGACGCCTAATTCTATTACTCCTTCCAATTGCTCGGAATTCACATATGAACGTTCGACGGGTAATAATAAACCAGATCGTTCTACCCATCCACGAGCAATAGCTACAGCGTCATCATCGGTGCCCAGGACGTCTTGCACGCGCCCAATGTTTTCTTGTAGTTCCTTTGCTGGGCCAACTTTGCTAATCAGCTCTCCTAAATTGTCAACGCTCGGTGTTAATGCTAGCTTATGATCAAAAGCAGTAGATATCTCCGGGACAACTCCCATCCTGAAGTCTTCTGCCCCAATATTATAAACGTCACTTAATACTCTGTTATCTAAACGATAATTTGCAAATGTTAAGTCTTCACCCATACTCTTATTACCTTTCTCAATACAAAAAGATTATACCAGAAAATAGCTAAAAATCAAATTGTGGGGCTACTGTTCCACTAGGGTCACGAAACATGTCTGCTCGGGATACTGCTCAGAGTATGAACATTAATCTATAAGGCTATTTATTTAAAACTTACTGGAAGCTACGTCGACTAACGGTTACAATACCTCAAGGTAAGTATCAATATAATTATATCTCGCAGACACTGCATAGATGGTTAAGGGTCAAACAGTTTGAAAGCAAATAAAACAGCTGCAAAAATTAAGATTCCTGCGAATCGTACTCTAGTAATGTTATCTGGTGGGATAGATTCTACGGCAGCTCTTCTACGTGTTATTAATAACCCAAAAGTATATGGGCAAATTCATGTCCATCATATTAATATTCAAAATGTAGAATACCGCTGGGTGGCGGAAGCTAAAGCGGTTAAAAATGTCTTGGAATATATAAGGCGTAATTACTCAACACCGTTCACTAAAAGTGAGTCGACTATCAATACCCCCCACTTTGGCAATCAGTTCTTGTTCGATACTGAAGTCATTAGTTTTATAACAGGCTACATGACGTCTAGGGACTCACAAATAAAGAGAGTGGTTCTAGGTGCTACCGGGTCAGATTTTGCTTCATCTGGAGCTTCAAATGCGACAAAACGTTCAAAAGCTATGCACAACGCGTTTTACGCAGACGGCAAGGACCATAATAAAATGGTTAAAGAGTTCCCGCTTTCTCGTTTAACCAAAGAGGAAGTATACGCAACCCTACCTACAGATTTAGCTGAGCTGACCTGGTCCTGCAGGACGCCAGTATTTAAGAACGGCTTCATAAAAGAATGCGGCGTCTGTAAGACTTGTGCTATTGAAATGAAGGACTTAAAGAAAAGTAAAACTTTTAAAGAAAGAGAATTCAGGATATAACTTAATACACCCATGGCTAAACTTGCAACACAATTAGACTTTTGGAACGCTAGATCTAACGGTTTTGAGAAAGTAAACTCGCCTCTAGTCCCGGACGAAAAAGACGTATCTTTCCACAAACAATATATAAAAAAAGGCGGGAAGACATTGATACTCGGAGTGACTCCTTCGTTTTGTGATATGGCAAAAACCATTGCCGCTAACGTAACAGCGGTTGATTTTTCAAAAGGAATGATAGACAAGTTAAAACAAAGATGGAGTCACTTATATATGTATGGATTGGCAAGTCTATTTTAACCAAACTGATGAACTCTTTGACAATATACTTACAGATGCTGGCATGGCTTGTATAGCCTACCCTAAGGGGTGGAAAGACATGGCAAAAAGCCTTGATAACCATTTAAAACCCAATGGTATTTTCTCCTCGAGGTTTTTCTTATCTACGATCAATCCACCGAAAGGTCACTACGATAATCCCGATACAAATAGGATTGTCCCGAGTATGGCAAATTTAGACCTTAATTGGATGAGGAAGCCACAACCTGACACCTATAGAGAGTATGATGTCTCCTGGGCGTTCCCTAATGAAGAGGTAGTTATAAGAAATTTCAATAATTTGTTATTTATTGAAAAACATATACCCGCCTATGAGGAGGGAGCGCGATTTATCTCTTTTGCATGGCGGAAAAAGCACTAACTATTAATTGCTTGTGTTAGATGAGTTGGTCTTAAGTACTCAATCTCAGACAATCGTTTGCTATGAAAAAAATGGCAATAAAGCCAGGTAGTATTTAAGCATAGCCTTTTTGGTTTATGCTTTAATTCATGCTGGCTGACCACTTTCTATGAAGCTAGAACTATCCTATTCTGTGAATTCTGTTTTGGCTCCAGATAAAGTATCCTCGATGGTAATTTGTGTAATAATTAAATCCCTAAGTAGGCTTAGGGCTAAATTGTCGTCATTACTTTCAATTACCAAGTTAGGGTTGTGAAATGTTACGCCATGACCTTCAACAGGCTCAATGACACACCCTGATGGCAGAGAGACCTCCTGAGTTCCGCGCATAATACCTATTAAATACCCCATTGAATTTGCACGTACTGTCTTAAACCCACTATTCTCACTTAATAGACGAAACAAGCTCCACCTCATTTTTTGGTATCTTGCTGTGTTCGGGCTCCCTTTCGGTAGACCGCCATCGATAACAAAGGAAAATGCATTTTCACCATATTTAGGAGGTAAGTCAGATGACATAATAATATTAAATCATAAACTAAACATGTTAGCAATTATTGGCTGGGACGGAGGGATTCGAACCCCCGAATGCCAGGACCAAAACCTGGTGCCTTACCACTTGGCCACGTCCCAATAACAGATAGATTTTACCCTATTTAACACCGAGACACAAAAGATAAAGCCTTAAAGGCTACGGTTCCCGAGTCTCGTGTTTCTTAATAGAGTCTTCGATTAATTTTTGCAGGCCCTTTAGCTCTTTGAGGGTGTGTAGTCTAACAGCAGCAACTACATCAGCATCTACACCTTCTGGGCCTTGTTCCCTGATTTGAAAAAATACTAAGTTAACGGGACCTTGGTCGGTAATGAAAATTGACTGGCCATCGATGGCAACTATTGGTTTTTTATAGTTTAGCTTGAGGTTATTGTTCTGCATGCCCTAATTGTACACTAATTACGCTTCGATTATCCATATGCTTGTTAACAGAGTATATCTGGCGTAAAGTCTTTATAAGACCATGACCCAAAGCTCATCAAACATCGATCAATATTCTATATCTCTCAACCTTGGTGGTTTAGACGGCCAGATTCTCTATATGCCGGCTAGTGCACATAAAACTCACGAAATTTTGTTGATATATGGCCATTTTGGTACATTAATAAACTATTTTGGACTGGCTAATGATCTTTCTAAATACGGGAATGTTACTGTAGCGGAGTTGCCAGGCTTCAATAACCATAGTAGCTTATACAAAATTCACGATAGACCAACTATCGATGAGTTGGCCGATTATCTGACGACAGTCGTAAATTACCGGTTCCGTAAGAAAAAAGTGACAATTGTCGGGATAGGCTTTGGAACTGTTGTTGTAACGCGCATGCTACAGCGTCACACATCGCTCGGCCGTAAGGTTAATATTGTTATAAGTATTGATGGTCTAGCGCATCATGATGACTTAAGTACCCTGGGCCGGGGTCAGCGCAAATTATACGCTTTATCTCTAGGGATTCTTAGTTGGCGTACGATTTCAAGCATCTTTAAAAATACAAACTTGCCAGATACTCTTCTTGAGAAAATATATAACCTCAAAGTTAAAAATCCGAAACCTGGCACACCTCGACAACGACTTATGGACTGGCATATCCATGACTATAGAACTTATATGCGTACAATGTCGGAACTTCTCAAAGTTGATAACTGTAAGCAACCTCTTAATGTTAAATTTGCTCAGGTTTGGTCTGGTTCGCTTGAGTGCTTAGATCGTGAAGTAACCGATCAGCATTTTCAGGTTATCTTCGATGATTTTCAATTGATCACTAGTAATCAGAAGTTTTCTAGGCGCACCGACTCGATAAAGAAGATGTATCAAATTAAACTGCCCAGACCTCTGCAAAAATTACTTTTAAAGACTGCCAGATCTTCTGTCATTGAATAGATTAATAATCGTGAGATAATAGACTAATGGCGACCCCCCAAAATAAAGATCAGGAGACCGAGGTTTGGTTAAATATCTCAACTCGAACCGTGGTTCGAACTATTCTATTAATAGTTGGGGCATTTCTATTATTTCTCGCCGCCAGGAAATCAGCCCACGCGCTAGTATTAATCTTCACTGCTTTCTTTTTGGCTCTGGCTCTTAACGCTCCGGTTCACTGGTTATCTAAAGCTTACCCGGGTAAAAAGCGGGACAGCCGAACTCTAGGTACACTACTAGCCTTTTTAATCGTTGTCGTTGTACTTGGTGGTTTTATAGCCCTTGTTACTCCGTCGCTTATCCGAAACACCCATAGCTTTATACTTGATGTGCCCCACCTTATCCAAGAGGCCCGTGATAAGCATAGTGCTATTAATACTTTTGTTGATCGTTATCATTTGCAAAGCCAGGAAAACACCATTTCCAATCAAATTACTTCAAGGTTACATGATCTCGCCGGCGGTGCGGTTTCTTCCATAACGCAACTAGCTAAAAGCTTGGTGTCAGTGATTATTATCTTGGTACTAACATTTATGATGCTTGTTGAAGGCCCCCATTGGGTTACTACAGTTCATAACATAGTCCCCTCTAAACAAAGTAAGCGCCTTAAGAGTCTATCGGACGATATGTATAAAGTTATTCGTGGCTATGTTAACGGACAGGTTATCTTAGCCGTACTGGCCGCCATCCTGATTATGCCACCAGTTTTAGTCTTTCACCTGGCTAACCCTCTGGCTCTAATGGTAATTATTTTCCTGGCAGCTCTAATTCCGCTCATCGGACACTGGATCGGTGCAACAATCATTAGCCTGGTAGCCCTATCACATTCACCCTGGGCAGCACTATTTATTCTGGCCTACTACATTCTTTATATAAATATTGAAAATTACATCATACAGCCTAAACTCCAGGCCAATACCACCAACTTGTCGCCACTACTGGTTTTTATAGCGGTAGTTATTGGCGTTAGTTTTGGTGGCCTGCTTGGAGGTCTAGTAGCTATCCCAGTGATGGGCTGTATAAGAGTTTTAGTTGTAGATTTTCTGCATACCAGAGGTGAACTAAAGAGAGTTGATGCAACTGATCAGCCTAAAGAAGGAACCATATAGTTCCTTCGACCGTATCACGTAGACCAATTCCTTGAGATTTTAATTCATTACGGAGTTTATCGGACTCTGCCCAGTTAGCTGTTTGCCTGGCAGCTTCACGCCGACTAATTAAATCAAGTTGCTCAGGAGTTAAGTTCGACTGCAAAGAGGTGCTCAGATTTAGACCGAGTAGATCATCGGTGACCGCCAGAAAACCGCTAAGCTGAGATTTATTAGCGCTCTGCTCGTAGGCAGACAGCTCAGCTTCAATACTTTCTAGCACTCCGGCAAAGTTTAGGTCATTACTCATTTCCTGGAACTGATTATCTTTTGGCTGCTCGGCTAGGGTAGCGGTTGTGTCTTGAGCCACAACCGGCTGCAAGCTAATTACTCGTCTCATGCGGTCTAAGCGGTTCTGGGCAGCCTGGAGGTTTACCCAGCTAAAATGTGATTGGGTACGGTAATGTGCCTGTAAAACGAACAGCCTAAACGCCAGAGGGTCAATCGGTCGATCGGTAATATCTTGGAGTGTAAAAAAATTATCGGCAGATTTTGCCATCTTCCGACTTTCGACCAACATATGTTCGCTATGGAAAAAGAAGTCAGCCAGCAGATTATTTGTGCCAATTGCCGTACTCTGAGCAATTTCGTTTTCATGATGTGGAAATTTAAGATCAACCCCTCCGGTATGGATATCAAAAGGTATACCGAGTTTGTCGACACTCATGGCTGAACATTCTATATGCCAGCCGGGTCTACCTTTTAGCTGATGACCTTGAAGCTCGAAATCCCAAGCCGGTTCACCGGGTTTTTGAACCTTCCAAAGTGCAAAATCGTGAATGTTATCTTTGTCGTATTCATCATTATTAACTCTTGCCGAGCCAGTGCTCTCAGCCGTAATCGTAACTAACTGCCCGTATTTCTTGCCTGCACTCTTGTATGCGGTAATTGAAAAATAAACCCCATCATCAGTTATATAAGCCATTTTTTGATCAACTAGGCTGGTAATAAGAGCTTGCATCTGGGGAATATATTCGGTTGCCCGAACAAAAGTAATGTCATCGGTATCAATGCCCAGAGCATCTAAATCATCGATGAATAATTTTTCGTATTCTCGAGTTACTTTTTTTAGGCCTTCCAGTGGATCAAGGTCCGGGTAGCGTTCCTGGGCTTCTTTAATTGTCTTATCATCAATATCGGTAATGTTCATAACATGGGAGATCTTTGAGTTTGGATACTCCATCATTAAGGCTCGTTTAAGGGTATCAGCGTAGATGAAACTCGATAAGTTACCGATATGAGCATTGTTATAAACTGTCGGCCCACAGCTATAGATAGATATTTGCCCGTCTCGCAATGGTTTAAATGTCTCAAGTGAATTAGTCAGACTGTTATAAAGCTGCATACTTATATTTTAACCTAGTAGCTGTTTTGTTGTATCGACACACTCTGTTTTTATCTCCAGTAGTGTCCGTCCATCTTGAACTTTAAAACCCGAAGCTAGCTTATGACCTCCGCCTCCAAAATGATCGGCCAGCTGATCGCAAATGGCATTTCCAGGATTGCCGCGTATGGCGGCTGTAATATGTCCATCATCATAGGACTTCAGGACTATTGTTATACCGACTTTCTCGGTTTGTAATAAATCATTCTGAATTAGCGGCGCTGGATTATAGAGCGGGCTGAATTCATTAATCTCATTTTGCGGAATAGTGACGATCGCCAGCCGATTATCTAAATAAAATTCACTGCGCTTAATTAGTTCGCCTTTATACCTAAAAATCACTTCAGGCATTTTCATTGAAAGTCGCCGGTTTTCTTCCAGAGAAGGTCTGTCGACACCAGCGTCGGTCATATCGGCCAGCACTCTATAGGTATTAGCTCCCGTTAGGCTATTGCTTAGGCCTTGGGTATCCCCAAGAATTGCTGTCATTAAAAATTCTAAGGCGTTTATTGGTAATTCCCAGTTCAGGGCTACAGCCATTGAATATATAAGCTCGCCGGTTGAGGACGTCCCCGGATCGTTAATCGTAACTGTAGCAAAATCAATCGGGTCAGCAACGGAGCCATGATGATCGAGAACGATTACCGGTTTGGTTGTAAACTGCTGCTGGCTACCCTGCGAAAATAGTTTATCGAACAAAGACAATGTCGAGGCGTCAACCACTATCGAAGCGTCAAAGTTATTTGGCAGAACATTACTCACCCGATCCCAGCCAGATAAATAGCGCAGATAGGTGGGGGTATCAATTGAGCAATAAAGCAGCGGATCCTTACCCATTGTATGCAGAATTTGCTCCAAAGCCAGAGCGCTACCCAAACTATCGGCATCGGGATTGTCGGCCTGTAGAATCACGATAGTATGCGCGGCGCCGATGATCTCGGCAATTTTGTCGTATTCAGCTTTCATACAACCGTTCGGCCCTCTAGGGCCCTACCGAGAGTTATTTGATCGGCATATTCTAGGTCAACACCGATTGGTAAGCCGCGAGCTAGCCTGGTTATTTTGACCTTACGCTTACCGATTTGTTGTTGAATATATAAGGCCGTTGACTCACCTTCAACCGATGCATTGGTAGCTAGGATGATTTCTTTAACTTTATCATCATCGACTCTCTTGATTAGTTCGGGGATGTGTAATTTGTCCGGATCAATGCCATCAATTGGTGAGACCAATCCGCCCAGCACATGATAGGTGCCACTAAAATGTCCGGTTTTTTCCAAAGCCATAATATCAAAGGGCTCGGCGACTACGGCAATTACAGTTTTGTCACGCCTGGGATCAGTGTAGAGATCTGAATACTCCTTATCAGCCGGTATTAGAGCGAAGGTTTTAGGACAGAATTTAATATCCTCATGAACCGAGGCTATCGCTTTCGCCATGATCCTGGCCTGTTCTGGATTATTCTTAAGAATAAAATAGGCATAGCGCTCGGCACTGCGTGGCCCAACACCCGGTAATTTTCCTAGGGCTTCAATAAGTTCGGATAAGGCTGGTGGAAGAATCTGCATTTATCTAATTACTTTTTAGTGTTTTATTAATTAGTCTTTAAAGACCAAGATCGCCTAACGCGCCCATCATCGGTTGCATCTTCTCAGCCGCAATTTTTTGGCTTTCGGCAATCGCCTCTTTAACAGCGTCTTCAAGCCAGCGTTCCAGTTGACCAATATCTTTCAGGTCAACGTATTCTGGGTCGATGTTAATTTTTTTGATTTTTTGTTCACCGCTAATCTCCACTGAAACGGCACCGTCACCCTTTTCAATTTCAATAATCTGCTTTTGTAACTCTTTTTGAATTTTCTTAACTTTCATCAACATTTTGGCTTGATCAAGTCGGCTCATAGTAATTACTCCTTATTAGATGTAGTTATTGTATCAAAACGAGGGAAACTATGGGAGAAGACTTGGCTGGTTGTAGGTGAGCCTTGCCAAGCGATTAGGTAGCGGCGTAGTTGATAGTTACAGCTAACTGCCATAAGTATTACAACCAAGGATAGTCCGATACTCATAGCAATTGGATTTTTTGGAAAAACAATTAGCCAGAGCCGCCAAAAATATAAAAGCCCGACGAGAATAATAATATAAACCATCGGTAGTAATATGGCGATAGTTACCGGCCCGCCAACAACGATCAATGCTATGCAAGCTATTAGTCCGTAGATAAAAACGTTTCTCGGCTCGGCTTTCAAATGGTTCTTATAAAGACTGTAGATCCCAAAAACAAATAGGACGGTTTCTATGACGTTTAGTAGTGGTAAAGTACCTAGCCAGTATTGAGGGTTCGCCGGTGCTCTAAAAAATAAGGTTAGAGGTATGTTATACAAGTTGCGTAACATCATGATTGGACTATTGATGTGACCGGGTAACCCCAAGAAAGTTTTAATAAGCGTCGGATGTTGACGGAGTGACCAGACTAGCGGCAACAAGATTGCAACCCCCAGCAATATCCCGATGACTTTTTCATAATTACTGATGCGCTTGAGAGCTTGGAAGATTTTCTTAGAACTCCAAACCAGTACCCCACTCACTAACCAGATAAAGCCCGGGATATAAACCAAAGCCGCCAAACAACCCAAGAAAAAAATAAATGTCATATTTCGAAGCCGTGTATGCATAAATAACATGCAACTGGCTATTAAAACGATCGAACCGAATGCGAATAAAATATCTGGGGTAGCTACTCGGGCTAAGTTTAAAAACCAACTGGAAGTAGCTAAAAGAGCTACGCCAATAGCGGAAATTAATGAGTTAAACCAATAAGTCAGGACTATATATAGAAATACTAATAGTGCTACGCCGTAAATAACCGATATTAGTCTTAAACTGCCGATACTGGAGTGAATTAAAAGCGCAAAATGTAGAGGAAGATTATATAAAAGATTAATCGGGTTTAAGTTATTAAAATGCAGGTTATGGGCGGCGATGGCTGAGCTGACTTCCGATGCCGATAATTTAGGAGGCTGTTTGGAAAGATTAAGAAGTAGTAATACTCCAAATATAGCAAAAGCTCCAAGACTAATAATAATCTCATCCCAATAACTCGAAAGTATGTACCAAACCTTATTCATAAGCGTTGCTTAACAGTATAACATCAGATGATATGAGCGGTCATTAGAATCGGTTTATTCTTGAGGGCTTTGATTGCGGTGTTTGTTGTCAACCGATCTAAAGCGCTGCTTGTCGCGATCAAAATACAATTCGACGCTGCCGGTTGGACCGTTACGATGCTTCTTAATAAAGATATCGGCAATATTTTTTCGCTCCGATTCTGGGTTATAAAAGTCTTCTCTGTAGATAAACGATACAACATCGGCATCTTGCTCGATCGAACCAGATTCGCGGAGGTCGGATAATTGAGGAATTTGAGGGGTTCGACTCTCGACTGAACGTGATAACTGACTGGCTGCTATTACTGGTAAGTTTAGCTCTCTGGCTATGGACTTCAACCCTCGAGATATTTCCGAGACTTCTTGGACACGGTTAACCTCGGCATTGTAACGTCCACCACTACTCATGAGCTGTAAGTAATCGACAATAATTAGCCCTAAATCACGCTGGTGTGCTTCACGGCGAGCTTTAGTCCGTAGGTCATTGATTGTAATGCTGGGCGTGTCGTCAATATAAATTGGCGCTTCGCTTAAGGTACCCATAGCGTGACTTAATTTTTCAAAATCTGAATCGGTTAGATTGCCAGTTCTAAGTGCCCAGGCGTCTACCCCAGACTCAATTGCCAGAAGTCGATCAACTAACTGCTCCTTGCTCATTTCCAAACTGAAAATCAGTACTGGCTGTTTTGACTGTACGGCAATGTTATGTGCCAAGTTTAGGGCTAGTGCTGTCTTGCCCATGCTCGGCCTGGCAGCCAAGATGAATAAGTCGGAACGCTGTAAACCAGCAAGTATGGCATCAAGGTCCTTATAGCCGGTCGGCACACCACGCATTTTGCTTTTATCTTTGTGTAGCTCGTCTAAACGGTCAAAGCTTTCAGCTAAAATTGTCTCTAGGCTAACTACGGATTGTTTGACGTGGCGGTTACTTACCTCAAAGAGACGTGTTTCAGCATCGTCTATTAGGTCGTGGAGACCTTTAGTCTCGTCAAAGCCAAGTTCTGACATATCTTGTGAAACAGCGATTAGACGACGCCTGAGGGCCTTTTGCGAGACAATCTCGGCATATTGTTCGACGTGTGAAGCTGTTGGCACGAAGTTTGTTAGCTCAGTTAGATAACTAGCGCCCCCAATCAGGTCAAGAAAATCGTTGGATTTTAAACGATCGGCTAGAGTCAGGACGTCAATTGAACTATGATCCTCATAAAGATCAACAATTGCTTCATAAATACGTTTGTGTCTGGGATCAAAGAAGTCGTCCGCTGATATCATATCGGCAATTTTGATTATCACATCACCATCAATTAAGACGGCTCCAAGCAAGCTCGCTTCAGCCTCTAAATTCTGGGGTAACTCGGTCTTTTTCTTGCCATCCATAGCTATACTTCTGATTCTAGCAGTTCTGCTCCACCAAATATATTGCTTATGTTATCTATTGGTGACTCGTCTTCTATTACGCTGTCGTCCTTGTTAGATCCGATAGTTTGATCAACTACACATTCTATTATTAATTTTTTATGGATAACTTCTTTTATGGCTTTTGAGACAATTTCATTATTGGCTGTCTCGACCATCTTTTTTTGGTGAAAAGGAAACTGAAAAGCGATAGTGATTTTGTCTTCTTCCCAGGTCGGTTTAGCAACTCTCAAGATGCTATATAGAGTACTGTGGGTTTTCTTAATGATGTCGAGCACGGAGTGCCAAGCCTCGTCGTTATCATATTCAATGGGATTATGTTCGGGCTCCTCAGGTTTAATCTCTTCACCTTTGTCTTCGACAGGCTCAAGAGTTTTTGGTTCATCTTTAACCTTAGCTGCGGTAACTCGATCGGTGGCTTTTTCATTCGGCTGGTCAGTTTTTAGAACAGGCTTACTTGATTCTGAATCGAGACTACCAAGCAAAGCTATTTCTAGCGCTACCCCCGGGTTGGGTGAAGAGGCTACATTGAGTAGCCCGTTAAGTAGGGGCAGAGCCCTTTTACTTGGCAAGTCGGCATGATCCTCAAATATGTCCGATCGGATATTCTCGCCTAATTGGCTGGCAACGATTGAAGGATCGTAACCGTTGTTATCAATGTCCGAGAGTATTCTCAGTAGACGGAGTTTGTCAGAGGCGATAACAGCTTCTTTGATGGAATCGATGGTCTGGGATGGAACTAAGCCGATAGTATCGAGAACGTTGTCTGCAGTTACCTTATCCGATTGGTTGCGGATTTGATCAAGCAGGCTAATACTGTCCCTAAAACTTCCCTTGCCGTAGGTTGCTATAAGTTCAAGAGCTTGATCGTCAATTGCAATCTTCTCAGCCCGAGCGATAGTTTTCAGATGAGCGACGACCTTGTCTTTCGGCACGGGTCGAAAGGTGTAGCGCTGAGTTCGGCTAACGATTGTCTCGGGCACTTTTCCCAGATCAGTAGTCGCTAAAATGAATATGACATGAGATGGCGGTTCTTCCAGTGTCTTTAATAGGGCCCCAAAAGAGTCTTTGCTGAGCATGTGGACTTCATCAATAATATAGACCTTGTATTTAAGGATATTTGGTGTAAAATTGGCTTTTTCCCGGAGGTCGCGCATCTCATCAATGCCCCGGTGTGAGGCAGCGTCAATTTCAATAATGTCTAAAAGTTGTTCTGATTCATCTGAATAGGCTACATCATTAACGGCATAAGCTAATATTCTAGCAATTGATGTCTTGCCAACCCCTTTGGGGCCGGTCAATAAGTATGCATGACTAATATTCTGGTCTTTTAGGGCATGTTTCAACGACTGAGTAATATGTTCTTGCCCAACGATTTCATCAAGCGACTTTGAACGGTACTTCCGATATAATGCTTGCCCCATTGATCATATTATACGCGATAACTTGGTGTAGAAACGTTGTATAAACTAACATGCTTTACAGACAGCATAAGGGGTATATAATAATAATTGATGTCAAAACGCAATAGTTACAAGTGGACTAGGCGAAAAAAAAGCGCTTATATTATCAGGCGGGCGGCTTCCCTGTCGAACTTACTTATTACTCTTAGTCTTACTTCGCATACTCAAAGGAGACAAAAAACCTACGACAAGTTATGTAGTTTTATGCTGAAAGCCGGAGGAGTCTACACCAAATTCCTTCAAGGCGTCCTGCTGGCGGTCCCGGAAGTGCAAAATTGGGTTGAGCGTACCGGAGTTGATTTTTTCGAAAACGTTCCTCCCGAAACACTGGACGCGGAGCAAATATTAATCGATGAACTTGGCAAGAGATCTGAGAGGATAACTATCAACCCCCGGGTTATCGCTAGTGGAACTTTTGCTCAGGTCTATTACGGGGTGCTAGATTCATTTGAACCAGTGATCGTTAAGATTCAGAGGCAGACCATCTTAACTTCGATTAAAACCGACATTTGGCTATTAAAATTCTTTGCTCGTTTCGCCCAACCGCTGATTACCAATATTGACGTTGATATCTCAACTATCTCTCAAGATTTTTCTAGAACGACCCTAGCAGAGGTTGATTATAAGCGTGAAGCGCGCATGGCCGAGCTGATGCGCGAGCGCATATCACTACATCACTCGGATGTTATTATCCCTAAAACCTACGAGGATATGTCGACATCAAAAGTTATTATTCAAGACCGTTTAGGTGGTGTATCGCTGGCTGAACTATTGTATCGAAAGACCCCTCTTAGTAAATCAGAAACCGAGATTCTGCATCACGTAATGCGACTAATTTTGTCACTGCCCTTTACTGTTGGATTAGTTTATGCCGATCCTCACCCTGGTAATATCAGGATTATTAATTCTACTAATATTGCCCTCGTGGACTTTGGCGCAATTGATGACAGTAAAGTTGATATTGATGTTTATCGGAAGCTTCTAAAGGCCGTGGTTCGTGCCATGGATGGTCAGATGACACCAGTAGAAGCTCTGGATGTATATTTCTCGACGTATGCTCCACGACTTTATAAAGCTCTTGAAATTACCCGCGTAGCTCTTGGTTTACCGCCAATAATTCCGCTGTTCGCTCAACTTAGTTTGGGTAAAGAACAGTCTAATAAACCCCAGGCCAATATCAGTAATAATGTTTTCGCTTTATCCAACATAAATAGGCTAGTAAACCCCAATAATCGTTTCGCTCTTCGAAGCTCGCTACAGAATTTATCCTATGCCCGGGCTATCCATACCATCATGCAAACAATGTTGCTATTTAAACTTGATAGTGAGATGCTCTCGGCCCTACGGCTTAGTAATGAGTGGATGGATCAACGTTCCGAACAAGAGGAATACAAGCCGACCATTAACCTGACAGTCACCGAAGCCAAAGAAATTGTCTTTGATTGGTTAGAAAAAGTTCTAATGAGAAACCCATTCATGGTCTCAGACCTTAAACAGATTTATATAACTCTAAGGAAGAGTGGTAACCAAGTTGTGCCCTTATAGAGCAGCTTCTAAGGCTGCCCACTCTGTAGTTGAGTCATCCTCAGGAACGTTGACACTAACTTGATCACCTGGTTTTGCTTTAAAGTAGGTAACACTGGCAAGTAAAACGCGGAAATTGCGGTCTTTGACTTCAACGAAATAGTGGCCATTCTCGAGCTTAAGAGTCCCAACTACTTGCTTACGGGCAACTGGCCCAATCTGCTTGTAGAGAAATGCCCCATCGCTGGCTATTGTCAGTTTTAGAATGTCACCTTGGACTAATTTTGATTTGGACGCGTAGTTAGCCGGTACCGGGTATATCTTCCCATCTGAACCAACCATACTTTGTCCATCAAAGACACCTTCGATGATTTTGCCAAGCGCTTCTTCTTTGTTCCCAGGAACAACATGAGTATCTTCGCCGACTAAACTAATCAATAGCTCGCTAGCAGCCGCCAAGTTGGTTTCTGCCTCCTGAATGAGAGCTTTCAATCTTTTGATTTGTTTATCTGCTACATCTGCCATTTTTCGTCCTTCACCTAAGTGTTTATTTCTTCACACTCTTACCTCAAAGCTATCATCTTTTAACTCAATAGTCAAAGAGGTTGAGCCCGAACTGTGGAAAACTTAAGTCATTCCACAGCAAGGAAGACAAAATCTAGCTTAGCTCTACTGTTGCGCCAGCTTCTTCTAGAACCTTCTTGGCGTTTTCAGCGTCTTCTTTTTTAGCTTTTTCTAAAATGACTTTAGGGGCACCGTCAACTAGAGCTTTGGCTTCACCCAAACCTAGCTGAGTTAGGTCTTTAACAGCCTTGATTACGGCAACTTTTTGAGCGCCGGCATCTTTCAGTGTTACGTCGTATTCGCTTTTCTCTTCGGCGGCTGGAGCTGCATCGGCGGCTGCTGGAGCGGCTGCGGCTGCAGGAGCGGCGGCACTTACACCCCAGTACTCTTCTAGAAACTTAACGAACTTAGATATTTCTAGTGCGCTTAATTTGTCTAAATCAGCGACGAGTTTCTCGAACTCTTTTGGAACTGTGACTTTCTTAGTTTCTTCTGACATAAAAATCTCCTTAATGATTATTGAATTGATTCGGCTCTAGCCGACAGTACATTTAATATTCCGCGAACGTTGCCGTTTAAAACATTCATGAAGCCAGTTAGTGGGGCTGCAAATGTTCCAACAAGCATGCCACGTAGCTGATCCTTGCTAGGCAAACTAGCTAGTACCATAACGTCTTCGGCATTCATAAAATCACCATCACTAGTAAAAGCGCCAACAAACTCAATATTAGGGTTCGTTTTCGCAAAATTATGTAAATTTTGAGCCGGAGCTACCTCATCGTCAGCGTTAAAAGCATAAAGAAGCATTCCTTCTAGTGCAGTAGTATCGCTGTCTTTGAGTTTAGTGGTATTTTCGATGGCTTTTTTAAATAGCCGATTTTTGATCACTTTAATGCTTGTACCGGCCTCTTTTGAGTCGGCTCTTAAAGTTTGCATGGCTTTAACATTAGTGCCTTTATATCTGGCTACTACAGTTAATTTGGACGTTTCCAGTAATTGGGCGACGTCAGCCACGATTTTATCTTTTTCAACTTTAGTTAGTGGCATATGATCTTGCCTCCATAGTTAAAGAAAAATTAATAGAACTTCTCGACCTAAAATAAGTTCTACATCTTACGCTGCCTATAAATATATAAAGAGTATTTATACCTTGGCGACATTATTAAACAATATTGCTATCGTCGTCGCTGTCTCTGGCAACTTACTCACTATTCTACAGATAAAGGGGTCAAGAGTCAATCTTAAAGTTGCTGGAACTATTTAAGATTTTTGAGCTTATATTGGGTGTAGCGCTCCGCGGCTAGACGAGACAGTTCGGGGTCTTCGTCTTTGTTGACAAACTTCATAGCCTCGCCAAGCAGGGGGTGAACCTCACATACTTTTTCATATATTACGTGAGTCAGTTTTCGGTAACCAGGGTGCCCCTGGGGGCTGGTGCGTAGTTCTATGAAGTGAAAGGCTTCGCGGGCATTTAAGGTGACCTTCCAACGCATTTTGTGCCCCAGTAGTGTGGCATATTGAGCCTCTAGCTCATATTTATTCTCCTGCAGATAACTATTTAGAGCCAGGCTAAGCGAGAAGCACTCCTCAAATATATCGACACAGCCGGCTTTATCGACTAAATCAGGGATTTCATAGCCATAACGAGGCGTTAAATGTTGCCACTCTAAGTCATCAACCATCCGGTGACGCTGCAAGTCTCGAAAGATACCGTAATCACAGACTAGATCGAACGAATAATGAGCTTTTTCTAGCGCTCGACCGGGGCGGTGTCGGCGGTTGAGACGATCGCCCATATAGGCGCTTATCACACTAACTTTTTGCTCATAAGGCCAAGTAGATACTTCATCTTTAAGCTCTTTAGCTGATAGCGACGAATTCTCATATAACATGTCTGCAACTAGATCTAACTCGTTGTGCGGCCAGTATTCCATTAAAGTAACCGGCTCTTGATCGGATGAATGATGTTTTGGAAGCAGTTTGGCGCTTAACTGGCGCAGCGCTGCCTCTTTAGTAGCCCGATAAGCCACAATTGCTCCGCCGCGGTCGGGTTTATCGGATCTTTCTAAGAAAGTACTCATAACCTTGCGGGTTTCTGTAAGAATATCGTCTCCAGTTTTATTGGCTTCCGGCAATTGGTCGCTTTGAAGATGCAATATAAGACTCTCAAGAGCCTGCCCGGAAGCAAAAATCCCAACAGTTGAAGTTGTAGCTACTGGCAGAACAGGCCGAGCAGCATCACAGGCCTGGGCTCGAATAGCAGATCGCCAAGCTCCATCTCTCTCGGCTTTTGGAGTTTTTGATTTTTGCTCGAGATATTTAGCCAAATTATGGACAAGCTCTGAGTAAAGATCAAAAATCTTATCCATATCCTTTTTATAGCGTTTTTTTACGGCTGGCTTCAAGTAAGGTGGTAGATAATAGCGGTAGCGACCGGCTGAGTCCTTTTTGTCGTAATATATATAGCGCGTTGATTGTTCGAGGTAGGAAGCTAATCTTCCCCACTCCAGTTTCTTAGTCAGTAGATTAGAAGCATTCTCAACAACTAAGTGCTGCCCGGCGAGCTGTTGAACCGAATCGTCGCCGTAAGCGGTAATTACTCGTTGAAGCAGTTTTTCGTCTTTACCAAGTTGGTTAGCGAATTCATCAAGAATTGTAATCCGCATATCGTCACCGCGCCTTGATAATCGGGCCATAGCCGCAGCTATGGTTGTCGGACTTAATTCATCACTGAAGGCATAGACATTCCCGGTAGTGTTGGTAATAGCCCGAGACAAATATTCATCACCTTCCTTAGTTATTTTGTAGTTACCGTCGTCTTGTTTTTCCAGCAATACTTTATCTCCGGTGCTAAGTGGCTTCTCTACGGTTGAAGTTGGTTCAGAACTTTGTAGGGCAAGTGACTTATCAGCGAGAATTGTCGCCAGTGACTGGGCGGTGGCGTGTTCAGGGACGATTACCCTATTAGCCAGAGTCTTTGCCACATGCTTCCATATTTCATTGAAGACTTCATCTTTGGTGCCGGTTGCATAAACTATTGGTAAGTTACGTTGTTTAGCTTCCCAAAGATATCCAGATCGCACCCTATCGAGGAAACTGGCGTCAAGATTATCAAATCTATCACCCTGATAACGGTGCTTTAGTCTCTCGACCAGCATCGGAGTTTCTGCGTCCATAACAATCGTCAGATCCGGCTCCATATCACCTACTGCAAAAGATATTATTTCGTTTATCTTGTCATAGTCTTTAATGTCGCCGCGGCCGTAGTATTGAATAGCTAGGGTGGTCAGATAATTGCGATCGACAATGCAGCAAATCCCGGCATTAACGCTATCGCGTATGAGCTCTAGTGACTGCGACCGCGCAGCGTTATATAATAGTACTTCGGTTTTAGTATTCATAGGATAGCGTGGATCCTGTGTAATGTGACGAATGGCCCGGGCCGTTAAGTCGTTTTGGCTGTCAGGTTCACGCATTAATTTATACGGTAGCCCGGCGGCTCGTAGTCCATCAGCAATCATTTGAGCCTGAGTAGTTTTGCCAACTCCTTCAGGGCCTTCTATGACAATGTATTTACCCTTAGTCATATATCATGCCACTTATCTTTGGCGGTAAGCTACGGTGATCGCGGTAAGCCTGTGGCAGCATCCAGCTTGGAGACCATGATTTAATCGTAGATTCGAGATCTGTACCGGTTAAATATTTGCCACTGAAACCTTCGTCACGGCCCAAACCGTAATTGCCATCAACTTCTCCCGTCTCATGAAATACAGCCTGGGCAATGCGCTCACCAACGGGAAGTAGCACTAGTTCCCGCGAATTAAGATTATATATTTCAAGTGTTAAGCGATTGATATACCCCGGATCAACCCAACCGGCGTCGAAACAGACGGCGACACCATTTCTAGCCCAGCTTGATCGAGCTCGAAGGTCATAGGCGCCAGGCGGCTTAATCCCAAAAAATTCATGGGTATGAGCTAAAATTCGCTCTCCAGGTTTTATAGCAATTACTGGATGATCCTCAGGGATGCCAACAGCTAGTTTGAAGCCGTTTTGATCACACCATTCTTTATGGGTCTGCGCTTTATAAGGGCCGTCAAAGTAACGCTCTACATCTTCACGGTCAAAAGGGTTATATATGATTCGTTCATTACTGGCTTCAATACGGTAGTAATAATAGCCAAGGGTAACATCCAAACTAGCATGGGCAACATGCTTTGGGTTAAACGGTACGCAAACTATATGCTCATCTTCAATAGCTTTTCGAATCTGCGTATTGCTATATACGGCCATTACTCCTCCAAATCTGACTATATTGTACGATTTGTCAAATCTCTGATGCAAGCATAAGCATAAAAATTACAATAGATCCGCACCAGCTCTCCGTTCTAAACTGCTACAATAGGACATATGTCTGTGAAGAATGAACGTCATTCTAAGATCGTTCTGAATTTGGTGATCCTCGCGGTAGGCTTAAATGGTTTAGCCTATATCATTGACCCACTGCTCAATTTTATACATCTGCACCTAAAACACATAATTCACCTGAGCAGTTACTCGGTTGGTATTGACCTAATTATTGGTTTAACCCTAATTTATCTCAGTTCACTGCTAGCCAGGCGTAAGAGCAATGCTCTGGCAGCAACTGTGATCGTTTATAGCCTGGCGGTGGTTATCAATCTCGCTATGATTTTCACCCATCATCATTACCATGGGTTGTCGGCGGAGTTAATACTCCGAGATATCGTCCTACCGATTGTTGCGGTCATTGGACTCACATATTATCGTAGTGATTTTACCGTCAAAAGTGACATTGAAGGCTTTAACCAATCAATCCCAATTATCCTGACAATTATATTAATTACTGTAATCTATGGGGTTGTTGGCTTTTTACTTATGGATGAACGTGACTTCCACCAGGAAATATCCCTTTGGCACGCTCTACATCTAACTATTGATCAATTTGGATTAACGACTAAAGTGCCAGTAGCTTATTCTATTCGAGCGAAAATATTTCTCGACTCCTTATCAACAATCAGTATTGGTGCCTTGGTCTATATTGCTTTATCACTATTCCAGCCGATACGTGCCCGTTTTAGTGATCAGAGCCTAAGTCGTCTGGCGGCTTCGGAGCTACTTGAACATTATGCCGAGTCTAGTGAAGATTTCTTCAAAATCTGGCCCCAAGATAAATCGTATTACTTTAATCATCAGCATAGCGCAGCTATTGCTTATAGCGTTCACCGAGGAGTTGCTTTAGTTGTTAGCGACCCAATTGGTGACAATAACGCTTTTGATGAATTACTGAGTAATTTTGTCCAACAGTGTCGCATTAATGACTGGCTACCCTCTTTTATACATATCGAGAGTAAGTACCGTAGTTTATATGAAAAGTATGGTCTTGCTATGCAAAAGATTGGTGAAGAGGCAATCTTAGATATCAATAAGTATCTGTCAGACGTTGCAGGCAATAAATATTTTCGTAACATACATCAGAAGTTTACTAAGCTTGGCTACAGTGCCGAACTGTTAAAGCCACCTCATAGCGCTGAGTTAATTAGCCAACTGAGTACGATATCGGCTAATTGGCTCACTCTACCAGGCCGCACCGAGAGAAGTTTTATGATGGGTTACTTTAGTCCTCGCTATATGCAGCTTTGTAATATTATGGTCGCCAAAGACGAGCACGGCGTGATCAAAGGTTTTATTAATCAGATACCGGCACTTGGTGCCTTCGAAGCAAATTATGATTTGCTAAGGAGTAGTAGTGATAGCCCGGGTAACATCAATGATTACTTACTTATGAACTTTATTAGTCAGCTTCATTCGGACGGCTTCTTACGGCTTAATATGGGGCTTTGCCCACTTAGTGGTTTATCGTCACGGGACGCCGATCATAATACTATCGATGCGGCGCTGCGCTTTGCTTACTCGAACGGTGACCGACTTTACTCTTTCAGTGGTCTGCACCGCTTCAAGTCTAAATATGAACCGGAGTGGACGCCCCGATATATAGCTTATAAGAATGGGATAAGGGGCTTTACAAAGACTCTTCGCGCCCTAAATGTAGCTATGAAAGTTAAAAATAAAAATTCTTGAGGAAATAAGTTAGTTTCTCTGAACTAATTCTCGTCGAGGAGTACGTGTATCAATAGGCTCTTGATATTCCACACCTCCAGTTTGTGGCAGAAGGCCGTGAGTCACAACTAGACTGGGGATTAATCGTTCGGCTTGCTCATTGTTTAACACTTCGACAAGGAACTTATTTGATAGAATAAGCGCTTGAAAACCAAGGTTCATTTGAATCATCTGCGCGTGGCCGGCAAGCTCTGCGTCTTTAGCTGCCCCTTTGTATTCTTCTAGGTAATTAATAACGGCGGATAATGCGTAAAAAGGATCTATTTCTAGGACGGTGGTTAGGTCTTGATCAAGACTTTCTACCATCCCCTCCATCATCTCTCTTGTTGGCTTGGGTGGTGGAAAGATGTTGTCGTGTAAGTAAGTATGCGCAGATCTTAAAACAGGTATGACCAGACCTTCGTGATCACGGAATTTTTGCCGTTCATATCTTCCCTTGTAACTATCATTCTTAAAGAAGAGGTGGTGTCTGTTAAAACGTGATTCGTTTTGGTTTTGTGTTTCTAGCATGGCTCCTACTTCACACTATTAGCCTACCTGACTAAATAATATCAGATAATTCAAAAAACCATAAACATAATATATTTAGCTAATGCTTGTATCTATAAACACATTCTCTCATAATGTCATTACTTATGAAGGAGCTTGCTCTAGCCCAAATTGCCCTTAGACGAGATAGTGATGAGATGATCTTTCGGCACCTAGATCATAATTCTCCAATAAGCCCAGATTCTTATGGTTGGTATGGAGGAGAACTCGATATGGACCCTTTACTTGTTCAATATGAAAATCCAATTTCGGGCATGGTTAGAATATTAGAGCAGCAAACATCTTTAAATATTAGTAGATATCATGAATTAGGCTTTGGACTCTATCACCAACATATAGTGCCCCGAGCATACTCACACGCTGATGAACCCGTTAAAGTGCATTTCTTTCAGGCGGTTTTAAACCAGGGCGTGTCTTATGAGAACTCTTTTAGGGGGTCATATTCAGTTAAGTGTACTAACGAACAATTGCTAAGACGCAAAGACGTCTCTCCGTTGGTTCGTTTCATACTTGAAAAAGCTAAAAATTGATACGTGAACAGCGTTAAGCTATTTTAACCGCAATACTTGGGCCCATAGAAGTTGTTACGAAGAAACTTCGGATGAAGGCGCCCTTAATGCTGCTTGGCTTATTTGATCTTAGGCTAGCTATGAAGGCTTCAGCGTTTTCGTTAAGTTGATCGAGCGTAAAACTTACCTTACCAATGGCTACATGGACGATACCGGTGGAGTCGACACGATATTCAATACGACCTTTCTTAGCGTCAGCTACAGCCGATGTGAGATTTGTAGCAACAGTACCACTCTTTGGATTCGGCATCAGCCCTCTAGGGCCTAAAACCCGGGCAAATTTACCAAGTTTAGCCATATTTGCAGGCTCAGCGATCAAAACGTCAAAAGTTAATTGTTGCTTTTCAAGTAGTTTGGTTATAGCCTCGATACCCGTAATGTCAGCGCCTGCAATCTTTTCATCACTAAAGACGGCAATTTTAAGAGTTTTACCTGTGCCGGCGGGTAAAACTACAATATCGCGGATGTTGTGGTCGGCGTGCTTAGGGTCAACGTTTAATCTGACGTGGAAATCTACCGAAGCATCAAACTTAGCTGGATTAGTCTTTTGAGCTAGCTCTAAAGCTTCTTTGAGTTCGTATGTCTTAGTCTTGTCGATAAGTTTTGATAGTTCGCGGATTTTTTTACCTTGACGTTCGATTCGAGGGCGGGTTGGTGTGACTTTCTTTTTTGGCTTCTCTGACTCTTCATCATCGCCCTTTGAAGCTTTTCGAGATTTTTTAGCTTCAAGTTCCTCAGCTTCTTTTAAAGCCTTGGCACTTCTTTTCCCGGCTTTCGCAATAACTACAGGTTCTTCTAGTGTTACTGGTTGCGCCGCATCAACTACCTCTTTAACCTCAACAACCGGTGTTGTTTCAACAGGAGCTACTTCCTTCTTAACAACTTTCTTTTTAGGAGCTTTCTTAACTTCTTTAACCATATAGGTCCTTTCGTGGTGCAAGCGGCGATTTTATACGCCTCCCACAAATTTATTTAATAATTATTCGATTTCAACGCCCATGCTTCGAGCGGTACCAGCTACCATTTTCTTAACAGCAGGAATGTCAGTCGTATTCATATCGCCGGCCTTAGCTTCGGCAATTTCGGTTAACTGAGCGTCACTTAGTTTCTTAGAGATTTTCTCACTATTTGGAGTCCCAGAACCCTTGTCGATTTTTAATGCAGCTTTAATTAAATCGTCTGTCGCCTCACCAACAACTCGCCACTGCATGGATCGGTCATCAAAGATTGATAAATGAACAGTTAAGTTCTTGCCCATTAAGTCTTTGGTCTGCTCATTAAAAGGCCCAATAAAGTCCATCATATTGACGCCGTATTGTCCGAGGGTGCTACCAACTGGAGGTGCAGCACTAGCCTGACCGCCACGGATTCGGAGTTTTAGATTTGCCTTAACTTCTTTTGCCATAAACAATTGACTCTTTCGTAGTATCTGCTTGGAGATACATTGCTTTAAATATAAATATACTCAAAAAAATTAAAACAACTTAATTTAAGAGTACGTAACTGGACTGATTCTACTTGATTTCACTCTGTTTGTCTAGATGAATATTTATTTTTGACAGATACGGGCAGCTAGACTCGTTTAACCTGCAAGCTATCAAGCTCAACAGGAGTTTCTCGGCCAAACATATTAACTAAGTACTTTAAGCTTACCTTTAGCCGGATCGATTTCATTAATACTGCCATCAAACCCTTAAATGGCCCATCGGTAATATTAACTACTTCACCGATCTTGATAATCGATCTTATGCTTAGGTTCTGCTCGGCCCATTCGCTTCATGATTTTATCGATTTCATCCGTCTTCAATTGGTGTTGGCTCTGTACCGGACACCAACGAAACCAGTGACACTAGGGGTATTTCTCACGATATACCAAGCATCTTCACTCATTTTCATCTGGACTAAAACGTAACCTTGGAAAATTCGCTTCTCAACAACTTTACGCTTACCATTCTTAACTTCGATCATTTTCTCTTTAGGTACTAGTATCTGAAAGATTTTGTCTTTCATATCGAGACTATTCGGCACGTTGTCGAATTGATTCGGCTACTTTTTCTTCATAGCCACTGAATAGGTGTGAATTGCGTACCATTGTTTTGTTGTGTCATATCGTTTACTCATGTAAAAATACCTTCTTAAATACTTTATCTAATCCGTAATCGAGGGAAGCAACTACGATTGCAAATGAAATTGCAAAGAGTACTACTGCGGTGGTTAATTGACGGGATAACTTCCTTGCCGGCCAAGTAATGTTTCTTAGCTCACCGAAAGCGTTCCTAAGATATTTTGGAACTAAGTGGCGGTTTATCCACTTAAACGGAGCGAGGATTGGTCGGAATATCTTCTTAATAATTCCCGGTTTACTCTTCTTTTCCGTCTTAACACTAGCCTTTAACTGTTGTTGCTCATTGCTGAGGCCCTGCTCACGAACAGTTACGCTTTTTTCCTTCTTAGCCGATTTATCTTTAGCCATCGCTGCATTTTTCCCAATTAAAAAGCCTACTGTGATTGTAGGCCTGATGTGTCAAATTGTACCTCATTATCTTTTCTCAGTCAACAAGTATTCCTTAAGCAGTTAAATAGTCTATAGTATAGACATGTATTTCGCTTGTGTTTTGTTCGCGGTTGTAGCTATTTTTGAGCTAATTATCTTCCAGACTGATCATATTCAGAATCGGCTTAAAAGCTTTTCTCTTCTAGCAGCCGTAATTCTCTCCAGCTTCTACCTTCTCTATAAGTTACCGAATGTTATTGTCCTGGTGATTTTTATTATTAGCTTTTATAGGGTTTTTAACCTTTTAAGAGTTATGAAAAGTCGAATGCAAACTGGCTATTTAGATCGATCAACCGCTCGAACTAGCCTGTGGTTAACACTGATGCAGCTTGGAATCTTGATCTTCTACTTATTATTTATTGGTATTAGTAATTTTGGATTCATGATGCATCTGATTCTCTACGCTATCCTACTGTTTCAGTTAATACTTGCAATAATTGTCTATGGCTCGACTCGCAGTAATCGCCGTAAAACAGCACCACTAGCTAACCGAGAACTTGGGGGTGATTTACCGACCGTTAGTGTCTGTATACCAGCCCGCAACGAGAGTGATGAGCTGCGCAAATGTCTTGAGCTGGTTATTGCTAGTGATTACCCGAAACTTGAAATACTAGTTCTTGATGATTGTTCGAGCGACAAACATACTCCGGAGATTATTCGCTCGTTTGCTCAAAGTGGAGTCGACTTTATATCCGGTACACCTCCCCCTAGTTATTGGTTGGCGAAAAATTGGGCTTATGATCAATTAGCTAAAGCCGCAAGTGGGGAGATCGTTATTTTCATGGGAGTCGATGTCAGCTTAAGCCGGTCATCTATATCAACAGCGGTAGCGGCAATGACTGGCTACAACGCTGATATGATAAGTGTCATTCCAAAGCTCAACAATGTTGGGGCAAACCCGTTTATCCAGACTATGCGCTACTGGTGGGAGTTAGCGCTTGCCCCGGCTTACGATAAAGCGACCGCCGGTGATAAGTAGTTTCTGGGCAATTAACAGCGCAAAGCTTAAAAAACTTGGTGGCTTCAACGCTACTAGGCGCATGATTACACCTGAAGCTCATTTTGCCCGGCAACTACTGGCAACCGACCGCTACCGTTTCTTCCGTGATGACGGTGTTTTTGAAATATCAACCAATAAGTCTTCGCGCGATCAAAGCGATACGGCCATTCGGACTCGCTATCCACAACTACATAAACGACCGGAGATGGTCTTTCTCTTATCGTTCTCGTTATTTATCGCCTGTGTTATGCCATTTGTATGTGCGATTGTCCTTTGGATAACCGGGACGGTTCCGGCGCTAATCTCACTGCTTATCGTAATTATCTACTTTTCTAGTTATTCGATGCTTATCAAAGCTGTTCGCCAGCAAGGCTCATTTAGTGTTGCGATAATGTTCCCAGTAGCTATTATGCTCGACCTATTCTTACTACATCTATCGATGTTTAGATACGAATTCTCGTCAGTCGAGTGGAAAGGTCGTAATGTCTGTATACCAGTTATGCACATGACCTCGAGTAATACCCGGAGATCCCTAAATAGATGAGCGGAAAGTCTTAATTTCTTTTCGAAGAGCCAGTACGTTAGTGTCGTAGCGTTTAAAAGTATCCCAAAATTCCTTGCCATGCTTCATAACTTTAGTGTGTATTAGCTCATGAAGCAGCACGTAGTCAATTAGATGCCATGGCAAAAGCATGAGATGCGAGTTGAGAGTTATTTCACTACGGGAGTTACAACTACCCCACCGACTCTTAAGTAGCTTAATTTTAACGTCCTTTACCTTAAAATTATACTCATCAGCCAGTTTTAGGAGTCTTATGGGCAGAACCTCTACTGCCTCGGCCTGAAGAGCCTTATTTGAGGCTCTAATCGCACATTCTTGGACAGATGGGTCGCTCTCGTTTAGGCTCACGTTAAATTTAATAGAAATAACATGATCTTTTACAAAACCCCTTGGCGCTAGATAATCTAGTGTTGGCATAAATATGAGGGTATGGTATTTGCCAATCTGCTGTCCATTGACCAATTTTTTGTCAACCCGAACTTTTTGATCGAGGATCCACTGGGTTTTACTGATCACGAACAGCTGGGCCTGATAATAGCTAACCCATTTAGGCAGACTTACTTTAATTTGTCCGCTAGAAGATAAAGACAAGCGAATACTACGGCTATTGCGCCGTTTATTAAAGGCCACAGAACCAAGCTTTGGCATTTGGATAATCTTGACTGACATCAGCTAATTATCTAATAAATATATTGCGGCGATTGATGGTTGAGCGCAGGCTCGCACTAGGGATTAAGTTGACTAGACCAGGTTTAATAATAGGGTTATCTTTATCGGAAGGCTCAAAAGCGTTGATATCTCTTAGCTTCTTGGCGAGGGTAGCAAACTGGGTTTTAAAATACTGTTTGCCGCTGACCACAATGTAATCTTCGTTAGTTGATGGATTTTGCATGTACTGCAGGATACTGTCATAGGTTGTTCGATCTAGTGTCATAGCGTATTTACTATCGCTTTGCCTGCGATCACGTGTTGCAACTCGTGTAAATGCACTTTCAACGTCAATCTGGAACCAGACGATTACTCTAACGGCTTTTGACCTAGTGGCAATGTCTTTGAGTATTTTTCTTTGGCTTAGCCTCAATGCATTGGTGTCGTAAATAACAGATACTCCTGCGCTGAGTAGTTCCTCGGTCAAATAGTTCATAATACGCTGCACTACAGCATCTTCCTGTGGCGTGTAAGTAGGCTTCTCGAACATCTCTACGCGGATCCTATCAGCCTGCAGGTTAGCTATATTTACTTCGTCAACGAGCTGTCTGGCGAAATAGGTTTTACCTGATCCTGGGTAGCCATAGAGTAATATTAATACCGGTTGAGTGAAGTTTAACTTAGCCATCTATAAATATGTATAGCAGAAATAGTCTATATTAACAACCATAAGGGTGTGACGTTTTTAGGGATTTACAGTATACTACAGTCGTCTATTACTCTTTGCTTTTTACGAATAAAGAGGAAAAATATAGGAGTGTAGCTCAGCTGGCTAGAGCGACGGTCTCCAAAACCGTAGGCCGGGGGTTCGAGTCCTCCACTCCTGCCAAATATTGATTAAATAGTCTGATAAGTAATTTAATGCTTACGAGGTTTAACTTCGTTACGACCTAGGCTTTTCTTGGTCTCAGTGAAAACAACGTGTTTTCGAAGTTTCGGGCTGTATTTTTTAAGGGATAGTTTATCAGGAGAGTTCATCGTATTTTTTGACGTGTAATAGATACGCTCGCCAGACTCTTCGCTGACCATACCTATAATTTTTCTCTTATCGCCTTTTTTTGCCATAGTTCTATATTCTAACAAGTTAATGGATATTTGTAAACTGGAGCCACGATCGGGATTTGAACCCGAGACCTCATCCTTCGCTTACACCTCTATTTTATTTATTGGTACTTATAAGAGGGCTAGACTGTATCTTAAGCATATCAATAGTGACGTAGCTTCCCTTGTCAGTCGTTCGGGTCTTCATACATTAGCATGATTACCACGGTCTTGCCCCAGTCCTAGGGTATTAACCGTTATTCGGGATTCATCGGCGGATTTCTTCACCAATGGGCAGGATCTTATTGCGACCCACCATGGATGCGCTCTACCAACTGAGCTATCGTGGCATGTCAACAGGTACCAATTGACTCTGATATTGTAACAGCAGGACACATAAATTGCGATAATGCGCGGTTTAGCTGATGCAGCTTGATAGACGAGGTGATAACGAATTTATTACACGGTAGCTAGTTCGCCAAGCGTCATATAGACGCGCTCTTTTGGCTTACCATGGCGTTCGCCGATAATACGAGTTACTTCAATAAAACCAGCCTGCTCGTAGGGTTTTAAGGCCTTCGGATTATCACCCCAAGCTTCAAGCCAGACACCATCATTGTCGTATGCTTCAAGGTGCGCGTCTAAAACTGCCTTGGTGTACGGTAAACAGTTGTGATCCCCAGTCGCCCCTTCATAGAGGCGAATAGCGAAAGTAGTACAAGCTCCAGTAATCGTGGGTTCGTTGGCTCCCGGTTTTTCTGGACCCATCCAGGCCATACCCATAAGTTTTTCATCAGTGGTTATTAGCGGTAGAGCAAACCGGCCTTTAGAAATCCATTTAGATGCAGAGCTAACATCAAAAAATCTTCCAGGCTTTCCATCATCAGGTCGGATGTAGTCGTTCGGAGTGAAGTCGAGCACCGCAGGTTCTTGTGATCGAGCAGGTAGTTGTTCTGCTAGACCACGAGTTAGCCCCTGCACTACATAGAGACCCTTAGCGTTTAATCCAGCCTGGTCGATACTGTTTGGCAGTATCTCTACTGTAGGTACTAACTCTGTTGGATATGATACCATAATATAACAATATATTATACTATTCTCATGAATATGTCAATATCTGGTACGGTGTCCTTAACAAAGTTAGAACTATTTTGATTTGCTGCTGACAGATTTTTTGGCCATAGGTATCTCTGTCGTAACCCAAATATCGTCGCCTTTACACTCGTAAGTAATTTTATCGTATTCTTTAAAGTCTTTACCAGTTTTAAAGTTGTTCGTGATTTCCCAGCGAACTTTGCGCATTGTCTTACTACATATAGGACAATTCATAATAAAATTATATAAAAAAGTTCTGATACTTACAATGCTTCTATCTTTAGTGTAGCGATTTTTGCAAAGTCAGACCCCTATTACTAAGCAGCCGAAATCAGATGCTCTAAGTCAAACTTACCTAGACGTAGTTGCTGCTCAAATGTATCTTTTCCGGCACCCCAAAAGACTGTAAGTTGGTGGTAGGTATATCCATCCTGTTCGTGTTGGGCTTCGTCGGTTTGAAAACCTTCTTGTTGCGCAAAACTGCTTAATCGAATAATCTGTCCAAAACTATCGGATAGTTCTATGGGCGAATTCGATCTAGCTTTCACAGTAACAGCTGCATATTCTTTATTCTGTTGTGAGTTAATCATAATTGTCCCCAAGAGCCTTAGCTTTAAGTTTCCATCAACTGAGTGCTCGTCTCCATCCTCGGGCCGACTAGCATCTTGTAGCAAACCAATTATTTCACCTCTATCCATAATTTAATAATGAACTTCGATGTTTTTAAACGCAAGCATAAGAAATCTGGTGCAGGGAGAGGGATTCGAACCCCCGAAGGCTGAGCCAGATGATTTACAGTCACCCGTGTTTGACCGCTTCACTATCCCTGCGTATTTGTTGGAGCCGATGACAGGCTTCGAACCTGCGACCTGCGGTTTACAAAACCGCTGCTCTACCAGCTGAGCTACATCGGCATTATGCTCCAGATCAGTTTACCAAAACAGAGGTTAAATCACAACTCGGCGTGACCTAAGGATGCGCTTTCTTGTTTTTGTTGTTGTGCTCATTTTCTGGATTTTGCTTTCTAAAACATCAGCTTCTTCAACCATGCCATTGTCCTGATAAGCCTTTAGTAATAATCCATAGGTTTCCCTTGTCGGCTCTAGCTCAATAGCTTTTTCTAGAGAGGCAAACATTGCTCTGTTGTTGTTAAGTTTCTCTTGAACCTTGGCATATGCTACGTGTCTGGCGGCAAGTTGATCTTCAAGTTTTAGAGCCTGTTCAAATGCAATAGCAGCTTTATCGTAATTTTCGGTTTCGTAATAGATTAAACCGAGGTTATGAAGGCTCGAGGCTGAAGGGTCAATACTACTGGCTATCTCAAAACAATCAATAGCATCACGGTATTCTTTTTGTTTGGCGTATAAGATTCCTAAGCGGTTATAGGCAGCAGCATTCTTTTCGTCAATTTTTAGGATGGTAAGTAGAGCTTTCTCAGCTTTTAGAAAGCGATTCTCGCGCATGCCTTGATGAGCGATATCCCATAGTTTTCCAAGTCGGTCACTTAATTTTCTAGGTACTTTAGAGAACTCATCATCCGCCAGAGTTGTGTGATAATAAGCCAAAGCTGCAAATGCTGCGATTATTAATAGCTCAATCATTTTGCGTTCATTATACCAAATTTAAGAATAAATCTGTTAGGGTCAGCTTAGCATTGGCGTTTGCGTTCAATGCAGCTTTAGCTTTGGCTGAGCGCTCGAGTATCTTGAGCCATCTATCAGCTGCTCGCTCATCACCTTTATTAACGGCGGCGTCTATGCTCACCTTTGACAGTCTGCCCATCACATCAAGTAGTATCTTAACTTCATTTTTATCTGTTGAAAGTTCATTGACACTAATTAATCGTTCGTAAGTGGTTTTAGCTAATAGATTGCGCACCTTATCTAAGGACAATATAAGGGTATGATTATCTGGATCGTCAAGAATGGATTGTAATAATCCCGGCAAACCATCTGCTAAAACATATAATTTATCAAAATCTTTAGGATTAATGTCAAATTTTGATTTTAGCTGTTCTTTTGATGGTTTTTTAACTGAAATAAGTTGGATTCGCGACAACACTGTCGTTAAAAAATTCGTGGTGTTCTCGATTAATAAGATAATCATTGTGTCTAGTGGTGGTTCCTCAAGTAGATTAAGCAATCTACCCTGTGCCTTATCCGTCAGTAGATCAGCTCCCTCGATTACTACAAAACGTCGCAAGTTCTTTTTACCTAGGGTTTTTAGCTTTACAAAATCGTGAATCTCTTTAATTTGGTCATCTTTTATAGAAATATTATTCTTTGTGGCAATTAGCTTGCAGTATTGGTTATCGTCTAGTACTAGTTTAGGGTCACCGACAATGCTCCTAATCACCCACTGGGCAAGCGTTCGTCGTCCAATCCCAGCTAAGCCAATTAAGCCAATCGAGTTCGGTGGCGCAGCGATGACATCTTTAAGCTGGCTAGCGGTTGCCGGATTCATAACTGGTTCTGCTAGAGTATCGGCCATTTTCTATGAGTCCATTTTTTCATTAAATTCTTTAGGTAGGGGCGCTTCAAAGTGTCTGCGCTCCTTATTAGGCAAGATTATATCAAGGCTTAGGGCGTGTAAAAACATCCGGTCTGCTCTACTCCCGCCATATAACGTGTCGCCAATAATCGGATGACCAAGATAGTTTAAGTGGACTCGGAGTTGGTGAGTGCGTCCGGTTTCTGGCTTCAAACCAACTAATGAGCGATCATTTTTAGTTTTTAGGATCTTGTAGTGAGTTTTTGCCGGTTTACCATTAATATCTGCTCGAAATGTTGAGGGTTCTTTGGGATTGCGAGCAATTGGTATGTCGATAATAGCCTCCTCGGGCTCTATAGTGCCATCTACGATAGCTACATAGTGTTTCTCAACCTTTCTAGTACTAAACTGCTTCTGGAGCCAGGTAGTGGCCTCTGGTGTCTTGGCGCAGATCATCACGCCAGAGGTTGCTCTATCTAACCGATGAACTATTCCGGCTCGTTCACTAGTTATGCCTGTCAGTCGACTGCCTAGCCAGGTGGCAACAGTCGCTTCAGGGTTAAACGCCCCTTTACTATGGCTTAGTAGACCAACTGGTTTATTAATGACGACACAATCGTCATCCTCGTAAAGTACAGGGATGTCGATCTCCGGAACGATATTATCTACCTCAGGGTCATAGGCAATGTCTACCTTATCACCGAATTTAAGACGGTAATTATTTTTTACCGGCTTTTTATTAACCAGAATCTTATTATCAGCTAAGAGTCGCTGGATTGAGGCCCGGCTTAGCTCGGGGTTATGTTTTGCAGCAAAGACATCAACTCTTAATTTAACGGACTCCTCGTCGACTAGGATTTGCATAATAACCGCTGTATTATCTCAGCCCGATGGCTGTTTGGACTTTTAGTAACTTGGCGTTGGCAACTTCATTCATAGCCAACTCGTCTTTTGCGACCTTATCAAGGATATGACCCTCATCAAGATTGGCTAATTTATCTCCAAGAGTTGTTAGAAAAGCTTTGGTTTGTTCGGACACGGCTGTTTTAAGTTCGCTATAGCTAGTTTTCCCGACCCACTGCTTGGTTATCTCATCTAGGGGGGTATTTGTTAGTAGTGCTAGAATCTGTAAGAGATTATATATACCAGGCTGCTTAATTGGGTCGGAGCCGATTTCACCAAAGTTATCAGTTGAAGCGCTCATTATTTTTTTAGCTGCTTCTTCAGGCTTATCGCTTAGAAATATAATGCCTCGGTCATTTTGATTAGACTTACTCATTTTCTTCTCAGGATTAGCCAGGTCTTGGATGCGCAGTGTAGTTTCTTTTTGGAAAAAGGCATTTTGATCCTTTTGATTCTTTGGTACTTCAAATAGTTCGCCGTGCTCAGAAAACTTGTTATTTATATGTATTGCCAGGTCACGAGTGAACTCTAGGTGCTGTATTTGGTCAGCACCGACAGGAACGTAGGTCGCGTCATAGAGTAGTATGTCGGCGGCCATGAGTACTGGGTAGTTATATAGGCCGACGCTGACAGAATTCAACTGCGGGTTATTTAATGTCTGTCTGGCGGCTAGATGTTCTTCGGAATCAGGGTCGGCATCGCTGTCTTTTAGTAGCCCGGCCTTATCTTCAAACTGTTGCATCCGCCTAAGCGTGCCAAAGGTAGTAAAGTTGTCTAAAATCCAAGTCATTTCACTGTGGGCTGGAATAAAACTCTGACGATATACGAAGATATTAGGATTATCAATCGGCAAACCGGCGGCCACGTATAATTTAATATTATTAATGGTCTGCTGGAAGAGTTTAGAGTGGTCAATTGGTGTTGTAAAGCTATGAAGGTCGGGTACAAATAAGTTTATCTGAAAATCATCACCGGTGTGCTTGTAAGCCATTTCTATAATTGGTAAAAGCGCACCAAAATAATTTCCGATATGTAAGTCGCTATTGGCTCTTAACCCCGTTAAAATAACAGTCTTATTCACCAGACTATTATACTATAGAAGTTAACTAAACTGATTAACGCTTAGTAAACTGTCGTTGTTTACGAGCACCCTTAAGACCAAACTTCTTGCGTTCTTTCTGACGAGGATCACGACCAAGTAAATCGGCCCGTTTTAGAGTTGGGCGAAGTTCTTCGTTAAGGTCGACAAGTGACTTAGCAATACCAAGACGAATAGCGTCGGCTTGGCCTTCATGCCCGCCGCCGGATACGACAACCGTGATTGCAAACTTATTTTCCTGAGAGATGGCGATAAAGGGCTCATTGAGCTTACTTAGTAAGTACTTACTATCTGCAAAATACTCTTCAGCGGTTTTGCCGTTTATAACGATAGTTCCTTTGCCGGATAATAGTCGAACCCTAGCTGTTGCGCTTTTACGTCGCCCAAGGCCGTATGAATAAGTCTTTGCTGTAGCTGTAGCCATTATTGTAAGTCCTTTATAGATATCTTCTGAGGTTTTTGAGCCTCGTGTTGATGGTCTGATTCATTATAGATCTTTAATCTAGCTAAGCGCCCATCTCGGAGCTTGTTAACTGGTAACATACCTCTAACGGACTGAAAAATAATCGTGCTGGGGTCTTTAGCCAGTTTATCCTGCAGCGCAACTTCGGTTAGTCCGCCTGGGAAGCCACTGTGCTTGTAATAAGTCTTTTGTCTTGCCTTGTCACCAGTTACTACTAAGTTTTTAGCGTTTACAATGACCACGAAATCACCGCAGTCGATGTGGTGAGTGTAGCTGGGCTTCATTTTGCCGGTTAAAAGCTGAGCAACATAAGTTGATAAACGACCAAGTGGCAGTTCGCTGGCGTCGACTAAATACCAAGCCCGGGTAATATCTGTTGGTTTAGCGCTATAGGTTTTCATTATTTAACTCCGGCTTTCTTAGCAACGGGCTTCTTAGCTGCAACAGGCTTAGCTTTGGGCTTTGGCGCAGTCTTAGGCTTTGCAGGAGCCTTAACGGCTGCTACGGGCTTCTGAGGTTCAACTGGTTTAGCGACTGGTTTAACCTTCAAATCATCAACAAAACTGACAATTGCCAGTTGAGCTTGATCACCACGTCGTACCCGAGTTTTGGTTATTCTAAGGTGCCCGCTCGAGCGTTCTTTTAGTAGTGGGGCTAATTGGTCAACTAACTTGTGGGCGCTTTCTAGAGTCTGAAGACTTGTAATTATTTGTCGACGGTTGTGAAGATCACCGATTTTAGCCTTAGTTATTAATTTTTCAACATAAGGAACAACTTCTTTGGCTTTCGGCAAAGTAGTCTCGATAGATTCGTATTTAATCAGTGAATCAGCTAGGCCTTGAATCAGAGCTGACCTTTGGTCAGTCTCGCGATTAAATTTACGACCTTTGTATCCGTGACGATGCATCTTACAGTTCCAACTCCGATAGTTTATCCTTAACTTCGTCTAAAGCTTTGCTCCCAAAGCCTTTAAGATCGCGTAGTTCGGCGTCACTTAAGCTAAATAAATCCTTTAAGGTATGAATATCGTT
This sequence comes from uncultured Candidatus Saccharibacteria bacterium, assembly GCA_963706245.1. Lineage (GTDB taxonomy): Bacteria > Patescibacteriota > Saccharimonadia > Saccharimonadales > UBA4665 > BOG-1338. Next base: position 421,241 of record OY970151.1, on the reverse strand, counting down.
ATTAACTAGAGCATTGGTTGTTCGAGCTGACAGGTTTAGGTCTTCAATTGAAGTGTTAAGCTCATCGTTTTCGTCGGTTACAAACTCATCAGATGCTAGCGGATTGAGCAGCCCCTCATGAACTTTTGATTCAACGCGGGTTTGTCCGGCTAGAGCTGTATATTGATTGATCAAAATGGCTGCAGCTTCTTCAAACGCATCTCGTGGAGTAATTGAACCGTCGGTGTCGATAGTGATTAGCAATTTATCTAGGTCAGTGTCTTGTCCGACACGGGTGTTTTCAACTTTATAGCGAACTCTAAGAACTGGACTGAAAATGGCGTCAAGAGCAATCATGTCGGTAGCTTTCTTGGCAGTACCTTCTTCAATAGTGCGATAACCACGACCTTTTTCAACAACGATGTCGGCTACAAATTTAGCTTTTGGATCATCAATTGTGGCGATAACGTGGTCTGGGTTTACCACTTCGACATCAGCGTTTAGAGTAATGTCCTTAGCTTTTACAATACCCTTACCGGTCTTGGTAATTCTAAGAGTCTGAGGCTCGTCACTGAATACGCGGAAGCGAACACCCTTTAGCTGGATCATGATGTCAACAGCATCTTCTTTTATACCTTTGACGGTAGTGAACTCGTGAGTGGCACCTTCTATTTTAAAACTGGTCACAGCAGCACCGGCAATTGATGATAATAGAACTCGGCGTAAACTGTTGCCGAGAGTCATGCCGTAACCATTGTGCAAGGGCTCTACGGTAAACGTAGTAGATAGATCGCTGTGGTCATCGATCTTTACAAGCCCCGGTACGTGAATAATATTTGACATTTATGTTCTCCTTATTTAGCGTGAGTAATACTCAACAATTAATTGTTCGTTAATATCTAATTCGGCATCTTCTCTGGTAGGAAGACTTACGATTGCAACCTGTAATTTTTTTCGATCAACTTTCAGCCAACTAGGTATTTCGCTGGGAGCTGGACTGATATCGTCGAGATTTGTAAAATAACCGGACTTAGCAGCGTGTGGACGAACCACCAGGACATCACCAATCGATACCCTGATCGATGGAATATCAACGCGCTTGCCGTTTAATAAGAAATGTCCATGAGTCATCAATTGACGAGCAGCTCGCCTAGAAGGTGCGTAACCGGCTCGATAGATGACGTTATCGGCCCGTTGTTCAAGTAGTCTTAGTAAAATCTCACCTGATAAACCACGGCTACGAGTCGCCTCGGCCATTAAGTTACTAAATTGTTTCTCAAGTAAGCCATATAAGCGTTTAACTTTTTGCTTCTCTCTAAGCTGCATGGAATATTGGCTGGCTTTATTACGGCTGTTACGACCGTTTTGTTGGCCGCCTGGAGGAGTTGCGCCGCGTTTTACTAAAGCTTTATGGGCTTTAGGGTGTAAGGCATAGCCCTCACGTCGACTCATCTTTACGATTGATTGGGTGTCGCGGGCCATCTAAACTCTCCTAGCCTTTCTGGGTCGAACGCCACCATGGGGCATACCGGTTACGTCAGTGATACTAGTAACGTGTATATTTAAGCCAGCTAGGGAACGAATAGCGGCATCTCGCCCTAGGCCGATACCCTTAATGAAGACGTCAACACTAGCGAGGTTATAGTTTTGTCTGGCAATTTGACCGGCCTTTTCACCAGCAACTTGAGCAGCATAGGCAGTTCCTTTTTTAGAGCCTCTAAAACCACAGGCCCCGGCACTAGAAACGGCTAGAACACCACCTTTAGAATCGGTAAAAGTCACAATCGTGTTATTAAATGTTGCTAAAATGTGCAATTGGCCGGCAGCGACGGTTCGCTTAGCTTTCTTCTTCTTAACTTCAGTTGTGGCAGCAGGAGCTGTAGTCTCAGTAGCAGGCTCAACCACTGGAGCAGTAGTTTCTGTAATAATCTCCTCAACTTCGGGAGTTGTTGTCTCAGTCTTCGTTGCCATATTTAAGTCTTAGCCGCTACTTTCCTAGCTGTTCCACCAACAGTTACTTTCTTGCCACGACGGGTTCTAGCATTAGTCTTAGTGCGTTGTCCACGGGATGGTAAATTATTCTGATGCCTAATGCCACGGTAGGATTTGATGTCCTTAAGTCGCTTAATGTTAGTGCTGACAATACGCTGTAATTCACCCTCAACGGTGTATTTTTCGGATAATAATGTCCTGAATTCTAGATATTTCACTATCAGTCAGATCTTTAGCTCGAACGGTTTCGTCAATCTTGGCAGATTTTAAGATGTCACTACTAGTTTTTGGGCCAATACCGTAAACATAAGTCAAAGCCACAACGATAACCTTATCACTTGGAATAGTAACGCCAGATATACGTGCCATAATTAACCCTGCCTCTGCTTATGCTTTGGTTTGAGCTTATTGATAACATAAACCCGACCTTTACGTCGGACGATAATATCATCAGGACTAATCTTTTTTACACTTGCACGCACTTTCATGCGGATCATTATTCCTTTCAGCTAGGGAGAATGACTCACTGCTTAATTTATGATTTGCGGTACGTGATTCTTCCCTTAGTCAGATCATAAGGGGTCAACTCGACAGTAACGCTGTCACCCGGGACGATGCGGATATAATGCTTCCTCATCTTCCCTGCAACATGAGCTATAATCTTATGGCCGTTTTCGAGTTCTACCCTAAATTGAGTTCCTGGTAGGGTCTCAATTATGGTTCCTGATAACTCGATTACTTCTTTATTTACCGCCATGATTTATAACAACAACTTAGTTTACTAAATCTGACAGATAAAGTAAAGAGTTTTATGATTATTTTTCTCTTTAGGACAAAGCCACTGACTCGTCTGGGTACAGACTTTCTTTAGCCTTACGCTTTGGTAGTCTAAAACGTCGCTTGGATTTGGGCTCGTCTTTAATAGTTGACGAACCTTCAAAGAAGTCGGGCTCGTTATATTGATCGTAAGTGACCATCAGGGCTCTCGATTCAATTGAGCGAAGCGTCTCAAGAGATACTGATACAAGGATTAAGATACTAGTGCCACCTAAACTAATACTAGCGTTTATAAACATTTGGGCAATAATTGGTAGTAAGGCTAAAACGCCAAGAGCGAAAGCTCCAAATAGGGTTACCCGGTTTACTAATGAGCTTAAATATTTCTCGGTTTGCTTGCCTGACCTGATCCCCTCAATGAATCCGCCCTGTTTTTGTAAGTTCTCAGATATATCCTTGGCGTTGAAAGTAACGTTTGTATAGAAGAAGGTAAAAACAAAGACTAAAAGGAAGTAGACAGCCGGATATAAAAACGGTTTCCAGCCGCCGGCAGCGAAGGTCGCGTGGGTTGGCTGTTGGAACCATTCGGTAAGAAAAGCGCCAATATGCTGCAAATGGACAGATTTCATGCCATTCATCAGCTGTCCGGCAAAGCTAGGTACGCTTAAGAAGGCCACAGCGAAGATAATTGGAATAACCCCGGCTGTAATCAACTTAACCGGTAGGTAGTCGTAACGCCGCCGTAGGACCTATTACCTTGAACACGTTTAGCATAATGAATAGTTATTCGCCGGGCCGCCTCGTTGAGCATCACGACCATCCAAGTTAAGGCCACAAAGAAGAAGGCAATACAGAAAGTGTAGAGAGCGGTTTTACCGGTAAAAGGCATTTTCGTACCAAAAATTACCAGTTTATGAGCCTTGCCAACTAGTGTCGTAATAATACTCTGCAGGGTTGAGGGTAAGCGGCTAACGATTCCGACTGTAATAATTAATGAGATACCATTTCCAATACCTTGCTCAGTAATAAGCTCACCCAGCCACATAAGTAACATTGATCCACCGGTTAAGGCACAGACCATCAGCACCCACTGCAGAAACGATGAATGAGCCGTTATATCGCCAATGCCACCGATACTTTGAGCAGTTTCCCTAATTAGATAAATTGATCCAATAGATTGGATGATGGCTAGGGGAAAGTTAAGATGCGGGTGTATTGGTTAATTTTCTTTTGACCAAACTCGCCTTCTTTTTGCAGGGCTTCTAGTTTTGGCATGGCCTTGGTAAGCAGCTGCATAATAATCGAAGCATTAATGTATGGCCCCAGTCCAGCCAGCATAATCGAGAAATTAGCCAGCGCACCACCGGATAGAACATTCATGAAACTTAAGAACTGCGATGAGTTAGTCGAATTATAAAGATTAGTGAGAAGTTGCTTAAGGGTTGCTGGATCAGCCAGAGGTACTGGGAGATGGGCTAACATACGAAAGACTAATAACATTCCAAGTACAGCGAAGATACGCTTGCGCATATCCTTCTGCCCTAGAGAACGTCCTATTACTTTCCAGTTCATTCACTACCCTCTTTATATTCCAAAACTTTATTTTATCTAATTATCATCTAACGACTGGTATTTTTCAACCAATCGGATCAAAAAACAATCTACTGCTTAACAATTTTCTCAGACTTCTTACTAGTCGAAGTCTTGGGTCGATCGAGAATGGCAACTTTCGAAAATGAACCGCCGGCGGTATTTAAACTATCAACTGCAGAAATGGATGCGGAATTTAATTTAACGTCAATTTTTCTGGTAATTTCGCCTTTGGAAATAAGTTTGATAGGCACGTAGGCATTGGATACTAAATTATTCTTAGCCAGTACCTCTGCATCGATCATTTTCTCAGTTAAAGCATTTAATTGCCCAGTATAGACAACTTCCGACGACGTTCGGTGGGATGTAAAACCACGCAATTTTGGTAGTCGTTGCAGCAAGGGATTCTGTCCACCCTCAAAGCCCGGCTTCCTGGTTGAACCGGTTCGGCTCATTTGACCTTTAGTTCCACGACCGGCAGTCTTGCCTTGCCCAGCGGCAATACCCCGACCAACTCGGTTGGTTTTCTTGCTGGCTTTGATTTGTAATTCGTTATATTTCATCATGTGCTCCAATTGATGGGTTATTTCTTGACAGCCTTTTTAGCGGCTTTTACGGGCGCTTTCTTCTTTGCGGCAGCTTTCTTAGGCTGCAGCTTTAACGACCTTAACTTCTGGTTTCTTTGGCTGCTCGGCTTCTACCTTAGGGGCTTTGGGTTTCTCAGGTTTGGTCTCGGTTTCAGAGTGATTCATGTTCTTACGCCAATTTTTAGCTGGAACCATCGACTGCAGGGCGGCAATTGTAGCGTAAGCGGAGTTGGTCTTATTACTGGAGCCAGAGACTTACTGAGAGCATCATGTACACCGGCTACTTCTAAAATTATTCTAACAACTCCACCGGCAATTAAACCGGTACCCGGGCTAGCTGGCTTATTAGAATATGGGCACCACTAATCTTTGCTTCAGCATCGTGAGGCAAAGTACCCTTATAGACAGCGATGTTAGTGATATGTTTTTTGGCAACTTCCGTAGCTTTAGTTACTGCGGTAGTAACATCTGCGCCTTTAGCTGAACCGACACCGACTTGCTGTTTGTGGTCACCAATAACTACTAAAGCACGGAACCTAAAACGTCGTCCGCCTTTTACCACACGTGCAACACGGTCAATATGAATGACCCGTTCGTCGAACTGCTTTTCTTCGTTTCATTTCCGGGCGACCGCGTCCAGATCGAGCCGGCCTAGTAGTAACATCATTGTCCATATTTAAAACTCCAAACCTTCCTTACGAGCAGCATCTGCAATGTTTTAACTCGGCCGTGATATAATTTTCCACCCCTATCAAATACAACAGTCTTAATTTTCTTCTTCTTAGCTTCGGCGGCTATTTTTGGTGCCAACCCACTCTGCCCGGGCTATTAAATTAGTCGGCACATCCTTAGCTCCAACGCTCGAGGCATAAGCTAGAGTATTGCTAGCGCTATCGTCAATAATCTGCGCCGTTACGTGGTAGTTACTGATATGAACACTTAAGCGTGGTCGCTCGGTTGTGCCAATAACTGTCGAACGAACACGATTCTTTCTTAGCTTAGTATTCTTTACTTTGTGAGATAGTCTATTCATTTTATGCCGCTTCCTTGCCTGATTTACCGCTCTTACGGATTATGTGTTCACCAACATACTTAATGCCTTTACCCTTGTATGGTTCGGGCTTCTTTAAACTCACGGATCTCGGCAGCTGTTTGACCAACTTGCTGCTTGGATATACCGCTAACAGTAATAATATTCTGATCAACAAGTACTTTGATATCCTCGGGAATTTTATAGATTATATCATGCGAGAAACCTAGATTTAGCTTCAGAGAATTTCCAGCCATAGCTGCTCGGTAACCGACGCCGTTAACTTCAAGTTGTTTGCTAAAACCATCGGTTACGCCAATAATCATATTACTAACTAGGGTTCGCATTAATCCATGCTTAGAGCGGTTCAGCCGCTCATCGTTAAGTCGAGCGAGGGTTAGAACGTCGCCTTCTTGAGATAAAGTGATATTTGGTAGTAAGACCTGAGACAGTGTGCCCTTAGGTCCAACAACAGAAACTAAGCCGTCGGCAGTTGTGACAGTCACGCCCCTCGGGAACTTGAATTGGTAATTTGCCTATACGACTCATAATTTTCCCCTAATAATACCTTACAAATTAATTCACCGCCAATATTTTGCTTCTTGGCATCGTCGCCGGTCATTACGCCTTTAGAAGTTGAGACAATGACTAGACCACGTCCACGTTTAATAACCGGGATTTCGTTAGCCCTGGCGTAGTGTCGACGGCCAGGCTTGGATATCCGGGTAATTTCAGTAATATAGTTAGTGGTTGTGCCTGAATTTATAGTCACAACTAAAGTTTTACCAACTGGCGCATCGGTTACCTTTACTCCTTCAACAAAGCCGTTTTTCTTAAGCAACGTAGCCACTGCTTCTTTAAGCTTGGAATGAGGAATATTGACTTCATTTTTCTGCACAGCCATAGCATTCCGGATTCGGGTTAGCATGTCTGAAATTGGATCTGTTGATACTTGTACTCATATATTCTCCTTACCAGCTCGACTTTGTTATGCCAGGGATTTCTCCCTTGACGGCGTGTTCTCTAAAACTGATTCGACTAAGACCAAATTGGCGCATATATGCCCTTGGTCTCCAGTTTCAACGCAACGGTTCTTCCAACGTGTAGGACTTGAATTTCTTGGTAGTTTAGCTAGACCTTCAAAGTCACCTAGGGCTTTTAAGTCAGCTCGTTTTGCAGCATATTGCTTAATCATGCTTGCGTTTTTAAGTCTCTAACAATGATTGATTTTTTAGCCATTACTCGTTTCCTTTCTCAAATGGCATGCCAAAACCTTTCTAATAGGGCTTAGCCTGAAGCATTTCTTTGCATTTAATTACTAAAATAACTTGTAAACCATGGGCGGTAGTGGTCTCTTCAAAACTTAACTCCGGAAAGACTGATTGGTCAGTGAAGCCGATAGCGTAATTCCCTTGCTTGTCAAAAGCTTCAGCTGACACCGTGGAAATCTCTAAGTCGCGGTAGAACAATATTAATCAACGCGGTCTAAAAATTCATACATCCGATCATCGCGTAGTGTGACTTTTAAGACCAATAATATTGCCTTCTCTAAGCTTAAAGCCAGCGATGGATTTTTTGGCTTTGGTTTCAATTGGGCTGTTGGCCGGTAATTTTCCTAAGTGTATTGTTAGCCGCTTCCATGACTTTCTTATCGTCTTTATTCTACCAAGTCCGATATTTAGGACAATTTTCTCCAGCCGTGGAACCTGATGAAAGTTCTTCAAATTAAGTTCTTCATAAGCTCAGGCACCAAGCGCTGGTTATAATCGTCTTTTAGGCGAGTGGGCCAAGACTAACGGCTTTTTTAGTAGCGTACGGCCATTACTTTATCTCCTTAGAGCTTGATTTATAAACACGGGTACTTTAACGCCGGCTTTGTCACTTGTGTAGCCAATACGAGTAGCTTTCTTGGTCGTCAGGATCAACGATTGCCAACTTTGCCAACATGCATTGGCTTAGTGACTTCTAATGATTGCACCCTGTGGATACTTCGATTAGGTTTAATATGCTTTTTGATGATATTAATGCCTTCAACCGTTACGGTATTTTCCTTAGGCTGAGTAGCAACAATTTTACCGGTTTTACCTTTGTATTTTCCAGCTAGAATAATCACTTTGTCGCCCTTTTTAAGCTTAATCTTAAACAGCTTTGAGGCTTTAAGGGTATTTTTATACATTATAGAACCTCCGGAGCTAGGCTGACATGATCTTGGCATAGCCCTGTTCGCGCAATTCGCGCGGAACTGGCCCAAAAATACGGGTGCCTCTTGGTAATTTATCTTCGCCAATGATTACCGCTGCATTATCGTCAAATTTAATTGTTGAGCCGTCTTTTCGGTTTATGATGTTCGTAGTTCGTAACAACTACAGCCCGGACAACTGATTTTTTCTTAACATTGCCGGTTGGACTGGCAGTTTAACAGTTGCAACAATCACATCGCCAACCCCGGCATAGCGTCGTCGGGTGCCACCCAAGAACTCGGATACAAAGAATCTCCTTTGCGCCACTGATTATCACATACATCCTAATCGTGGTCTCTTGTTGAATCATTCTTCAATCTCCGGTTCGTTCATCGACTTTGTTTATCATCTTCATTTAAACCGGCTCGGTTCGATAATCTCGATCTCAGTTTAAAATGCTTTGTCGCACTGATCGGACGAGTTTCAATAATTGCAACATTGATCTCCAACTTTTGCCTCATTCTTTTCATCATGGGCGGCAAAACTTATTGGTGATATGTATTGCTTACGATAAAGCGGGTGTGTTTTACGGACATGAACAGTCACAATGATAGTCTTATCGCCTTTATCTGAGGCTACAATACCAATAATTGTTTTAGCCATTATTTTGTCTCCTTTATAAGCTGTTCACTAAGTACGGTTAACATCCGCGCTAAATCTTTTCGCTTTACTCTAATTAATCTAATGTTCTGAACTTCGCCCATGTGAATGCGGCGTCTTAAGTTCGGCAATTTCTTCACGGAGCTTAGTGCTATCAGCAGTTAATTCAGTTGTTGAAATCTTACGTATGTCAACTATTTTCATACTTATACATCCTCTCTGTAATAAAACGTGTCTTAATCGGTAGTTTGTGGGCTGCCAGTCGCATAGCTTCACGGGCTATTTCTTCGCTTACACCCTGCATTTCAAACAAAATTGTTCCGGGTCTGACTTTTGCTACAAAAAATTCTGGATTACCTTTACCACTACCCATTTTTACGTCTAGAGGCTTTCGAGTAACCGGAGTATGAGGGAATACCCTAATCCAGATCTTGCCACCACGCTTAATATAGCGGGTCATAGCTTGACGGGAAGCCTCGATTTGACGAGATGTAATTCGGTCACTGATCCTGGGCCTGCAGAGCGTATTCGCCATAAGCAATCATGTTTCCACTAGTAGCAACGCCGGTAATGCGGCCTTTACGTACTTTGCGGTATTTTGTGCGCTTAGGAACTAACATCTTAAAGTACCTCCCCCTTATATATCCAAACCTTAACACCTATTATTCCGGCTGGTGTCTGGGCATGGACTTGCAGCATAGTCAATATCAGCACGAATAGTATGGAGAGGTACGCTACCTTGAATCTCTTTTTCACGTCTGGACATTTCCGCACCGTTTAATCGTCCGGCAACTTCTATACGTATACCTTTGGCACCGGCACGCATCGTAGCGGCTGAAGTTGATTTAATAGCCCGGCGAAAACTCATACGTCTTTCAAGTTGGTGAGCAATGTTCTCGGCGACTAACTTAGCATAGAGTTCGGGTTTCTTAACTTCTTCGATGTTAACTCGAGTTGGGATGCTATAGATAGCTCTCGAATAGCGTCTTTAAGCTCCTGAGCACCTTGACCACCGCGGCCAATGACTACACCGGCTTTGGCAGTAGATATAGTAATGGTAACTAGATTTGGCGAACGCTCAATTTCAACTTATTAATAGAAGCCCGAGATCCAAGCTTTGTCTTGGACAATTTGTCGGACTTTTAAGTCGTCAGCTAGAAACTTAGCATAATCACGCTTGTTTACAAACCATTTACTCGCCAATCTTTATTTACCTGCAGGCGCATGCTAATTGGGTTTACTTTTTGTCCCATTATCTTTCTCCTTTACGGTATCTTCTTTAGCTACGTCTTCTTTTACAGTCGGAGTCTCTTTAACAGTAGCTGGTTTCTTAGCTACCCGTTTTTCCCCGTCAACAACAACTCGGATGTGGCTAGTCTTAATCTGGAATGGTAGAGCTCGACCACGAGCGGCTGGCTCGATATCTTTTAAGCGCTTACCAGGGGTGACACTAATTTCAATAATCCGTAGACTATCAGGCTTATAGTTGTGGTTATAATCAGCGTTAGCCTTAGCGCTTTCAATTGCCTTTCGAACTGGGATAGCGGCTCTACGTGGAGTATATTTTAGAATCGTTAAAGCGTCTTCAACAGACTGGTCTCGAACCAAGGCAGCAACCACCGTCACTTTACGTGGGCTGATTTGGATACCTTTGGCGGTTGCTGACTACTGGCATACTAAACCTCTGTACTCTTAGCTATCTTTCCGCCATGCTTGCGGAACTTACGGGTTGGAGAAAACTCACCAAGCTTGTGGCCGACCATGTTTTCGGTAATAAAAACTGGAACGTGTACTTTGCCGTTATGTACAGCAATGGTTCGTCCAACAAAATCTGGCGATATAGTACTAGAACGAGCCCAGGTCTTAATGATCGTACGGTCCTCAGCACCGAGTAGCCCAACCTTCTTGGCAAGTTTGAAATCTATAAATGGTCCTTTTTTCAGTGATCTACTCATAGTTATCTCCTCTTAGCCTCGTGGCGGCTTTTTACAATAAATTGGCTAGTACTCTTACGGCGCCTAGTCTTATAACCAAGGGTTTTCTGTCCCCATGGTGTCTTAGGTGCTGAACCGTGGTTCTTGCCACCACCAATACCGTGACGACCACCGTCTCCACCACCATGTGGGTGATCTACAGCGTTCATAACAACACCACGAACTGATGGTCTAATACCCTTATGACGGTTGCGGCCAGCTTTACCGATCTTAATATTCTGGTGTTGTTCGTTACCGATAACTCCAACGCTAGCCATACACTCTACATTAATTAAACGAACTTCGCCACTTGGCAGGCGAACTTGGGCGTATTCTTCTTCTTTAGCTAGTAATTGAGCACTGTTGCCGGCGCTACGGGCTAACTGACCACCACGGCCTGGGAATAACTCAACCGAGTGGATTAAACTTCCCAGAGGAATGCTCTTAAGTGGCAAGCGGTTGCCGGTTTCAATTGGAGCATCGGGTTTTGAGGAGATAGTTTGACCAACCTTCATTTCTTTTGCGGCCAATATGTAGTGATACTGACCTTCACTGGTCTTAACCCGAGCGATGCGAGCTGAGCGATTTGGGTCATACTCAATAGCTTCAACGACAGCCGATGTGCCGCTGATAAACTTAAAATTAACCAGTCGGTAGAACTTTTTAGCACCACCGCCCTTATGTCGAGTGGTAATCCGACCTTGGTTATTTCGGCCATTACCGCGGTTTTTGACAGCTAAGAGTGAAGCTACCGGCTTTGAAGCGGTAATCTCATCAAAGTCCTGGGTAGTCATGCCACGTTGGCCGGGAGTAGTTGGATTGTGGAGTTTAATAGCCATTGTTACTTATCCTTGTTCTTTCTAAATAATCTAAAGCCACGGCGGTGAGTGATTTCCGGTTCAACAGCCGTCTTTGGTTGGCCAGTAGCTGTCTTCGTAGTCGGTTTAGTGGTTTTAGTAGTCTTTTCTTCCTTGGCAGCAGTTTTGGCGGCTGCTTTATCAAATTTCTCCTGAGTAGCTGCTTGTTTGGTCTCTTCTTCCTCAATAGCGTCAAAGAATGGTAATTTTTTCTTATCCTTAAGAGTTACGTAAGCCTTTTTTAGGTCAGAGCGCTTACCAATGCTGTTACCAGAGCGTTTTCCGGTCAGATTAATAGTCCGCTTAGCTTTACCCTTAACGTTCACGATTCGCACAGATGCCACTTCAACATTAAACTGTGCTTTTACTGCTTTAGCGATAGTGTCTTTGTTGTAGCTTTTATCAACATCAACAACATAAACACTATCGTTACTTAAGGTATAGGTTTTCTCGGTTAGGCGTGGTTTTAGGGTAATTTCTTTTAACATATGCTTACTTTCCCCCTAGCCATTCTGTAATAGCAGCAATTGCTGGCTTTGTAAGCACCAAGCTATCAGCGTTTAGAAGATCATAAACATTAAGATATTTAGCTTGAACCAGTTTAACCTGGTCTAGGTTGGCTGTAGCCCTGGTTAGCTCTGGAGTTTTATGATCAACAACAACTAGGGTGTTACGAGTAGCTTTAATTTTGCCGAGTAGTTTAGCGATCTCGCTGGTTTTACCTTTTGAAGCAATATCTTCGACAATAATTAGTTTATTACTAGAAACCGCTAGGCTTAGTGCCTGTCTTAGAGCTTTACGCTTTTCGCTGGTTGTAATGTACTTTTTATAGTTCTCTAGTCCAGTTGGCCCAAATACTACACCACCACCGCGCCAAATTGGCACTCGGCTTGAACCGAAACGAGCCCGGCCAGTACCTTTTTGCTTCCAAGGCTTTTTACCACCACCGCTGACTAGGCCACGAGTCTTAGTTACAGCCAGGTTTTCTCGGCCATTAGAAAGATAAGCTACATATGCACTCTTGAGTAGTTCATGATTGGGCGCAACTTCGCTAAAAACAGTCTTGTCGAGCTTAACTGCGGTTGTTGATACGGTGCCTGATTTTGTATAAGTTGGAGTTGGCATTATTTTGTCCCTTTGATAATAATGAGGCCTTTTCGGGGGCCGGGGACGGCGCCGCTGACGCCGATAATCTTATTTTCTTGATCAATTAAGCTAACTTTGAGATTGGTTACGGTGACTTTGTCGCCACCCATTTGGCCGGACATCTTCTTACCTTTAAAAATCTTCTGTGGATACATTGAACCGATTGATCCTGGACGACGATAAGAGCGTCCACCATGGGTCTTACGACCGCGCTTAAAGTTATGTCGCTTGATAGTTCCAGCCCAACCCTTACCCTTAGATGTGCCGGTAACATTAACTTCATCGCCGACCTCAAAAACGTCGATGTCTAGAACTGATCCAACTACTAAACCTTCTTCAAATTCATCGACACGGAACTCACGAACAACCTTAGGAGTTGCTTTGGAGTTCTTAAAGTGTCCGGTTGAGGCTTTGGTTAATTTAGCATTCTCGGTGCCAACTTGGACGGCGTTATAGCCGTTTTTCTCAGTATCTTTAAGCTGGGTAACAATGTTCGGTTCGGCTGAAAGTAAGGTAATAGGAGTCAATACACCGTCCTGATTGATGATGCTTGTCATGCCTACTTTACGAGTAATAAGTGATTTCACGCTTAACTTATCAGTCTTTCTGATTATCAATAAAATTAAAATACTTGGTGAGCGGTGGTATCTGTCTTTTTTAGAAGGCAGACCTGCCATCAGACCAAGTTACATTTTGATAACTCGTAATAGATTAGCACGCTGAGCTTACTCCTGTCAACCTGTGGCAGATTCTACATCATTCAATAGCAACGGCTACTAGAACGCTATTTTTGATATAATGCTCGTTATATGACAGAACATATTTATGGAGAAGGAGTTTACGAAGGTGAGATTGTTCGCTCAAATGGGCTGTCAGTTGTTTATTCGATGTTTGAACCAGTAGATTTATTGGAAGGCGGGCTAGCCGTCGGATACGACGACTTTCAGGATGCTGCACGCACGCTTAAGATAATAAAACGGGTTGCAACTCTAGCATACAGAGAAACAGTATCAATCCTCGGCGGAGATGAAGAGCCCTTTAGCTTTGTCGATACGTGTAACTTAAAAGTTACAGGTAGTGGACTTTGCACTACTTGGGGATTCGTAGGGGTTAAGCTTAATGACTTCTACATCTATACACAGGCTCTTCACGATCATATAGAAGAAGTTGAACGCATGCCAGCTAGCGAGAGTCGCCATACACCGCTAGAGTTTACAGTACTCAAGACTGTTTTGGATGATAGAGTAGAATAACGAATTAGTGACTACTATTTGGGTATCGCTCGTGTGTGATAACCGAAACTAAATTTTTTTCTATAGCATCTGGCGGAAGTTCAAAGGTTTCTCCTCCAAAAGGCATAAATATTATTTTTTGTTCGATAGAATCATTTGTGAAGTTGGTCGAGAAAGCATAAAAACCTCGGTAGCTAGTTGAGAATTCATCACCCACAATCCGTAGGGTCTCGGGGTAGTACTTACCGTCTGTAATTCCGTTGCCATCTTCAATATAAACACTGAGTTCTTCTTTTGAAGACACAGTCACTTCATGCATATGCAAGGTCATTCGCAGATAATACCATGTTAGAGAGCATATGTCAATACATACCGAAGTGGGCCGATTTACTATTGGTGTGCCACTTTAGATAGTTGTATATCAGTTAATAATGTGACATAATAGAGTTCTATGGCAGAAAAAATCTCTAGTCCATTCTTATCGCTACAGCTCGATTCAATTAGCGAAGGATATCACCTGCTAAGATTCCCGGTCCGCGACGGTAATATTCAAATCAATCCTATCGAGACCAGTGAAATAACCACTCTTGTAGTCAATCGAAACGGATTAGGTGATATATCATTGAGAACGGTCAATGGTCGGGGGCTACAGGCGGAGATAGTTGAGTACAATCCAGATGATCACATACCTCATACGAATCGGCTACCTGTATTTGATAAACCGATTGAAAAACTTGAACTATTTAGAGATGAGGATTTAACGATAATTAACAAAGATTGGTGGACTGCTAAAGGAGAAAACCTAGAAGTTACAGATATGGGTCGATTAGAAATTTTCATAGATGCAATATGTGACTCTGCACGAAAAGAACAAGAACGCAGACGCAGACAGACTAGTGTGCTACGCAAACAAATTTAGTAGATATATAAGACGAAGACGGCTACATCTTAATTTCAACGTCGCAGCCGGCAGGTAGACTAAGACTCATGAGTGAATCGATAGTCTTGGGCGTTGGCTCAAAGACGTCAATAATACGCTTGTGCACGCGCATTTCGAACTGTTCACGGCCTTTTTTGTAGACATGAGGTGATTTAACGACAGTAAATGAACTGCGCTCCGTAGGTAGTGGTATCGGGCCAGCAAGATTAGCTCCGTTTCTAAGGGCAGTATCAATAATTTGTTTGGCAGCTTGATCAATTACTTTATGGTCATAAGCCTTCAAACGAATACGAATACGCTGTTTAGTATCAGGTGCTTTAGCAACTACTGGAGCGGGTGTCTCTGGCATTTTATGTATCTATTGTACTCTATTTTACAATCTTTGTTACGACGCCGGCACCAACGGTACGACCACCTTCGCGGATAGCGAAACGTAGTCCTTGGTCCATAGCGATAGGAGCTAGTAATTTAACTTTAAAAGTAACTGTATCTCCAGGCATAACCATTTCTTTGTCAGCTGGAAGTTCAACTTCACCGGTTACGTCGGTAGTTCGGAAGTAAAACTGTGGCTTGTAACCCTTAAAGAAAGGAGTGTGTCTTCCACCTTCTTCTTTAGTTAGGATATAGACCTCAGAATCAAATTCGGTGTGAGGAGTAATAGTTCCTGGCTTAGAAAGAACTTGACCGCGTTCGATATCATCACGCTCAATTCCTCGAAGCAAAATTCCGACATTGTCACCAGCTTGTCCCTGGTCAAGATTCTTCTTGAACATTTCAACACCAGTTACAACACTCTTTGTTGTTGGGCGGATACCGACAATTTCAACTTCTTCGTTAACTTTTACAATTCCCTGTTCAACACGTCCGGTTGCTACAGTACCTCGACCCTTAATGCTAAAGATGTCTTCAATAGGCATAAGGAAAGGCTTATCTAGATCACGCTTTGGCTCGGGGATGTAGTCGTCCATAGCCTTAACTAGTTCCATGATCTTCATCTTCGTTTTCGGGATCACCGGCAAGAGCCTTAGTGGCTGAACCACGGATAATAGGAGCATTGCGATCAAAGTCATTCTTCTCTAGTAAGTCACGAATCTCTTCTTCAACTAGCTCAACTAGTTCTGCATCAGCAAGATCCATCTTGTTTATGAATACTAGGATTGAAGGAACGCCAACCTGCTTAGCAAGTAGAACGTGTTCTCGGGTCTGAGGCATAGGGCCGTCAGCTGCAGAAACAACTAAAATAGCGCCGTCGATTTGAGCAGCACCAGTAATCATGTTTTTGATGTAATCGGCGTGTCCTGGCATGTCAACGTGAGCATAGTGACGCTTTTCGCTCTCATATTCGTTGATGAGATGTAGCAATCGTAATACCACGTGATTTTTCCTCAGGTGCGTTATCGATTTCATCGTATTCAACAGCTTTGTTAATGCTACTTGGTAATTTCTTAGAAAGAACTGTAGTAATTGCTGCGGTTAATGTAGTTTTTCCGTGGTCAACGTGGCCCATTGTTCCTACGTTTACGTGCGGTTTGCTTCGGTCAAATTGCTCTGCCATTGAACTAGACTCCTATTAATTTAAAATAATTTTTAGCATAAGGCACAAGGGCCCACACTAGTTACCGAAGTAGTATAGACGTTTTATATAAGTTTGTAAAGTGTTAAATAGCACGAAAACCGCGCTGAATCCAAATTATTTGTTCTTCTTGGATTGGTTTTTTGTCTTGTGGGCATCAAACCAAGTTACCAGTCCAATCGCAAGCAGTAGTAACCCAACATACCATAAGAATGAAGCCAGAGGGTGTTGAGTAAAGTTCATCAAGGGGGCATTAGTAAAGTACCAGCCAACGAACATAAATATTAAACCAAGGATTATAAACTTGAAATATCTGGTCATAATATCCTCCAAGTATCTATTTATTTACTATTTTTAGCAATAATTGCTTCGGCAACATTATTAGGTACATCAGCGTAGTGATCAAGTTCCATGCTAGAGCTGGCGCGACCCTGGGTCATAGAGCGTAGATTTGTCGTATAGCCGAACATTTCGCCAAGCGGCACAAAACCGGTGATCTCTTTAATACCCGGGTTTAGGTCTTCCATGCTTTCAATTCGTCCACGCTTAGAGTTTAAATCACCAATTACATCACCCATGTAGTTTTCTGAACAAACAACAACAACTTTCATAATAGGCTCCAGTAAAACCGGATTAGCCTTCTTAACACCAGCTTGCAAAGCCATTGATCCGGCGATAGAGAAAGCCATTTCGGAAGAGTCAACATCATGATAACTACCGTCGTAAAGTTCAGCTTTAATGTCCACAACTGGATAGCCGGCAAGAACTCCGTTACTCATAGCTTCTTCAATACCCTTTCGGACAGGCGTAATGTATTCGGCTGGAACAACGCCACCCTTAATCGAGTTAATGAACTCAAACCCTTTACCAGGCTCATTTTGGCTAAGTCGAAGCCAGACATCGCCATATTGTCCTCGACCACCACTTTGACGGATGAATTTGCCTTGGACTTCAACAGCATCTTTTCGAATAGTCTCACGGTAAGCAACTTGGGGTTGGCCAATGTTAGCATCAACACTAAATTCTCGGCTCATACGATCAACAATAATCTCAAGATGCAGCTCACCCATACCGCTAATAATGGTTTGTCCGGTTTCTTCATCAACTCGGATTCTAAAAGTCGGGTCTTCTTCAGCTAGGCGCTGCAGAGCGATACCCATTTTTTCCTGATCAGCTTTAGTCTTAGGCTCAATAGCAATTGAAACTGGTGGATCTGGGAAAGTAATGCTTTCAAGAACAATTGGCTTAGCTTGGTCAGATAGAGTGTTACCAGTCGTTGTACCTTTAAGCCCAACAATGGCTGCAATATCTCCGGCTGTAACGCTCTCAATATCTTCCCTTTTATCAGCTTGCATACGAACGATACGGCCAACGCGCTCTCGTTCGCCAGTAGAACTATTTAATATATAAGAACCAGACTGTAGCTTCCCGGAATAAACACGGAAATAAGCCAGTTTACCAACAAACGGGTCAGTAGCAATCTTAAAAGCTAGAGCTGAGAATGGTTCGGTCTCACTAGGGGCTTCGTTCAATCTCATCACCAGTTTTAGGTTGAGTTCCCCAGGTGCTACCACGGTCAATAGGACTTGGCAGAAAATCAATAACGGCATCGAGAACTTTCTCAACAATTACCCCGCGACCATCACCGCCAGTGACAGCAAAGAATTTACCAGTTAAAACTGCACTTCGAATAGCCTGCTTAACATCTGCTTCACTCAAGCCCTCTTCACCAACTTCAAAATACTTCTCTAAGATTTTTTCATCTTCAGCGACAGCATTTTCAACCAGTAAACTGCGCGCTCTTTTAGCTTGATCAAGCATATCGGCTGGGATTTCACCCTCAATTAGCTCATGATCAGTAAATTCCTTATAGGTGTAGGCTTTCATGCTAACAAGGTCAACCAGACCATTAATACTCTGCTCAAAGCCAATTGGCAGATGGATTGGGAAAGCGCGAGTCGACAGACGATGGTGAATTGATTCTAATGACTTATAGAAATCGCCACCAGTTTGGTTAATCTTATTAATGAAGCAAATACGAGGAACCTTATATTTATCAGCTTGGCGCCAAACAGTCTCAGACTGACTCTCCACTCCCATTTTGCCGTCAAAAACAACTACCGCACCGTCAAGTACACGCAGACTGCGCTCTACCTCGACAGTAAAGTCAATGTGGCCTGGAGTATCGATAATGTTGATCTGGTGATCTTTCCAATAACATGTAACCGCCGCACTAACAATGGTAATTCCACGCTCACGTTCCTGAGCCATCCAGTCAGTAGTTGTATCGCCATCATGAACAGCACCAATCTTATGCTTAAGTCCGGTGCGATACAGAATTCCTTCGGTAGTCGTAGTTTTGCCAGCGTCAATATGAGCAATAATGCCAATGTTGCGCAACTTGTCTAGAGGATATTGTTTGTTAGCCATTTATTGTCTCATTAATTTCATTAGTTTGATGTTGTCTAAAACCTAGCAAAGTGAGCAAAGGCTCTATTAGCTTCGGCCATTTTGTGAGTATCTTCGCGTTTTTTAATTGCGATACCGACATTGTTGTAAGCATCTACTAGCTCTGCTGCAACGCGGTCAGACATATCCATGCCGGTTCGAGATCTAGCAGCCGCTACGAACCACATAGTAGTCAAATGAGCTTGACGCTGTCCTTTTACTTCAAAAGGAATCTGGTAGTTCGCTCCACCAACTCGGCGCGAGCGTGTTTCCATGTGCGGTTGAACGTTATTCATGGCTTGTTCGAAGACTTCCAGGGGATTTTGAACTTTTAGCTTGTCAGCGGCTTTTTGCATGCCGGTGTAGACAATTCGCTCGGCCAACTGCTTCTTGCCATCATGCATCACTCGGTTAATTAGCTTCTGAACTTGAACAGAATTATAGATTCGGTCAGGTTGGATATCACGGACTAGGGATTTAGTGGTTTTGCGAGGCATTATTTAGAACCTTTCTTGGTTCCGTACTTGCTACGGCCTTGTTTGCGGTCACTTACACCCTGAAGGTCGAGCGCACCACGAACAATGTGATAACGCACACCCGGAAGGTCTTTAACCCGACCGCCACGAACTAGAACAACAGCGTGCTCCTGCAGGTTATGACCTTCACCGCCAATATAAGCCCAAACTTCTTGGCCATTGGTTAGGCGAACACGAGCAACTTTTCGAAGTGCAGAGTTTGGTTTCTTAGGAGTTTTGGTCGTAACCTTGACACAAACACCTCTTTTAAAGGGTGAATGTTTCTCATAATTACGGTTCTCCAGATTGTTAGTAACACGAAGCAAGGCTGGTGATTTTGTCTTACCAGATTTAGAAGCTCTTGGCTTTCGGATTAATTGATTGATTGTCGGCATATCTCGGTTATCCTAACATCTTTAATTTACTTCGTCAATTAGCTCAGGTTCATCGGAATCGTAGTCATCGTTAGAACGATTAGCGTTGTAACCAGTTCCTACCGGAATTTTACGTCCAAGAATCACGTTTTCTTTAAGCCCAAACAGCTTATCAACTTTACCACTGGTAGCAGCTGCAATTAGGACTCTAGTGGTGTCCTGGAAACTAGCGGCAGATAGGAAGGAGTCGGTACTTAGTGAAGACTTAGTGATTCCAAGTAGCAATTGGGTAAACTGAATTGGCTGCTTGTTTTTAGCTAGTAGGGCTTCGTTAGCTTCTACAGCGGCCAGTTTACTGACAATGTCACCAGTTACGAATTCACTATCTCCAACATCTTCGATTTGGACACGACTAAACATCTGGCGAACAATGATCTCAAGGTGCTTGTCGGCAATGTTCTGACCCTGGTTAGCAAAGATCTTTAGAATTTCATTCATTATATATCGCTGAGTAGCTTCTACACCCTGGAAATTCATTAAATCGTGCAAGTTAATTGAACCGGTCGTTAATCTTTGTCCGGCAACAACATTTTGACCGTCTTCAATGACGAGTGTCTTATAGCCTGGAATCTGATATTTAACAACACTTTGATCGTCAGGTGTAATGATTATCGACTTCTTAGTCACTTCAACTTTGCCACCAAATGGTGAGATAAGCGGACTGGAATCTTCGTCTTGTGAAGCTAATACATCGCCCATACTGACAACAGCGTGGTTAGCTACAGCCGGTGTACGACCGCGCAGTGGGAACTCAATAGCTTTTTGCTTCTTAGCAGTAATCTGCACGATATATTGGTCACCTTCTTCCCAGGTGTTAGCAATTCCATCGATACCGGCAAGGTATGCTTGACCTTTTGGTGCTCGGACTTCAAATAACTCTTCAACACGACTAAGTCCTTCAGCTGTATCGTCGGCAACTGCAGCACCGGATCGGTGCTTAGAGTCTAGTGATAGCTGGGTACCGGGTTCACCAATACTTTGAGCGGCAATTACACCAATTGGGTGATGTGAATAGACTAAATCGCCAGTAGCTGGGTCAACACCGTATGATTTTTGTGGCACACCGCGAACTGAGTTTGCACTTAAGACACTCATTATCTTAACGCCATCAAGTTTCTCATCAGCCTCTATTTCCTTAGCAATAGCTAGAGTAATTAACTGACCTTTCTTGACGTATTTGCCAATATTCTCAGCCGCAAATCGGCCAGCAAGGCGGGATGAATAGTTAACGCCAATTTCAGCAGCGTCTTCGCGGAGCATAGAGAAGCCGTGATCGTCAGTTTCATCTTCACCAAGAGTAAAGACGTCCTGTGCAACATCAACTAAACGGCGAGTTAGGTAGCCGGCATCGGCGGTCTTTAGGGCAATATCAATTACAGCCTTACGGGCTCCACGAGTAGCTGTAAAGTACTCTAGCTGGGTTAGTCCCGAGGTATAGCTAGATTTAACTGGAAGCTCAATTGGCTTACCGGAAGTATCTTGAAAAACTCCAAGCATTCCGACACACATTTTCATCTGTGAAATGTTACCTCTTGCGCCAGATGTCATAGCAATAGCGGTAGAAGTATCCTGTCCGGCAAGTTGTTTAGTTAGTAGGTCTTGAACGTGCGTTTCAATTTTCTGCCAATTCTCAACGATCAAACGGTAGCGCTCGTCTTCGGTAATGAAACCTTCTTCAAACTGGTCACTAATAGCGGCAGCTTTTGTTTCACCGCCGGCAATTACTTCATCAATACCGTGAACTTCTTCGAAGTCACCCATACCCATTGATAGACCAGACGTAGTAGCGTAATAAAAGCCAAGATCCTTAAGATTATCGGCAATCTCAGCGGCTTTTAGCTGACCATACTTCTGATAAACTTCGGCCATAACGTCCTGGAGACGCTTTTTAGTCATTGGTTCGTCTTGGAATGGGAAATCTTCTGGGAACAATTCGTTAAACAGTAGGCGGCCAAGAGTCGTTGTACGACTGGCGCCACGGTAAAGTAAGCGAACTTTGCTTTGTAGTTCGACTGTACCGGCGTCCAAAGCCATCATACCCTCAGCAAGGCTTGCAAGCGGTTTAACGCCTTTTTTAGTAGCCTCCGGGCGTTCGTAGGTTAGATAGTAACAACCAAGCACAATATCTTGCTCAATGTGTAGAATTGGCGAACCATCAGCTGGCTTTAATAGGTTACGGTTAGCAGCCATAATGTTGCGAGCCTCATCCTGAGCAGCATCACTAAGTGGCAAGATGAACGGCCATTTGGTCACCATCGAAGTCAGCGTTGAAACCCTTACAAACTAGTGGGTGCAAGCTGAATAGCCCGACCTTCAATTAGTACTGGCTGGAAAGCCTGGATACTTAATCGGTGAAGACTTACGGTGCTCGGTTTAGAAGTACGTATTTGTCCTTAATTACTTCATCAAGGGCATCCCAAACACTTTTACGGCGTTAGTTTCAATCATTCGAGTGGCACTGCGGATATTATGAGCTTGTTCTCGGGCAATCAACTCACCAATAACGAACGGTTTAAATAGCTCTAGAGCCATCATTTTCGGTAGTCCACACTGATTAATCTTCAGTTCAGGGCCGGAGACAATAACTGATCGTCCAGAGTAGTCGACACGCTTACCAAGTAAGTTCTGGCGGAATCGTCCCTGCTTACCTTTTAGCATGTCAGATAAGACTCTTTAGGCGACGACGTTGGCCGGTTGCGGCAACTGCTCGTCCACCACGGGCATTGTTGTTATCAATCAATGCATCAACGGCTTCTTGAAGCATTCTTTGCTCATTACGGCGAATAACTTCCGGAGCGTTGAGCTCAATAAGCTTCTTAAGGCGGTTATTACGGTTAATAACTCGTCGATATAGGTCATTTAAGTCAGAAGTCGCAAATCGACCTCCAGTAATTGAACCATTGGACGAAGATCTGGAGGAATAACTGGAAGAACACTAACGCACATTGAGCTTGGCTCAATTTTAGCGCGCTGCATTCCTTCTAATAGTCGTAGTCGCTTCATAATCTTCTTCTTGCGTTGGCCTTTTGTTGCTTCAGCTTCTGCATTTAACTCATCAATCAACTTGTCCAGATCAATTTCATCTAGTAGCTCTTTAATAGCTGAGCCACCCATACCAACCTGAACTATAGCCCGAAGGTCATCAGGCAGAGCCCGGTAATCGCTTTCATTAATCAAGTTATACTTCTCGAGACCAGTTAATTGATTGTGAGTTAGTTCATACTGCTCAGTTAATTCCTCAATTTCTTTAGTTTGCATCTTCAGCTAGAGCTTTAACGTTAGCTTCCTCAGCTTTAGCTTCAGTCTCATAGCGCACTTTGATAGCAAGCTTGGCAGCTTCAAATTCAGCTTCTTTATCGGCTAGAATTTGATCACGCTTAGCTACATCAACACTCTTAATTACATAACTGGCAAAATAAGCGATCGTTCAAGGTTTTTGACTGTCATGCCAAGTAGTAAGCCAATTGCTGAAGGTGTGCCGCGTAGGAACCAAATATGAGCAACCGGCACAGCTAGTTGAATGTGGCCCATGCGCTCACGTCGAACAATACTGCGAGTTACTAACTCACCCTTCTTATCGACAGCCGCTTCACGGCTTCTTACGCCCTTATACTTAGAATCATGTGGATTAATGTCTTTAACCGGCCCAAAGATTCGTTCACAGAACAAGACCATCACGCTCCGGCTTTTGAGTCCGATAGTTAATGGTTTCGGGTTTAGTGACTTCGCCATAGCTCCAGTCAAGGATGTCATGATGGGCTAGCAACAGCTAATCTTACTGCATCGAAGTCAGCAATATCGGTTCCGTGTGAGTAATTTCGCATGATTTAAGTCCTCCTCTTGTTACGTTTATTGTTTCAGCATCGGATGATTCGCTCATTTCGTCGATAGTTTCGGTGATTGACATACTAAGATCGGCAAACTCATCGACAGCTGCTTCTTCAGTTAGATCGAGATCGGAAATACTTGGTTCTGGGACATCGATACTTGGAGTGTGAGCTGCTTCATCTTTGATGTTGTTGGCGAGTACTGCCTCGGCATCGACAACTTTGTCGGAACTGACCAGGTCAACCTTAAGGCCAAGTCCTTGAAGTTCCTTAACAAGGACGTTGAAGCTTTCTGGAACCTTCGGCCCAACAATTTCAGTGCGCTTAATGATCGATTCATAAGCCTTAGCACGGCCATAAACATCATCAGACTTAATAGTAAGCATTTCCTGCAAGGTATTGGCAGCGCCATAAGCTTCAAGGGCCCAGACTTCCATCTCGCCAAAACGTTGTCCGCCGTTTTGAGCTTTTCCACCAAGCGGTTGCTGGGTAACCATAGTGTATGGCCCGGTTGAACGAGCATGGATCTTATCGGCAATCATGTGATTTAGCTTGATCATATACATAGAGCCAACTGTTGTGCGCTCAGTGAAGGCTTCACCGTTACGGCCATCATATAGCTGTTGCTTGCCATCTTCTGGTAACTTAGCTTCTTTTAGTAGTTCTTGAATAGTTTGAACATCAACACCATTGAAAGCTGGTGAGGCAACTTTCATTCCAAGTGCCTGAGCAGCCATACCAAGGTGAGTTTCAAATAACTGACCAACGTTCATTCTGGACGGTACGCCAAGTGGGTTTAGAATGATATCAACAGGAGTTCCATCTTCCATGAAGGGCATGTCCTCAATTGGTAGGATTCGGGCAATTACACCCTTGTTACCGTGTCGTCCACCAAGTTTGTCGCCAACGGCAATTTTACGCATTTGAGCGACGAAAATTTGAATTTGTTTAATAACGCCGGCCTTCAATTCATGACCGTTTTCTTTATTAAAACGCTTAATACCGACGACTTTTCCGTGCTTACCGTTACTCATGCGCTGAGAAGTATCACGAACTTCTTTAGCCTTTTCACCGAATATTGCTCGAAGTAGACGCTCCTCGCTACTAAGTTCCTGCTCACCTTTTGGAGTAATTTTACCAACTAGAATGTCACCAGGATGTACTTCAGCACCAATATGAACTACGCCATCATCGTCAAGGTGACGAAGGCTTTCTTCGCTAACATTTGGAATATCACTGGTTACAATTTCCGGGCCCAGCTTAGTCTCACGAACTTCCAACATAAAATCAACAATGTTAATCGATGTTAGGGTATCGTCCTGCACTAGACGACGGGAAATGATAATAGCATCCTCGAAGTTGTAGCCGGCCCAAGGCATAAAGGCGACAATTAAGTCCTTGCCAAGCGCTAATTCACCGTTTTGAATACTCATGCCTTCAATTAGGACAGCAGTTCTTGGAACTTTATCACCACTACTGACAACAACCTTCTGGTTAATGCTGGTGCCTTCGTTACTTCGAACAAAGTGCTGTGGTTCATAAGTCTTAATTGAATCCTTATACTTAACGACAACTTTATCAGCGGTAGCTTCAGTAACGACACCAGTTCCTTCAGCTAGAATTAACTGACCGGTATTTAATGCAGCGGCGTGTTCTGTACCGGTACCAACGATCGGAGAAGTTGGGTTAACAAGAGGTACGGCTTGACGCTGTTGGTTACTACCCATTAGGGCTCGATAAACATAATCTTTCTCAACAAATGGAATTAGTCCGGCAGAAGATCCAATAATTTGGTTCCGGGCAGCATCTAGGTGAGTTGTTTCGTTAGCATCGACTTCACCGGATTGCAGGTAACGACGGGCACTAACCCGCTCGTTAACAAAATAGCCGTCTTTATCAACGTCTTCACCGGCAGAAGCAATAATTGCAGTTTCCTCAGCATAGGCGTCCAAGAAGACAATTTCGTTAGTAACTTTAGCTTTAACTGGCCAAGTGATCTGTTCCTTAATAGTAGCTAGTTTTTTAGCATCAGCAGCAGTAATTTTAGCTCCGGCTTTAACGATAACTTTGCCTTTTGGATCAGTTCAGATCCCAAGCAGCAATGTGCCCAGCGGCATCTTTAGCGGCTGTTGCAGCATTAACCACCTTACGATAAGGAGTTTCAATAAAACCATACTCATTAATACGGGCATAATTAGCTAGGTTTAGAACTAAACCAATGTTGGCACCTTCGGGTGTTTCTACGGCACAAATTCTACCATAGTGAGTAGCGTGCGCGTCACGGACTTCAAAACCGGCACGTTCACGGCTTAATCCACCGGGCCCCATCGAACTTAGACGACGTTTGTGAGCTAATTCACTAAGTGGATTAATCTGATCCATGAACTGTGATAGCTGAGAGCTGGCAAAAAATTCACGGACTGCGGCAACTACTGGTCGAGCGTTAATTAGCTGGCCGGGAGTTACGGTTTCGATCTCACTCATGCTCATACGGTCTTTAGTGTTTCGCTCCATTCGAAGTAAGACCAATTCTAAATTGTCGTTGGACTAATTCACCGACCAATTTAACGCGCCTATTAGCCAAAGAGTCGATATCATCAGCCGGATCTTGGGTGTTATTAAGTCGAATTATCTCAGCGATTATAGCCTTTATGTCATTTAACTGCATAACACGGTTTTCTATCGTATTTGGAACCTTTAGATCAAGGCGTTTGTTAATTTTGTAACGACCAACACGGCTAAAATCAAAGCGCTTGTAGTTATAGAACATGTTTTCAATAAGGCTTCTGGCATTATCTACTGTTGCAAGGTCTCCTGGTCGCAAGACGACGATAAACTTCAATTAATGACTCATTTTGACCATGAGCTGGGTCTTTCTCGAGCGTTGTATCAATATAGCTTAGTGGGCCGGAGTCAACATGCTTGAAGCTACTCTTGAATATCAGCGTCAGACATACCTAGAGCCCTTAGCAGGGTGGTAACAGGCATCTTTCGCTTACGATCGATCTTTACGTATAAAGCGCCATTAACAGCTGTTTCAAACTCTAACCACGCACCTCGTCCCGGAATAACCTTTGCTCCATAAAGAGCCTTAGTACCGTGCTGCTCGGAGGTAAAGAAAACACCACTGCTTCGTATAAGTTGGCTAACAACGACTCTTTCGGCACCGTTAATCACAAAAGTACCACGTTCAGTCATCCATGGGTAGTCACCAAGGTAGATCTCAGTTTCTTTAATTTCGCCGGTTACTTTATTAGTTAGCTCAACAGTTGCTTTTAGGGGAGCTTCATAGCTAACGTTATTCTCACGAGCTTGATTCTCAGATATTTTTGGTGCTTCAAAGCGGGGGTCTTTAAGTTTTAGGCTTAATTTTGTACCAGTATAGTCATCGATTGGACTAATTTCTTGTAATAATTCTGGTAAGCCTTCTTCTACGAACCACTTAAAAGACTGGTTTTGGTGATCGACCAAGTTTGGCAGATCAATTGCTTCAGTATAATCAGTGAAATATGTACGACCGTTTTTATTATTCGTATGTGTAGTGCTATTTGGCATAAGCTGCAATTTTCCCCTATTCATCTGTGGATAGGGATAAATCCCACGACCACGTTAATCCCGTTTGATATTAATAATTTAGGTTAATGTTGTAGTTTTTGCTTGAGAAGGATCCTAAGTTGCCGGATTCGAGTATTATTTTGATACGTCAATAGCACAGCGCTGCTTACACTACTTCTTAAACCCAAGTTTGATCGAGTAAGAGCGATTTGTCAAGAAGATTTTTTGTTATTTGGCTTTATCAAGCTTAAGCGGTGATGAAATGACTGCATCGACTATGCCATAAGCCTTGGCTTGCTCTGGGGTCATCCATTTATCTCGTTCCATATCGGTCTTAATAGTTTCAACTTTTTGCCCGGTGTTCTTAGCCATAATTTCATTTAGGCGCTGCTTAATACGTAGTGATTCTTTAAGGTCAATTTCCATATCTGTTACTTTACCCTTAGTGCCGGAGCTGGGTTGGTGGATCATGACAGTTGAGTTTGGCAATATAATTCTTTTGCCTTTAGTACCTGAGCTTAGTAAAAATGCTGCTGCAGAGGCTTGTACGCCGATTCCGACAGTTTGAATATCATTAGTTACATATTGCATGGTGTCATAGATCGCTAGGGCGTCATAGACGCTGCCACCGGGACTATTTATATAAATAGATATATCTTTCTTCGGATCTTCAGACTGTAAGAAGAGTAGCTGGGCAACAATTATGTTTGCTGATGCCTCATTTACGTCGGTACCGAGAAAAATAATTCGGTCTTTTAATAGTCGCGAATATATATCATAAGCCCGCTCATAACGACCCTCTGATTCGATAACGGTTGGAACTAATACATTGGCACTTGGTTTATTCATATACTCTAAATATACACGCCAAATTGGCACTCGTCAAGTGTGAGTGCTAACTGTTATATTCAACTAGTTTAGCTAAGGTTTTTTCAGTCAAAATCTGATTGGCAATATTACGGCTATTCTCAAGTTTATCAAGCTCAGCTTGCATCTTTTCGTCTTTATATTGACCTTTGAGCATCTGGATTCTAATATCTAATTCTGCAGGAGTAACTGTAATATTTTCTTTTTCAGCGATCTCACTTAATACCAGCCCCATTTTAACTAGGTTCTCGGCTTGAGCTCGATTCCGATCACGGTGCTGTTCATTGTTAATTCCTTCGGCTTTTAGGTGCTCTTCCCAGGTAGTGCCGCGGTATATCAGGTTTTGCTTTTCATCACGCTCCATTACGTCCAGCTGCTCTTCAACCAATACTTTAGGTATAGATACTTTGGTTTTTTCGGCAATAGCCAGAACTAAATCATTTTCATACTTAGCCTGAGTTTCACGGTCTTTTTCAGCCTTTAGCTGCTTTTTAATATCTGCTTTTAGTTCATCTAATGACTTAAAAGGCCCGACTTTTTTAGCAAAAGCATCGTCGATTTTCGGTTTAGCCAGTTCATTGACCTGCTTTACTGTGATACTAAAAGTAACCTTCTTATTTTGCAGTGAAGCTACTTGGTAGTTGCCGGGGAAAACAATATCAAAAGTCTTCTTAGCGCCTTCTTTTAGTCCTACTAATTCAGGCTCAAAGCCGGGGATGAAGGTGTTACTGCCAAGTACCAGCGGAAAGTCTTTACCGTCTGCGCCATTAATTGGCTCACTGGTTTTAGCATCGACGCCGGAGAAGTCGATAACAACTTCGTCAGTATCTTTTGAGGCTCTTGATACTTTCTTCTTAACAGCAGCCCTGGTAGCTAATTGATCAATTACTTCGTCAATGTTTTTAGCAGTTACATTGCTCATCGGCTTATCGACTAGAACATTCTTATACTCCGGTAGAGTAATATCCCCGATATGATCAACTTCTATAATAAATTCCAAAGTAGCAAAAGGCACAAACTTGGTGACGTTAACGTTTGGTCGATCAACTGGGCGAATATTTTCTTGTTTTAGAGCCTCACCATAAAGCTTATTGACGACAGCATCAATAAATTCAGTCTGAAGGCGATTTTGGTCAAGACTCTTCTCGACAATATTCTCTGGTGCTTTACCAGCTCTAAAGCCTTGAATCTTAAGTTCTCGGCCTAGTCGTTTTACTACATCTTTCTTTACATCAGCAGTATCTGCCGGTTCGGCAGTAATAGTTAACTTAATCCTGGAGTCTGATAACTTCTCTTGCTTTAACTTCATAGTTGTATAACTTTACCAGACTAGCTTGGCCTGCGCAATCCTATGGACGCAGCAAAAAGTATAAACAGCCACCTGTAATAGCTGCCCAAATGACTTCTATGACTATGCCAATTGGTTGTTGAAACCACTGGACTTTTTCATGTAGCTTGACTATAGGATGTCGTGTAGCTGTAGTCCTTGGTGTTTTACCTTTTCCCTGGTCTCTATATCCTTTGAACCACATTAAATCAGGACTGGTTGCTAGGAAAGCGCAGAGTATAGCCAGCCACCAGTCTGAAGGTCTTCTGATAAGTATTATGGCTACTAATACTAGGCATAAGGCAATATCGCTGACCAGCACAATATTAAATTTTTTACGACTAAGATCAATATTGCCGGCATGTGGCAATGCATCAACCGCAAAATGCGAGACAAAAGCCAACGGAATAGCCACCGGAGCGCTGACACTTAAGCCAATAATGGCTCCGGTCATCGCGTGGTTGATAATTTGCATATTTTAGGCGGTGGTATTGCCTTTTACGGCATTAGCTATATCATTTAACTCGACTTTTGATTCCTCGCGGCTTTCAAGATTCTTGAGTGTAAATTTGCCTGAGGTTAATTCTTCGTTGCCAATAAATAGAACAAAGTTTACGCCTTTTTTAAGAGCTGACTTAATTTGAGAGTCTACAGGTCGACCGCTTAGATCAACAGCCACGTTTAAACCTTGCTCTCTTAGTGCACTGATAGTCGACTGTGCTTGCTCAGCGACATCGCTAATTAAAGCTACATAGATATCGGTCTCGGCTTTAAGTGTTGGCAGCAGGCTATGAGTCTCTAAGAAATCATGCAAAGTTACATCGCCCATACCAAAGCCGACACTGCCAATGGGCTCAGCTCCAAATAGAGCAACTAGTCCGTCATAACGTCCACCACCAAACATTGCCCGCGGATTAGCCGGATCTTTATCGAAAACCTCAAAGACTATATCTGTATAGTAATCAAAGCCACGCATAAGGGTGATATCAAAGATAGCGTTTTCGATACCACTATTACCAAGTAGAGCTAGTAGTTTCCTTAATTCATTAATTGATTCGTGATTCTGTAGTTCTTCCGGCAAAGCGTCAATATTTGCTGATTCTAAAACGGCTAATAACTTATCTGCTTTATCGCCTCCAATTACTTCAGTCAGGAGCCCTTTAAACTCTGCAGGTTCGATCTTGTTTTTCTTATCAATTAAGTGTATGCATTTGATCGTTGTCTCCGGGTCAAGCTGACAATAATCTTTAAGCATAAACTCAACTAATTTTCGGCTATTAATCCTAATCGCGTACATATCGGGTGTGGCCTTATAACTAAGAAGTAACTGATTGGCTACTTGGATGATCTCTAGATCAGCTTCAATACTATCAACACCGAAAATATCAACATTTAACTGCCAGTGCTCTCTTAATCGCCCCCTCTGTGGACGTTCGTAGCGCCACAGATTAGGTATTGAGTACCATCTGAGAGGGTAAGCCAATTCTTGACGTTGTCCGGCAACCATACGAGATACTGTTGGCGTCATCTCCGGGCGTAATGTGACCTTGCGCCCGCCCCTATCCTCAAAAGCATAAGTTTGATCATTAACTAGTTCAGATCCACTCTTAGCTAGGTATAAATCCATAGGTTCTATTATTGGTGCGTCATACTCTTCGTAACCATAACTTTCAACCACGTTACGCATAACATCGAAGAGATACTTCTGTAGTCTTTTTTCTGGTGGATAGAAATCTCGAGCACCTTTATATGGTTGGGTAGAGAGTGACATATAAGCTTAATAATACAGTACTAATGGTTCAAATGCAGTCATATGGTGGACGGTGGTGGACACCATTCCAACCCTGTTGGACCTCTGGGAAAATTATTAGAAGTCTTTAGGGATAAGGAAATTGTCCTTCATCCTGATAATTCCCTTCCGGAAAGGGTATTTCAAATACCAGCTAAACAGAAGCGATTATCTGATGAGATTAAAACACAGGTAGTTGAGAGATACAAGGCTGGAGAGACTGCGGAATCTATAGCAGCAGCTTTTGATATTCACCGCTGCACTGTCTTTGTGATTATCAAGAAGGCTGGGGTGAGTCGGAGAAAACAAAACCCACGGCATCAGCTGCCGTAGTTGATTATTTGGTTGTGATGCTAAAGAGTAACGACAATCCAAGCATAACGATGCTAACTATAAAAATTATGGTAACTGTATTTACGATCGAGAGGCTTGTGTACCAGTCGTCTTTATATTGAATTTCTTTGGACATTGCGTCACGAAAATGATCCGAAATTTCTTCATGGTGACGTGTATCGTGATACTTCATATTTCCTATTGCATCCCAAACTTCTCGCTCTCTGCCTTTGAGTAGCCAAGCCGTTTGTTCCCATGCTCTCAAAAGCAACATTCGTATCGAGAATGCGGCGACGATGCAGATTATTAATAGGGTCCCTGCTAGGTAAAAAAGTAAGTGTGTTTTGATTCGGTCTTTTGAGAATATTGAGAGAGTAATCATTCCTGCCAAAACGGCCAGAGATACATTTGATACATCCTGCAAAAGTGACACCTTTGCTTTGATACTGCTGTTAATTGTTTTAAAGAAGCTTCTCGTCTCGTCAATTCCAAATCTCAGAATGTCATTTAGCCATGCATGTCGACGATCTCGTCTATCGCGCATACCCGCAATAATTCGACTATCTCTTTCTACGGGTCCATCAGACTCTTCTTCGACAATGTCGCCTTCAATAACTTGTTTGGCCATTTTATTAATGGTCGCACTTTTCTATATTTTGAGCAAGCAGTAGCAGTTTGATTTATTTAGTTAGCGCAAATTTCCACTGTTCGGCTGCAATAAATTCAGTGAACGTAATACAAGGGATCTTTTGTTGCTGACAAACGAATGGGATTTTCGGACGGCTCATACTGCCATCACTACCTTCACCAGTAACAACAGTTGCTTTTCGAAGCTTGGCAACCGCAATCACGAATGGGTCTGCTCGATTTCTGCGTCCGCCATTCATTACCAATCTCGGGAACGTCGTCAGTAGCTTTTTGACTTCAGCAGCCGTTGCCGCATCAGTCTCATTAAAGATCTTCGATTTACGCGGATCAGCCCATTTTTTTGCAGCTTCATCTTTCTTCTTGATCTCTTCCCATACTTCAGCGCTAGCGAAGAAACGTCCCTCAGCAATAAGGTTGTCCACCGCTTCCCATAATCCAGCAAAGGTCGCCTCCGGGTAGTATCGTTCGAGGCCATCGATAAGCGCACTCGTATCAAATGAATACAAAGTACTCATCAGCGCAACTCCGCTTGTAGCCGCTCAATCTGTCCGAATTTGATATCTAAGAAATCCGCTACGTCACGGGCGGTAATCGAACGTCCACCAAACGCATCCAGAACAGCACTTGCATATCCGTGGCCAATGTCACGTGCCTTCGTACGATAGAAATCGGGGCCCCCAGGCTTGGCTTTCCGACTTTCACGACGCTTTTGCAGTGCAATCTCATAAAGCTCTGTTAATTCTCCAACTCTGAGTCGATATGTAGCCCAATTCGCTTTGCCAAGAGAGATAAGCCTCAGCAATAGTGCCTCTTGGCTGACTTGAAATCGAGCAGCAATTCGATCGAGTTCATCAAGACTCCACTGGTACGTTGAACCAGCAGTCTGCACGGATGGTAGTCCCAGTAATTCTGTTTTTGGCATCAAAGCAGATGCGGCAACTTGATTGCAGAACTGCTCCAATAAGCCATCTCCGACTGTGTGGTTACGCCCGTTATCAGACTGTTGAAGATCACACAGGCCACCATTATTGAGCGCTATGTGTACAAGTTCATGGAATAAAGAGAACGTTCGGGCTCTCGGAGAATCGGCACCGTTGAGGGCAATCACGGGGTATGGTCGATCACTGATTGAGAACGCCCGCATCTCATCAAGAGAGACGCCTTTGATATGAATGACCAGTATGCCTTTGTCCTCAACGCGAGCAATTAGTGAGTTCAACGCTGCGTAACGATCTCGCCACCCCAATTGCTGTTGCATAGTCAGGTCCAGGTATTCCCGAAGCTTGACTCCAGCTTGCTCGACGTCCACTGAAGTTGCCAGCGCCGGTGGAGGTACAGTTACTGGCACTGAGTCTGGCGCATCTTCCGATAGCTCAAGAAATATCTCCCTCTGGTCAAGTGCTCGTCGAAATTCGCCATGAAGTTCAGAGCTCCAGGGGTGTTGTGAACCACCCTGTCTACGGAAATCACGCATCACATCAAAATCCTTTGGCGGCACGCTCAATAGCAGTACCCCTAAAGGTCTTTTGTATTTATCCGCAGCCGTTCTGAGCTGGACAATGGTCGGTTCTAGAGAGCCGTCTTCCCAGGACATCAAGATGTTTGTAGAAACGCCTATGCGTTTCGCCGCAGCTTCGACAGAAAGACTTATAGACTCACGAGCCCAAACCAGAACTGCAGGAGTCACTGGTATTCGAGATGTCTTGTTCACGATGCCCTCATTATCGCATCATTCGGAATTTTCTTAAAGGATTTGGCTTTCGGCAATTGCCAGAAGTATCCGCGCCAATTTCTGCAAATCAGGTTCTGGTCGCATGATCGACGTCACGCGCAGCTTCCTTGGGTTAGTGATCAGCTTCAATGTCTCAGGACGCGGTCGTGTGAGTTCTTTGAAGTGCTTGCCGGCTTTGTGAGCGAGAGTTAGTTCACGCTTGGATATGTAGTCGCGATAGCTAGCGAGTTCGTGTTCTTCGATATCAACCGTTGGCAAAAAGTATCGATGTAGTTCTAGTTGAGCCGTTGGACTTAAGTAACTGAAGACCTGTCGATGCGTCACCCATAGGTAAAACAAAAGCCCATGACGAATGAAGTATTCAGATCGACTTAGACGGGGCACCGGTACATCTACCTCTGTCACAAAATGACGGAATTATTGTCTCATACGTGTACCGGTGAGCAAAACACATTAAGGGACTCCAACCCTATTTACAGAGGTGGAATGTTGAAGGTGAGAAAATCTTGTTCGTATTTCGAGTGAGCGATCGGACAATCGGTAACAGATACAGAAGTGCTAATTAGTGTACAATTTGTATAATTGGTGGGTGATGAGGGATTCGAACCCCCGACATCTGCCGTGTAAAAGCAGCGCTCTAGCCAGCTGAGCTAATCACCCTAACTAACAGAGTATATCATGACGGGCTACGATGTTGAATGTTATACTCGAACCATGAGGTATAAGTACAAGAAGTTCTATGATTGGGACTCCAATATTTCATATATAACTGGTTTGATGGCGGCGGACGGTTGTCTAATCAATGACAATCGTCATTTAAATATCACATCGAAAGATATTGAGATAATTAACAATGTTAAGAACATTTTAAATTTGGACGTAAAAGTTTCGACGAAGACTAGTTCTTATGGCGGAGAAGCATACAATTTACAGTTTGGAAATGTTGCTTTATATGACTTCATGATCAATGTTGGTCTGACTCCTGCGAAGAGTCTAACCATGGGCAGGCTCAAAATTCCTGATCAGTACTATCCAGACTTCTTGCGTGGCTATTTTGACGGAGACGGATCATTCTCCGGGTTTTGGGACACAAGATGGAAGAACAGTCTTACGTATAGTACTTCGTTCAGTAGTGGAAGTTTAAATTTTTTAGTCTGGCTTAAGGATCATAACCGCAAGTTGCTAGGCATAAACAAAGGATCAATAAATCCTGGTGTGAGGGCATTTAATCTTCGATATAGTAAAAGAGATTCAGAAACTATATTTAAGTATATGTACTATCAAGAAAGCGTTCCTAAACTCACCCGAAAATATGATAAGTTCATTGTCTTTTTTAGTATTGATCCGTATGCTAAAAAGGATATTACGCTTGCGCGAGTGCTGTAACTGGTAGCCAGGTTAGCTTGAGGTGCTAATGTCCGAAAGGACGTGGAGGTTCAAGTCCTCTCTCGCGCACCAAATATCATAAACTCAATATTATTGAATCAGCGCATTGGTAGGTTTTCGTAACCCGTACCCACGTTGTAATCGTGCCTAAGTAATGCCTTTATATCATCAACCCCAACGTTCATTTTAACTCCGGGGTTCATAGTGCCATATGGATCAAAAAGTTGTTTAACTTTCTGGAATAGGCCGTATATTTCTGGGCCGTAAATCCTCTGCAAATAAGGCCC
Organism: uncultured Candidatus Saccharibacteria bacterium; assembly: GCA_963706245.1. GTDB lineage: Bacteria > Patescibacteriota > Saccharimonadia > Saccharimonadales > UBA4665 > BOG-1338. Next base: position 385,577 of record OY970151.1, on the reverse strand, counting down.
ACGTAAACGCCCGTCGCCATGTCCTGCACTTGTGCTGCCACCTAACTTCGTAATTAGGGCTGTATATTCCTCGAGTAATCGGAAAATAGTTTGACGATCACCGACTTGGTTTAGGTCTAGATAGGGCTGGATAATTAGGTTAGCGTCCCCTATATGCCCCCAAACGGCCGTTTTAATATGATTTCTAGCCAGCATCTGATAAACCTCATCGAGATACTCTGCTAAAGCCTCCGGAGGTACTATCCCGTCTTCAATAACCGGCAAAGCTCTTAAATTGCCTCTGTTGTGATTCAATATTGCCGCTACACTCTGCCGAATCTTATGAAATTCTAATTGCGTAACATTATCTTTAGCCATTTTATTGGCTTTAGCATACTGTTCTAATACTTTAGTGGCTTTTTTAGCCTCTTTTTTTTGTGACCTATCGGCGACATCATCAAACTCAATTAACAGTAGGAAGTTTGGATAAGGCTTTAGAATTGATTCTTTTAGAAGATTAGGATGAGTTTCGTTTAGTAGAGTAAAAACGCCTTTATCGATTAACTCGATGGAGCTCGGAATATCAGTTAACGATCTTAACTCACGAACTGCCTCTGCAACAGAAGTTATATCGTCAAATGTGCCGATTAATAGGGTTTTAGCTGGATTATATGGAATTGTTTTAAGATTAATCTCACTTATTATGCCAAGCGTTCCCTCAGAACCAACGAATAAAGGCGTTAAATCAAAGGTATTCTTAGTTTTAACGTCCCAGATATCATAGCCGGCTGAGTTCTTGGTTACATTTAGTTTCATCTTTGTAACAAGCTGTTCGTTTTCTTCGAGTAAGGCATCAAGTCGTCTGTAAATTTCGCCCTCGAGAGTTGCCAGACCCATCTTCTTATTAAGTTCACGTTTAGATAACGGTTTAGTCGTAATAACCTCGCCATTTGCTAGGACTACTCTAAGTCCTTCAACATATAGCCTTGTATCGCCATATTTAAATGATCGGTCGCCGCTTGCATTGTTAGCTACTGCGCCACCAACAGTTGAATACTCTAAAGAGTTTGGGGCCGCTGGAATAAAATGACCGTGGGTCATTAGTGTTTGCTGTAATTTGCCGTAATTAACCCCAGGTTCAACAATTACTCTTCCTGAGCGACTATCAAGCTCTAGAATACGATGCATGTGAGCCGGCATAGCCATTATGATACCTACGCCAAGTGCCGATCCGGTTTGGTCTGTGCCACTACCACGAGCAGTTATCGGCAAGAGTCGGCCTCGCTCGGCTAGTTGCCAAGTAAAGCGAGCAGTTTTTCTTATATCGCTCTCATTCCTTGGGTAAACTGCAAGTGTGGGAGTAATCGTAAAAACACTGGCGTCAGTAGAGAAATAACTTCTAGCATCAGTAGAGTCCATGACTTCACCAGATAGATGGTCTTGCAGATAGTAGGCAACTTTACTCACGTTTTTTTAATGCTCCCATTCAGTTTTGTGTATACGAATTATCATAGCATGAGCGACAACATTTTTATAAGTTGCCGCTATACTATTCTTAACCCATTTCTTCTGAAGTAAACAGTGAGATTACCTGTAAGTTAGCAAGCTCTAACGCACCCGTATAACCTTCTCTTCGATCAATTACACACAAAACAGCGCCAATATCTGCACCTAAATCTCTAAGTGACTCTACAGAGCTGACGACTTGTCCGCCGGTTGTTATAACGTCCTCAACAACAAGAACCTTTTTCCCGCTCACGTCAGCACCTTCCGCAAGCTTTGTTGTTCCATATAGCTTGGGTTCTTTACGAACAAAAGCGGCGGGAATACCCGATTTAAGAGAAAGTGCTGTTACAAGAGGTACGCCCCCAAGCTCAAGTCCCGCTAGCACCTCAATATCCTCTGGAATCAGTCTACTGGCTTGATCAGCAATTTCTTTAAGAACGTCGGGGGAACTTTCAAATTGATATTTATCAAAATATTTTGTAGAAACATTCCCAGAACGAAGAACAAATTCACCAGTAATACGGCTCATGGTATTAATTCTGCTTGCCAGTAGCCTACGTTCCATTTAACAAATCTGTCTCATATTTAAATATTTGGTGGGGATGAAAGGACTTGAACCTTCACGCCTTGCGGCACTAGCTCCTAAGGCTAGCGTGTCTGCCAATTCCACCACATCCCCTGATCTTATAGAGTCTATTATATGATATCAGAAAATTAAGGTTACTCCACAAGATCGTACGAAGATATCAGAATGAATACTTGTTATTTAAACTGCGAATGGATAGTAAACTTTAGGTTCGTCAGAAATACTTTTCGCCTCAAGGAATGGCACCGCTGCTAGATTACCGTTCCTTACTTGCCGCGCAAACACAATCAAGTCGGCTATAAACTCAGTCCAGAGTCTTTCACTAGATCGGATTGCCGAAACCGAGGGAGATTCTTCTTTGCCGAAGTCAATGCCACTTGCTGCTCGTAGATTAACTTCCTCGGCCTCTTTAACGGCTGCATCTATGCAAAACCTGGCAGTTGCTTTGAGAGTCGGTAGGTCAAGTTCAGTGTGTCCTAAAGTGTTAATCCTATGAGATACGGCATCGCTCACTTCGTGGTTTAAGTCACCCAATGAGCTTTTACGTCTATAGTAATCTTCTTGGTCTTTAGCTTGAAAAAGTAATTGTTCTCTGTATCTCCCAGATAGTAGCATTAAAGGACTGAATATCATTTTACCAGTTTGGTAGTCATCAGTTGGGTCTTCGGAAAAAGCTTCAAACCAAACCGGTAGACGTTGTATGTGGCTGAAAAGTTTATTTACCATCTGGTTGGCTGGATCATCTATTGGTAGGGCTCGGAATTTTAGTTGTTCGTCTAGTTGATCTAGGTAGCTGTTGCGATCTATATTAGAAACATTCCGTTCGGTTTGGAGCCAGTCAACTATACCATCAGTTATCTTGATAATTTCACCTTCAGGCAGCAGAATCTCGGGATTACTCATAAACCATATTATACGGTATTACCAATTTCTCCAGACATTACCATAACGGTTGACAAACATCATTACATAATTAATAGTTATTCTTATCTAATAAGGGAGGCGTTATGAGTAAATCAGAAAACCGATCAAGCGAGTTGCCTGGAGCGTTTTCGCTCTTCCAACCAAGCATGAACGCTATAGCGCTCAACTTAGTGACCTTCATTGAACTGGTTCTAGTCCCTGTTCTGGTTGTCCTTATTGGCGGTATCATTAAGCATGTTACCGGCCATATTATTACTGCCATTGGTGAGATTCTAACGCTATTTTTAACACCCGCCGCTTATTTAACTCAAGTACGTTCAGTTCAGAAAAAATCGATTGATTTTACTGAAGCGATTAAAGAAAGTCTTCACTATTTTTGGAGATTAATTGGACTCTGGATTTGTTTGATATTTATTATTGGTATCGGATTTCTATTATTTATTGTTCCAGGCCTATTTATGCTTCGTAGATACATTCTCTCGCCTTATTACTTGATAGACCGAGATATGAAGGTATTTGATGCTATGAAAGCCAGTGCTAACGATTCAAAGACATTTAGTGGAGCGATTTGGGGACTAATCGGCGTAGAAGTTCTTATTGCTATCGCCTCAGCCATTATATCGATACTACTAGGTCCGCTATCGGCCATTGGCTTTGTTATTTACTATCTGTATTACTGCGCACCAACTGTAAGGTATTTTCAAATCAAGCACGCCACAAAACCAAGCGCTTCTCCTACTCCTAGCGTCTAAAGAAAACTAGTTTTGCATCTCCGTAGTCGTGCTCAGCAACTTGCTTTAAGCCTGTAAGCTCTGGAATGGGCTCACGGGAAGGCCAATCAAGTATATATAAGCCTTCTGGCTTAAGATGACGAACTATTTTTAGAACTATTTTAGGCTGTAGATCGTCATATGGTGGGGCGGCGATCACAATATCGAATAGTGAATCTGGATTATTATCTGACCAACCGCTTATATTAGCCCTAATCACTTTAACCTTATCCTCTATTGCTAGATCTTTAATACTGTCTTTCATCGCGCTAAAGGCACTCTTATCAATATCAACGGCAATAACAGAAGCCGCTCCTCGGCTAATTGCTTCAAAACTAAGAGCACCACTGCCAGCAAAAGCATCGAGGATTGATAGGCCACTAATATCACCTAAGGAATTAAATAATCCGCCCCTGGCTTTGTCGCTCATTGGATGAGTCCGATTACTCCTAGGAGAGCTAAATTGCCTACCACCTAAGTAGCCGGCTATTATTCTCATTCTACAATTTTTAGTTTATTAGCTTCTTTTAGAGCACAGTACCAGGCCAGAGTAACTATATTAACCATTCTTGGAGCCAGTTCGCGCCTAATATCAAGAGATAGCGACGGAGTCCAACCCTTCCTATAAAAACGCTCATACATATGGAAAGCGTCAATTTCGCTGACATAGAGTTTAAAGTACTCTACTAAACTGTCATAGCCATCAACCTTATCAAGGACTTCTTCTGGAAGCGTAGCTTTTATAAGCAGCAGTGGCAATATTATCGTAGCCGCACCAGCCTCAAAAGTTGTATGGGTCGTCAGTAAGCCTTTTGGGCCGATTAACTGTGAGCTTTTCCAAACAGTCTCACGGAAATTTTTACCCTTAACAATAAAGTGACCACGAACGGTCTCACGGGTGCTTTTATTCTCAGATCTAAGCTCTTCAAGCTGTTCCTCGTAAGGATAGTGATGTGCAGGTGTTAGACCATCAACCAAGGCGTGGGCCAACCAAGCGGCATCGAAACCGGCGCGGTTGCGATCACCCAGCTTAACTTCTTTTAATAGAGCATCATAATGTGACTTAACGACTCTAAAATAATCTTCATTTTTCCCATCCGGATCATAGAAGTGCCAGGGTGGTTGGCCGCCGCCCTTCTTTAGCCTTGGTGAATCGGGGCCACGGTGGCCTTCGAAATGTACTATATCCCGATAAGTAAATAATTTTGAGCAATCTGTAATATCGCTTAAATGCCGATAAGCGACTTTGTCGATTTTTTGATGGGCCCGTAACACAAATGCATACATAAAACGTTTAAACCGTAACTTTAATTTAGATTAGTAATTGATCTAAGTCGCTTAATGGTTTTTGCCAATTGTTTATATTTTAGCAGGCTTTCTTTATTTTTTATAAACTGTTCAGCAGCCTCACGGGCTGATTTAATTAGACCAAAGTCACTTAGTTCAGCGATTCTAAGATCTAAAGCCCCATGTTGATCAGCTCCGTATATAGCCCCCGGGCCTCTAAAAGTTAGATCGAGTTCAGCTAGTTTAAAGCCATCATCGTTTGACTCTAGAGCCCTTAGACGTTTGCTCGGAGCAGCGCTGCTGCCAAGTACGAGGTAACAATAGCCCTGACTGCCATCTCGTCCAACGCGCCCTCTAAGTTGATGAATTTGGGCTAGACCGTAATTCTCAGCGGATTCAATTAGCATGACAGTAGCATTAGGCACATCAACTCCAACCTCAACAACCGTAGTGCTAACTAGAATATCTAATTTGTGATCAACGAATTGCTGCATAACATCATTTTTCTCTATGCTCGCCATTTTACCGTGCAGTAAACCAACTCGATATTCTTTAAAAGTCGATGTTCGAAACTGATCATAAACTTGATTGACGGATCTAGCTGATTTTTCAGTTTCAGTAATAATAGGGCAAACTGCAAACATTTGTTTGCCGGCATCAAGCTGCTTTTTTATCTCTTTATAAGTTGGCTCCAGTGAGTTAGGTGAAACAATCGTAGTTATAATTGGCTTTCGTCCTTCTGGTTTTGTGTCTAAACGTGATAGATCCAGCTCACCGAACAGCGTAAGTGCTAAACTGCGAGGGATTGGAGTGGCACTAAGGCTTAGAACATGTGGCATGTGGCCTGCTTTGGCCATAAGGGTCTTACGCTGCTCAACACCGAAGCGATGTTGTTCGTCGATAATAATAAGGGCTAGTTTTTTCATATCGACTTTTTCTTGGATTAAAGCGTGAGTACCAATAATAAATTTGGTTTTACCGGACGATATTCCTTCAAGAATCTTTTTACGCTCGACGGGTTTTTGGCCACCAATTAGTAGGCCAACGGCCTTATCTAGGGCTAGTGGTTTTAGCAAATCTTGAAGAGTCTGATAGTGTTGACGAGCCAGTAGCTCAGTTGGGGCCATTATAGCCACTTGATAGCCGGCTACAACGACCATAAGAGCAGACATAGTAGCAACTACCGTTTTTCCGGAGCCAACATCACCTTCGACAATTCGGTTCATCGGAGTCCCTTTGGCTAGATCTAAGCAGATTTTCCAAATTACCTTACGCTGGGCATCGGTTAACTTAAACGGTAGCTCTTTTACGAATTTTTTAGCTACATCTTCTTTAAATGGAATCTCAATTGTCGACTTACTGTCGTTCTCTTGCTTATTTAATAAGCTTGCCAGGCTAAGATTAAAGACTTCTTCAAAGCCAAGCCTTCTCTTGGCTTTCTTGAGCATTTCGTCATTCTCGGGAAAATGAATATACTCCAGTGCCTGAGCCAGAGAGAGGAGTTGCTGTTCTTTTATAAGCCAAGATGGTAATGTTTCTGGTGTCTGTCTTAATACGGGCAATATTTCTTTGAGCGAACGACGAATTTGTAAACTCGATAATCCCTTGGTTAGACGATATATAGGCACAATGCGAGCGGTATTAATTGGAAAGTCACTAACTAATTCCATAGAAGGATTCATAATACTAAATGAGTGATTTCTCAGCTCAAACAAACCGGAGACAAAATACTCCGCGTTTGGTTTAATAGCCGCTACTCTGTAGGGTTGATTAAACCAAACAAGCTTAACGCTACTTGTTGCATCTGAAGCCACCGCCTCCGTAATGTGTAGGCCTCGTCTAATGTAGCGTCCTTTAGCCTGTTTAATGACAACTTTAATCGTTACAGGGCCCGGTTTTAGGTCAATAATTTGGGTTACATTGGAGTAATCCTCATAACGCGAAGGTAAGTAATCAATAAGATCAGCTACAGATTTAAGGTGTAGCATCCTATATTTAGACAAAGTGTCATTTCCTACACCTTTAATACTTGAAAGCGGGCTATCAGGAGTCATAAATTACTCTTAAGTATAGGCTATGAGGGTCACTTTTGCGTTAGTAGGTTCTTAAGGATTGTGTTCGTAAAAAGTGTTTACTTCACGCTCAAATCGTTTTTTTACTACAGGGTCCTCTTTGATTGCTTGGCGACCAATTAGCATAATTTGGTGCTGTTGAATAACTTGGCCGCTCTCTGCTGCACCGGTTTGCCTAACGAAAGTAAATAGTTTTTCATCTCTTGATGCGCGAATTAACGTAGGCGTCGAATTAACCCACTTTTCCTTATTCTCAAGTTTCACGAAGAGTGCCCCCATATGCAACGAAAGCTTCGCTTGTAGTGGAGCGCCAATTGTGCCGATCGTAATTAATCTATCAAGGCCTCGTTCAGCACGCGGCTTTATATCGGCCAATACCATAGGTTCACCCCTGGCATCTTCAATTTTTTTAGCGAATTCGTTGTAGTTATCCATAGCATCGAGAGAGGCGGTAGATAATAAGACCATTTTTTCAAGGTCTGTGAAGACACCATTTTGTTCGGTTGCTACTAAATTAATACCTTGCCATATACGGTTATTCCTGACATCATCAGCATCGCGGAAGGGCTTTAACCTCCGCTCACGTTGCCAGTTGGGCTGCTCCATAGACATATAATCTAGTAATCTTTCTTCATTAGTTCGTAATAACACAGAATAACTCTGTACTGGATTATTTTGCAAGCATGAACATTACAGGAAATAATTTAGAATTCGACTAAGGTTGAATCTTTAAAGGATTTACCTTTCCTAAGCAATAGTTTTTGGTTTTGAAAATCTGCTTCTTCAAAAACCTCGCGGCTTATCCTAGCACCATTAATATAGATAGCGTTATCGGCTATAAATCGCCTGGCGTCTGTAGCAGAACTTGCTAGTTTTGATTCTACGAGTGCCTCGATAATCGAGCCACCTACTTCCGATTTTACTGTCGGAATTTCTTTACGAATATCGTCAATTAAGACACCTACTTCGCCAATTGGCTTTTTACCGGTTAAGAATTCAGTTATGGCCTCAGCTAGCTGCATTTTGTCTTTGCCGTGGACTAGAGTGGTAACTTCGCGGGCCAAGACCTGTTGGCCGTGCCGACTAGACGGATCAGAAATGTGTTTTGAAATAACTTCATCTATTTTTTCTTTTGGTAGCTCAGTATAAATCTTTATATAACCTTCTAGCCCAGCGTCATCAACATTTATCCAGAATTGATAAAACTCAGTTGGAGTAGTTTTTTTAGGATCAAGCCAAACAGCCCCATCCTCACTTTTCCCAAATTTTTTGCCAGTAGCCTTATTAATAACTAGCGGTTGAGACAAAACATTTACTTCTACGCCACGAACGCGCCTTATCAGCTCAACACCGCTCAGGCAATTGCCCCATTGATCTGATCCGCCTAGTTGCAAAGTACAATTATATTCATCAAATAAATGCAAGTAATCAATACCTTGTAATATGGTGTAGCTAAACTCTGCATAGGATAAGCCGGCACCATCCGCTCCAATACGTGGTGGCAATATAGTCTCGTTGAATTAAAGGTGTCATAGAAAAATGCTTGCCGTAGTCTCGTAGATAATCCAGAACTGTCATTTTGTGTGTCCAGTCGAGGTTATTGACTAATTTGAAATCAAAGCCGCTGAAGATCTTTTTAATCTGTTCCTCGGCACATACTGTGTTATGAGCGATCGTTCCAACAGTTTGAAGCTCACGCTCACTCTCCTTCCCGCCTGGATCACCAACTAAGCTCGTAGCCCCACCAGCAACGATAATTGCCTCATGACCGTGACGCAGCATACAACGATCGAGCATCATGGCTGCTAGATTGCCGATAGTCTGTGAGTCACTCGAGACATCGTAACCGTGATAAAAGACAATGTTCTTGTCATCAAGGGCTTTAATGTCAGGATAGGTAGTCTGGTTTACAAAACCACGCCAAGTAAGCTCTTCAGATAATGTCATAAATAGAGTATATCGCAGTCTTAGCATCAGCTGAAGTGATACTTGATATTTATAAAAATCGTATACTGTTTATGACTATCTTTTTGCTATAATATATCCAATCATCTCAAATGGAGTAAATACTTAGAAATGCCCAGAGCTAGAAAGAGCCCTAGTAGGCCCAAGAGGGGGAAAAACACTTTTGTTACTCATAGTGGTAACACTATAAAGATAAACCGCACTCTCGGCGATAAATTACGGGCTAGAAGCGACAATTTAGCTAGACTTCGAGCTGAACGACTGGTAAAGCTACCAAAATCCCACTTTAAGCGGTTTATTTCTAAACTCAAGCCTTCCTACCAATTAGCATATTGGACAAGTAGTGAAGGCGCCTTGATGACTCTGAAAATAGTCGGTGTCGGTATCGTAGTTCTATTTGTGCTGTTAGTTGGACTATTCGCATACTTTAGGAAAGATTTGCCACAACTTAATAATATCTCTGGCCAAAACCTAGGTGGCAGTATTACTTATTATGACCGCACCGGCACAGTTGTTCTTTGGCAGGATTATGATGCTGTTAAACGTATTCCAGTTGCCAGTAATCAGATATCGCCGTATATCAAGGACGCTACAGTAGCTATTGAGGATAAAAACTTCTATCACGAAGGAGCGTTTAGTGTAACAGGTACGGTTAGAGCTGCCTTACATGACCTACTTGGTGGCGGTGGAGGTCTACAGGGTGGATCAACTATAACTCAGCAGCTAGTTAAGCTTAATGAGGGTTGGACAACTGATCGAACTATAACTAGGAAAGCCAAGGAACTCATCCTAGCTGTTGATATTAGTAGGGAATATACTAAGAACGATATTCTAACCGGTTATTTGAACATTGCCCCATACGGAGGCGTTGATTACGGTGTGCAAGCCGCTGCTGAGGATTACTTCGATGAAACAGCTGCCCAGCTAACTCTCGCCCAATCTGCTATGTTAGCGGCCATTCCCCAGGCCCCAAGCTACTATTCGCCTTATAGTAGCCCAGTTTATAACCCATCAGTAACAGTTAATGAGTTTGGTGAGGCTGCACTCACTGCCAGGGCAGATTATATCCTTGACATCATGGTGACCCAGGGCTACATAACTAAGGCTCAAGCTACAGCCGCCAAGGCAGTTAATGTACTTGGAGAAATCCACCAAGAACAAACTCTTTATTCTGGCATCCAAGACCCTTACTTTGTCCTAGCGGCAAAACAGGAATTGGAAAATAAGTATGGTGCATCAACTGTAAACCACGGTGGCTGGAAAGTTATAACAACATTGAATGTTCCTTTGCAGAACTTAGCTAATACAGTTGTTGCTAAAAACCTACCACTTGTCGAGAGGAATCACGGAGACGAGGAAGCAATTGTTGCCGAGAGTACCCAGACCGGACAGGTCGATGCTCTAGTTGGCGGCGTTGATTTTAATAACCCAAGTTACGGACAAATTAACTATGCTGAAACACTAATTCCTCCAGGTTCGAGCTTTAAACCCTATGACTACTCAACCCTTATAAATGATACTGACAATGTTGGCGCCGGTTCGATGCTGTATGATGTGGCCGAGCCATTGCCAGGATATCCTTGCACAACTGGCAGCCTTCAGCCCCTACAGGGTGGGAACTGTTTAATGGATTATGACTTCAAGTTCCCAGGGCCACTTGAACTGCGCTACGCTCTAGCTGGATCAAGAAACGTACCAGCCGTTAAAGCCATGTTATCAGTTATTCCAAATAAACAGTGTGAAGAAGATATAGTTGCTGGTTGTGTGCCATCAATCAACAAGGTTATCGCTACAGCTGATGCCATGATGGATGCTCCTAACGCTTATCAATGTTATTCGGACGTCGAACTAACCCAACCAACCCAGTGTTATGCATCATCAGCTTTTGGTGATGGAGCTTATCTAACTCTTGCTAACCACACCAATGGTCTCGCTACCATCGCCAGAGGTGGAGCCGCTATTCCTCAGACTTTTATCCTTCAGGTAACTGACGCCAGCGGAAATGTTATATACAAGTGGACACAGCCGAAACCAGTACAGGTAATTAAGCCGGACACTGCCTATATTATTGATAATATTTTAGACGACCCACGTGCTTCATACCTACCTACAAGCCAGAAGTTTCAAAGCTATGACGGTTGGCAAATTGCTGTTAAAACAGGAACAACCAATAACGAATATGACGCACTTATGACTGCCCAAACCACTCAGTACACTGTAGCAAGTTGGGTCGGTTACCATACTAGAAACGTCGCACTAACCGCCGGTCTATCTGAAACCCTTACTGAACCTCTGACTAGAACTTGGATTCAAGGTGCTTTATCGATGCTTAATGAGAAGCCGATAAATTGGGTACAGCCATCTGACATTAAGGTCTTACCATCCTTTATTCAAACAACGCACATTGATTATGGCGATGAGGAGCCCGGACCAAGTACTGATCTTTATCCATCTTGGTATACCGGCCCGGCCTTAACCGGGGCTAAAACTCAGTCGCAAACTCTGGATAAAGTTTCCGGCTTAGTTGCTACATCTTGTACGCCACCGCTAGCTCAGGAAACAGCTCAGTCATCAAGTGATAGTGAGTTCTCGGTTGATCTATTCTACCCAATGGGGCAAACTGTTCCACTCGGTACCAGCTCAACTGCTACTGCTACAGATGATGTTCATAGTTGTAGTGACCCAGCCGTACCAGCGCCATCGGTCACAGTTGATGACAGTACAACTAACGCACCGATTCCAGTACTTGCTACACCCGGTGAATATTCGTGTACAACCAGCTGTAACATTGTTGTTACTCTCGGCTCACCAGCACCGCCTGATCAAACACTAGGTACAGCTCCTTATGCCCGATATCCAATTACAGTTAATCTACTGGTCAATGGGCAAGTTAGCGGTTCATCACAAACTATCACGTCGAGTAGTGATTACGGATCTTCTAATATTGTTTTCAACTACACTCCAACTTCTTCTGCCGCCACCGTTTCCGTTCAGCTTGTAGATAATGCACTATATTCAGCTACTTCAACTTCTTACCAAGTTATTCAAGGGCCCTAATCTTTAGATAGATATTTGTTGAGTCCTGTTCGAACGTCAGCTACACCTTTTAGCATTGGGAATTTGCTGCCACCGCGCTGCAGTGGCCCGATTGCCGAGGTAAAGCCCATTTTTTTAGCTTCACTTAACCGTTTTTCTAAGAACGAGACGTGACGAACTTCACCGGACAATCCGACTTCACCAAAAACTACCGAGTTTGTCTTTAGTTGTAAGCCCTTGGAAGCTGAGCCAATTGCCATACAAATCGCCAAATCAGCTGCTGGGTCTTGTATCTTAATGCCACCAACAATGTTGATATAGATATCTTGGCTAGAGAGCTTTAATTTAGTTCTTCGCTCTAACATGGCAATCAAAAGATTTAATCGGTTTAGTTCGATGCCACTAGCAGCACGTTTTGGATATCCATAGCTGGTTGGATTAACTAAGGCCTGGACTTCGACAAGTAGAGGCCGGGTGCCTTCCAATGTCGCGAGAACAATCGAGCCATCACTTGCCTGTCTTTCAGCTAAAAGCGCTTCAGAGGGGTTTAAAACCGGCTGCAAGCCAGATTCAACCATTTCAAATATGCCAGCCTCAGTCGTTGAGCCAAAACGGTTCTTACTGGCTCTTAAAACCTTAAAGCCACTAGCCACATCGCCGTCAAGTTGTAAAACCACATCTACCATATGCTCAAGTATCTTTGGCCCGGCAATAACACCGTCTTTTGTAACATGACCAACTAAAATTATGGCAGTGTTGGTTTGTTTAGCGACAGCCGTTAACAGTTGAGTACTGCCGGTAATCTGTGAGATTGTGCCCGGAGCAGAAGATAATGCGTCACAGCGCAGAGTTTGAATGGAGTCAATAATAACTAATTTGTATTTTTCAGAAGCTATAGAATCAGCCACATCATCAGCGATGTTGCTAGTAACAATCTGCATTTTATCCTCAGTGCACTTTAGTCTTGTGGCTCTCAGAGCAATCTGGTGAGCCGATTCCTCGCCGGACACGTATAAAACTGGGACTTTCTTGGCGATTTGATTGGCTATTTGCAGTAAAATGGTGCTTTTACCAACACCGGGTTGCCCGGTTAGTAAACTTACGCTACCGGCTACAAAACCACCGCCAAGTACTAAATCAATGTCATTAATAGTACTCGGAAGTCTCGGGTAGTCTTTAGTTACCAGATCAATAACTGAATATGGTTCAAGCTTATGAGAACTTCTGGTACCCCCAAGTCCTTTGTAATCTTTTACAGTTATCTCTTCCTGAAGAGTGTTCCACTCTCCACAAGTTGAACAGCGTCCAGTCCAAGCCGACCAGACCGCCCCGCAGTTACTACAGACATAACTAGTAGTTGTTCTCTTTGCCATCTAACTAAGAGTTTAGCATACGCTACTCAGTGGTTTTAACGTAATCGAGCTTGCCGTTTTTGGTAGAAACTTGAAGAATGTCGCCCTTGGCGTAAGTCTCATTTAGTAAATCAGTGGATATTTGATCTTCTAGGGTGTCTTGAATGACTCTACGAAGTGGTCTAACGCCGTTTTTAGCGTCATAGCCATTATCTAGCAGGTACTGCTTGGCGCTGGGGGTTAAAACAAGACCAATGCCATGTTTTTGTAGTCGCTGTGACAGCTCATCAATTTGGATATCGATAATTTTATAGATGTTACGCTTTGTTAGTGCTCGAAACACGATTGTAGTGTCTATTCGGTTAATCAGCTCAGGCCTTAGTGATTTTTTAAGCTCAGCCAAGACTTTATCTTTATTAGCTTCATGTAAGCGCGTAAGATCTTTAAGATCAGTATCTGTTGATGCCTGGAAGCCTAGGGATGCTTCTCGTTGAAGCTTTTCGGCACCTAAGTTACTGGTCATTATGATTATGGTATTAGTAAAGTCGATACGTCGACCTTTAGCGTCAGTTAGGTAACCGTCTTCTAAAACCTGCAGTAGCATATTGAAGACATCCGGGTGGGCTTTTTCGATCTCATCGAACAGCACTAAGCTGTATGGTTGACGCCGAATCTTATCTGTTAGCTGACCGCCGTCATCATAACCTACATATCCAGCTGGGGCACCCACAAGTCTAGATACATTATGATGCTCTGCGAACTCACTCATATCGATTTTAACGAGGGCTGATTCACTTCCAAAGTACTCGCGGGCCAGTACCCGGGCAAGCTCAGTCTTACCAACTCCGGTTGGGCCAAGGAAAATGAATGAACCAATCGGCCGATTAGCGCTACCAACGCCCAAGCGGTTTCGGCGAATCGCCTTAGATACAGCAATCACAGCCTCTTCTTGACCAATGACGTATTTACCAAGGCCTTTTTCCAGGTTAAGCAAGTACTTGGCCTCGGCACGAATAACTTTCGAGACCGGCACACCGGTTATTCGCGCAACAACCGCCGCAACATCATCACTTGTTAGGGTCATTTTCTTGGCCGACTTTGCAGTCTGAGTTAATTTAGATAGCTCTTCGTTAATTTGACTGGCCCGCTGTAAGTATCTAGCAGCTCGTTTAAAGTCCTCATTCTCAGCGGCATCATCTTTTCGAGTATTAACTAGCTTCAACTCTTTTTGGAGTTTACGAACCTCAGGCGAGGTTTTAACTTTATTAACTCTAAGATGAGCCGATGCCTCATCCATTAAATCAATAGCTTTATCCGGCATAAAGCGCTCATTAATATAGCGATCAGAGAAATTAACAATGTCTGTCAGTACTTCATCGCTAATTGTAACGCCATGATAGCTTTCGTAGTGCTTACGAAGCCCTTTTAGAATAGCAAGCGTCTCAGGAACTGTAGCTTCAGGTACTTGAACCGGTTGGAATCGGCGCTCCAGAGCCATATCTTTTTCAATATGTTTACCATATTCGGCTGTTGTTGTAGCCCCAATAACCTGAATTTTTCCCCGGGCTAATGATGGTTTTAAGATATTGCCAGCATCCATAGCCCCTTCAGCCGCGCCAGCGCCAACAATTAAGTGAAGTTCATCAATGAAAACAATAGTATTATTGTCACTCTCGAGTTCAGATAAGACTTTTTTAAGTCGTTCTTCAAATTCTCCTCTGTACTTTGTACCAGCGATCATGCCGGCAAGATCCAGCACAATAATTCGCTTATCTATTAGACTATCAGGCACATCTTCTGCAATAATCCTCTGGGCTAGGCCCTCGACAATGGCTGTTTTACCAACACCAGGTTCACCAATTAACACGGGATTATTCTTAGTCCGTCTATTAAGGATAGTAATAACTCGACCAATTTGGGCTTCGCGGCCAACAACTGGGTCAAGTTTACCTTCTTTAGCTTGCAGAGTAAGATCGGTTCCATAAAAATCCAGAGCTGTCTTACGAGTCTTCCGGGGAGTTCGACGACGAGTCGCAGACTCACTGGAGGCATCTTCATACTGCTGACGGTTCAAAAACTGCTCGAGTTCTGCCAATAAAGCATCAATATCGACGTTAAGGTCGCGCAGTAATAGTGTTGCCCGGGAATTCTTTTGGGTAAGAATACTATATAAAATATGCTCGGTGCCACAAAAATCTTGATTATAATCCTGAGCCACGTCATAGGCCATCTTAAGAGTTAACTTGGCCGTTTCGCTTAAGCCCTTAGAACCCATATTAATAACTAGCGTCTTAGCATTAACGTTCAAAGCTACTCGGGCTCGGTCAAGCGTTACACCGGCGCCTTCTAATATTTTTGAGCCAATTGAGCTGTCCTGAGCCAGCAGGCCAAGTAGCAGATGCTCGGTGCCAATATAGGGGCTACCAGTTGATCTCGCCAGGGCATCGGCGTGCTTTAAGCTACTTAGCGCATTATCTGTTAGGAAGTTTAAAAATTCTTGGAAATCGGGTGTTTGAGGCATCATTTAGACTTTGTCTCGCTTTCAATAATTAAATAATAAGCCTAATTACTATAATAGACAACTAGCACTCACTAGTCAAGAGTGCTAATTTTAAACTCTAAACTGCTGCCACAGGAGTTGATTTTACACCTGTTGGGATCTTCTTTTGCTTGATTACAAAGATTGCCACAATACTAGCTGATAAAGCGAAACATGCGGCGATATAAAAACCGTGTTGATAGCCATGAACAGTAGCCGCCTTATGTGCTAGAACGGTTACTGAATTGTGTAATTTGAAAAATGTGACTGTTGAAGAGGCGGCAATGCCCGTTAGAATCGCAAGGCCTAAAGAACCTCCCATTTGCTGAGAAGTATTGACTAGTCCTGAGGCCAGTCCAGACAAATGTCCAGCTACCCCAGTTGTTGCGGCAATTAATAGGGATACAAAGGTAAACCCAAGCCCGGCACCCATCACCATTAGACCTGGTAGCACGTGCGACCAATAACTGCCTTGGACAGGAATGTGCGCAAGCATAAATAAACCAAAACCGGTTACCAGTGGCGAGACTATAAGTAGCGGTTTATAGCCAATTCGCTTAATTAGTCTTGGGGCTATTGTTGCCCCAATACCAATAACAAATGGTACGGGCAGGAAGCTAAGTCCTGTCCTAACAGGCGAATAGCCCAAAATATCCTGGATGTAGAGTGAAGTAAAGTAGAAAACTGAAAATAATGAAGCACCGGTAGCCAGCTGAATAAAGTTAGCGCCGGTAACATTTCTAATCCTGAAGATTGAAAGCGGGATGAGCGGATGCTTAACTTTCATTTCGTTAATCACAAAGCTTACAAGTAATACGGCACTTATACCAAAGTATAGAAGTGTTGAGTGAGCTGTCCAACCTTGCAGTGGAGCCTTCACTAAGCCATATACTAGTAACATTAAACCAGCCGTAACCATGGCTGCGCCCGGCAGATCAAGGTTATTATCAACTTCCTCAGCTTCGTGCCTGGGAACAATTCGATAAGCCATGGCAAATACGAAAATACCAATAGGAACATTGATAAAGAAGTTCCAGCGCCAGCCAAGATACTGCGTTAGAATGCCGCCAAGTAGTAGTCCTACGGCAGCACCTGAGGAGGCTACAGCGCCCCACACTGAAAGCGCCAAATTGCGCTCATGGCCTTCTTTATAGGTAACTAAGACAATCGACAGAGCCGAGGGGGACATGAAGGCTGCCGACAGCCCTTGAAGAGCGCGCAGTGAGATTAGCATTCCTCCGGAACGAGATAAACCATCAAGTAAGGACACAGTAGCAAAACAAGCTACGCCAGTTAAAAAGACACGGCGACGACCAAACAAATCAGCGGCTCGTCCACCCAGAAGCAAAAAACCACCAAAAGCTAGAGTATAGGCTGTAATAATCCACTGCAAGCTAGTCGGGCTAAGAGCAAACGCCGTCTGTACTCTTGGCAACATAACGTTAACAATTGAGGTGTCAAGTACCACCATAAACTGAGCCGTTGCTAGTAATATCAAAATCAGCCAGTGGTTAGTTTTCTTAGCCATTGTTTTTACTATCCCCTCTTTTTAATTTCACCGTAAATATAGCTTAAGTTTAGCTGGAGATGTCTATAGTGTCAAATCTAGTGGGATTGAACTACTACTGACCGTGCTCTTCAATTGCCTCAAGCAGGCTGCTTTCAAGCTGCTCTTTCTTCTTGAGTTTCGGAACCTTAGGTAACTCAACAACAGTAGCTTCTTTTTCGACATCTTCACTAGGCTCAGGGCTATCAGTTTTATCAGATTCAATGTCAAGTTCGTAGCCGGTTAACTTACTAGCCAAGCGAACATTTTGACCGCCCTTGCCGATAGCAATACTAAGCTGATCCTCAGGAACCATAACCGTAGCTTTTTTAATGGCATCATTTAAAATGACTTTTTTAACCTGAGTCGGGCTGAGAGCATTAGTAATGTAGGTAGCCAGATCTTCATCCCAAACTACAATATCAATTTTTTCCTGATCACCAGTTTCACTCATCACAGCATTAACCCGAGTACCGTGACCGCCGACGAAGGTGCCCACTGGGTCAACACCAGGAACGGTTGAGCTAACGGCAATTTTGGTTCGCACTCCGCCTTCGCGGGCAATAGCTTTGATTTCAACTGCACCACTCTCCATCTCAGGAACTTCACTTCTAAACAAACATTCTATGAATTTCTCACTGGAGCGGCTAACGACTAATTGAGGGCCACGAAAACCACGCTCGACGTCCTTTAGATAAACTTTAATACGTTGTCCGGGGAAATAACGTTCGCTTTGAATCTGCTCGCTGCGGGGCATAATACCCTGTGCTCGGCCGAGGTCGACTCGAACAATACTGGTTTCAACTCGGGCAACCAGACCATTAATAATCGTGCCAATTTTATCTTCATACTCATCCATGATAATTTCGCGCTCAGCTTCACGAAGACGCTGCAGAATAACTTGTTTGGCAGTTTGGGCTGCTACGCGACCAAAATTAGAGACTTTTTGGTGGACTTCAATTTCATCACCTAGCTTGGCGTTTTTTTTCATAACCTTAGCTTCAGCTAGGCTAATTTCATAAGCCGGCTGGGTAACTTCATTAACCACTTCTTTAGCTACAAAAGCATCAACATCGCCAGTATTAAGGTTCATAGTGATTCGAACTTCTTGCTCACGGTCACCATAGTCACGCCGATAAGCGGCGGCCAGAGCTTGCTCAACAACCTCTTGTACAGTATCTTCAGGTAAGTTTTTTTCTTCAGCAATGGTCTTTATGGCCAGAGCTAATTGCTTCATATCAAGTTCCATATATTTTCTCCTTTCATTAAATTTTTCTAAAATGTGCACCCTTTAAGTTCTCATGAAAA
The DNA here is from genome assembly GCA_963706245.1 of uncultured Candidatus Saccharibacteria bacterium. Lineage (GTDB taxonomy): Bacteria > Patescibacteriota > Saccharimonadia > Saccharimonadales > UBA4665 > BOG-1338. Next base: position 366,707 of record OY970151.1, on the reverse strand, counting down.
AATCCGACCTGCCGGCCGGATCATCTATACATGAAAGTATAACTCCAAAAGGGTTTTAAATCAATAATAATGCTAAAATATCATAAATGACTAAACAAATACGTAGGCTCTACGACCAATTCCACCCGAAAAACTATGTTCTGAGCCTTACGCTCGATCCTACAGCTTTAACGTTTAGTGGCGAGGTAGTGATAAAAGGACAAAAAGTCGGGCGTCCAAGTAAACGACTAACTTTTCATCAAAAGAATCTGAATGTTACTAGCGTTAAAGTTACTAAGCATAGTAAAGATGGAGACAAAGAAGTTAAGATTATAAGGGTTAATAAACAGGCAACTTTCAACGAACTGCGGATTCATAGTGACGAGCTCATTTACCCCGGACAATACACTATAGATATACAATTCTCAGGTAAGATTACTCGACAAATGAATGGGATTTACCCCAGTTTCTTTAAAGAGGGCAAAGAGTCCAAGAAATTACTGGCTACTCAATTTGAAAGTCATCATGCCCGCGAAGCTTTTCCTTGTATTGATGAACCAGAGGCCAAAGCAACTTTCGACCTAAGCGTTTCGGCCCCTAAGGCAAAAGTAATTATTGCCAACACTCCCCCACTGTCACAGACTACTGCTGAGAATATAACAACAACGACTTTTGAAACTACACCTATCATGTCGACCTATTTGCTGGCGTTCGTCTACGGTGATATGGACTATCTTGAAGCAAAGACCTCGGCTGGTGTAGTAGTTAGGACTTATGCTACTCAGGCCAATGTTGCCCATACCAGTTTTGCACTTGAGTGCGCCGTTAAGACCCTGGAATTTTTCAATGATTACTTTGCAATTGACTACCCACTTGCCAAGTGCGACTTAGTAGCTCTGCCGGACTTTGCCTCAGGTGCTATGGAAAACTGGGGCTGTGTCACTTTCCGCGAACAAGCACTGTTAGTCGACCCTAAAAACACTTCACAGGTAACTAAACAGTACGTGGCTTTAGTTGTCGCTCATGAGCTGGCCCACCAGTGGTTTGGCAACTTGGTAACCATGCGTTGGTGGACTGATCTATGGCTCAATGAAGGTTTTGCCAGTTGGATCGAGTACTTGGCGGTTGATAAGTTATTCCCGGAGTGGGATGTCTGGACACAGTTTATTGTAGATGAGCAGGAGCAGGGTTTACGCCCAGATTCACTGCGTAATACTCACGCCGTCGAAGTTGTTATCAATCACCCGGATGAGATTCGTACAATTTTTGACAGTGTTAGTTATCAAAAAGGCAGCTCTGTTATTAATATGCTTCATAGATATTTAGGGCCAGAGGTTTTTAGGGACGGTCTTAGAATCTACTTAAAAACTCATGAGTTCGGCAATACCGACACAATCGACCTTTGGAGCGCACTCGAAAAGGTTTCCCATAAGCCGGTTAAAAAATTCATGAATGCTTGGACGACACAGGCTGGCTTTCCGATTGTTCATGCTAGTAGAAAGGGCAACAGACTCGAACTTATGCAACAGCAATTTTTCCTTGATCCTGAGGTCAAACAGGAAGAAACACTTTGGCCAATTGATCTTGAACCGCCACAGCCACTTGCCTTCGATATTTTTGATAAACGACACACCTCAATAGAATTGCCAGAAGATATGCCGAGTCCAATTTTGAACCACCGACGTTTTGGATATTTTCGGGTAGCATATGACACTGCGTACTTAGAGGGCCTAACTGAAGATATATTGGCTGGCAAAGTGGTTCCCTTAGATAGGATGGGTATTTTAAGTGATAGTAGCGAAGCGGCTAAATCCGGACACCAGAAGACGGTTGACGTATTACATCTTCTAAAAGCTTATTCAGATGAGGATAGTACGATTGTTTGGGATATTATCGCCAGTCTTATTGGCAACATTAAGCTGGTGATGGATGATGAAGAACTACGCAAAGCTATGAAGCCATTTGTTAGTGAGCTAGTAGCTAAGCAACTAAAACGGCTGGGGTGGGATAAAGTCAAAGACGAATCATACTTTGACAGCTTGCTCAGACCGACAATACTAGGAATGGCTTCAAGTGCTGATGATCCTGAGATTTTAGCTCACGCCAGAGCTTTATTTGATGATGCTACCCTGCCTGATGAAATTCATCCTGATCTTAGAAGTGTGGTTTTTGGAACAATTGCAAGGATTGGTAATAAAGACGATTTCGATAAAATGCTTCAAATGTACAAAGTCACCACCACTAGTGAGGATAAGGTCACTTTAGCTGGCGCCTTAACCGGCTTTAAACAAAAAGAGCTTATTGCCCTTAGCCTAGAAACCATTACTTCTGAAAACGTTCGTTTACAGGATGTTGGCTACTGGGTTGGTTATAGTTTTATGAACCCATATGCCAAAGATCAGACTTGGGAGTGGATGATTGAAAAGTGGGATTGGCTGGAGACAAATCTCGGAGCCGACCTAAGCTTCTACCGTTTTCCAAACTACGTAGCCCGCGGTTTTAGTAGTCCAGATTTTTTGGTTAAATATAAAGCTTTCTTTAAAGCTCACATGAGTCAGGCATTTGAACGAGCCGTAGCCCAAGGTATAGAGACAATTGAGTGGCACGCTGCTTGGCAGAAGCGCGATATTGATTCGATTAGAGAATTCTTTAAGCTGTAGTTTCGGGTTCAGTAGGAGCTTCAACTTCAGCGACCGGTGTTTCAGGGGATACCTCTACTACAGGAGCAGCTTCTTCGACTGGAGCGGTCACAGGTACCTCGTCGACAACTTGAGTTTCGACTTTTGGTTCTTCTACAGTTGGAACTTCGTCAATAACATTGACTTTTTCGCGGTCAAAATCGACACCTGTCAGACGAGCAGATTTACCGGTGCGTTCACGCATATAAGTTAGGTAATTGCGTCGAACTTGACTTCGCTTAGTAACTTCAATCTTCGTAACAAGTGGACTGTGTAATAAAAAGCTTTTTTCTACACCAACACCGCTAGCAATCCGCCTAACGGTAATCTTGCTTGTATGGCTACCTTTGCGGCTGGTACGAATCACTAGGCCTTGGAATACCTGAACCCGTTCTTTGTTACCTTCACGGATTTTTTGGTGCACCTTTACAGTATCACCAGAGCGGACATCAACCACCTGGGGCTTCTTATATTTATCTTCGATCTTCTGAATAACGGATTGCATATCTGGTTGATTCTACACTATTATTTTATTATTCGCAACCGTTCTACACCTATAAAGAAGGCTCATAGTCGTTAATAAGATCACGCTGGAATAAGGTCTCATCTTTTACGCAGATCTCAATTGCTTGATTCCATTGATTTTTAAGCACCCTACCAAGAGCCGGACACTTAGAACTGCCCTCGCTGGGTAAATCACCAATTTTCTCCCTATATTGCAGCTCTAGGGATGATCTGACTAAAAGCTCTCGATTCGGGGTGTAGTGCGGCAATAGTCTATCATCTAGTCTTATTTCGAACGGCTGTGTTCTTAGGGTGTCTTGACCCAATAATCCAAAATTTATTTCTAGTACATGGTTGCGTTTGACGTCAGTTCGAGCAAAGGTATCGAGTACATCACTACTCCAAGACAGTATATTGGATAATTCTTCAATATCAGGAGATAGGCCGTTATCACGGGTGTAGCTTAAATATGCTTCGGGAGCGTAACTAAGAATCTTAGCGAGGACGTTAAAGCCGTGTTGAGTAACTCCGGCTTTAGCTAGCTCAATATAGCCCGCATTCTGGCTTGCGTGCGCCTTAGCCTGGAAGGTTGCAACAAGACCATCAGCAACTCTAGCATATGGCCCAGAAAAACGAGGATCTTCAGTGCGTGTCGCCAAATCACCAAGTACAAATACTGACTCAAGCCTAACTTGATCGATATTGCTTAATGTTCTGATTTGCTCACGCCGTTTATCGGGAGAATTTAGCATACGAAGAGATATTGTACAATAAATGTTTGTATTTTCAATGGTCTGTACTGATTTATTAAGATTATACCGTCTTACTAAAGGTTCCGTTTATGAGCTCTCACTACCTCGTGTGCAGCTTCACGAATATCTTCTATCCTTTGTGTATTACTACCTCGTGGAGGCTGCTTTATTAGTCTCTCAATGAACCGGACGTCTTCCATCGTCTCTATTATCGGAAAGTTAATTCCTCCGAGTAGGTAATCGATTATCGGGTTGTCCTTATCATAGACCGGTCGTTTCAGATCAGCGACTTCAGTAGCTGCGGCTATTCCCTGACTTTCACTCGGATTCAAAAGACTTTCACTATCATCACCGGTTTTTGAATCTTCAGTTTGGATTGTTGACGATCGTGCTTCTGGTTGAGATACCGCAAGCTTATTTGCTTCGATCGCAAGTCTGACTGTCACCTCTGCCATTTTCCTTAGATCATTTCTGGCGACAATTAATTCATTCTTAGAAACTTGGATCGTACCATTATGTATTTTTGTTAGTACTAAACGAGTATTTCCAAGGGCTCTTGCAAGAGCACCCAAGACTCCATCATTATCAAGGGTTAAAGCTGTTTCAGGCGGCCGGAGAACAGTTACAACTTTATCTTGATCTGACATACTCGCTTCTCCGGTATTACTTTTTTCTTTTTGGGCTAGCATACTGGGTAGGCTGCTTAGATCTAGTGATCTGATTGCTCGCTCGGCGTCTTCAAGGTTTTCTGCTTCACCTAAAACACTAACAAGAAATCTAGTCTGCGGTACACGCAGATTGTGTTTCTTTGACTTATCGGCTACAAAGCGTTGTATATCGAATTTGTTGGGCAATCCCAAGGCGATGACAGTCAAGTGACTGGGAGTAATATAATCTAGCGCCCGACCGTTGTTTTGCTGACGAGCTTCTTGCACTAAAGTAGGGTCAGCAACTACTGCAGTTGATAAAATCGAGCGAATACTGGTTGCCGGCATCTGCCATTGTTCACATTTATGTTGAACCCAACTTCTAATCTCGGGCACAGAATCTCTGACACCCAGATTTCTACCGCTACCAGTTTGATAGAGCATGAATGCCTGTACGGAAGATATCTGTTTTGACCATTCAGTCCTATCCCAACTTTCTGTGACCCACTCTACTACCCTGGCAAACTGAACAGCTTTGTGAGTTCTAGCCGTTAGTATCCGAAGGTCGATGACGTCTTCTCTGGTGCTCGGTCTTATTGTGGCATAAACCGTCGAATCGCCGGCCTCTTTTAAAGCAGCAGTTCGGTGGAAACCATCGATTATGCTAAGTTTTTCTTCGCCATCCACGAGACCCAATAATATTGGCGTTAACTGACCGCTTTCGGTGTGGTTTCGTTGCCTCTCGTCTGTGATCGAATCAGCTAGAGCTTTGACGTGTGGACGATTTACGGCCACATCCTCAGTATTAATTAGGTCAATGTCAATAAAACATTCTACTAGACCACCTTCGCGCTCACCAATTATATCGATACCTGGTGTTTGATCTAAGAATTTCCCCGCTAATACCGGTCGTGGAATTACTGTTGCCCCAGTTTCAGTGTTTGTTTCCACAGATTCCCCTTAATTAATACTAATCTAGTATTCAAGTAAGAGATGTTAATTGCAAGCATTAGCTCAATGATTTTTCATCTGATCAGTTTCGTGTCAGTTTATAGCTCTGTTTCTAGAATAATAATTATCTCTTAGGGTTAATAAGTAGCCGAAAGACTTAGCCTATAACACGGTAAACTTCTTCAAGAGTTGTTTGCCCAGCAATTATCTTTAACATAGCATCTTGAAGCATAGTGGTCATCCCCGAACGAACAGCCGAGGCTTCAATATCGGTTGTCGATAGAATTGTCGTCGCGGTCTCCAGTAACTTTCTAATCTCACCATTCATTGTAAATTGCTCACGAATCGCCATCTGACCACTGTAGCCATAAGGATTCTCTTCAGACGTTCCCGGTTTGAAGAGCTGAAGGTTAGTAATATCGGGGCGTTCGACGTTAGATGGCATAGTATCAAGCACGGCACGAATTGTTGCCAGTTGACTCTCGGATGGTTGATAAGCCACTTTTGTAGCGTCATCTAGTCTTCTTACAAGCCGCTGAGCCATAACTAACCGAATAGCTGATACAAACAGAGGGTTCTGACCAATAACATCCATTAGCCGCGTTAAGGCGGCGGAGGCTGAGCTGGCGTGGAAGGTAGTCAGCACTAAATGCCCAGTTAGTGAGGCTTGAAGCGCAGTTTTGGCAGTATCATTGTCTCTAACCTCACCAACCATGATGACATCAGGGTCAAGTCGAAGAACCGCTCTTAGATTTTCAGCAAAGATGCCTTTGTCAGTCGCACCACCGGTTTGGACAGATATCTGAGTTATGCCCCTAAACTGATACTCTACAGGATCTTCGATGGTAATTAACTTACGCTCGTCGTTGTTTAGGGCGTTAAGCATCGAATAAAGCGTCGTTGTCTTGCCGGAACCGGTAGGCCCGACAACCATAACTAGGCCCGAGGGCTTCTCGATAATTTCGTCAACGATCTTCATCTCTTTTGGCGATAAGCCAAGGTTAGCAATGTTATACATGTTCTGGTCATAGTTGAAGATTCGCATTACTGCATCAGTCCCAGTAATTGTCGATACAGTTTCGAGGCGAACGTTTATATCAACGCTTGAACCATCAGCCAAACTGACTTTTTCGGCGATGTGGCCTTGTTGGGGCTCGCTCACGCCAGTTGAGATATTGCCACTTGAAGCAATTGCTTCAAGTAACACCCGGTACTTATCAAAAGTGATCCGGGCAATTGGATGAAGCACACCGTCAATTCTGAGTCTAATTCTTACTCCGCCCTGCTGAGTCTCGATATGGATATCACTGGCATTTAACTTATGAGCTTGTTGGACAAGATAGCCGAGCATATCATCGGCTTTAACTTGCTCGAGCATCGTCGATACCCGCTTAATGAGATCTTCATCGCCGGCAGTACTAACACTAATATCCTGATAAACAACCGCTTTTGGTGGATCATATAGACGCATGTACTCGTCATAGCCATAGTCAGATATCAGTACGAAATTGACAATTTGATCGGTAAACCGGGCTTTAATGGCATTCATTGACTGTTGAGACGTCAAATTAGTGATCCCAAAGAGGATGTGGTTGGGATCGGCTTCGAGAGGCACTAGACGGTCTTTGTATAGCTCTGGGAGCGTTAGAATGTCTTTATATAGCGCCTTATTCTGAACGGCTGAGGTATCATAATATTGAATATTTAAAATATTAGCTCGGCGCTGAGTAGATATCTCTTGTTCGGTACGGGCGTCTTTAGGCATATTAAAACTATTATAGACCATAAGCACTATACATGCCGAGTGATTTCGCTATAGTTAGACTGTGCCAAAAATTATATTAATTGCCCACGATATTAGAAGTACGCATAACGTCGGTTCTATCCTCAGAACAGGCGATTGTTTGGGCGCAGATATTGTCTACTTGACCGGCTATACACCATACCCATTAATGAGAAATGATAGTCGTTTGCCCCACCTTGCTAAAAAGCTTGATGCACAGATTCATAAAACCGCTCTAGGAGCAGAAAAATCCACGAAATGGATTCATAATCCGGACATCTTCGAAGTAATTACCATGCTAAAGTCTAGTAACGTTGAAATAGTGGCTCTAGAGCAAGCAAAAGGCTCTAAACCGCTGCCGATTTTTATCCCAAGACGCGATACGGCTTTGATTGTCGGTAATGAAATTACTGGTTTGGATAAACAGATTCTAGATGTTACCGACGAAATCGTTGAGATACCGATGTCCGGAGTTAAAGAATCCCTAAATGTTGCTCAAGCGACAGCAATTGGGCTATATCAACTCAGCAATAATTCGAAGTAGACATATCGACATATAATAGGTTAGATGGTATCATATGGTCGATTAGTTCAGGTCGGACTTTTCATTGTGCAGATGATATGCATCCTTGATAATTTGGAGTTAATGAAGATAGCCTACGTGCACACGCAGAGAGGGGTCTTCATCAACAGACGGATGAAATGACAGTCTAGGAAGATTGAGCCCTATCCTAGATCTTGGAGCGCACAAATCCCAACAACCTGTGGGGATGCAAGGACCCAACTTTCGACAGGATTAGATACCCCGTCGATAGCATCCTCACAGGATGGGATTTTGTATATGAAAACTGTAAATGACCCAAATACTTTGAAAAATATTTTCATCGCCAACCCCACCATCCTCATCTTCCACATACTCCAATCGCCCTGAATACTAATTATCTAAAGTCCCAAACTCCCTAAGTATCAGCTTTTCGTTGATAACACTGGTCGAGTTAGGACAAAGCCGTGCAAATAGCATGTGTCGGTAGACGACGTTGAGCCATTTGGTTCATTCCCTTCTACACAAACAACACATCATATCTCACGGCTTTTTTCATATCTTTTTATGTCATAAAACACTTTACAGGCATAAGCTTGTATGTTATATTCATAGGTAGTTATAAAAACAAAAAAGGAAAAATAACATGTCTCTAGCCGCAGCCAAAGCTAAACGTCCAGGAACTAGTATTTACCACAAGAAAATTACAGGTTTACATCAGAAGAAAACTAAGACTTTTATAAAAGCCTATTGGCCTTATTTGCCTTTAATGTCGATTGCAATTGTTGGTCTAGCAATAATGGGCGGTAACGTTCTTGGCACTGATGGAGCAATATTTGGTGGTGTTGGCGCTACCGTAGCTTCAATCTTGATTATAATTTAGCGGCACTAAGCCGAACGTTTTCCGATCCGACAACCTTCTCTAGTTTCCCGAGCATTGGCCCAGCTGAGTCGATTCTAAGCGGCAGTTTAATTGTTTGTTTATTTGGCCCCAGCACTAGGACTACTTCTGTATCTCCTTTGGCGTCATCTAAGATATTCTTAATAGAAAGTAGAGCCTCATTATCTTCGCTGGAATCAATCCTTATAAAGAGCCTGGGTGGTTTCATCTCTGCAATGTCGTCAACTGGGTCATCTTCATTTAGAGGTAGGGTTTCAACGTCTGGAGGCGTTTCCTGATTTATGGGCAGCACCGAATAATTACTAAGTTCATCTACTAAGAGTTCCTTACCTGTTTCTACTATTACCTTAACTTCATCGTCACCACGACTATTATTCTCACGTTTTGAGACCTTGCCTTCTACTAAAACAACTTTGTCTCTTTCCCAGATGGTGGCATCTTTCTCATATACTGTTGGGAAAACGACTAATTCGACCTCTCCTCCGTAGTCTTCTATCCGGACAAAGGCCATTTTCTTGCCGTTTTTGGCAACAATAACTCGGCTATCGTTAATCATGCCGCCTATTACAAACTTCTTGCTGCCATGGTTGGCATGAATACTCTTAATTGGTATGGTATTGGCCTCTAAAACCTCTTTATACATCGATAGCGGATGCTGCGAGAGATATACCCCCAGTAATTCGCGCTCCCAGACTAGTTGTTCTCGTTTATCAATTGAAGTATTTACCTTAATCAAATTAAGTGACGGACTAGCAGTGGTGTCTTCGCTCCCAAAGAGGTCAGTTTGACCACTATTTTGTTGTTTATTAACTCGTGAGGAGTAAGCCGTTAAACTATCGATATTGTGAAGCAAGGTTGCTCTGTCTTCAAAACAGTCTAGTGCTCCGGCTTTAATGAGACTCTCCAGTGATTTTCGGTTGACAACTCGGGGCGAAACTTTGGACAGAAAATCAACTAAATCTGTAAAACTGCCAGATATTTCTCGGCCACGCAAGATTTCCTCAACCGCTGCCGTGCCAACGTTTTTAATGGCTAACAGCCCAAAGCTAATTTTTGGTTTTTTGCCATCAACAACGGCAAATTCCAAAAATGATTTCTGGACATCGGGCGGCAGGACATCAATACCCATGTGCTGACACTCAGTAATCTCAATTGTAAGCCTATCAGTATCATCATAATCACTAGTCAGTAGAGCGGCCATATAAGCTTCAGGGTAGTTAGCTTTCAAATAGGCAGTTTGGTAGGAGATTATGCCATAACAGGCAGCATGGGACTTATTAAAGGCATAATCGGCAAAACCCTCGACGTCATTCCAAAATTTTTCGGCGATACTGGCATCGACACCTTTTCCCATTGCCCCTTCGATTATTTTGTCTTTCATTTTAACCATCATCGGTCTAATCTTTTTACCTACTGCTTTCCGCAGCGAGTCAGCCTCTCCGCCGGTGAAACCACACATGTCTTTAGCAATTTGCATAACCTGTTCTTGATAAACCATTAGCCCGTAAGTACTTTCGAGAGCATTTTTCATAAGTTCATGGTCATAGGTTGTCGGCTCGCGGCCGTTTTTACGGTTAATGAAGCGCTGAGTCGTGCCAGCAGTCAGTGGCCCCGGCCGATAAAGAGCGCCCATGGCTATAATATCCTCAAATACAGTTGGTTTAAGATCTTTTAGATACCGTTTCATACCTGTCGATTCGAACTGAAAAATACCGGTTGTATCACCTCGAGCCAGCAATTCGTAGGTCTTTTTATCATCCAGCGGGATAGTGTTGATGTCGATATTTACTTTATTAACTTTTTTAATTATTCTGACGGCGTTATTAATGGTGGTTAGGTTTGAAATACCCAAAAAATCTATTTTAAGAAGACCAAGTTCTTCGATTGGGCCCATCGAGTATTGGGTGGCTACTACGCCTTTTTGAGCCATTTCAAGCGGCGCAATCTTGACTATATCATCCGGGGCTATGACTACACCGGCAGCATGCACGCCATGTGAACGAATTGTTCCTTCAAGCTGGACTGCCAGATCAAAAACTGTTTTAGCGGTCGGGTTGTTGTCATATTCACTTTTAAGTTCAAAATTTTCTTTTAGTGATTTCGACAGAGGTATATGTCGACCTTGAACTGGCATTGGAATCATTTTAGCCAAGTGATCAGCTTCCGAGTATGGTACCTGTAAGACTCTTGCGACATCCCGAACGGCGTTTCTAGCGGCCATTCTTCCGAAAGTAACAATATTTGCCACTCTCTCTGGCCCATATTTATCAATACAGTACTCAATAACTTCATCGCGCCGGGTATCTTGAATATCTATATCAATATCCGGCATAGAAATACGATCGGGGTTTAGGAACCTTTCAAACAGTAAATCATAATGTAGTGGGTCTAGTTCAGTAATCTTTAGAGCATAGGAAACAATTGATCCGGCTGCACTACCACGCCCCGGGCCAAATACGATACCCTGATCTTTGGCCCAACCGATAAAATCAGCAATGATAAGGAAATAACCGTTAAAGCCCATTTGAGCTATGATACTTAGCTCATATTTAGCTCTCTCAGCAACTTCCTTCGTCAGTATTTTTTTTATTGCCTCAAGTGACATTACCTCAATTTTTTTATCGGAAAGGTCTGTATATCTCTGGGCAAGTCCCCGATAGACTTCTTTTGTTAAGAAAGATTCTTCAGTTTCGCCCTTTGGTACCGGGAACTTGGGAATTAAAATGTTGCCTAGATCAATAGAAACACTGCAGCGGTCAGCAATGGCTTTGGTATTGGTTATAAAGTCAGGGTGATCAGTTCCCCAGCGCTCTATGATTTCCTCGGCTTTGGCAACGTGGAGTTCAAATTCATCTAAGGACATTCTATCTTTGTCTTTAATAAAAGAACCAGTTTGTACACAGAGAAGTATTTCGTGGGCTTCTTTGTCTTCGGCATGCAAGTAGTGCGCATCACAGGTTACCACACAAGGGATTTTTAACTCCTTTGATAACTTCATAAGCTGCTGGTTAACTTTTATCTGTTCAGCCCAGGCCGCCGGATGATCTTTGTGGCCGTGGTCAAGTAGTTCAATATAGTAACGATCTCCGAAAACTTTTTTATACCACGAGGCAATTTCTTTAGCCTTGGCGTATTGATCTTGCCGGAGATTGTCGCTTACTTCACCACCAATACAGCCACTTAGAACTATTAGTCCCTCGTTGTACTTTTTTAGTAGATCATGGTCGATCCTCGGCCGATAATACATTCCCTCAAGATTGGCGATAGTCGATAGTTTCATCAGGTTCTGATAGCCGTTGTTATCCATAGCTAGAACAGTTAAGTGATAATTGTGTTTATCGTAGGCAGGATCTTTATCGGTGTAGGCGCGAGCAGCAATATAGGTCTCAATGCCAATTATTGGTTTTACTTCGTGCTTTAGGGACTCCTCATAAAACTCGATTGCACCGCTCAAGGTTCCGTGATCGGTAATAGCAACTGCCCGCATTCCGGAATCATGGACAAAACGAAGTAGAGCAGGAACCTTGGTCATTCCATCTAGCAAGCTGTACTGTGTGTGATTGTGTAAGTGTACAAAATCACTCGGCTCTAAAACTTTAGTTTTAGTCGGCATGCGCTCCCTCTTTTTTTAACTATTGCTGAGTTATATTATAAACGAGTTAGCAGATGACTGCTAAAATTTTTACTTCTTATGACTAATTATAGCTATGATTACATACTATCGCTTGATGATGCCTCGGCTCGTAGCTGAGTAATCTCATAGTCGATGAATTGTTTTATGAAAGATATTCGGCTGGTTGATGCTACTCTACCTAAAATTTTAGAGATTCGCATTCCTGGGTGTTCACTCCTATAGCTATCATAAATACGAATCAGCTCCACCAGCGAGGATAAATAAAGCCCTTGACCGTCAGGACGAACATTATTTGTCGGTTGCTGAATATATTCTAACGGGATATCAGGTATAAGTGGGTCTCCGGTTAGGTTTCTGCCTTCTTGACGATGTTTTTTGTAATTGTATAATCTGGTAAGCGCACCCCAGGCCGAGCCAGCTGCAACCATATTAGTCCGACGATCTCGATTCGGTGATAATATCATTGAGAAATTTCTGAAATCATCGAGCCCAACATATCGTCCTGTAGTTAGTTCGAGAATATCGTCATCATATAAATTAACTTCAGTCACATTAACAGCTTTACCATCCACCTCGTGACTAATAAGGACACCACTCAGACCTTTGATATAGGAATACCCAGCCTCTTGTGAAGCCCGATCGGCTTTTATTAGTGCAGCACCTTCTCCCTCGCGCCAGCCTAACTCATGAGCCTGCCTAGCAATAGCGCGGTATGGCGACTCAGCGTATGCCATTTCTTCAGACATATGGACGTCATAGATTCTTTCACTCATATATTAATAACATAACATATTTTGATGATTATGTAAAGGCTTGGGCTCTAGTTATCTATTTCTTAAGATAGGCTTTAAGATTTTCGAAAGCTTTTTGTGATTCATCAAGGGCTTTTTGGAGATGTTTGTCCTCAGTCTTACCTTCATGGACATCGCTTAGAATCTCTCCGGCCTTTTTCTTGGCTTTATCAGCGAAATCAATAGCAACTTCTAGGTCTTTCTTGGCTTTACCAGATAGTTTCTTAACTTGGACTTTAGCTTTCGTACTAGCCTCAGAGAGTTGAGAATAGCTCTTCTTTAATATCTTCTCAGCAGCTGCGATACCTTTTTCGGTATTAATTTTTATATCTTTACGAGTCTCTTTGCCGCTTTTTGGTGCAGTTAATATACCAGCTAGATAGCCAGCTCCGGCAGCAACGACAGTTCCGATTGCAATTTTCTTAGTAGACTTCTTCATTCTTCTATCCTTTCTTACGATGTTTTATAAAATCTGTTACATTCCCAAGCATTTTTCCAAGAGCCAGTGGGCCTGTCGATTTTGCGAAGAATTCACCAACTGAAGCAGCCGAAGCGGCAAGTTTTTCTGCCTGCTCACCAAGTCGTTTCATACTATTTAAGACTGAGATTAATTTAAAAACAGCGATAATTGCTGCAATCAGAAAAACTATTAAGGTGGCTGAGAGGACAATTAGAAGATATCCGGATGTGTTATTAAGTGCGTTCATAATAAATACTTTAACATTAAATCCCGGTCTCTACTAGTTATTCGCCCAGATCAAGATTTCGTAGAAAGTTACGAAACTCTGGGCCAAGATCTTGGTGCTTCAAAGCGAATTCTACAACTGTCTTCAAATAATCTATTTTATTGCCGGTATCATGGTAGGTTCCATTCCTAATCTCACAGCCAACAAAAGATTGACCATCGTCCATCATCCGTTGCATTATTGGTTGGATCATGAATTCAGTGTTGGGGTCCATGTCGATGACAGCTTGATCTATATACTTGAATATCTCTGGGTAACAAAAGATAGCCACTAACACTGGCTAGGTCAGTTGTTGCGTTATCTTTTCCAGGTTTTTCGACAATTCCGCTGACTTTGACAATGTTGTCATCAATTTTCTCGCCATCTAGAATGCCATACCTGTCATAGCCCTCGTCGCTCATAACCCTAATACAAGAGAATACTGATGCTTCGTATCTATTATAGGCCTCGATCATCTGTTGAGTGCGACCAGGAGTAGCATCAAAAAATTCATCTGCATAGGTATATATGAATGGCTCATCGCCGATTAAATGGGCAGCGCTCATTATCGGTGAAGCGTTCCCATATGGGCCTTTTTGGCGAATATAAATAAAATTAGCCATGTTTGCTAAAGCCTCAATCTCTTTAAGCAGTGGCTCTTTGCTCTCGCCACCTCGTCGCAGGTTGACCAGCAGATCTTCGTTAGGAGTATCGAAATGATCCTCAATTGAACGCTTACTATAGCCGGTAATTATAATAATGTCCTTAATGCCGGCCTCGACAAGCTCCTCAACAACATATTGAATAATCGGTTTATCAATTATTGGCAGCATTTCCTTGGGCATTGCCTTAGTTTGAGGTAAAAAGCGCGTTCCAAAGCCAGCAGCAGCAATAACGGCTTTAGTTACAGGTTTTGTAGACATTACCTTTATATTATCACAAGCCCAGCTCTTGTTTGATGATGTCTTCAGCCAGCTTTGGGTTGGCCTTTCCTTTAGACGTTTTCATAACTTGGCCAACTAAGAAGCCAAGAACTTTAGCTTCACCGGCTTTGTACTCTTCAACGGCTTTCGTGTTCTCTTGAATGACTGTCCTGACAAACTCGGTTATCTCGGAGCTATCTGACACCTGAATATAGCCCTTACTATCTGCAAAGACAGCAACATCATCAGGTAACTTATCCATCGCTAGTAAATCAGCCAGTAGAGCCTTAGCAGCTGTCGAACTGAGTTTGTTGCTGCCGATTAGCTTCGCAACTTCACTATATATGCGAGCTCTCTGCTCGTCAGGAAGTTCAGGTAAATTACCCTCGCGGCGTAGCGGAATTTCGATATTAATCATCATATTAACTAACCCGGCAACGCTGTCTTTATTGTCCAGTTGGTCTTTAATAAGACTTAGGTAACCAATAGCCGGGTTATCGACTTCGGCTTCAAGGAGCGTCTCAACTTGTGGCTTAGTCAGCTGGAGCGGAGCCAGCAGTTCACGCCAGCCGTCTGGCATTAGTGGCATCTCGGCTTTAACGCTATCAATGTATTCGTTACTTAATGTAATCGGTGGTAGATCTGGATCGGGCATATAGCGGTAATCGTGGGCTTCTTCTTTGCCTCGTTGACTAAGAGTTTTCTGTTTAGCCTCATCCCAGCCGCGCGTCTCTTGAACTATAGCCTGATCTTTTTCTAGGAGTTCAATTTGACGATTAATCTCAAACTCAGCGGCTTTTTCAACCGACCTAAAGGAGTTTAAGTTCTTGGTCTCGGTACGAGTACCTAAGGCATCAGTCTGTGAGACGCTAACATTAACATCAAAACGCATATTGCCGTAATATAAATCAGCCTCGGATACATCGGCGTATTTCATGAGTAAATATAATTCTCTGACATAGGCTTTGGCTTCCTCGGGGGTACGCATATCCGGCTCACTAACAATCTCAAGCAGTGGGGTTCCGGAACGATTTAAATCAACTAGGGTATAGTCTTTACCTGTTGGGTGAACACTCTTTCCGGCATCGGCTTCCAAATGAGCCCGTGTGATACCGATAACTTTTTTGTCACTGCCAACATCAACGGATACACTGCCACCAACCACGATCGGTAAATCAAACTGAGTAATCTGATAACCCATTGGCAGATCCGGATAGAAATAGTGTTTGCGGTCAAATTTTGAAAAAGCCTGCGGTGTAGTATTAAGAGCAAACGCCGCTTTCGAGGCTAGATGCAAAGCTTCTTTATTAACAACCGGCAAAGCTCCAGGTAGGCCGAAATCAATGTGGTTAACTAGAGTATTTGGAGCTGCTTCGGTAGCATCGTTATCTGCACCTGAAAATAGCTTACTTTTAGTTTTCAGCTGAACGTGGCACTCAATACCGATTGCCACCTTATATTTATTACGAACCTCTGAACTAACCATCTAGAGCGCTTTCAGATCCTTGAGGGCTTGCCTAATCCCAGTTAGGGCGTTTTTAACGTCGTTCTTCTTAAGCTTTATATCTTGTTCGTGAACTAGCTTGTTGCGTAACTTGTGACCAAACCAAACTCCGTCATTGTCGGTTAGAGAGTGTTGGGCGGCAACTAGGCGCTCACCAGTAGATTTGCCCTTAAAACGGCGCTTTTTGAGGGCATCATCCAGAAGCTTATCAGCATCAATGATAGCCAGCGGCCAAGTATCTTTATTAGGCAATAGTTGCTGGAGCTTCATCCATTTTTTCTTATAACGCACTTTATTGAGTTTACGAGGTTTCTTTTGCAATAAACCAAATAGACCAATAATAACCACCAGCACCCCAATAATAATTATGATCTTAATGTTACTGGTCACTTAATTAGCTCCTCAGTTTGTTTGGCGAGAGCCAGCAAATGGCGGTCGTCTTTTTGTCTGCCCATTAATTGTAACCCAACCGGCAAGTCATTTACACTACCAATTGGTAAAGAAATTGCCGGAATCCCAACAAGGTTGGCGGCGACTGTCATAATATCGACGAGATAATCAAGCATTGGATCGTTCTGATGTGAATTAATCTCAAAAGCTGGTGTTGGCGAGACTGGGCCAAGCAGAAAATCAACTTGCTTGAAGGCCGACTCAAATTCATTGATTAGTTTAGTCCGAACAGTCTGAGCGGTTTTGTAATAAGCATCATAATAGCCACTTGAAAGAACATGAGTGCCAATCATAATCCGGCGCTTGTTCTCGGCCCCAAAACCTTTGCCACGGGTTAAAAGATAGTGTTCGTTTAGGTTTTTAGCGTCTTTATCGCTATAACCGTAGCGAATACCGTCATAACGGCTCAGATTACTACTAACCTCAGCCGGACAAATAATATAATAAACCGCTAAGGCTAGTGGCAAGGACGGCAAAGAAATTTCGCTTATCTCGGCACCGGCGCCTTTTAACTTACCAACGACTTCCTGAACCTTATTGCGAACTCCCTCCTCAACGCTGTCGTCTAAATACTCTTTAATAACACCTATCTTTTGGCCTTTTAGACTAAAATCTAGGGACGTATACGATTCACTGTCACGCTCAATAGTTGTCGAATCCAGATCATCAAGCCCGGAAATGACATCAAGTACTAAAGCCGTATCGTCAATACTGCGAGCTAGTGGCCCGATGACATCCAGGCTACTGGCCATAGCAACTACTCCTGAGCGCGATACCAGTCCGTAGGTTGGCTTATAGCCGACAACGCCACAAAAACTAGCCGGTAAACGAATTGAGCCGCCAGTGTCACTGCCAAGGGCAAAGGGCACAAATTCCAGAGCCACAGAGGCGGCCGAACCACCGGAACTACCGCCAGCTACACGGGTTTTATCATGTGGGTTTTTTGTGACGCCAAAATCACTGTTTTCAGTCGATGAACCATGAGCAAATGCGTCCAAATTGGCTTTGGCCACACAAATAGCCCCTTCAGCCTCAAGTCTTTCGATAGCCGTTGCCTGGTAGGGCGCGTTAAAACCTTTTAAGATATTACTGCCAGCTGTTGTCTCGGCGCCAAAAGCTAAAAAATTATCCTTGGCAATGAATGGAACTCCGGCCAGACGACCCTTCTTCTCAGACTCATCAATTTGCGATGCTCTTTCCAGTGCCCGTTCTTTAGTAGTCGAAATAATGGCATTAAAGTCTTTATTATCTTCAATGGTCTTAAGTGCCTGATTAACTAAATCAACAGCCTTTAACTCACCACTCTGCACCTTGGAAGCTATGTCAGCAATAGCCGGCCACTGGCTCATAAAACGCGCCTAACTTTTATCTGATCGTCTTCAACTTCCGGGACATTGGCTAGAAGAGTTTTGGGATCATAGCCGTAGTTCTTAATCTCATCAAGCCGTTCAACATTAAGTAGCCCGGTAACTTGCGAAGTTGGCTCCAGTCCGGCTAGATCTACCGCTTGTAGCTGCTCAACGTAATCAAGAATCTTGCTTAACTCCGGTACAAAACGGTCAATTTCCTCATCGCTCAGCGCCAATTTGGCTAGTGTTGCCAAATGAATAACATCGTCACGAGTAAGCTTTGCCATTTCAATCTAGTATATCAGAGTGATATTGCTTGTGTCCTCTGAAAAAATTACATTTTTGCTTTGATGTCAGCGATTATGTCACGTAGTTCAGCAGCCGTTTCGAATCTGAGATTAGCTGAAGCCAGTTCCATCTGGGCAGTTAAATCTTTTATCAGTGAATCATATTCATCTTTAGGTATCTTTTTAAGATCAAGTTTAGCCCGCTTGGCTTCTTCCGGTAAGTCAGGGCGCATGCCCTTTGAAACTCCGTGTTTAATCCCCCGTGGTGTAATGTTGTGTTTTTCATTATAAGCTTGCTGGATCGCTCGGCGACGATTGGTCTCATCGATAGTCCGCTGCATGCTGTCGGTTATATGATCGGCATACATAATTACGCGGCCGTTGATATGGCGGGCGGCCCGTCCAACTGTTTGAGTAAGGGCCTGAACACTTCTTAAGAAACCTTCCTTATCGGCATCTAAAATGGCAACCAGCGATACTTCCGGTAGGTCTAAACCTTCTCTTAGCAGGTTAATGCCGACTAAAACATCGTAGACTCCTAGGCGTAGATCTCTTAAAATATCGGTTCTCTCTAGCGTCTCAACATCACTATGAAGATAAGCCACTTTAATCCCGAGCTCCTGTAGATACTCAGCTAAGTTTTCGGACATTCTTTTTGTCAAAGTGGTAACCAGTACACGCTGGTGTTTCTTAACGTTTGCTCTAATCTCAGCGATTAAATCGTCAACTTGACCGTCTACGGGGCGAACTTCAATAATTGGATCGAGTAAACCGGTTGGTCTAATGACTTGTTGGATCGGTTCGCCGCTATGATTAAACTCATATTCGGCCGGCGTAGCACTAACATAGATAACCTGGTTAACGTGCCTTTCAAACTCAGTAAAGGTTAGTGGCCGATTATCTAAAGCCGACGGCAGGCGGAAACCATATTCGACTAAAACTTCCTTACGAGCCCGATCGCCGTTATACATACCCCTAACCTGAGGGATGGTCATATGACTCTCATCAATTAGAAGTAAATAATCATCTGGAAAATAATCCATTAAGGTAGCTGGTTGGTCACCCGGTTCACGGTTAGTTAAATAGCGAGAGTAGTTTTCAATACCTTTTACGAAACCGGTTTCCTCAAGCATCTCTAAGTCAAAACGGGTTCGCTGCTCCAGGCGCTGGGCTTCTAGGAGTTTTGATTCTTTTTTAAAAAAGGCTAGACGCTCACCGAGTTCTTTATCAATCATAACCAGGGCAGCTTTTAGCTTATCCCCTGGGGTAACATAGTGACTACCTGGGAATATCGTTACCGTCTCAGGTTTTGATAGAATCTCTCCGGTTAAGGGATCAATCTGAAGAATTCGCTCAATTGAATCACCGGAAAACTCTATCCTATAAGCCAGTTCTTCTCCAGCCGGATAAATATCTACTACATCGCCACGAACTCTAAAAGTGCTTCGGTGAAAATCTAGGTCGTTACGCTGATATTGAATATCACTAAGTTGACGTAGCAGTTTGTCTCGCAGTCGTCGCTCACCTTTTACCAGCTTAATACTTAGACCGGCATAATCTTCGACCGAGCCTATACCGTAGATACAGCTAACGCTGGCGATAATAATTACATCTTCCCTGCTTAGTAGGGCATCTGTGGCGGCGTGCCTTAATCGGTCGATCTCTTCATTAATTTGGGAATCTTTCTCGATATAGGTGTCACTACGCGGCATATATGCCTCTGGTTGGTAATAATCAAAGTAGCTAACAAAGTAATGAACTGCATTATCTGGAAAAAAAGCTTTGAACTCAGCATAAAGCTGCGCGGCTAGGGTTTTGTTATGACAAAGTACGAGTGTTGGCCTTTGGACTTTTTGAATAACATTAGCCATAGTGAAGGTCTTACCACTACCAGTTACCCCGAGTAATGTCTGGTGAGTAGTTCCCTTCTCGAGACCATCCAGGAGCTTACGAATAGCTTCCGGTTGATCACCGGTTGGCTTAAAGGTACTTGTCAGTTTAAATTTATTCACCCTTATATTGTAGCAACTGTCGGCTATACAGCCCCTGAATTAGCTTCTTTTAACTCATCGACAAGGCGGCTAAGCCTATCGTACTTAGACTGAACCGTTTTTCCAATCTCCTTAAAAACTGGCATGTATGTCCTATAGTGTGCAGCACTTTCTGGTTTTGTTTCGACATTGTGCAATATCCTGTCCCGAATGGTTTCCCAGGCAACACTGTTTTGACAACCAATGCTAAATCGAGGTCCGTTGTCACTTCCATGAATAGTTACAATCCTGTTACTAGTTCCAAACCTGCCTAGGCATACTATTGTATCGGTGCTCGGGATTACTTCATACTCGCCGATCTGGGCTTCGTGTGGAATGCTAACCTCTGAACCAATTATAACTTCTGGCATTAGCGTAGCCGACAACCCGATCACACTCTGCTCACCAACATAGCTGTGGTGGTTTAAAATAGCTCCATCAAATAATCTGACCCCAGTTCCGAGATAAACTCCACTTTCAATAAGCACCTGGTTACCTATAACTGCCCCCAACTCTATGACCGCGTCTCTATTTATTCGAATATTTTCACCGATTGTTATCGGCTCCCCACGGAATTCCGCCGACAAGGAAATTTGTGAATTATCCAAGAATACACTCATATTACCAACCTCACTCTCGGCGATAGATATTTCATGATTGTCAAGGGCACGCAGACCGCCCTGATCACCTAGTTCTACTATATTCATAGATTACATTCTCCTTTAAATTACTATTTTTGCAAGCATAAGCATGCACTAAAAGTGCATTGTTGACAAGATAGTTGAGTAATATATACTACTGTGATACTAACGGAGTTCAAAGACACATGAAAACCAAACTAAGTGCTATCAGTATTAATCGGAATATATTTTTATCAAGTTGTTTATTAACTATCCTCGTTCTGGTTGGAATGGGCTTTTCAACAGTTAAGGCTGCTAGCACCGTATCGGTAGCAGGACCTTACACAAGTATATTTATGCCAGCTAACAACTTGACTGCCCAGTCCTATGATCTGACTATCAATAATGTCCCTGGTCTCGGTAACACTGACTACTTTTGGTCTAATCAATTCGGTTTTATGTCTACTCCACCACTCGGCGGAGCCTATTTTGGCCTACAAGGGATCGATAAAGCAGTATTTTCGGTATTTGACTGGGCTAGTCCCGAAGCATCATCAATTTGTAACGTTCAGCAAGCAAATTTCGATGGTGGCAACGAACCCGGTACATCTTGCATAATTAACTACAATGTTAATCAAAATCATACCTATTTTCTCAATGTTTACCGTGCAAGCATAGATGCTAACGGTTATAACTGGGAAGCTACTGTTAAAGATTTAAATACCGGCAGGACTACAGTTATTGCGACAATTAATGTCCCTGCAAGCTGGGGCAATCTGACTGGTTATGAAATCAATTGGACAGAGTATTTTGGTACCCCTCAAGCAAGCTGTCCAACTCGTACACAGTCTCAGGTCACTTTTAGTAACTTTACAGCTTACAGTGGTACAACTTATTACGGTGCCCCAAGTAGTTTTAGTAATTCTATTGCTCAAAACAGCTGTACCGCATCAACCAGTATAACGAGTTACTATCCTTACTCATTTACTCAGACAATCGGTCTTCAGAATAACCGATTCTAGGGATATCTGCCTTAGGCATCCAATAAAGAATTGTTCTCTTACTTTGGCTGCTGACGAAGGCCTAGAACATTACCGTCAGCATCCTCAACAGTCGCAACAAGCAAACCGCTGCCCACATCTTTAACGTCTTGGTGAATCTTAGCGCCAGCATCGATTAAGGTCTGTAAATATGCCTTAACATCATCAACGTCTATGTAACTTGTTACCGCATCGCCACCAGGGACTAGGCCAACTTCTAAGTTTCTAAGTTTATAGCCAACGTAGTAATGCCCATCAACATACGGTTCAACCCCAAGAAATTTGCCATATAAAGTTTTAGCCGCTGCCAGGTCTTTTACAGGGTAGAGTATTAGTTTTATGTCTTGTGCCATCATGAGAGTCCTCCGCTTATGATTTGTTAGTTCTTTATATAATCCAAATTACTCGGTAATAATGTACCAGTCAATAAGCCGCTTGCATAATAGTCTAAATACAGTAAAAATTAGATGATGAATGAAATTAATCCTCATGCTTATCGGGTTTGGATAGATGGTGACGACGAGAGAAGACGGCGTATTCGGGAGGTCGCAACAATATCCTTGGCGCCAGACGCAAACTTCGATGATTATATACTTGCAAGTGTTAGTGTTTTAAATTGGCGCCATTATGGGCCTATAGATCCAGATATTACTCTTAGTACATTAAGCCATGTAGCGACTTATGATACTTGGCTATCGGATGACAAAAATCCACCTACCGGCTACAATCGTTATTCATCCACTTTACGTGACGCATATTTCAAGTCAGTTGGACGCTTAGTAGAATCAGGGCTGATAGATAACCCAAATAATCAGTTAATACTAACAGATCTCGGTAAACACGCTCTCGGCAGCGTTGTTGTGCCCGAGGTAGTATCTTTCGTCTAAGCTATTTATCTTAACCGGCTCTTGGTGGAAAATCATCGAGTCTAAGAAACCAGTGTTCATCTCGTTTGGTTAGTTGATTGTGGATATCTTCATACCTTTCGTCAAGCAGCGCGATAACCTTGTCTACCAGTTTCTTAGGATCTTCATCATAGACCACCAAATCTTTGTGTGGTGGCTCGAGGATAGCCATTAAGTGCGGAATAACATCAGCTGTCCCACCACTGCCGGTTAAAATACCACAGGGCTTTCCAGCTTCTAAGGCACTGGTGAATTCGTGCAGACTGCCGAAGCGACCACCAATGGTTATAACAGCGTCACTCGACTGAACTAAATAGAGATCACGTCCGACATAATGTAGACCTGTAAAGTTCACAAAATCATAACAGTCGTAGGGTAAGCGGTACTTAAGAAGATGCTCGCGGAGTGAGGCCGCCGGACTGAAGCCAACGCTGATTCCACCGGCGACTTTAGCGGCATGAGCCGCGTAATATGGCAGGCCGACCGTTGCTCCGGTCGTTAGTATCTGGCCTGATTTGGCGATAATTCTGCCGAGCTCTTCAGCTGATTTATAAGACTGTTTAACTGTTACACCAGCGGCCGCCCCAGAAACACAGATACTATACCTAAGTGGGCGAGTTTTTAACACACTCATACTTCGGCCATTTCAGTTGCTGGAATTAATTGTCGGGGCTGGGCGTTTAGGCCGTCACCAAGTTGCCCTAGAACATCTTCAAGATTAGCCGGATTAAGGTAACGCATCAGCAGCTCATTCCAAACCCGATTTTGGACAAAGTTTAAGATTGAATCTTTAAAATCAAGCCGGTTAGTCGCATTGAGTGCCACATCCAGCATATTTAGTGAGACTGTTTTATCGCCACTTACCATAGCTAGGGTCGCTGTATCTACCCAGAATTCTAATGACGGAACCCGTTTGGCTAACTCTCTTTCAGCATTAACCAGTTTAAGGTCTTCGGGTTGAATGTGAGGATCAAAAACTGCCGGTAGATCATCAGCTCTTTTCTTGGAGTAATAATTATGGATTGTCTTCCAAGATAGGGGCTGCCCAGCTACCTCGGCCACGTCGCTGGGATTACCCCAAGACTGGCTATATAGAATGTTGCCAAAGTCCGGTTGAACCTGCTGTAATTTAATAAAGCTACTATTACAGCGGATATCATTTATCTGGGACAGTAATAATAGCGTGCTGGTAATCGCCAAATTCGGGACACTAGCCGTAATTGGCATAACAATAATTGAGCCAAATTCCGGCAGCAGAGAAGTCGTATTCTTATATCGTTCGGCAAATTCATCAGCGACAGCCTGCCATTTTTGGCTTCTAGGATGATAAATAGCAATCGCCCGTTGTTCAAAGTTAGACGGGTGCAACTTCTTATACTGTTCATAAAAAAGTTGTTGCCAGTGGGATGACTCGTACATTAAGGCGGCTGCTAAGAGTTGAGGGACGGGTTCGTGCTTGAGCATCGACGTTACTGAGCGGTAACCAAGCTCTTTCATAACCTTCTTGGGTGGTAATTCTTTAAATAAACTTTTCCCAACACTAAGCTTGATCGCAAAACAGGTTTTTGGGATATCCAAATCCTCGACTAATTTTAAGGTTGCTGAAAGTATTTCCTCAGACGATGAATTACCACTTAAAACTAAAAATTCGCGCAGCCGCATTTCATCGTCGCTGAGGCGCTGTTGCAAGACATGATAGAGCTCTTCCGCGGTCGTATCACTGGGATCTAGTCCAAGATCACGGATTTTAGCGTTCACCCGCTGCATAATGTCGGCAGATAGGCGAATATCACTGTTAGAGCCGCCACTTGCCCGCTCTAAATCCCGAATCCCTAGTCGGAACGAGGGCTCCTCGACGTCAAGGATTTGCGATAACATTCGGGTCATATTCCAGCCTTTTTGTTCTTTGGAAGAATGTCGTTTACTTTCATAGTTTTGTTCACGTAAGCGTTAAATAAAGATTACCATAAGCACCTCTAAAGCGCTAGAGGTAAGGCTCTAAAAACGCTCTGGTTTGTAGCCCTCAGGTGCGTTCCGAAGGTAGTTTTGGATCTCGCTGTCAGTTAATAAACCGGCTTGGGCACCAACTTGCTGGCAAACACTCATTGAATTGATCGGCGCCCATTGTAGTGCGCCTTCAATGTTATTGCCCTTAACTAATCCGCCACAAATGTATGAGCAAAGGCATCACCGGCACCGGTGCGATCATAAGGTGGTTTTGGATCAGGATAAAGTGGCATTGATAAACGCTGTTTCGCCATCTGAAGCATAAGCACCAG
Source organism: uncultured Candidatus Saccharibacteria bacterium (assembly GCA_963706245.1). GTDB lineage: Bacteria > Patescibacteriota > Saccharimonadia > Saccharimonadales > UBA4665 > BOG-1338. The sequence continues at coordinate 341,434 of OY970151.1, read as the reverse complement.
CTGGTCCATCGGTAATAACTACTATTTCGGGCCAAGAGCATGTAATTGGTTAAATAAATCGTGGACATCTTCGTGATTACCACCACCAACTTGGACAGCCTCTTCACGGTTTAATACCAACATTCACTACGCTCATATATCCTTTTTAACCTCTACTCCGGCTTCAATCTGGAATGTACCAGGTTGAAAAGCTAATTTGACACATCGTGTCGCATCTAACCAATCACTAACTTGATCATGATAACTCGATGGCGTGTTGACTAATGGAGCTAAAATAAACCTATCTAGGTGTTTCTGTTGGACTAATACTCGGCCAATGATAGTCGTACTCTTCGTGTTTAATTAAAATAGTTCGCTCACCTTTGTACCATAGCACGTAGTGATAATTACTTTTTTTGTCTGGATTAATTCGGACAAAACGAGTATCAACTTTCGTTTTTATTTAAGCGGCTTAATCATATCGCGTCCATGATGATCGCCACCAACATTGGTAACAAAAGCACTATTTAAGCCCAAGCCTTGCAAAAGCTACGGCTGCATTTGAAGCATTGCCGACTGCTTCAATAATATCGGCAATTTCAAAAGGTAGTTTTGTGCCATATTGCATAGCCAGCCATTTACCCTGATCGTCTTCATATACTTGAGCCTGATCTTCCAATAGTCTAATAAAGGCATCTGTCACAATATCGCCAATCGATAGGATATCAATCGTCGAATTAGTTGTGACAGTTGGAGGAGTATCAGCTACCGTTTGCTGATCAGCCTCAGGCCACTGTTCGTCATTTTGTTTTGCCCACCATTATCATCCATGCTTATGTTTATCTTCCCACACTTATCTTATAAAAATCAACCAATATCAGCCTTATTCGACGAATTGAAACTAACTATCTTACTCTCAACCACAGCTTGGACGGCCGGAACAACTTCCTTGCCAACTAGCTTTGCAACCGAGAATTCGTCAGGATTGTCTTTTAGGAACTTTCTAGGGTCGTTCGATAGACATAGCGCATATCAGAGTTAATGTTGACTTTGGTGACCCCAATTTTAACAGCCTCGACAAAATAATGTCCGGGAGTATCGCTGCCGCCGTGTAGCGAATATTGCACTCAATTGCATCACGAATCCTCTGAAGCAATTCGAGATCAAGTATTTTTGGAACCGGGTATTTACCATGCAAATTTCCGATTTGGACAGCTATGGTGTCGATCCCTGTTTGATTAACGAAATCGACGGCTTCCTCAGGCTTAGTCTTATATTTTTCGACTTCCTTATAATCAATATTTTCTTTGTGGAAGTTTGATGTGCCACTAAAATAACGCTCTTCAGCTCTCGACCAAAGCGCCGGTGGTTTTTGCATATTTGACAATTTCCTTAGTCTGGGCAATTATTTCTTCCTGGCTAGCATCATGATTAGCCTGAGAGATGTCAATATGGATAAACTCAAATCCGGCATCGATGCCCTTTTTTAGCAGCTTCAACTGAAGGTGAGTGATCTAGATTTATATATATTTCAATGCCGTAATTGCATTAAAGTTATCTACTATATCCCGAACATTATCTAGGCCAATCTCATCAACCTCACCCTGACTAACTTCTACTAAAACTGGAGCATTGTTGGCTTTGGCGGCCTGGGCAACTGCCCTTAGCGTGGCTTGATCGTCGAGATTAAACGCTCCGAAAGCAAACCGTTCGGCTCTGGCGGTCAGCCATTCGCTGCCGAGCTTTTGGCACAATTCGCTCTTATTTGATCAGTCGTTAGTGGCATCTTGTCCTTTTTTCTTTTTAGTTACTAAATCGTGAGCTGCCATAGCGATATGGAATTATCTAGACCAAAGTGGCTTAACAGTTCGTTTGGCTCTCCAGATTCTCCAAAGCGGTCTTTCATACCAATACGTCGAATAGGTGTCGGCAATTCTTCACTAAGTAACTCAGCAATAGCACCACCAAGACCACCGGCCATCTGGCCTTCTTCAGCCGTAACTACATACCCCGTTTTTGTAATACTAGCAAGGATAACCGCCTATCAAGTGGCTTAATAGTTGGCTACATGGATAACTTCTGCACTGATACCGTGTTCTTCAAGTAGATTAGCTGCAAGTAGTGCCTGATAAGTCATAGTACCAGTCGCAATTAAACTGACGTCGCTGCCCTCGCGAAAAACATAGGCTTTCCTATTTCAAAAGGCGTATCTTTAGTCGTAATTATCGGGGTTGCTTCTCGGGCTAGACGCATATAATTAGGTCTTTGTCTTTAGCCATAGCTAGTGTCGCCTTTCTCGGCTTCAACTGAAATCGCAGGGAGCAATAACCACCATATTGGGAATACCCTCATTAGAGCAATATCTTCAAGCATTTGATGGGTAGCACCGTCAGGGCCAACACTAACGCCGGCGTGTGAACCAATTATTTTAACTGGGCGATTCATTTAGAGCAAATAGTAGTGCTAATCTGTTCCCAGTTGCGACCAGGGCTAAAAGCCGCATAAGATACTGACAAAAGGAATTTTACCCATGGCAGCCAGACCAGCTCCGACAGTTACTAAATTTTGTTCAGCCATACCAATCTCCACAAATCGATCTGGAAACTTATCTTTAAATAAACTCATCTGCGTTGAGTCAGTTAAATCAGCACAACAGCTACTACATTTGCGTTAATTTCAGCAGCTTTAACTAGACCTCTTCCAAAGCCTTTTCTAATTGGTTCACTAGTCAGATCGTTCGATTATAAGTCTAACAAGTTGTTATCACTCATCGGCCTCACTTTTAATTTTACCGCCTAGGGTGCGCAATTCTTGGAGTGCTATCTTTGGCTTGTTCGGGATTAGGTGGTATACCGTGCCAGTGGAAATCATATTCCATAAAGTCAACGCCTTTACCCGGTACAGTATGAGCTATAATCATAACTGGCTTTTCAACGATAGCTTTAGCCATGCATAGGCATCAATAATAGCCGTCAATATTGTTGCCATCAATTTCTAGTAACTGCCAACCGAAAGCTTGCCATTTAGCCGTTAGATCTTCCAGTGGCATGACAGACTCAGTTGGGCCGTCAATTTGAATGTTGTTTCGATCAGTAATGGCAATAATATTACTTAGTTTGTATTTACCAGCTAGCATGGCTGCTTCCCAGACATTACCTTCATCCTGTTCACCATCGCCCATAACTACATATATCCGGTGATGCAGTTGATTGTCCATTCTTAAGCGCCAAAGCCATACCACAGGCTTGGCTTAAGACCACGACCCAGTGGCCCGGAAGTGGTTTCAATACCTGGCAGTCGTAGTCTTTCGGGGTGACCTTGCAGGCGAGCTACCAAATTTGCGTAGTGTTTTTAATTCATCTTTATCAAAATAACCCGCTTCAGCCATTGTGGCATAGCGTACTGGCACACAGTGGCCATTACTAAGAAACAGAATATCGCGCTCCTGCAATCGGGATTTTTTGGATCATAATTTAATACTACAAAGTATAGAGCAGTAAATATATCAGCTAGGCCAAATGGCCCGGCACTATGACCGCTACCGGCGTGCTCTAACATACTAATAATATCTTCTCGGATATCATTGGCAATTTTTCCAACTTTTCGATTGGTAGGTTGGTCATTTATAATAAGTCTTTAGCTCACTAGTTTAGTAATAACTTTATTTTAGCATAAGCGTCTTGAGGGTTGATAGCATTGTGTATATAACCTCCAACGTTAAATACCATACGCCGGCCTCAACAATGGTCTTGACGTTTATGTCAGTTGACGCCACCGTCCCAACCAATTTCAATGCGTTGGAAGTTGTTGCTTAATTAGTCGGTAACTTTATCGAGCATTCTTAAGTCAGCCTTGACCACCCTGATAACCTAAATGCCGGCGAAATACTAAGACGTAGTCGTTATTGCTTAGACGATTAATTAATGGCTCTACGGGCGTTGCCTGTAAAACGCCAGTCCAGTCTTTATGCCATGCTTTTCAGTTTGAGCTAACATAACTGTCTCCTCAAAATCAGCTTCAGCGTGGCAGTATTACCAGATGAGGATGAAGTGCTAAAACTTTGTCTAAATAATTATCCGGACTTTTATACCATTAGATGGAAGTCAACTTTAATGTCTCGAGGCAACCAATTGTGGTTAATCTGGAGCAGTTGGAGTGTAAAGATACCGTCCGTATATCGATGTGAATTCGCTCGGTAAAATCAGTAAACCGTTGTCATCTCCGAATTAATACTTATTAATATTGGAAGCAGTGACTGTTGGACAAATGTCCGGATAGTTAGTGGCATAGTTATTAATCTTTAATACGGACGTTCTGACGAACTAGGCCAACCATCTAATGTATGGTTCGCCAAGTCTGAACTTCAGCGTTACCTTCTGACTTGTAAGCCATCCGCTGATAAGCATGCTTTACTTCATTCATTACGAAAATCAGTAGCAAGACTTAGCATTCCTAAACCATGTTGGCGCGATAATCTTTAAAACGATTATCCGCAATGGTCATTGCCTGACCGCTGCCTCAGATCAACATAGCTTTGCTTCACTTCATCGCTAGCCAGCAAGGGCCTTAACGGTTCGCGCGCAAACTGCGAAAATCATCTCGGCTTCACCTTCGCCCTCATCAACAACTTCATAACCGGAGGCATTTAACACTTAATCAGCTCTGCCTTTAAGTTGAAGCCTTGATGGTCGGCGCCGATAAAGATCTTCATAGTTTTATTGGTTAGATCCAGATTGCTCGTGCTCGTGGTATTCTTGTTCACTTCATTGTGGTCCTCGTGACTTCGCTCTAGCATCGTGATGTTCATTTCAGTTTGGTCAGTGGTTTTCGTGTTTTCATATTGCTTCATCGTGATGTGTTGGCTGTTCCTCATTATCAGCCCGCTTGAGTAATCGACCAGTGTCGGCAACAACTTCAACTAGGCGATTAGAATAACCCCATTCGTTATCGTACCAAGCCACGACTTTCAGCATATTGCCTCCAACTACAGCGGTTAGTTTAAGATCAACAATAGCTGAATGGCTATTGCCTATGTAATCACTACTGACCAGTTCTTCTTCAGTAACATCAACTATCCCCTGGTAATATGGTTCAGCAGCAGCTTTTTTAAAGGCCTCATTGACTTCTTCAGGTGTAACATCGCGCTTAGTAATTATTACAAAATCGGCTAGCGACACAACAGGAGTAGGTACACGGACTTCAAAGCCACCAAATATACCACTCAGGGCCGGTAAAGCCTTAGCAGCAGCGATAGACGCACCGGTAGTTGTTGGTACGATGTTTTCAGCGGCATTACGCATCGTTCGTGCATCCTTGCCAACTGGACCGTCTTGTAAGGCTTGTGAAGCAGTATAGCTATGAATAGTAGTCATCATTAATTTTTCAATACCAAAACTATTTTCAATAATTCCGGCTACCGGAGTTATGCAATTTGTTGTACAAGAAGCATTTGAAATAATTTCGCCAGCATTTTCTAACTCATCTTCATTAACGCCTAATACTACTGTGGGAGCTCCTTCGCCTTTAGCAGGAGCAGATAGCACTACTTTTTTAGCACCGGCATAATATGAGCCCGCGCTTTTGCAGGGTCAACAAAGAATCCGGTTGATTCAATAACGACGTCAATTTTATTCTCTTCCCAGGGCAGTGCGGCTGGATCACGTTCTGAGAATATGGTGATATGTTTACCAGCTACTATAATGCCTTTGTCATCAAAGCCAACTTCATCGGGCATAAGCTCCATAATTAGAGTCGTGTTTTAATAAATGAGCTAGTGTTTCCGGACTGGTTAGATCATTAATTGCGACGATTTCTAGATCATCTCTTTCGAATGCTATTTTAAAAGCGTTACGACCAATTCGGCCAAAACCATTAATTGCCACCCTAGTTTTCATATATGATGTTATCCCTTCTCTATGCTCTTGATATTAGTATTCTACCCTTATTATTGTATAAGCATAAGAGTAACCATGCAACTCTTTAAATAACTATTTTCTTGAGGTTAGAGAGATTCGATAATTTGGTTTTTTGTCAGGTAATCGAAAGCATGCTGATAATAAGCTACGTAGCCTTTCTCGATAGTTGGTAATTCGGAGAACGGCAACCACGAAAAGGCCGAGTGTTCAAAACTAAGTTTTAGGTCTGGTTCGATGTCACTAAGTTTTATGACATACAAAAGGTTGACATAACTATGTTCCCAGGCTTCGGTGGCAGTATAGACTAAATTGAGCTGATCAGGGCTAATAGAAAGCCCTGTTTCCTCCATTATTTCCCTAATTAAGGCTTCGCCAGGTTCTTCACCGGTATCAATCAAACCTCCAGGTAAATCCGGTTGAAGAGGCCATTTTGGATGTGTCTCACTGCGCGTTAGAACCAACATCTTTGCATCTGCATCTAAAATGATGGCTTTAGCACTGGAGGTGGTGCGCATAGTCTACTTCTTAGGCCTTTTGGGAATAGCGGGCTATACAGTCTTCGATAACTTTTTTGGCGTCATCAATACCGCCCCAGCCTAGAACTTTAGTCGTACCGGGTTTTTTAAGATCTTTGTAGTGTGCGAAGTGCTCTTCGATTTTTTGTTGCCAGCGCTTACCTAAATCATCGAGTGAGTTAATGCTATCTCCTGTGTCACGGTCATCAGCCGGCACACATACAATCTTATAATCCATCTCACCGTCATCTTCAAAATTGAAAACACCAAGTACCTTAGCCGACAGCCACGTACCTGTAGGAATTGGCTCACTACAAACAACTAAAACATCAAGTTCATCACCGTCGGCATCTAGGGTTTGGGGAATAAAGCCGTAGTTTACCGGTTTCGGATAAATACTTGGCTCAACACGGTCAAGCATAAAACAAGCGCGCGTTCGATCCCATTCAACTTTTAGAATTGAACCCATTGGAATATCTATAACTGCATTAACTAGGCCGTTTTGCCAGTCACCAACTTCTAGAACTTTGTTGTAATCTGCCACTGTATTTCTCCTCTTCTTGATTCAATTGTAGCATGATACAGTGTAGATAATGAAGGCAAAGCTTGACCATATTGTTCATGAGAATAAGGCTAAAACCATTAATTCTTTTTGGTTTGAGCCGGAAAAGCCGCTAGACCAAATTGCCGGACAATTTATTGAAATGACAATAGAGCACGATAGTCCCGATGACCGCGGCATTAAACGCTGGTTTACTGTGTCTTCCAGCCCGACTGATGCGCCGTTATTTAGTATCACGACTAAGTTTTCGACTCCCAGTAGCTCCTTCAAGACCGCACTAAGTCAGCTTAAGAAAGACGATACAGTCACAATTAGCGATCCGATGGGTGACTTTGTATTGCCTAAGGATTCTGACATTCCGCTGGTTTTTGTAGCCGGTGGCATTGGCGTGACACCCTTCCATAGCATAATTAAATGGCTACACGACACTCAGCAAAGCCGCGATATTAGTTTGCTATACGCTGCCCGGGTTGAACCAGAACTTGTTTTCTTAAAATTATTTGAAAGTTATGGTATGCCCCGTCACATCTTACTGAGTGAGCCAGACAGTAGCTGGACTGGTGAAGTCGGACAACTAAGTGGGCAGAGAATTGTTGAGATAGCTAACCCTCGAAAGGACTCCTTGGTCTTTGTGTCCGGGCCAGAAATAATGGTTGAATTACTTCAGGAACAGCTAACAGCAGCTGGAATAGAAAAATCTCGTCAAGTTGGTGATTTCTTTCCGGGCTACAGCGGTCTATAGTCAACTCTGGTAGTTATCCATTACCAAAGCGGATTGATTAGCTGTATGATAATACTTATGGCTGAGGGTTTTGAGTTAGTTAATCCAGGCGATGCTTTTCCAGAAGACTTTACTACTGAGCTAGGCGAAGATTACTCAGTTGCATTGTATTTAATGGACAGAGCCAAAGAAACTTCAAAACAAGTTTCGAAGATAGTTACCAAAGCCAACCAAGGTAACCTAGATAATAGTGACATAAAGCAGGCACAATTACTTGAGAAAAGGTCTTATCATCTCCGTGAGGCAGCGGCTACCTATATCCCGATAATAATTGAGTCTGAGCCTCAGTAGCCTAATCGATCCCACATAGAGTGCGTAATTTGTTAAGCAGCTACCATCTGATCCAACAGAATATACCACTGGGCCACCACTTCCGGCTCTTTACCTGTTAGTTTCGAGATCGGTGTTTTGATTGGGTCTATTAATTCATCGTCTGTTACGAGCCTGGGGGCCTCAACATGATGGATTAGGCCATATTCGTCTTGATTAGCTAGATTAATTGATTCCATATTAGGCAATTCTGCCCCTCTAAGCTTCTGTCTATAAGTCGACTTATATCTATTTGCTTGTTCCTTCAGAGACAGTTCGTTACCGCCAGTACCATACTTGCTGATAGTTATAGTATGATCTGGATTATCCATAACTCGCCATCACTGCCCAAAAAAATCGGTGAAAAATATAACCTTCTAGGCGAACCTTCGCCTCTTCCGGTGGCGGCGTGAAAACGTGGGTCTACTAAATAAGCGGAGAATCGCTCTTTTGGATAAAATATTCGCCTTTCTTGACCATTTAGATCTGTTGCGAATTGTGACCCAACTATCGTCAGAGTTGTCGATTTCACGCCATTCCATACCTCAGCTGATCTTGCTTCCATTAGTCTAGCTTTTGCTGATCGGCGCATCTCATGGGCATTAACAAGTTGCAACTCATATTTTTTCTTTTCAGTATCAAGTTGTTTCTCGTAGTCACTTTTAGCTCTAGGAACCTGCTGTATGGACTGTTTCTTGCGCGGCACTAGCCTAGTGATACTAGCAGAAACTATTACAAGTTCATCATCTTGAGAATGGGGGTTAAGGATTTCGCTCATTGAAACAGTAATATACCATATATCTTATATAATTACAAGGATAAGCTATTTGGTTACCTCCCTAAAGAGAGTTCCCACAGATTTAGTCTCTATGGCCTTCGAGATATTCGCGGATCATCAAAGCCGAGGTAGCCCCTTCACCACTGGCGCTGGCAATTTGCATAGTTGCTCCGCTGCGGACATCACCGGCTGCAAAGACACCCGGCATAGCCGTTTGAAGATGCTCGTCAGTTACAACAAAACCAATTTTATCGAGTTCTATCGGGCTATTTGCTAAAAACTGAGAATTTGGCAACAAGCCAATAAAAATAAATACGCCGTCAGTATCAAAGTCTATTTTTTCCTCTCCCTTCTGGGCAACAACTTTGTTAACTAGCTTGTCTTCGCCGGCCACAATCTCCAGTGGTGTAACACCAAGATGAACAGTTATTTTACCACTATCGACAATTTTCTTAAGATCATCTTGGAGAATCTCACTGGCTTTAATCTCCGAGCGGACTAATAGATCAATATGGCTAGCAAATTTAGTTAAAAAGATGGCTTCTTGAACAGCCGAATTACCACCGCCAATAACGACTAACCTCTTGTCTCTATAAAATGGGCCGTCGCAGGTCGCGCAGTAGTGCACGCCGCGGGCGTAATACTCTTTTTCTCCGGGAATTCCAATCTTCTTATAATCGCTGCCGGTGGCAATTAAGACCGCTCGAGCTAGCATTGGCCCACTACCAGTCTCTACTCTTTTATATTCACCCTCATCGGAAATCTTAGTAATTTCAGAATATTCAATTTTTGCCCCAAAGCGCTCCGCCTGTTTTTGGAGGTTATCGGCAAGTGTCAATCCAGCAATACCTTCTGGAAAACCGGGATAGTTATCTACCCAGTCAGTTATCGCCGCTAGCCCACCGGGCACGCCGCGTTCAAATAAGACTGTTTCAATATTTTCCCGAGTTGTATAAATAGCTGCAGACAGTGCTGCCGGGCCAGCGCCAATCATTATTACATCGTGTTTAGGAATATCACTATCACTCATGGTAAGACTCTATTGTAACAGTAATTAACTGACAGCCGGGGCTAATTTAGCCAAATTAAAACCAATAATAACTTCCTGGGTATCGTCTTGTTTGGTAACAACTGTTACTGGAACGGTCATAGCACCACTAATTCGAAGGGCTTCGGCTTGCTGCTCGGGGTGCTGGTCAAGATTAACTTCGTCCCAAGTGTGTCCTTTAGCGCCTAACCATTTTTTTACCATGCCACAATAAGCGCAGGTGTCAGTAGTAAAGATCGTAATATTTTTGACCATAGTACCCTCCAGGTCTTTTTAGTTATTATTTTATATTTTTAAACTTACCTCATTATAAATGGTGTTAGTCATATACGTCAATACACTATATATTGTGTTTTTGTATACATTTATCCACCTATTGGCCAGTAGCCATAACCATATATATTAAAACGGCACCGCTTAAAAAGACAGTGCCGTTTTAATATTGGGAAGCGTTACTTCCAGCCGAAAGCTTGGCTTAAAATCCAAAGCGCACCGGCAATTGCCACAAAGAAAAGACCCAGGCCAACTGGTGAACCCCAGCTGAACCATGAACCCCATGCTCGCCAGTTCTTCATGTGCTCTTTATGAGCCTGTTCGTACCAGCTCATATCTTCTTTATAGTCTTTTTTGTCAGACATATATATCACCCTTATATTAGATTTTATAGAAACCAGCACTATCGACCGTAATTGCTAGCTACTCATTAGGTGAAAACCACATTCCCTTATGTCATGAGATTTAACAGGGTTGTTGCAAGGTGGATTTATATCGGTTTCATTGTACCACGCGTAGAGAGTTCTACTCGAGCCCCTCCACACTGTCAAGCCATACCACTTATGATTGCATATCAGTAGTCAATTAAAGATAATGGGATAATAATGAAAACTTCCCCGTTAGAAAGCCTGCAGACACTTGTCCCGTTCGTTGCGGAAGATCTTGGCGTCTTGGCAGTTGAAGGTAGCAAATTACAATCACTTATTGAGAGTGAAGACAGAGCACGACAACGGTTCGATAGTATCAGTGATAAGAGAGAGGACAAGCAGTCTAAATTAGAAGATATCTTTAAAGGCATAATAGATAAAATCGGCGAAACTAATGAGATGTCCGATCTAGAGAAAATCGCATTGTCATCGGCATTTAGTGATGGCCATGTTCTTAGAAATATCCAACGAGGGGGAATTACACCAGAGATCGTCTTTAAACAGGCTGGGGATAGGTACCCGACATATTTGTCCTCGCTGAGAGCTATACAGAGATTGACTGGGAAGCCAGATCAGCAAGTTATGTATTGCGAGATAATAGGTGGCATGACGATGTGGACATTGCAAGGTCCCGTTGAGAGACCGTCTGTCAGTAGATTTTTCGCGGCGAAAACAGTCGGAGACGGATTAGATATTACTTGTAAGCCCGGGTCGTTTGGGAGTATGGACAGTAAATTAGAATTTAATCTAAAAGATTGTGAGCCCAGGGATATACCAAACTTCGTAAGCGGGCATCAAGATAGGCTAGGTGGCAATAAAAGTAGAGTGACTATATGGCGCCCAGAAGAATTAATTGGTACAGCCCAACACGCATCTATGGCAGTAAAGGACAGTTTTCGTTCACTTCAGACTAATCCGATGTTTATCGGAGAGAAGGCATGCGTAACTGCCGTTAAACTTCTAGCGGATGTACGCCGAGCGGACAAAGCACCCGGAATTTAACCTGAATGCTCATCGATTAATTACAGGCTAAACCAACTAAGATACCAGATCGTTAAGTGATAGATACTAGGTAAACAACAAAGACTAGATTCGAGTTAGCTGGAATAGCTGCGCTTGGTGACTGACTGCCATAAGCCAAAGATGAGGGGATAACTAGCCGCCGAGTGCCACCGACTTTCATGCCGACTAAACCTTGATCCCAGCCGGGGATTACCTGGCCTTCACCAAGTTGGAACTTAAAGCCCATCTTTGTCGTATAGTCCTCGTCAAAAACGATACCGGTTGTGGCCAGTGTTCCATAATACTTAACTGTCAAACAGTCGCCACTAGCAGCCGCCTGGCCTTTACCCTTAACTAGATCGGTTATTTGCAGACTTGTTACAGGCCCTTTAGGAATATAGGCGGTAGCTGGCGGTGTCAACTGCAGTGCAGCCGGCTCACCGGATGTACACTTGGCAGCTGCCGTAGCTGCCGAACTTGAAGTACTCGAGTTATTACTTACTGCTTGCCATATAACCCAAAAGCTAAAGCCAAAAGCACTCACAAAAAATAATGCGGCGACACTTATAGCAAACACTCGGTCTCGTTTTCTAGCCATTTTACTTATATCCTCTCTGCGTTAAGTTTATCTTTAGCGACAACTGCGACCTTATCTAACATAATATTTACCTCAGCATCGGTCATCGTCCTAGCCTCATTCACTACACTAAGTCTAAAGGTGATTTGCTTGTGCTCCAAATCTTCGGGACGCTGGAAAATATCTAGAGGTTTAATTACCTCTAGACCAACCCCATCACCAATCTTGCCAAATTCGGTAAACACTAGATCCAAAACAGACTGATAGCTAACGCTAACGTCAACTTTAAAGCAAATGTCCTGCTCAACAGCTGGGTACTTAGACATTTTCTTGTAATTTGCTTTAGAAGAAGTTTGGTCTACTAATTTACTTAGGCTAAGTTCAAAGCCGGCTACAAAATCTGGCAGTTTTAAGCCCTTTGAGATCTTCTGGTTAAATTCTCCTATATAACCAATAGACTTGCCGCCGGTAGTCTGAACCACCGCCAGGCGACTGGGTTCAAACGGTGCAACAAGGGTTTTATCGTCAATGGCAATACTACTAACATCACTAACCGGAGCTATCTTAAAAGGAACGCCTAGCTCGACTAATAGATATGTCATATATTGCAGGGCCTGGTAATAACTTGCGCCCTGGTAGCGGCTCTTAGCGGTTTTATTATCAGCAGCAAACACGAATGCCACGCGTTGATCCTCAGTCGGTAGCTCACCATTTTCTTCCAATGAGGTTTTACTGTGTACTGGGTTTATTTCAAATAGTGCAAAGTCCGGGTAACCGGCTTTAATGTTAGGATGAACCTTTTCTAGCAGACTCGGCAATAAACTAAGGCGGTAATACTGCAGGCTTGGGCTGAGGGCATTAACTAGTTGGTAAGCGTTCTTTTTATCCTGTGAGGCTTTATCCAGTAGATCACCGTGGGCAAAACTATAGGTTAGGAGTTCATTCGCGCCACCTCTAGAGAGTAAGAGACGAGTTTGCTGTTTGAGCGATAGCATCGGATCGTGAGGCACAGCTCTAATCGAGCGGCTTGGTAGAACCTGTGGCAAGGAGTCAAAGCCCTTCAAACGACCAACTTCTTCAACTATATCCTCAGGTATTTCAATATCAGTCCGCCAAAAAGGTGCTTCGACGCTTAGCTCGTCAGCATTAACGCTGACCTTGAATTCAACGTTGCTCAGGACTTTGGCCATATCCTCAGCCGAGTAATTACTGCCCAGTCGGGCGTTTACAAAGCTAGTAGTAACTTTTACAGGTTCGGGAGTAGCTAAGTCGCCTTTATTATCGACTACATTTGAAGCAATCGATCCGCCGCTAACCTCAGCGATAGCCGCCGCCGCTTTATAAAGTACTGCCAGGTTCTGCCGGGGGCTTTGGCCTTTAGTAAAGCGGGTAACGGCTTCAGTGAAAATGCCCAGCTCCATGGAGGTTCGCCTGATCGAGTACATGTTGAAAGTGGCAGATTCTAAAATTATGTTCTTTGTCGAATCATCAACTTCAGTTTGTTGACCACCCATAACTCCACCAATGCCAATTGCTTCATTTTCCGTGGCAATCATAATAGTGTTAGTTGGTGGAGCAACTGTTTTTCCACCAAGCAGAGTTATTTTTTCATTTTCGTTAGGATAGCGAATCGTCAAGCTGGCCTGGCCACCGCTAAGTTTGGCAACTTTATCATAATCATAGGCATGTAGTGGCTGGCCGGTAATCACCATGTATAAATTAGTTAGATCAACGATGTTATTTATCGGTCTGATACCCAGCCGAGATAGATAACCTTGAACCTCGGAGCTACTTGGTTTAATAGTAAGGCCAGCAATTGTTAATACGCTGAAGCGTGGTACGACTTCTGGGATATTATTTACAACTTTGACGTCAAGGTGCTTATCACTGGCGCCCAGAGCCTCAGGATTTTCCTTGTACCAATCGGGGCTCGTAAACGCCTGAGCCGAAATACCAGCTAGCTCACGGGCTATGCCTAAATGCCCAAAGCAGTCTGGACGGTGAGTAAACATCTTGTTTTCGATGTCGATAATTATGTCGTTTAGATCATATATATCAGCAAAGCTACTGCCGGTCGGCACACTATCGTCAAGTACTAAAATACCACTATGGTCTTCACTAAGTCCGAGTTCACTGGGACTGGCTAGCATACCATTACTGATGACACCGCGTATTTCCCTGGCTTCAAGCTTCAGGGGGTCTTTGTCGGCACTTGAAGGTACAATTGCGCCCGGTGGCAGCCAAACTACGTTCTGACCGGCCTGGACATTGGGCGCACCACAAACGACTTCAACCATGCCCTTATCGTCACGCGTGACATTTTTGACTTTGCCGCCGTCATCAATCTTACAAACGCTCAGCTTATCAGCGCCCGGGTGTTTTTCGCAGGTTACGACTTTAACTACCCAGCAGTCGCTATATTTATCAGAGAGATTAGAAACTGACTCAACAGCACCTAGCTGAGCATTAATTTTTTCAACCAGTGTGTCAATATTAGACGCATTGAAGACGCCGGCGTCAAAAGAGCTCTGGCAACTACCAAGAAGTTTTAGACTAACTTTCATGAAAACTGCCTCAAAAATTCTAATCTACCAGATTCAAAGTAGCGAACATCTTCAATGTCGTACTTCATCATCGCCAGCCTATCAAGGCCTACTCCCCAGGCAAAACCGGTATAAATATTTGGATCAATGCCAGCTTCTTTTAAGACGTTAGGATGAATCATGCCACAGCCCAGTAGCTCAATCCAGCCGGTCATCGAGCAGATACTGCAGCCCTTTTTCTCACAGAATGGACAACTTAGGGCAAATTCAAAACTTGGTTCGGTGAATGGGAAATAATATGGCTGAGTTTTAACTTCTAGCTCTTTCTTATAATATTCCTGCAAGAAGGTCTTTAGGGTGGCTATTAAGTTGCCAACATTAACGCCTTTATCGACATAGACTCCTTCAATTTGATAGAAAGTATGCTCGTGGCGGGCATCGAGGTCTTCGTTACGAAAGACCCTACCCGGAATAACAGCAGCAATTGGAAAACCTTTTTCCAAATTATCTTTATAAGCCTTTAGAATGCGGTTTTGCATAGTCGAGGTCTGGGCCGGAGCAATTAGCCCCTCGGTAGTCATAAAAGTATCATAATCATCACGGGCTGGGTGGTCTTCTGGGAAGTTTAGCGAGCTAAACATGTGGTAATCATCATCTAATTGACGTGATTCGACAGCTGTAAAGCCCATCCTATAAAAGATGTCTAGGATTATCTCGAGTTCTTTCATGAGTGGATGAATACTGCCCTGGTCGTTTCTAAGAAATACTCCTCGGCGGCTTGGATCAACATTTATATCAAAGGGGGCGGTTAAATCAATTGGTTTTAGAGCTACGGCTTTATCGCCTTCGCCTGCGACGATTTCGCGCAGTTCGTTCTGTAGATCATTTACCTCTTTACCAAAAGCCGCTTTTTGATCATTTGGGAGTACCTTAAGCTCCTCAAACAGGGCTTTTAGCTCGACAGCACGTAAAATCTCGGCCTTATTATCTAAAGTAGCCAATCGACTCTTTAGCAGCTGCGCCACCTCCCCAACTTTTTGGTTCTGATAATCCATTACCTGTTAGTATAACTATTTTGACCGATAAAAGTAAGTAATACGTGTTCGAAAGATAGTCGTTTGAGCTCTATTTACTTGCGACCAAATGTCCAAAGTGTAACTGGGCCACCTACAGCATCCTTGGTGTTCAGTTCTTTTCCACCCAAGCCGGTTACAATCTTTCTGGCAAAAGGCTTATCGGCCCAAGTTGCGGCTACTGGAAAGCCACGTCGGGATGTCGTTCTTCGAATATTCTCGAGTCCTTGTGCCGAAAGAGCGGTGCCTATGCCTCTGAAAGCAAAATGCGGGTCAATAAATAGGCCGCCTAGCTCAAGCAGATTTGCTTCTTTCCTCGATCGGCGCGGAATACCTCTAAGCCATTCGTCGATATGATCGGGGTTTGGTTGTCTCACGGCAACATGGCCAACAACAGCCAGTGTCTTCTGGTCAATGGCTAGTAAGTGAGCGGTGTCACGCTCGTCATATAAATGCTGTTCTAGTTCTTCCGGTGCAAATATCTCTGGATCGGGTATGTCTGTCAAACGCTGAGATTTAACACACAATTCAACTACTCGTTCTCGATCTTGGTCTCTTGGAGCCGCCTCAGTAATGTAAAACTTGTCTGACATGTTTCAGATGTTACCATATTTTAAGTCAACCAATCAAATGCAATCATTTTAATCTGATAATATATAGTTATGGCCCAATTTTCTTTCGATGTAGTTAGCGAGTATGACAAGGCTGAGATGAATAACGTCTTCGATCAATCAATGCGCGAAATTGCCACGCGCTATGATTTTAAAGGAACCCCAGCGGCTATCGAGTGGCTCAACGGAGATAAAACTGGCTTCAAGATAACCGGCTCCGGTGATTGGCAGATAGATAGCATACTTGATATTATTCGAAAGAAATTAGCCGCTCGTAATCAAAGTCAGAAATTCTTAGATATTACTAAAGACAGTGTGACCTCTAACCTAAAGACCACTAAAGAGGTACCTCTAATTAGTGGCATTGATCAAACTAAAGCTAAGACCCTAACAAGCCTAATCCGTGAGCACTTTCCAAAGGCCAAGGCCTTAATTCAGGGTGAGGTAATTCGGGTATCTAGTCCAAGTAAGAATGAACTCCAGGAAATTATGAGTCTGCTTAGAAAACAAGACTTAAGCTTTCCGATTAATTTTACTAACTACCGCTGAGATTCAATTTCTTGTCTTTACAGGTTATAATAGAAGTTAATGCTTCATAAAAAACAAACAGTTGAACCAGCCGAAGATCTCGAAGACCAGGTTGAAGATAATATTCTCCCGATACCAGAAGAGACCGAAGAAGAGATCGAGCGCGACATGGTTGATGAGGCCAAAGATGTCCTGACTGAAAATGATCACGGCACTTTTACTATGCCATCGAAGAAAATTTATCCTCATCAGTGGCTCTGGGATAGCTGTTTTATAGCTATTGGACTAAGGGATTACGATGTCGACCGGGCTAAAATTGAGATTTTGAGCCTGCTTCGATCCCAGTGGTCAAACGGCATGATTCCCCATATGATTATTACCCCCTCCCATAGCTTGCCGGCTAGAGCCTATGAAAACCACGGCAAAATTTGGCGCAGCTGGCTTAATCCCAACGCACCGGATGACATTGAGACCAGCGGCATTACCCAACCACCGCTGATTGCTGAGGCAGTTATTAGAATTGGCGAGAAAATGAAGCTAACTGAGAAACGAGCTTGGTATAAGATGGTTTATCAGCCGCTAGTTGATTATCATCAGTGGCTCTATACTGACCGTGATCCCCACGGCGAGGGATTGGTGCTGCAAATTCACCCCTGGGAAACTGGTCTGGATAATACTCCGCCCTGGATGCATGAACTACACGAGCATCTGCTGCCCTGGTGGGTTAGACTTGCCGAGAAAACCCGGCTAGAAAAACTAATGACTCCATTTCGTCGTGATACTAGAATTGTACCGGTCGATCAGCGCTTCTCGAACGTTGAAGCTCTGGCCCTATTTGATGTCCAGCGCCGCCTGAGGCGAAAGGTCTACGATATTGATAAGATTCTTGATCACTCCCTGTTTGCTATCGAAGACTTAAGTTTTAACAGTATTTTTGTCAGAGCCAACTCTTGCCTGGTTGAAATTGCCAAGACTCTCCGCGAGGACTTGCCAGAAGGCTTAGTCGAGTCCATGAATAAGACCGAAAAAGCCCTTGATCAACTCTGGGATCCTTTCGCCAGCGAGTACTTCTCACGCGACTTTGTGACGCATAAACTACTAACTACCTCCAGCATTGCCGCTCTGATGCCACTTTATGCCGGATGCATCACCAAAGAACGAGCTAAGGTTTTAGTTGAACTCTTAGAAAATAAGCACCGCTTTGGGCCAGCCTATCCCGTTCCTTCGGCACCTTTAGACTCACCGCTATTTGATCCAATCCGCTACTGGCAAGGGCCAACCTGGATAAACACTAACTGGATGATAATTGACGGCTTAAAACGCTATGGTTTTCTCGATCATGCCGAAGCCTTAACGGAGAGTACTTTAGAGCTAATCGCTAAGTCTGGCTTTCATGAATACTTTAATCCAATTACCGGTGATCCCGAGGGGGTTAATAATTTCTCCTGGACAGCGGCCTTGGCTATCGATCTACTAATTAACAGATAGATTTACTGCTATAACTGGTTGACTTTTTAAACCTTTTATGCTAATATATCACCAGTTATCGTGCAATATTTGCACTGTGGTTGTTCATTGAAAATCTACTAGATAGAGAAAGAAGGTATTAGAAATGTCTAAGCTTCAACCGCGTTATGAGTGGGCTGGTCCAGTGTCGACGGGAATGATCTTTACAGCTCTGGGATGGATTGTTTGGCTTATTGCCGACTTCCTAGCTCACGCTACGTCATCAAACTGGGCTCAGCACACCTGGTTCCCTAACCCAAACTATCACTTCAATGATGGATTGTTCACAGCGCTAGTGATAGTCATCACTGTCGGCCTTTTGCTTCGACTGTTCCGTGTACCTAGGATGAAAGAACCATATTATTACCTTGGGCCGGGAGATTTCGATGATGAAACAGCCGAAGAAATCGGACTATGTTTTATTGCTGCAATTGTAGCGATAACCATATGTGGAATCGGACTTTTCATGATGGGCACCTGGATATTTCATCTCGGAGCATCAAACTGGAAGACGTTTAACCCAATCACCCACAGCGGTGGCCCAATTTGGTACATTTCGATGTGGCAGATAGTTGTTATGGGCTGGTCATTCCTGATTCTCGGCTGGTGCACGGTCAACATCGTGGAAATCGAAAGGCTTTCAAAAGATTCTGACCTTGAACAGGTAACAACTTCGTAGTCGGGACAACATCGGTATAGAAAGGTGGATCATGAAATAAAATACACATTAATCTCTATCTAGGTAGAGCTTCCTTTGGGCATCCCCTTAGGGCGCATCGGAATTTACTCCTAATCGAGTAAGGTGCGTCCTAGGGGATAACTCCTTCAGCCGTATGGTTGATAAGTGTCGTGATCGACGAATTGAGCCTTTATTGGTTCTTCTCTCTCAACAACACTTCTTCAACTATACGGCTTTTTTCATGTCTAAAGCACGCTCCCTGATCATTGACATTTCATACCTTTTATGCTAATATACTGCCACGCAATACAGATGTGAATTTGTATAGTGGGTACATTTACATTCTACTAACGAAAGAGATGGTGTTTAGAAATGACTGAACAACAGAGAAAGGGACTCTTTGGCTGAGGCATTTATTTTGCTCAGTCTTGGTTCACTGATGTTGCAGTTGGTGTATTTTATTGCCTATCGGAAGGTAGTCAATGCAGGATTCGTGCTCGTACCTAACCCGCATTACCATTGGGTTGTTGCTTACACAATTGTGTCTGCTGTAATCATGGCAATTGCGGTCGTCGCTCGAATTGAGGCTAAATCACCATGGGGGAACCGAGACAAGGGGACTGTTTTTGGACAACGCGTCCGAAGCTGGTGTTCTACGTCAATCATGTTGACTCTACTCGTGAGTGTCATCGCGATCGGAACGTATATGTATGGACATCAGGCCGGTAACAATCTTTTCGGGCCACACCCCTGGACATGGTCCATTTGGTTCTTGAGCCTATGGGGGTTGCTGATTCTGTCAACTGCATTTAGTTGGAATATTTGGATACAGTTGCCAGGTAAGCCACCAGAAGAGCCGTCTTTGCTAGGCTATTCAGCTAAGCAACTGGAGAGATTCGTCCTCGATATGCGAGAAGAAAATCTTCAGCCGGACACAACTGATCAGCGAAGACGCGAAAACTTTTATTCGCTAAACCGAATATTCGTTGAGCTAAGCGTTCGTGAGATCAGTGCTCAAAATGCTCTCGACGAAGTCGTCGAAGTCAATACCCGACTGGGTCTACACCCCGTAAGAAACTAATTCAAGCACAGGCTTGCCGTTAGTAGAAATACTACTACCCCTTAGCGGGCGTCCCTCGGGAATCAGAGTGGTTCACTTTTAGTGAATAACATTGGTTCTTCGAGGAGACGACGACAGCCGTGTGGTTGATAAGTGGTCTTGAATAGACGGATTGAGCCCTTCCCGGTTCTCCTCATTCAACACAACACTCTTTCAACTATACGGCTTTTTTCATGCCTTGTTATCAAAGCCCGACCCATTGACTATTTATAAACATGATGTTAGAGTAATGCTATTCTCTCAAGGTGAGCGAATTGATCTTTAAGATCTTATACCCATAAAGGAATAATGCATGTCAATCAAGACTATGCCTACTAGGCCTCGAGCAATGAGCTCCAGACCCAAAAACAAAAGCTCCACCATATCCCTTGTCGTGATGCTCGTTGCGATCATCATGTTCGTGGCTCTCATGGTGGCCCGCCGTTCAATTTCTGACGACGGTACCGTTGTCAAACTCGGACAACACGCCACACAGCATTATCAGGTACTCATCACATGGGGACTTTGGATCTGTGTGATTGTTGCTGCCGCGTCGGTTATCCCTATGTTATTGTCGGCGTACAACGTCTACATCAAGCTTGGGCCAATCGAAATCGGCAGACCAGTCAGGAAGTAGTCATCTACAAGCGTTATCCCTCAGGGTATAAAGAGGCCACTTATTTTTTACTAGCAATAGTTTAAGACAAGCGCCCTGAGGGACATAGCAGCCGTGTGCAACATGAAAAAATGTGACTATTTGTCGATAACGTTTGAACCTACTTTGGGTTTAATTTCTATCAACAACACACTTTTCATCACACGGCTTTTTTCATGCTAAAAAATTATCTAATCGTTATCTGAAGTCGTCGGCTTTTCCAGTAGCAGTGGTTCAACCGAGGGTTCAATTGAGGTTATCTTAACGATATCTTTATCAATTTTGCCAAGCTCTTTATAGGTAGTATTGAAATGCCCAACAGTTGTACCTAGACTACTACCGAGTTTTTGCATATAGCCGTTATGGGAGATAAGGTGCTTGGATAGCTGTTCGATATTCTTTCTAATCTGCTCAGTATCTTTATGGATCTCAATCGAGCGTAATCCCTGAACTATAATCTGGAGCATGGCCGAGAGCGTACTGGGGCCAACAATAGTGACCTTTTTCTCAGCCGCCGCGTACTGGAGGAGATTTCGCCCACTAATCCCGGTTAGACCAACCTTATTAGCTAGCAGATCATAGTAGATTGCTTCACTCGGGATAAACATCAGAGCCTGCCCGAGTGTACCCTTAGAGGGAATAATGTACTTGGCGGTTTCATCAATCCGGCGCTTTAGATCTTCTCTAAATGCTTTTTCAATCGGCGGACGATCAGCCTCTTTGGCATCAACTAGGCGGTTATAGTTCTCGAGAGAAAATTTACTATCAATTGGTAAGATCTTATCATCCAGTTTAATGGCCGCATCAACAATTAAACCCTCACCTAACTTGTACTGCAGCTCATAGGTACCTGGTGGCAAAATATTCTTTAGAATCTGCTCTAAGTAGTATTCCCCCAGTACACCACGCTGCTTAGGGTTCTGCAGGACATTTTGAAGGGTCTTCAGCTCAGCGGCGATATCGCCAACCGACTTATTTGTCCGATCGAGCTGAGTTAACTTTTCAGTAACGTTTTGAATAATTTTGGCACTTGATTGAAACTGAGCAGTAATTTGGCGGTTAGAGCTAGTTAACTGGTCGGTTAGCTGTTTTTGCATGGAGTCTTTTAGCTCACGCATGCCTTTAGTTATCTCAGTCATGTCGGCTTTTAGAAGCAGCGCTGAATCGGGGCTAGAACTCTTTTGTCTAAGGATTAGGGCAATAGCTACACCAAGTAGAATTACGACCAAGGCTCCAGTAATAACAACAGCGATTATCATTAAATATAGTTTAGCAGATTAGAGCTCGGGTTGTTCGTCGAGTAGGAGGGGTTTAGCTATGCCCTTAGGTAGTAAGCGGACTATACAGACGGCTAGAAGGCCGCAGGCGAAGCCACCAATAATATCCATAGGTGTATGAACGCCGAGATATAGTCTTGACCAGGCCACAACAGCTATCCAGATAATTGATACAAAGCGCCACTGTTTAGGTAGTGCGAACCACAGAGTTAGCGCCAGAGCCGTGGCAGCTGTTTCGTGACCTGAGGGAAAACCCGGCCCGGTCTCAACCACCCGTTGATGCAAGTGACCTGCTAACATGACAATTGGACGCGGTTCATTAACAACTTTCTTGATAATCTCAGCTAGTACCAATGCGCCGCCGGTAGTTATAAAGAAGCGCCAGGCTAAGCGATATTTTTTAAAAATGAGTGGGATTAAAATACAGACAATAATTGGATAGGCGCTGCCCAGCCCCTCGGTAATCCACTTAGCAGCCGCGGTAAAGCCACTTCCCAAATCGGGATTGTTGAAGTCATAAAATACTCTAGCCTGAAAACCAGTTAGCTTGTGCTTATGGGCGACATACATACTACCGGCTAGCAGGACGATACTGACAGCCAACCAGATGTATAACCAGGTCTTGGAATCTTTAACGACTTTGGGCTTTTCATGAATCACGCCCTCTTTGGAATTGTACTGAGCCATTAATAGTTATTTTACCATAAGTAATTAGGCCTTTAAGGGGACTATCTGCTCCCAGGGGAGGTTCTCTTTGCCGAAGTGGCCGTAGACGGAAGTTTGGCTATATATGGGTCTGCGAAGATCTAGAGCGTCTATAATTCCCTTAACTGAAGTATCCATTATCTTATCCTTATATTCATATAGTTCAGCTTCGTTAACGGTAGCTGTTCCAAAACAGTCGATAGTTTGCATAAGAGGGTATGGTTGGCCGATGACGTAAGCTAAACCGACCTCACAGCGCTCAGCTAGACCATTGGCCACAATATTCTTAGCTATATAGCGGGCAGCG
The DNA here is from genome assembly GCA_963706245.1 of uncultured Candidatus Saccharibacteria bacterium. Taxonomy (GTDB): domain Bacteria; phylum Patescibacteriota; class Saccharimonadia; order Saccharimonadales; family UBA4665; genus BOG-1338. The sequence goes on along the minus strand of OY970151.1, from coordinate 318,284 downwards.
TAGGCACCGCTACGGTCAACTTTAGAGGGATCTTTGCCGCTGAATGCCCCACCACCAACTCTGGCGTAGCCGCCGTAGGTATCTACTACAATCTTCCGCCCAGTTAAGCCGGCATCACTCTCGGGACCGGGTATATGCCAAACACCGGTGCCGTTAATAATAATATTTTTATCGGCGGGGGTCTTAAATCCGTATTTTTTGAGTACTGGTTTAATAATGTAGGTTATAGCCTCTTTACGGATTTGCTTAATCTTAGTTTTTTCACTATGTGCAATCGCTATAACCAGCTTTTCAATAAGGACTGGCTTGCCTTTTTCGTAACGGACGGTAACTTGAGCTTTGCCATCGGGTCTTAGCCAAGGTAGTCTGCCACCTTCACGCACAGTATCGATCTTTTGAGCAAGAGCGTGAGCTAGCATTATAGGCATCGGCATAAGCTCCGGCGTATCTTTGCAGGCATAGCCAAACATCATACCTTGATCTCCTGCGCCGTCCTGATCTACGCCAATAGCTATTTCAGGCGATTGTTCGTGGATATAGTTATTAAACTTCGACTCTTCGCTAAAACCCCAGTCAGGATTTGTATAGCCAAGCCGCTTTATGGTCTTTTTAACGATTTCGTGATAATTGATCTTGGCTTTAGATTTAATCTCGCCGAAAAGAGATATTTGGTTTGCTCCAGCGACAGTTTCAAGGCCTGTACGAGAGTTTGGGTCTTGTTTTAGAGCTTCATCAAGGATAGCGTCACTTATAGCGTCACAGATTTTATCTGGATGACCAGCGCAGACTGACTCACTAGTAAATAGAGTGTAATCGTTGAGAGAATTAGGCATAAAAATACCTTCCTGTTTTTCCAGAAAGGTAAGCCGTAACTTAAATATCTTTCTGGAGTAAACCAGCCTAGATGGAGCACCTTAGTCATTTGATACTTAACGGGTTGCTGGCGGCTCAACGAGCTAGATCTCTCCCCGCGCTCTTTATATGTTTAGTTGTTAATGGATTGATTGTAGCATAGCTACCCAAAACCCCTATACTCCGTTATAATCTCCCCTGTACTGGGGATTGGCCAAGCGGTAAGGCACTGGGTTCTGGTCCCAGGATCGGGGGTTCGAATCCCTCATCCCCAGCCAAGCACAAGCACAATCAAAGACTTCTTTGGAAGCCTTTTTATTTTGCTATAGTAATATCTATGAAATCTCGCGAGCAACTTTATGAATTCATGAATAGCTGTACTCTTGGAGTTATTTCTACTGTAAGTGAAGATAAATTACCTCATTCAGCTATCGTAGGTTTTGGACAGACTAAGGATTTAAAAGTATTGTTTGGTACGGACAACTCTTCACTCAAATACAAAAATCTTCAATCAGATCCGCATGTAGCTTTTGTTATTGGCGGCGAAAATGCTGAGACAATCCAACTTGAAGGCATAGCTAGAGAGCTTAAGCCAGAAGAGCTAGATGTTGTACGCCAAAATTACTGGCAAAAAAATCCCCGTGCTGAAGTTCACCATAAAAATGTTGGCGAGCGATATTTTATAATCACACCAACTTGGATTCGCTATACAGATTTGAGAGTTGAACCTTGGGATATAACTGAATTAAAGTTCTAGTCCGTTATGGGCGAAACTACTAAAATGGTTTTAACACTGAACATAATGGCCAGCCATATTGATTGTTTATCATATATATTCTATAGTATGTTTATGACTGAGAAAATCCATATTACTCTTGCTGGTCCGGCTGCCGAATTTATAAGTAATGAGGCAGACATAAATCACACGACGCCTCTCCATGTAATTAGTAGAGCTCTCGGTATCTATAGTAAAATTGCTGACTCAGCGTCTAGTGGTGAAACGGTGGTCTTCGAGAAAACGTTTCCTAACGGAGAGATTGAACGACACGAACTTGTGCTGGAACCTTTCCCTGGCGTACCAGAACCTATAGTTGATCTAGGTAAGCCACATTTAAGACTGCTTAAGCCGGAGGGTGACGAATAGAGAATCAAATAGAGTTTAACACCGAACAAAATGGCCAGCCAATTCATAATCATTATCTCGTAGTTTGAACTTTTTCCTTCCGCTAGTGGATGTACTTCGGAACTCAGGCTTTAACTCAACTAAATCAACCTTTTATTGGATGATTACGATTTAATAATTCTAGAGCGTCTTTTGATTTTTTAATTTCTTTATCCAACGCATTGATCCCTATTTTCTTTACTTTCTCTGTAAATACTTTTCTTTTCGTCTTACTACTAAAATACTGGTTGATTGTATAAATAACGTAGATAGCATCTAGGACCGTGAAAACTATAATTATTATTTCGAGTGGCTTAATGTTTCTTAGAGCTGAAGCACTAACCATCAAAACCCCAATAAAGAGGAGATATAATGCAACGTCAGTTCTTATTTCTAGTTTTTTGGATGGTTTCTTTATATTATATTTTTCTTTGATTATTTTGATATATTCTACTCTTGAGGATAGAAATTTCTTATAAGAATCAACACCAACTTTTGTACCATCTATAATGTCGTTTTCTAATTGCTTCTTTTTAGTTAATAAATATTGTTCTTCAATCCCAATTAAATCAATTTTTGGTGAAACAAATTCCGTAATTACTTTTTTCCAAATTATTATAATAAACCCGTTTGATATTAGAGTTGCTAGTCCAGCCCAAAAAAGTCGTGGATGATGAAATTTTTTGTCCGCCGAAAAACTGACTCCTATCGGTATAAGGGCTGCACCAAGAGTAATACTGATAAATGAAATGTTATCAAGCCACGTTTCAATTGAGTTACGAAGATCTTTATTAGCTTCTCTTATACTAGTACGATATGTGTCTAAACTTTTTTGATCATTATCTCTCTCGTTTTGGACCATCTTAATGTAATACTTATTGCTAGCCATTTATTTATCATAACTTATTACGTAACAAACTATTAAACGTCGTATACTATTTGTATGAAAAAGTTGGGAATATTGAAACAAGTTCCTCTCCGTGAAATTTGGGTTCACGAAGCTCACACATTTACCAAATGGTTAGCCGAAGAAAAAAATCTAGGATTATTGAGTGACGAGCTAGACTTAGAGATAAATCTTATTCAAACTGAGGCTAGCGTAGGTAGATTCAACGTTGATATCCTTGCAGAACAAACAACTTCGGATAAAAAGATTATTATCGAAAATCAATTAGAAATTACTGACCATGATCATCTTGGTAAAATTATCACCTATGCTTCAGGCGTAGACGCTGAGTTTATCATTTGGGTTGTAGCTAGCGTTCGAGAAGAGCATAAGCGTGCGGTTGATTGGCTTAATGAACATACCGACGAAGATGTAAATTTTTTCTTAATAAAGATCGAACTTTGGCAAATAGGTGATTCACAGCCTGCCCCAAAATTTAATATAATATCGCAACCAAATGATTGGGCAAAAGCTGTAAAGCAATCAACTAGTTCCGTCACAAATCTATCGGAAACAAAACTACGAAACTTAGATTTTTGGCAAAAATTTATTGAATATGCGAAAGGTGAACACACAGAATTAAGGCTAAGGAAACCGTATCCACAACACTGGTATGATATAAGCGCAGGATCATCCAACTGGCATATTGCACTAACGTTGAACAGCCAGACTCATAAAATGGGTTGTGAGGTGTACATCGGTGAGGATAAAAACCAATTCAAGAAATTTGAGCTTCATAAGTCTGAGATTGAAAAGCATTTAGGTAAGGACTTAGAATGGATGGAATTGCCTGAAAAAAAAGCTAGTCGCATTAAACAGTCTGCTCCTTGCGATTTGGGCAAAGAAACACGATGGCCCGAGTATTTTGCTTGGCTTCTATATCGTGCAGAGTCATTCCATAAAACCTTCGGTGATTTAAAGTAAAAGACCATATAATATAAATAGATTATTTAGATCGTAAAAGATTCATGGTTCTTTCTGGAGTTTGTATTTCTTAGCTAATAACTTTAGAGCTAACATGCTAGTCCTTTGTGACTAATTAGACAACCTTTTTATGTGCGGTTAGAAAGCATAAATTTGCTAGAAATAGCTTTTGATATGATTCGCCCATGCCAAGCCTAAAAGAGGGGGCACAGCATTACCAACTTGTACATAGTAATTACGTTTGTTCCGTGAACTAAGGGTAAAAGTATCAGGAAATGACTGTAACCTTAAGCCTTCACGAATTGTTATCATTCTGTTTTGCTCGTAATGGATATTGCAGCCGACATTCGGTCTGTTGAAGTGAGTGTTTAATGTATGGCTTGGCATTGAAGGATCAAGTCGTCCATAAGTTGTAGTTCTCCCTCCAGTACTTTTAAAGTACATAATTCGTTTCGTTGAAAATTTGTCTGGTACGTCCATATAATTACCACCTGGTTTTACATAAGATATAATTATGCGATCCGTTTCACTTGAGTATGGTGTTATGTGTAAGTCAGTTGTTTTACCGCTTTTCTCGCGGAGATATTGTTGATATTCATTACTTGGAGGGTATTTGTACTTCACAATACCATCATCAGTGGGTAGACCTAAATCTGATAGTGCTTCACTAGATCCTACCCATTTTTTAAACCCTATACCATCCATACTATGGGTCTGAGGAGGCGGTAGAACAGTTTTACCATGTAGGCTTCCAATTATAAAAACGCGCCTTCTCCTCTGTGGAACGCCATAGTCGGCTGCGTTAAGTAAGTGGACGCTAGTGGTATAACCTAACAACTCAAACTGTCTTTGAAGCTCATCTACGACATTTTTACCTTCGGGTGTCTTAGCGCTTCTAATGCCAGTAACATTTTCTAATATAAAGAAGCTTGGCTTAACTTCATTAACTATGTCAAGATATCGCCAAACGAGCATAGAGCGTACGTCATTTGGATCTCTCTTCCCTACACCTGAGAAGCCTTGGCAAGGTGGACCACCGATAAGAATATCAGCTTTTGGAATAGATTTTATATCTACTCTAAATATATCCTCGCAAACAATATGATCACCGAGTTCTCTTCTATAAGTTTCACAAGCATCAGGGAAATTATCATTAGCCCAAACAATTTCATACCCTGCTTTAATAAAGCCTAGATCAAGGCCTCCGCAACCAGAAAACAGACTTATGACTTTCATACCAGAACTCTATTCTCAACAAGTTCTTTTAAGAAGTCATGGAAATATATCTTAAGGTCATGAGAGTTCTCGAAACCAAGATTATTCTTTTGGAATATTATTCCTGATATGGCATCATCTAGCTCGTCTCTGAGGTTAACTCCTTCAGTGCCTAACATATCGACGTCCATGTCATCTAATGTGTTGTATGCCATTAGTACTTTATCCATTTGCAAACGGGTTAGACTATCCGGGCTTGGCACATGGAACTTTTCGATGTTTCGTTTTTCTATTTTACGCGAACCCTCTTGGCTGTTTCCATATAGTTCAAATTGTAGCTGCCCGAAAGTCGAAAGCAAAAAAGCTGCAATAAATTTTATACTATCGGTATTATCGAAAACTTCGTTTCCGCTATAACCAGATAATGCAAAGAAATTCGTCGAGATAAGAGCGGCACTGGCCTCCTCAGGATAGTAGAATACTGTGTGTTTAGTCCTATCCCCTCTAGGAATGATGATGTTTGGGGTCATCTGACTACTAACTATATTAGACATAACGATCTTAAATTTATTTAGCCCCAACTTATCTTTCATTGCCAGCAAGTATGTAGTTATACCTTGAGGCAAATCTATATGGTCTAAATCTGTCAAGACTTCCCTAGGAATATTGAGACCACGAGAGCCATTTAGGCAGTCCTCTGTTAATTGGAAGTGCCTTCTCCCTCTAGAAAGCTTATTGATCTTAAGGCCAGGTCCAATGTATCTAGGCTCAATGTTTGGCACTAGTTCTTTCAATACATTATTTCCTGAATCGGGGAACATGAAGGCGGAACCTCCCGCATTATCAGCCTTACCTCGGACTATATTCGAGAAAAAAGAACTTATAGGTTTAATGTTTGTTATTTGGGAGAATTTTTCGATTTTTTTCTCAGGATCTATTAAATAAAGTCTCCAATTAGAGTTAGCGTCTATTTCAGATTTAGGCACGTTAACTAGGGTGTACCTATCTTCTAGTACATCGTCCTTGTTAGCTATTATCTCTTTCAGTGAATCAAGATCTGCCAACAAAGAGGTATCTTTGACGTTTAAAAATGATATTTTATCACTTGCAGTTTGATGTCTCCTGACTATAAAAATGTCAGTGGTAACAGCGAAACCCTTGAAGAAAGAAGGAGGATAGTGAATCACAGCTTCCAGATGAGGGATTAAATACTTTTTAAGTGGCTCACCGTCTTTATTGTTAAGAAACTTGGACATGAGTATAAAAGCGCCAGTGCCCTCATTTGACAATTTGTTAATTGCTTTCTCTATAAAGTAGTAGTACTGATTAGGTTGAGACACTTGGCGAATAAATGAGCGTTTGCCCGTACTAGACTCTATATTTTGCAACCATTTTTCTTTATCCCTAGTTGATAAATTCTCATTGCGTAGATACGGAGGGTTCATAACGACGGCATCATACTTATCACTGTTACTACTTGTGATAAAGTCATCAGCTGATAGATTTGTTTGTGTGTCAGAATTTACACCATTCAAATCTTGCCCTATAAGTTTGAATGCACTTAATTGAATGAGATTTGGATCAATGTCAACGCCTGTAATGTCATTAAGTAACTCATTATGAGAATACTCTTTTTCAGCCATCAGATGTTGTTTACGCTTATAAGCCGAAACGAGTAGGTTACCGTCGCCACAACATGGATCTAACACTGTTGATGTATGCGAATTTATAGTGAAATTCGAGAGAACATCTGAGAGGACTTCGTCTGACATTATCTTGCCTGTCGAATGCATCTCTTCCTTGTTGTATATATCGGATGTAATTAAAGAGACATAGTTTAATAAGCTGGAATTCTTTTTAATACCTTCGGATGCATTCTGCTCAAGGGTGACTATGAAGTTATTAAATATTTTCCCCAGCTCTTCATTTGCAAGTAGCATGTTTGGGAATACCGGTTCGGAAGATGGATAATCCTTTAATAGATTTACAAAATCTACTCCCATTACTTTCTGGAAGTTCGAGTTAATATGTTCAACAAGTTCCTCTGCGCTCAATTTAGATGTCTCAAAATCATCGAAATAACTTGCAAGATCATTATTGTTTAGAAGGTAGAATTCCTTTATGTAATAGTAGAAAGCAAATCGGAAGAGTTCATAAAGTACTCCTCGACGTAAGTTCTCATTGGCATTAACAAAGTTTGATATTCTATCGAAGTTAGCGCCAAGTATTTGTGCCACACTATAAAATGATTCATTAAAAGATTCAGAGATAGTTTCCAGATGCATACTGAACTTATGCTCTGTTCGGTTGTCGATATATATAAAATAGTCGACTAAAATAGATGTAAATTTTGCTTTAAGCTCAGCCGAGTCAATTGTCGCTGAAATTTTGGGGCTATCCTCAAGGAGACAACCTATTAAAGATGAGTTCTCTCTTAATCCGTAAAACTGCGTGTACTCGATGTTTGTAACGCAAAAGTTGGGTGGATATCCTAGCTTCCAGCGTATTGGGAATAACTCCTTAGTGTATGCCCTAGCTTGATACCCTGCCTCTTGCCCTAAAGTATCAAGGGGCGTTTTCTTAACCTCAATAATACATACGTAATCGTTCGTTTGCTTGTCATGAAGCGAAAAGTCTGGGATGCCAGATGTATGCTGACCATAATGGTGCTTTAGATAATACTTATCCGTCAGACCCGACTGAGTCAGGGCTGAGTTTACGCACTCCTCTACTATCGGGTGGAATACCCTCACTTCATCAGCTCCATACCAGAGAGTGTCGTTCACTTATTTAGATCCATATTTATAATTGACTTAGTAGTAGTATAATCGGCATTAACTAAAAGACAGTAGCGTTTGAGCACTATCTCATCTATCTCACGTATTATCTTATTACTCCTGGTAAGTAGCTTCCCTAATTTTTTGAGAGATGCTAATTCACTGCCAGAAAACTTTTCCAAGGGGAGAACCGGAATTTGATTGAACTTATATAGCTGTATTTTTCTCAATCCCTTGCCCTGGCTTTTAGAGTTCCGTAGCAGAGCATAACGAGTAAGAGAGCTATTTAATATAGCGAATGTCTCATATTTGACCGAAGAGCAACTGATGTTATAGTAATTTCCCATTGTGGCTAAATTGTCTGTATTAAGAATAAAACGAGGATTATTCCTGAAATAATAGTTGAATATTATGTCACCCCCAGGTTTTATGGGGAACTTGTACCAATAAGGATTGTTGATTACTTTAGCTTTTAATGAGTCTGAACCATTTAGTAGAAGCTCTTTCTTAATTCGCTCCAGCTCCTCTTTCGAGTTGTATGTGTGACTCGTCTTGTTTACGGATAATGCATAGACAGCATTCTTTAATGTTAAAGAGTTCGAGTTAACTGGTGTTTTTTTAAGGATGGGGGTCAGCCCATTACTACTTGACTTGAAAAGAAAGTACTTATTAGCGGGGCTAGACGTACCACGCCAAGGTAATTTATCAGATATCTTGTCTAGTGTGACAAAATGTGAAGACGGGAACTTGATAGGATGACGCAGAACAGTATGGTCGTTGAAATTAATTAAATCCTCGGGTGTTAAATAGTGCAATTTTGTGCTCGTAGAAGATCTATCAAATTTATTAGTAGACTCGTACTCTGAATATTTTGTAAGTGTGGTTCTACCTCCCTTTCGGATGACCAGAATAGTTGCCCCAACGTTTACGCTTTCAAATGCATCATGTTTAAAGTGTATGATCTCTTTTAGATCATGGTTAGAAGCTAAATATTGCTTGAAACTCGTACCGAAAAATGAGTAAAGCCAGGAATCATACGTAATTGCTACGAGCAGTCCTCTATCTTTCAGTAGTAATAATCCCTTTAAAAGAAAATAAATATATAGGTTCGCTTTAGCTGATAATGCCAATCCTGAGTCACTGGTTATTGTTTGCAGTTTCTTTTTTGCTTCTAAGGATACTCTTTCTTGTCGAGTATATGGAGGGTTCATAATTACTGTGTCAAATTTATGCTTGAATTGCAGGTCAATAAAGTCACCAACAATCAACTTTCTCCCCGGCTTACTAAAGAAGGACTGGGTTCTATTAGTTATCAATGATCTATCAATTTCTACGCCATCAAGACGTAATGGCGTTTTGTCTAAATAACTAAAAAATATATTTTCACCTATACATGGGTCTAAGACTCTACCACCTTTATGGGTGCCAGCGAGAACTTCATTTGCCATATGTTTGGCAACATTTTTAGGAGTAAAATACTGTCCTAAATTGTTTATATCGGTCTTTCCCATGCCTAATAACATTATAGCCTTGAAGAATGCAAGAACATACAAAAATATGAACTAAAAATTTACCCGACTAATCAACAACATTCTCACGTAGATAAATTTACAATGATCTGATTTTAGCTTATATATATTTGTGAGCTCCAAAAACATACGGAGTATCAAAAATTGCACAATGCAATAATTAACTAAGCCATTTGGATAATATTACCCTGTCGACTAACACGCACTCATTAGACTTCGCTAGTATCTGAGCAATTTTACTAAACGTACTATTAGTGATTACCATCGATCGTTGACAGCCATATCTCTTTAAAGCTGTAACAACCTGTCTAACAGCGTCAGCTTTAACCTGTCCAGAATACCTTTTCACCTGTATACCCCAACAGATATCATCTTTAGTTGCTATTATGTCTACCCCGAGGTCATATTTTTCTGTTAATTTAATATTTGTGTAGTGACTTTTCTTTAGTAATCTTACTATTTGTTTTTCAAACTCTGAACCTGGCATTCTATCTATTTGATTCATAGACGGTGTGGTTGTCGACCGCTTCAGCAGACTTAACCAGCTTCTAGATTTTGTCGATACGAAAATAGCGGCAACTACTAATAGTACAAACCCTAGAGACCGTACGAAAATTATTTGATGGGCGTATAAGGTTACGGCAATTACTAGATAAGCTATAAGTGATATCTTGATATCGGTTTTTCGATGATATGCCCTAGTATATGACCTTGCCATTGTTTTATCCTCTGCAGCTACAATAGCACTAGAGGAATCAGAAGTCACCTTATTTATACAGGTATAGCGATTGCATTGACTGCTTATCTCAAGCACTCTATGTTACTCGATTTCTGTTAATAGAATACAGAACCTCGGTGTTCTGCATTGTTTAATGATTTAACAGATTGAGTGAACACTAGATACTTCTCCCCCCTTTATAATATAATATAAAGAGCTAGAAAACATGGGGTGGGTACTAGTTAGCATAGAGGTAATACATATGGCTATGAAACCAATCAATCACTATCCCCTTAATACTAAACAACTACACATACTAAAGCTTACATATAAATTTAGATTTATAACTGCTCCATTAATGGCTCGATACTTAGGATTAAAAAGTCGACATTCAATGTATGAGGCTTTAGAGAGATTAGTGGATCGAAAGTATCTTGGCAAAAGAGTAGATGGTAATGAAGGCTTACTAATAGAGGTACCAGATATTACTTAGCGCCTAAGAGTTTTGCGATTCTTAGTGACAATGCGCTAAACCAACAAGTTCTCAAGTCAATGTACAAAAACAAATCCGTAGAGATTAGCTTTATTGACTATAGGTAATGTTCTGAGAACTTATATAAGCTTACGAACTAGTTATAACGATGACTTTAATGTATTTACCAAGAGTGAACTGGAAATTATGATTATTTCCCAGAACCAAAGCAAGATCTTTATCTGCATAGAACAAATAAACCTACGAATGAACCACGGGACTATCTGCTTGAGATATTCACCAATACCCCAACCTTTATTATTAAGAAACGACTGGCAAGCATATGTCGATCATTTTGATTCTGATTATTGGCAAGAAACAACAAAGACGGAATATCCAACCCTGTTGATAGTTTGCCTGACTCAAGTGTAGAAGAAACTGTATCTAAACATCTCCTTAAGACGCTTGCTGATATGGGTATTAATGATCTAAGAACCTACACTACGACCGTAGAAGAACTGACAAGCTCAGGTAGAACGAAACTGATTTGGTCGAGTATCTATGACTCAAAGAAACGTGTGACCCTTTTACAGCCATACTCGGGGCGTTAGAAGCTACTCTAAGTGAGCTTCTATAAGTTCTAGCCAACTTACGTTAGATAAAGCCACGGATAACAGCTCACTATATAGCCCTATATCTAAACCTAGGGCATGAATCTCTTTTTCGACTAAGGTTTCTAGCCAAGCTGCCTTACGATATTTAGTCTCAGGTAGCTTTAAAGCCCTTTGTAGCATATTAAAGCTTCTCGGGTCATTACTTAGCCATAGATTAGCTACTAATGTCTCACGATTCTTAAAACCGTTATATATTGTTACTCTACTCATTTCTTTTCTCCTTTTACTTTACGTAATAGGAGACATGCAATCATCCCAAGGAGACTCACTTGTCAAGGTGGAGACTAGTTACTACCTTGATAAGTGAGTTCGGGATGTAAAATTTATGATATACGTAAAGAGAAACTCTATTAGTTCGTTGGTTTAGCATCTCCCGCATAGTAAGAGATAGGTTCAGCCTTCGCATTCTTCTTATCGTCTATCGAAATAATTTGCATTCGGGTTATTTTGTTCTATGGGTTTAGCTGTTGCTTTCATTGCATACTTTAACCTGGACGAATCGACAACTTTATTGGCCACTGTTTTACTGCCACTCTCGGGTAATAAAGACAGTACTCCCTGACATGGGTTCTTGAGCATCGACAGCAGAGATCCTAATGTAGAAGTTGTAGGCTGGCAGGCTAGATATCCCACCCTCTTCGATGTATGGGCTAAATAGGGGCAGTATAAATCTTTCATCCGCTGGACTACCCGACCGAAAGCACATAACAGTTCCCAACATTAGCTAAAATTATATCTACTAATTTTTGCTGATCTTGCTGTAATGTAGATTGCTCTGCCATAGTTAAGAATAATTTGTACTTTCTAGCTTCAGATAACATTTGGACAAAGCTCATAGTTGCAAAGTTCTGAAACTCATCTACGTATAAGTAAAAGGGCTTGCGAACATCTCGTTCTAGTTGCGATCGACGAAGTGCGGCAATTTGTAGCTTCGCAAGAATAGCCGTGCCAAATAATGATGACGTATCTTCGCCAAGTAAACCTTTAGAAAAATTACAGATTAGAATCTTGCCTGAGTTAATAATATTCTCAAAATCAATTGTTGATTTTTCTTGCTCTAACATTCGTTTGGCCGAAGCTGAGAACAAAAAACGACCAATCTTTGCAGTAATACCAGCCGACATTTTAACTCTTTGGAATTCACCGGCTTTGCCGAGTTCGTTCTCCCAAAATATTTTTAAATCTTTATCTTCAAGATTTTTAACAATTGCTCGTCGATAATAGGCATCGTTCAATAACCTAAATATCGTGAAGAGAGTAGAGCCCTCTAGAGTTAGTGCTGTTTGGATAGTATTTCTAAGGATATACTCAACTCTGTGGCCGCCAGTATCGTCATTCGAAAATATCTTTCTGAGTACCGAGATCGTTGATTCGGTAATTAAGTCTTTCTCTCTTAGTAAATCATCGCCACTCACTCCTTCGGGTAGTTCGAGTAGATTAATCCCAATCGGGAATGACAGATCATCAGGATTAAGATAGATTACATCCTGAATTCTATGTTCGGGGGTATAAGTTAGAATCGTTTCCGCCAAATCGCCGTGTGGATCAAGTACAGCCACGCCATTACCAGCTTTAATATCTTGATTAATAGCATAAAGAAGAGTTGTGGTCTTGCCGCTTCCAGTTCCGCCCACAAGATAGACGTGCCTAGATCTTTCAAGTCTAGTTAAGCCTATAGGAGTTGAGATACCATGATAATGGTTTACCCCAAGTAATATGTCTAGTTCAGTGCCGTTTTTTAAGGATATCGGTGCCGGAAGAGTCTTACTGAGTAATTTAACGACATTCACAGTCTTAGCACTATATGAATGCGGGAAGTGATAGAGTGAGGCAATCTCTGATAATGAAAGAATATTGGTATATTTATCTTTGTTCCTAGGGCCAATCTCAGACTGATCATTTATTTTAAATTTGTTAAAATCCTGATAGCCTGACACTGAATATATTCGAATAGCTGATTCAAAAGTATCAATCTTCTGTTTAATTTGGCTACTGCTGAAATTTGAAAATATAACTCGGATTACGACCTCATATTGTGGTTGAGATATCTTATTGTTAATTGAACTAATTAAATCGGTTTCAAAATTGCTTAGCTGTCTAGCCGGTTTAACCCGACTATTAATCAGTGATGTATTCTCGATTGATCTCATCTGTTTATAATTCGAATAGTGTGATGGCCCATGGATAATATCAGTAATTAGATCCGTAATACCAAACAGTGACTTAGATATAAGATCTAGAATTTTGGCTGTTCTAAGCGAACTCTTTTTAACCAGTATCGTAGCTAGCTCTTCGTTTCGCAGTATTCGCTTTTGTAGTCCGGGAATCTCTTTAACTGCAGTTGGTTTGATTAATAATTGATAACTGATCCTCTGATTACCTTCTAGCTTAGTCATCGCACCGGTAATATAGCTGATGGGATCAAAGTCGGGGTTAGTCTCAAAGCTATGCAATGGGTATGCAAAGTGATTAGTCTGGTGAAAGTCATAAACATGCAGGTGGTTATCTTCAAGGTATTCACTAACCTCTTCAACTTTGGCTTCAGGCAGATAGGCATGTACTAGATTTTTAATAACAATCGACTGGGACTTAGAAACACGAATCAGAAATGTAATCCCCGTTTGATAAGTAGCGGTTATCTCAAGCGATAGTTTTGAATCTTTTAGATTATGGACTGCCGAAATCAACTGAGCGGTTGAGCTTAACTTTCTATCCAAAAAAGCCGGTGGTGTTATCTCAAAAAAAACGAACTGCGTTGGTGGTTTGTAAGTCTCATAGTAATGGGATACTTGGCTGATTAATCGGTTGATGAATAAAACTATATAAAAACGCTTGGTTAGCCGTCATGGTTTTAGTGTCAACTAACGTCCCAACCGACTACGTTCATTTCCGATATTGTCCATGATCCTGTTGACGGATCAACACTCTCAACAAATGCAACGTGGCCTAATGCCCCAAAGGTTGTTTGCATAATTGCTCCATAACTTGGCGTATGGTCAACCACGTAACCATCGGCTATGGCACGAATTGCCCAGGTATTGGCATTGCCCCAAGTTGTAGGGATTACTTCTCCAATTTGTTGGCGCTGAAGGTATACCCAATAGGTACAATTCCCATATGCATAGGTGTCTTGGGGTCTGGCGGGCCTTGGTAGATCCCACTGGTATTACTGACCAATGCGCCATCGATTAACGCGATTACTGCAGCTACTGGTAGTAATATCAGCAGAATTAAAACTCCACCAATTAGAATTAGCTCGTATTTAAAATTCTTCGTAAACTTAAATAAAAAGAGGGCTTTCATAAATGATATAGCTCACTTGGGTTAGTAGTAATCAGAGGATGTTCTTTATTCAAGCGACAATCTTAATTGCTACATGATTTTGATCAGCAATAATCAAAGCCTCACCTTTATCGCAGGTCAGTAGGAAGTTTTCTTCATATTCACTTAAAGTGAAATCTCTGATACCACATTTTTGATAGTCGTAGTATCTTGACGCATTAATATTCTAGAGGACTTGACTGCGAGGCTATAGCGCGACCGTAATCGCTTTTTAAGAAAGTCATTGGCTTGTTGGGAGATAATCGAAACGCCTAAATAATACTTTCTTGCTCGTCTAACTAACCCGCCACAAACCTCGCAGTTTCTTCGTGCTGTAATAACAGCCAGCCTTCATCAATTACCAGTAGTCGTTTCTCGGGTTTTGCTTTAACCTGGTCTTAACAAAGTTTGAGATTATAAGCATCATGATTTGCCGCAGTGATTCTGGTATATCTTTAATATCAAAAATAACTAAGCGGTTTTTAAGTTCAATGTTAGTCTGACCATTAAAGACTTCAGCTAGAGAGCCATTTATATATTTCTCTAATCTCTCGCAAAGTTTTTCTTGGTTCTGAGAGACTAGCTGTTTATATAGATCTTCTAGAAGAGGTGGTTTCTCTTTAGCTACGGCGTAAATCTTTAAAATGGCTTTATCTACAGCGGCTTTCTCTCTCGAACTTAGTCCTTCAGCCATTAGAGATATGACTTCAGTTAAGTCTTGGGCATGTTCAGCTAGATCGGTTTGCTTATGATTGGTCGTGTTTAGGTCAAAGGGATTAATCTTTTACGTGACTTGGCAGATAGTTTTATATAAGTTCCATTAACTGATTCAGCTAGCCTTTTATATTCTCGTTCCGGATCAATAACAATTACTTTAACGCCCTGCATAAGCTGTCTTAAAATCTCAACTTTAGTGGCATAGCTCTTACCGCTTCCTGATTGAGCAAAGACGATACTATTAGCATTGTTAAGGCTAAACCTATCTAGGATGACTAGTGAGTTGTTAGACTTGTTTACCCCGTAGAGTATGCCAGATTCTTGGACTAGTTCCGAACTCATAAACGGAAAAGTAAGAGCTGCTGAACTACTATCTAGATTGCGTTTTTGACTTAGTTGATCCTGTCCACGAGGCAATATTGACTGCAAGCCTTCAAGCTGCTGATACCTAGCGATTTTTGAATAAAACATTCTTGATGCAAATACAGTTTCTAGTAGTTGGGTTATCTTATCTAGATCACTCAAGCTACCGGCAAATAAAGACACGTAAATTGATACTTGGAAAAGTTTTTCTTGGCCGCGAAGAATCTTATCTCTAAGAGCCATGGCTGATTCTAACGGGTCGGTTACTTCCGGTCCAACGATCTTACCGTTTCGGATCATAGCCCTCTTAGTAGATTCTAGTTCAGTAATTTTACGATGTAGTTTAGGCAACGCCTGGGTCGATTCGACAGTTGTTATGTGGTAGCTAATATCAGCATCATGATTAAAGTTAATTAACGAATTTAGCCAACCGCTAGAGGCAATGTAGGGATATCCTGAGATAAACAAGACTCTAACGTATTGTCCATCAATCACGAGGTAGCTACTTTCTTCTTCGAGCCCAGAGTAACTAAGCAGGTCTAAATGATCTTGTTCGCCAAAACTCATGGCATATTGTTTGGGACCAGTCTTATCTCGTTTTATCATTAGCTGCATATTCATAAATAACTTCGGTTTAGAAGGTTTAAGGTTTGCTTAGAGAGAGGTTGAATTTTTGCTTTAGTTGGTGAGTAGAAACTATAGAAAAGATCAATTAGTCCCAGGCTGTCTAACTTCTTGCTTTGAATCCCAAGTCTGGCGAGTCCTTTAGCTGCCAGCTCGCTCTGTAGCCCGAGCTGTTCTTTAACTACCACAGGATCAGTGTCTTCACCGACAAATGGGATAACTAAATAAAAAGATCTGGCCAGTATTTTATTGGTTACAACTAAACTTGAGACAAACTCACAGTAGTTATTGACTTGGTCCTTGTAGATATCTTCAGACTCATTGGACACGCTATCTAAAAATTCTTTTAGATATTTAGCTAGATCGAGTTCTCTAATCCGTATTATTATCTGCATTGGGTAGCTAAGTGAGTTCAAGAAGCTCTGATAAGTCTCGATTAGCGCGTCTTGTTCGGCCTCACTTTTGAGTTCGAAGTTAACGGAGGATATCTCCAGAGCAACGCGATATTGCTTACCTGTTAGTTGCAAAATTCCATCACTAATTCCTTCAATGTCAATCTGACTCCTTGAGGATATACGCCTAGAGGATTTCTGTAATATGGACACTTAAAACTCCTTTCTTAGTTTGTTTAAAATTAAAGCTGGACCGAGGATCAGCAATAGCAATCTCTAGTCTAGCGATGTCGGTAGTATTTAAATCAGTTAGGGAATATTTTTCTTTTCTGAGGTTCTTGAGCTTTTAGGTACTCAACTTCTTTGAGGGGTTCGGTATTAATCTTCCTGAAGATTGCGTCATTCTTATCGTAGAGATAATATCTTGGTCGGTTTCTGTACTTCATTACTAGAAATAACCACAAAATTATTATCTTTCCTTTGATACGAATCGACATAACAGAGAATAATAGGAAAATCAGTACTGATATGGAAACCTTAAAGAGAGATATTTTAATAAATGGCGGTAAGACAACGTAGATTAAACAGGATATAAACACTGGAGAGACTAAGAGAAGTAATTGGGTAAGACTTAGATTGCCAGCTAGTCGATCTTCAACTGTCGTAATTTGAGCAGGAACGGTCGTAGTTTTCATTCTTCTGCCCCTGCATTTACTGCCTTAGCCTTAGTTGATATATAACTAATTCCTGTAACAAATTGACCACCTAGCTTTCTAAGAGCTTTAGGCCCTACACTAACATAACTAAGCTCCATCATTATTTTCTGGGTCTTAAGTAGGGTTATGAGAGTTGCTATACCAACAATAGCCCCCATTAAAGGATTTAACCCAGTCACTGGGCCACCGTTCAACATACCTGCAAAGATTGATGCAGCTAGAAGTAATATAGTTACATGCACGAATAGAACAAATATAGTCGTTAGATAAGTCTTAACGGCCGCGGAGACAAAATCTTTAAAGCTTGGTATTAGCCAAAGAAGAAATACGAGTGGCGCTAGAATTGCTCCAAGATAAAGAACGACTAACCTCATAACGTAGTAAACTAACAGGACGACTGATAGAATTATAAAAACTATTAAGATAAACAGGGCTACCAGACCGAGACCAGCTGATTGATTTACGATTGAGTCTAGTACATTCCAAACAGTCGTAGCCGGAAAAGCAGCATAAAGCGCGCTAATCATGACATTAGACAAACTAATAATGCTGTCTATAGCAAAGATTGATGTATTGATCAGAAGAAAAACTATAGCTAATTGAGGTAGTAGATGTTTAAATTCGATTTCATCCAAACCAAGTGCTGATGCGCTCATTATGTGGAAACCTAAAAGTACCACAACCAACACGAACAAAGCGTCAGCCATAGCTACCATCACACCCCAAAGAGCTAGGACTGAACCGTTGGTGGCCATTAGTGGTGTAGCGTGAGTGAAGTAAGTTAGAGCGTTGATAAATGGCTGAGCAGCAGTATCGATAATGTTTCGTAGTAATCCTACTATCGCATCGACTAAAATCGCTACTAAACCACTAGACACAGGAGTTGGTTGTATGTTCACAAGTGCCGGAACCTTACTAACCCCATTACCAGTAGACCCTTGATAGGCATGGAGTAGAATAGTAGTTAATACTCCAGCTCCGAGAACTACAACTAATCCGATCAGCGCATTACGTATTACTTTCTTTGCATGCTCTAATTTGTCTGGTCGCCCTGAACTAGTCATATAGCCGATGCCACCAACTATCAAAAAACCGGTTGCAGCTAGAGTTGCCAATCCCACTATGGCTTCAACTGTTGGGGTTATATAACCATTCAGTGTAGAGGTAACTGCAGAGGCATCCCCCACCTGGTTAAGTAGGTGGAGGATGCTCGGCTTCATTTTAATTTCCGCCGAATGCGCTAGTGGCTAATTGCGTTACGATTGTCGATAACGCAAAGGCCGCAATGGTTATCGCGAGCCCTACGCTGCTGTAGAGCAAGGTGCGTTTAGCTTTCTCTAGATGTTCTGGATTTCCCGAGCTCGTAATGTAAGAAAAGCCACCTAATACAAAAAAGCCTGTCGCAACCAGACCAGCTAATCCAGCTGCCGCTTCAATTATGTTTTGCAGGAACGAACTTATCGAACTTACGTCCGCGGTTGATGCTGCAAGTACTGTTCTGGGGAGAAAGATTGGGAGTCCGATAGCTATGGTCATTGCGATAAGTTTCGTTCGCTTAGATCTTGCCATATCAAGCTCCCGTTTACCCGCAAAGTTATTACATACGATATAGTTACATGCAAGTATATTTTATAGCGTAAGTGGTTTGGTGCGACAATTAACTCATACAATAAAGTGGGTAATTCTACAACATTCCTTGTTGATAATTTTACTATATATTTCTAATATTGTAGGTCTTGTCAATTCTTACATCCACTAACTAGAAATATCACGGCCGAACATCTTGTGAGCATCTCGTATTTCCCTAGCCTTAACCCTAGCGAGTGATTGACTCCACATAGCATTACCGGGGCCAATAATCTCCAAGACCTTATCTGTGACAACCGCTTCCTCGTTTGGATCCTCAGCGTGATTATCGACTCGTCGAGCACCAAAACTGTCAATTTCAAACTGCATCTTATCAAGGATAACAGTGGTACTCGCTTGCTCATTGGGATAGCATAAACTAATTATGTGCGCTAGCACCATCTTCCCATGAGATTCAGATGGCACCCCCCGGCTCAGAACCCGTATAACAGGCCAGTCTGGATCAGCTTCATTGTAGACAACTCCGAGTTTATCGGCGTATTTAATAAACAACTGATCAATTTGCTCAGTTAAAGTCAACACAGGTTCAGTCTCAGCTGAAGAATCAAAACCCAAACCCTCTCCCGGTATACTCATAGTAGCTTTATCAAAGCGTATATTTGTCTAAACTGCAAGCTTAAGCAAAACTGCTACCAACTAATATTAGCCCTTACGCCGGGGGCCCGAATAAGCGACCAAGGAATCTGTAGGTTGGCCGACGCTTATCGGTCTCGTGCAATTTCTCAGCTATTCGCCAGGAATCCTCTTCGCTCCAATGCCCAACATTCTCATTAAGCAGAAAACGAAGATGATCAATATCCTGAAGAGTAGCTTTCCTAGAAGGATTTTGCCGTTCCTGGACTTCTACGAAGCTTGGTAATATGAGATATTTTTTAGAGCCCTCGCTAACAGTGCTTACCTCACTCTTACCGAGTCTATAAATAGAAATCCAGACATCTCTCGGGCTGGATGTTTCCGGACGCAAAACGCCACCTAAAAATGTTTCAAATGGTTTTTGAAGACCGTCCCCTGTTTGCAGAACTATAAAATTATGGTACTCGCGTACCCGTAGAAGTTCCAAATCTTGTCGCATCATGAAAGTTTCGTTCTCATTCCACTCCAGGTCGACATGCGGTTCTTCATTAGCAAAGCTCATCTTCGTCTATCAAAGCATGATTTTATGGCAGACACAATACGAGAAGCAATTGTGGGAGCTTCAGCCCCTGCACCCTCAAAGTCTAGTAAGTCCTGAAGTTCCTCGTCCATGTCAGCAGGAGCATGGAGGTAAGAAACTATTCGCGCCGAATGGTTTTTATCCCAGGTTGTAGCTGGAGACAGCCACAGCCTTATCTCATCAATATCATCGCCGATAACTTCTTGCGAGGGATCATTAGCATGCCACACGGCATCATCGGATATTGCGTAGCTTTCCCCGCCGGCTGAAATAGTGGCAATCCGCTGTCCGTCGACAACTCGCAGCGTAAGGCTTATGTCGATCAAAGAGTCGATCTTATCACCATCAGTCTGTCCGCCTAGTAATATTTCGGCTGGTATACCAAGTTCGCTGTTGCCTTCATTTACCGGCACAAAATGATCGGCATATATAGAAATAACCTCTCCCAGATCATCTCTTAATAACCACTCTCTAGTCGAATCAAACTCTCGATTAGGATTTTGGCTCTCACCCTTAAAGCTCATATCGATATATCAAAGCACTATTTGAGACTATCTGCAAGACTTAGGACTTCTTCCCTCGACCAAAGGGCCATCTTTTACGGGCCATACGCTCTATCTGCCGCTGCCGCTCAACAAGCCGTTCTGAGGCTGCTAGGCTATAGGTAGTAATACCACCTGTAACATAGCCTTTGATTTCCCTTAATTCACTCAAAAACGCTCGCCGATCATGGTCGTGGCTGGCTACAGTCGCCTCTGTGGTTATTAGATACTTCTTATTTAGATAGGCGACTTCATAGACAGCCCTTGGGTTCGGGCCTGACCGAGAAATACTAATATCCTCGAACCGCCCGTCTTCGAACCTCATGATACCGCCCAGTAATGTTCTTAGAGGCTGGTTTGAATCATAATCGTTATTTATAATTGCGCAGTCGTAGAAATGATGTTCAAACAAATCTCCAAGGTTATCTCTTAAAATAAGCTCTTCGACTTTTTCCGGTTCAGTACCTGGGAAATTCTCCTCACCCGCAAAACTCATATATTTATATTAAAGTATTATTTTTCAAGACTTTTTTTCTGTGACTCTCGCCACTGCCCTGCTAGACGAGCACTGTCCTCTAGGGTATAGAGGGCTGTTTGATTCCATTCTCCGAGCATAAAATCCAGGCTCTCAAGCTGTCCCCTATTCGGCTCTAGGTTCCGAGTACCATCAATTAACCTTACCCCATCAAGTGCCGATACTGTGTAGGTATCCTCACCAACTATTATCTTCGTTGTTCGCCAGGTATCAGCTTGCGTCCGAATTAAGGTGATATCAATATAATCATCGGGGCGTTCCTGACTTGCAGGTATTTTACCACCAAGTATCATTTCAAAGTTGTCGAAAAAGGTTAAGTTCGCTATGTCACCGTAATCCCTAAATAGACCATTTACGCTGTCATTTATAGTATCGTTTAGTAGGCTTATAGCCTCCCTGTCGGCTCGACGCTGAGCTTCGGTTTTCTGGGCATTAGTATAGTCCTCAACTCGTGAGTCTCCAGAGCCCATAGAATCAAGAAAGTCAATATTCTCCATATTTAACAGTATTATATCCTAATTTAAATGTTCTTGCAATTTTATGCTGTTCGAGACCGTATTTTGGATTTAACTATCCCCAGTGGTTCCCGCGTCACCCAGAGCTTCTTGTGTCCCTTGTAGAAGATTCCCGATCATGTCATTCGTCAGCTTCCTAGACCACTCAATACGCGGACTTCTTAATAAGCCACCTATGTAGCACATGTCCTCAATACTAAGCTCGTTGACAAAGAGATCATCGATAGTCGGCTCTGGGCTATATGCACCACTACGGGTGACTTCATACTTCTGATCTTTCCCGATTGAAACAAAATATACTTTGTTATCCCCGCTGCCATGACCAAAAATAGCAATGTCCTCGAAGACATTGGCTTCGGCTTCCAATTTACCGGCTAGAAAGGTAGGAGCTATTATTTCGTCCTCGTCCCTAAGAACACAGGCTGAGACGGCGTTTAGCCGGAGAGTATCCTTCACATCTTGGTGAAATACCAAAACTGCTTCTGGTGTAGACTGTGATGTTTCACCTGATAAACTCATAATTAAAAGCTATTATACATTATTTATGCTTTTTTTGCAATACTATAGGGGAATTCGGGCTACTTAGCGATCTTCTTTAATTGCTCGAGGATAGTAGTTTGGTTTTTGAGCTCAGTCATTTGCTCGTCTTGCAGGTTTGCCAGGTAAGTCAGCGTCAAGTGGTCAGCTTGGGACTTAGCCTCCTGGGCATCTTGGGCAATATTTTGAGCCACCATAATGGCTGGCAGAAGAATCAACTGAATCCAGTTAGAGCTTACCCAGTTAATTATGGGCACTAGGTTATGGGTCTGAAAGGCCGCTTTCGCCGATAACAATGCCAAAACATTAAATAGATAGAAGCAGTACATTGAGCCGACGTGGGTTCCAATCCAGACGGCAAATTTCTGATTAAATTTATTAAAACTACCTTCTTCTCTCTTCATGAAGTCTTCAGGTTTTTGAACAAACGGGTGTGATTTTAATTTATCCATATTCCGCATTATAGCAAAGTTGGCGAGCCGGACTTGCTAAAAAATAACATCAGGAGGACTATTAATAAAAGAAGGAGATATTATATGGCAGGCTTTATTACTTTTGTGATTATAGTGATTGTATTATTTTTTGGCAGTAGCCTAAAGATTATAAAACAGTATGAAGAGGGTGTGGTCTTGCGACTTGGTAGGCTGCGTAAGGACGTTAAAAAGCCCGGTATTTGTTTTATTGTGCCCATTATTGATAAGCTCCGCAAGGTTGATCTAAGAACCATTACCCTACCAGTCGACTCCCAGAACGTTATAACCAAAGACAATGTCTCAATTGATGTCGCCGCCGTTGCATATTACCAAGTCTCCGATGCCGTTAAATCAGTTGTAGCAATCGAGAATGTCCTATCGGCTATCTACCAAATTGCTCAAACGACCGTTCGTAATGTTGTCGGACAAAACTTACTTGATGATGTCCTAAGCCAAACGGTTAAAATTAACGACGCCGTAAAAGCCATCTTAGACAAAACTACTGAAAAGTGGGGAGTCTATGTCTCGATGGTGGAGCTCAAGGACATTAAGTTACCTCAGGAAATGCAAAGTGCTATGAGCGCCGGCGCTCAGGCCGAACGAGAAAAGCGGGCTAAGATTATAGCCGCCGAGGGAGAGCAACTATCGGCTGCAGCCCTCGCTAAAGCAGCTGATGTAATCTCTAAGCACCCGATCGCGCTGCAGCTCAGAAACCTACAGGTGTTGTCTGAAATCGCTTCAGACAAAAACTCGACGATTGTATTCCCAGCCCAGTTCATGGATACAGTAGCATCAGTTAAGCAGTTTATGGCTAAAGAAGTTCAGAAATAATCCAGTCATTACAGATATAGCGATATTGACATAATTGATGTTTTATATTATTATTTCGAAATATGAGTGAATCTATTCCCCCCACCCAGGAGTGCAAAAAGTCATGAATTACTAGAGGTTACTGAAACCTTTGCAGACAGGAGAGTACGTCGTTACAGTTTATTCAGTTACGACCTGGCTATGAGAACAGAGATAGCATTACCCGACGGAAGACTAGTGACTGTCCATAAAAATCCACCGGAAGTTGATCCCGGCTACTCGGCGCAGTCCAAGTACGAATCAATAGTTGTCTCAAAAAACGATACGCCTATAGGCACCGTCTGGCTTACGCCCGCCAGCAACCGCAACGATTCTCATAGCTACATTGCCACGCTAAATGGTCGTAGACTGCGACGAGTCTACGGAGGAGATCGAAATGCTCAAATTGATTTAAGCCTAGCCGATAACCTACTGCCTAACACCATAGCCGATCAATATGGTCGCAACTTCATCCTGGCTCAAGGCAATACTCAAGGGTTGGCGGTAGTAATAGGGCTGATGGTAGAAGGCTATTCAGATGCTGACATTGACCAAAAATGGTTCGAACAACCTGGTTTACCAAACGACGACCCAAGATTGTAGCTTTGCAGTAGTACTTCGATCTCTAATGTTGACATAACTTAGAGCTTAGAGTCTAATAATCACTATGGACGAGACTAATCCTCAGCGAAAAGCTAGAATTATAGACGAGCTTCACGAAGTTTCGCTGAGACGGGATACAGCTAGAACGCCGGTAGGCCGCTTTATTGGTTCGCTTCAAATAGCCAGAAGACAGCGTGCGCTTACCAATATTGAACAAATGCAAGATAGTGAATATTTCGGTAATACAGGTATCCCAATAAGGCTTGAAGATATCGAAGATATTGGTTAATCGCTGGAGACTTGCACCAGGGTGTATACTGAAAAGTAATAATACTTAGTAGGAGGAGTTAGTAATGGCGAATCAAGCTAATAAAAAAGTGATGGGCGTTATATCGGTTCTAGTGGTTGCAGTAATTGTAATCGTACTAGTTCTAGTTGTCAGACATAAAGATAAGAACACCCTAGCTTCCTTGACACCAGCTCAAGTTAGCAGCGCTAAGGCACAAATTGATACTAACTGGGGAACTTTCTTTGGCCCAACAGCCTCGCTTCAAACTCGGGAGAACCTACTCCAAAACGGCTCCGAGTTTGCTCAAATTATCTCTAGCGAATTTGCGGCATTAGGCCAAGAATCTTTTAGTTCGACAATTAACTCTACCAATCTAACCTCTACAACAGCAGCTAATGTTGTCTACACCGGTACGCTTGGGGGTCAAGTTGTATTGAAGAACGAAGCCGGCAGTGCCGTTAAAGTAGGCGGCGTCTGGAAAGTGTCTGATGCCACTCTCTGTCAACTGCTAGCTCTTGATGGTAGCAAACCAGCAGTTTGCAAGACAACCTAGATAAACATATAAAGACAAGGGAGCCCGCCCGTGCTGGCAGCAGTTAAGCGATTAACATCCAATCGACGCTCTTTAGTCATTATCTGTGTAATTCTCTTCTTAACCTTCCTCGATAACACCATTGTTAGTGTAGTTCTATCAAGTATTCAGTCTTCACTGAGTGCTGGCGTCCAGGATCTGCAGTGGATTGTTGACGCCTACATGTTAGTCTTTGCAGTCTTTATGTTAACCGGTGGCACCCTAGGCGACATCTGGGGGCGCAAGAAAGTCCTGCTGGGTGGTGTAGCCCTGTTTATAGCCGGTTCAGTCCTTGCCGCCTTTTCCGATACGGTCGGGATGTTAGTCGCCGGACGAATAATTATGGGTGTCGGTGCCGCAGCCAGCGAACCGGGCACATTATCAATGATTCGCCATCTATATCCGGAACGAGCAGCCCGCTCTAAGGCACTTGGTATATGGGCAGCGGTTAGCGGCATTGCTCTAGCCTTCGGCCCAATAATTGGCGGCGTTATAATCGGTTTTTATTCTTGGCGTGGCGTCTTTGCCTTCTCAGCGATCTTAGGTCTTGTCGCGTTTATTGCCGGCTGGCTATACCTGCCGGAAAGCTCTGATCCCAAAGGCCGAAAACTGGATTTAGCCGGATTAATCGCCGGTGGACTGGCTATCAGTGGGGTGGTTGGAGCTTTAATAAGTGGCGAGGAAAGTGGATATAGTGGTGGTTGGATTGTATTTCTGTTTGTTGGCTCAATTATCTCGGCTATCGCTTTTGTAATAATTGAATCAAAGAAAAAAGATCCGGTCTTGCCGCTCAAATACTTTAAAAGGCTACAGTTTTCTATAGCCAATATTGTGGCCTTTGCCACTAACTTTGGAATCTTCGCGGTCTTTTTCTTTGTTGCGCTTTACCTGCAGTTAATTGCCAGCTTTTCCGGATATGACATAGCCCTAGCCTTTTTAGCTATGACGGCGGCTATTGTTACCGGTGCTCTACTGGCCGGTCGCTGGAACGCCGCGCATCATACCACCCAATTAACAATTGCCGGTTGCTTAATCTCCGGCGGCGGTATATTTATTGTTAATAGCGTTATTCAACCGAACGTCAGCGCCGGGACGCTGGCCTGGGCACTGGTTATATCGGGAATCGGCTTTGGAGTAAGCCTGGTAACCATGACCTCCTCAGTTTTGAACATTGTGCCCCAGGAGCGATCCGGCATGGCCGCCTCAACCGTTAATACATTCAGGGAACTTGGTGGTGTCTTTGGCGTAGCTGTCCTTGGTTCAATTGTAAACGCTCAGTTAACTTCTAAATTAGCCTTGCAACTAAAAGCCCTGGGCTTACCGGCTAACTTTCAGTCATTTGCAGTCTACGCTATCACGCACGGTGGCAACACCCCACCCGGAGTTGCAATATCACCGTCAATACTTATTAAGCACGCTCAGCTGGTAACTCAGGTAACTAATGCTGCCTATGCAGCCTTCGGCAGCGGTCTAACGATTGCTCTAAATATTGCCGGTACAATGTTAATCGCTACCGGTTTAGTTTGCGGCATAATCTATTTTTCTAAGAAAGCTGACTTTACCGACGATCCAATTGTCATTTAGCTGATTCATGGTTGGGTCGGCGCGATTTCTTGAACTCTGAGAATTTGTGGGCACCGTAGGCAACAACTAAACTAGCAGTGTGAGAGACAACGTCCAGTTTGCCACCACCGCCACTACCCTCTGCTAGAGGTATCAATACTACTGCTCCTGTCACAAAAGCCCCAATCCCAACACGCCAGGGTAGCTTATTCTCTGCCTCGGCGTGTTTATCAAGCAAATATTTTCCAATCAATGCCACGTAAATAGACGACGAGCCAACGTCTTCTTGAGCTTTTTCAGCATGAGTCAGCAAGTTAGTTCTTTCAACCGCAGCATCGGCCGCACAGCCAACTAGCTGAGCAGTCAGGGAGACGCCAGCCACCTCAGGCAATGACGAGGTTTTACGAGCCAAGCCAACACCAAGAGCCGTTAGGCCAACCTGGGCGCTGACTCCAAGCGCTCTGCTATAGTCGCCCTCGGGGGTAATGAAAGCTGAGGGAATTGCCCTCTCTGCTTCCAGTGGTACTGGGTTATCGGCACGGACAACAAAGGCACCTCTATCAATAGTCTCAGCCGATACCATGACCCCGGCGATCAGGAGCGCCCCGGAGTTATAAATTTGACCTAAAGCGGCTCTTAAACGATTGGTTTGCCTTATTTCAGGCAGAGAGACAGATTCTTGCATTTATATGATTATAACATAATACTAGGTAATAATCAATTAATGTTGTTCAAGACTAGCAATATTTAGCAAAATATGGTACAATATTTTCAATAAAAGGAGTCTATAAGAGCCATGTCTTCTAAACCAAAACCAATTGTAAACTTTAATAATC
Organism: uncultured Candidatus Saccharibacteria bacterium; assembly: GCA_963706245.1. Lineage (GTDB taxonomy): Bacteria > Patescibacteriota > Saccharimonadia > Saccharimonadales > UBA4665 > BOG-1338. The sequence continues at coordinate 290,769 of OY970151.1, read as the reverse complement.
GCACAAGCATAAGAAGCGTTGTACCGTTTAATGCTAAAGCTATGCCGGAATATGTTTGGCGAGACTTCCACGCAGTCTATGTAGCTGATCGAGAAGCAGCACTTGCCGATAATCCCGAACGACTAGCTAGCATTACTGGAATAAAAAATTTCGATGCCTGGCAGGAAGGTATCCGCAACCCTAACTCTAGGGTTGGCAAAAAAGGTGGCTTAAGAGATGGCAACCTATTTGGAAAATCAATAATTGCTATTAGTTTTAACAAGGAACTCAAAGTTGTTGGTGGGGTTATTGTGGCTAATAATACTAACGGCCACGCCGAGCTTCACGACCGTAAGGTACCAAAGCCGCTATGGAAATCAGAGGCCGGGCTTAAAATGATTGTTCCGCCCGGCCCTTGGGCTAATATCCGCGATTTTTACTTAGACCCTAACGCCCAGGAGGCTTTAGATGTTAGCGATGACACAGCAGTTGTCAGCGGCATTATCCTACGAGGTCTTAGTATGGCACTAGAACAGTTCAAACCCGAGCAGAGATTATCGGGCTGGAGAATACAAGGCGATCCGGTTGATAAAAACTATTTCAATGTTACTGAATACCTAGAGATGACACCCGGCGAAACTAGCCCCAACTCACAAGATGGCTACATAAGTGGCGCTGTTAAAGAACAAGTAACCTCAACGGTTGCCCGAGCGCTGAGAATTATAGATGGCGGCCCAGAAGATCTAGATTTAAGTAGTGACTTGCTGGACAGGTGAAGGTTTAGTTATCGTCACTGATTTATAGCTAAAGGTTAGGTTAACGTTTACGCCGGTAGTGGTGTCTGACGATGTCCAGTGACGGAGCAAATAGTTATGTGTATCAAAATAGACGTAGGCGGTAGTTGTTGGCGTCGAAGCGTCAACCACTTTATAACCATAACAAGTCAAACTACCACAAGCTGAAGTGCCAACTTTGGTAACAGTCACACCGGCCGGCGTAGAAGTATTGAAATTAAGATTAAAGCCACTGGTTGGGTTAGGCACGGTGGTCGTAGTGCCAAGTGTTGAAGATGAATACTCCAGCCAAGTTGTGCCGGTACCATCCTGGACATAGGTAACACCGTTAAGAGTAATTGAAGAAATCTCTTGTCCGTTACTGCCATAAGTTACTTCGCTGTTGCCCTTGCCATCGTTAGAGACCGTAAAAGTCGAACTCGTTCCCGAACCGGTCGTGGCTGTGCCGATAGCTACATATTGCTGAGAGGCAATGTTGGTGTGCTCGGCAAAAGCACAGAGTGCGCTATCATTAAAGCTCTTCAGGCAAGCACTCGAGACGGTTGCAGTAGTAGTCTTAGCCGAGTTTGAGGTAGGGCTATTGGGTGTTGATTTCTTAGTTGCCTGATAGGCAATAATGCCACCGCCGGCTAAGACGACAATAACAGCAATAATTATATAAAGCTGTGCTATCCCTCTCTGATTAGCTGATAACTTACGCATAATTTCTCCCCTCTAATATCGCTTAATATCTTATTTTTAATAGTAGTCTAACTGTCATACTTGTCAACATGGTACTCACTGACAAAATAATCAAAAAAGGCTCCCAGGGTTGCATATTACCCCTGATCATGACATAATTGAACGTTATGGATAAAGAGCCTCAGCCAACCGCTAGAAAATATAGTCGGCGAGAAATTCTTGGTTTTGTTGGCATTTCAGCGACAGTAGCCGTAGCACTTGGTTTCGGTAAACATTGGGTAGACGAGCAATATGCTGATGTCGAACAGATCAGGGATTTAATAGAAAGCCCCGACGAGGTTGTGGCCGGACTGGGCGACCTGGAGGCAAGAGTTGGCGATGAAACCATCTTCAGTGGCGCTATGCAGTTTTTAGATGTTTCTATCGAGGGCGCCTCAAGCTGGCAAGCTACCGAGATAGCTGAGACCACCAAAGCCAAATTATTTTCTCTAAATGTAGTGGAGCTGGACGGGCTTAATTTAACCGATCCAGCGAGCGAGCAAAAATTGGTTCATGAATATTTTGAAACTCTTTTTGGAGAACTAGATATTAAAGGTGTAAATAGACCAGGCACGTTCGTCCTAGCCCCAGAATTCATAGCTGGCTTTAATGGAAACCCTAGCGATTATGCAGCTAATCTAAATATGTTTCTTAGGGAAATTGACGGCGTAGCCTCGGTTACCACCAGCAATATGATCGACACCAGTGAAGTTGGCGCTCTATTGCCGCAGTTAGGTGAAGTTGACACTAACCGACTAGACAATGTCGGCTTTCAGGCTTTCGCTAATAGTCAGCGGATAACTTTTGATAAACACGGTAAAGCGGACATTTCCGGTTATCTGAACCCTCAAGAGATCGAAGAAGTTATGGCCAGACTTGGCCGTAAGCCAGTCTGGTTAAACACCGGTTTTATTCGTCAAGATGCTAATCTCGGAGTCAGTTATAGCCTGAACGAGCGCCTAGCCATCGCCGATGCTACGGCCGATGTTATCGGAGAATTAAAGGCTTCTAATCTTAAAGTCGCTTACGTTAATATTTTTGCAGAAAATAAGCTAAATGGCCGTGACCGTAGTGCCAATAAGGAAGGACGAGACTTTAGCTTCCACTCTGGTGACGAGGAAATCCTAGCCAGTTTTTCCAATCGAATGGAAAATATGGGCGTTAAGCTGTCTGGCTATGCCCTTCATAACGATACCTTAAAAACAAAATAGCTTTAAGAGCTATTAAAGTATCTTTATTCGCTTATCAGCCACTTTGTTTTGCTCGTCAAAGTAAAAGTCGGCTTCAATCTTTTTGCCATCTAAAACTAGCGGTAACCAATATTTATCACCAGCCCACATAGAGTCGTAAGGAATATCAGCGAGTTCAAACCACTGAGGCCGCATTTCCTCGGTCTCTTTAGGTTCGCCTTCCCAGTCTTCACAGAAATAGACATGAGCCTGCTGATTATCGCCCGCTTTGCCCTGGGAATAAAAGTTAATGACAGCTACTTTATCGAGGTCTTTCGGTTTAACACCTATCTCTTCAAAACATTCACGCCTGGCAGTCTGATCAATTGCTTCACCCGGTTCCGGCTTTCCGCCGGCGCCATTCCACTGCCCAGCTCCAAAGCCGCGCTTTTTCATAGCCAGTAAGATAGCCTTATCCCGAAGTAAGAACACGATTGACACTTGTCTAAGTGCTTCGGGCATAATTCCCTTAGCTCATAACTTTAGCTAGTTCACTTTTGGCTACTTCCCAAGCATCCTCTGCGGCCGCTTGGTTATAGACAATCGGGTTGGAATCATTAAAGAAGGCATGGGCACAGTCTGGATAAACTTTAGCCGAATAATCAACACCAGCCTCAGCCATTCGGCTTTTTAGATCGTCAAGTCCTGATATTAGACGCTCATCATTTTGACCGTAGAAAGCTCTAATTGGGCAAGTGATATTCTTTAGTTCTTCAACTGACTGGTCACTGTGCCCATAAAATGGCAGAGCTAGCTTCAGTCTGGGCTCTGCCACCGCCAGACTATAACTATGGGTACCGCCAAAACAGAAGCCGGTAACAGCAACTTTTTGACTACTTGTCGGCAAATCGTATAGATAATTAAAACAAGCCCTTACTCGACCATCTGTCAGTGCACCAAATTCGGGAGCCTGCATCGGCGCCATAAGCTTTCTAAGCTGCGGTTGAATTTCTACTCGCTTTACCTCGTCAAACAAGTCAGTTTTTAGCTTGGCAATTTCATCTGAAGTGAGATCTTTCAGCTCAAAGAGACTTGGGGCCAGAGCAATGTAGCCTTCAGCGGCATAACGATCAGCTACCGATTTAATGTGATTATCCAGTCCCCAAACTTCGTGGATCACTATAATACTGCCTTTTACTGGGCCTAACGGTTCAGCCAAATAGGCATCTACTGGCTTATCGGCCTGTACTTCAATCATTTTCCCCATATATCACTCCCCTCATTACAACTACTTAGTATGAGGAGTAGTCCTGGTTACTGTCAAATCTTGGCTAGAGCTACCAATCACATGAATCCTGGCAATCACCTCGGCCATCTGTTCTAGTGTAAAGTCAACTGCGTCAACCTCACGAAATGTTGGCGTAAAACAGGCATCCCGAAGAAGTGTATCTCTGCCGACGTAATACGTACATCATGTCATATTCTTGTTTATAAGTGATAACTCTTAAAGAAGTCATAAATTTAAAAGACCCGCTATTTCTGCGGGCCTTTATATAGGTTCTACAAATATTTTTATTATTCGCTACAAACTGCGTAGGCCGTAATAGTCACTGTCTTGCCGTTAAACTGACTAACTGTAGTCGTAGCGGTTGCCGTCCAGGTAGTACTGCTACTAGGATATGAGGCCGTTAGTGCAAAATCAGCATAGCCGGTTGTTGATAGAAAGGCACCACCACCGAGTAGGATCTTACCGGTAGCACAAGTAGCTGTTCCAGTTGTTGTCGTTCCTGCGTTCGTGGAACTTGAGGAAACAACGGGGGTACCAGTAACAATAGTAGAGCCGCTAAGTAGACCAGCTGCACCTTGTGGACCAGTAGGACCGGCAGGACCTTGAGGGCCAGTGGCTCCAGTAGCACCCGTTGCGCCAGTCGCACCGGTTAAACCGATTGGACCCTGGGCTCCAGCTGGGCCAGTAAGACCGATAGGACCCTGCGCACCTGTGGCACCCGTTAAACCAGTTGCGCCGGTTGGGCCAGCAGGACCGGTAAGACCAGTCGTGCCCTGAGGACCTGTAGCACCAGTTAAGCCAGTAGCCCCTTGGGGACCAGCTGGACCAGTAGCACCGGTTGCGCCAGTAATACCAACTGCACCCTGTGGGCCAGTCGCACCAGTTATCCCGATAGGACCCTGAGGGCCAGTGGGACCTCGAGGACCGGTTGCACCGGTATCTCCAGTAATTCCAATTGGACCCTGAGGACCAGTCGCACCTGTTTCACCAATAGGGCCTTGTGGACCAGTATCACCTGTCAAACCAGTATCACCCTGTGGACCCTGAGGACCAGTAAGGCCAATATCACCTTGAGGACCTTGTGGACCAGTATCGCCCACCGGGACCCTGAGGACCGGTTGCGCCGGTGTCACCAGTTAGACCCTGAGGACCGATAGGACCTGTAGCTCCGGTGTCTCCGGTAAGTCCGGTCCCACCTTGAGGGCCTTGTGGACCGGTTAAACCAATATCGCCCTGAGGACCCTGGGGGCCAGTAGCTCCAGTTGCGCCCGTGGCACCAGTTATACCAACAGGGCCTTGAGGACCTGTATCACCTGTAATCCCAATAGGACCCTGCGGGCCAGTAGCACCGGTTGCTCCAGTCGCGCCGGTAGCCCCAGTAACACCAATGTCACCTTGTGGGCCCTGAGGGCCGGTTAAGCCAATTGGGCCCTGGGGACCTGTTGCACCGGTAAGGCCAATTGGACCCTGGGGACCAGTGGCACCTGTTAGACCGGTCGCACCTTGTGGACCCTGCGGACCAGTTAAGCCGGTAGCGCCCTGCGGACCCTGTGGGCCAGTAGCACCAGTTAGACCGGTTGCACCCTGTGGACCCTGCGGACCAGTTAAGCCGGTTGGGCCAACAACACCGTTTGAGGTACCGGTAATGGTTGAAGAGACTAATCGTGTAGAAGGAGAAAGATTATCATGAGCTAAGTTTAGTAAGCCCCAGCCAAGTAATGACACTACGACAATAGTTCCAGTTATTACATAAAGTTGTAGTTTAAGTGGGAACTTATAGTTACTAAAAGATTGGTTCATTGTAAACATCTCTCCTTTAAATTAATAGTATTGCCATAAACTCTCATTTATGGTCGAACTACCCTTTGGAAAGCTACTTTACTCTAATATGTTATTTATGTCAAGATTATTATATAGTCTTTTTACTATAATATTCATAACATCAAATTGATTTAGACGCTACTTATGTTATGATGATATTAATGACAGAAACATTTTCAGGTTCAGGAGATTTATACGCAGTTCCAAATCGCGAAAGCGACGATCAAACTATCGCTGACTGGATTAGCCGTAAGTCTAATGACCTAAACCACCTTATAACCTGGACTAGTGGCGTGATACTTAGAGACACTCGGTTCCAACGATCATCAGATACTATCCCTGAAGGTTTAAGCAAGATTAGAGAAGAAGGCGGCTGGCGTTTATCGATCATGCGGGACGGCAGAAAAACTGAAGAGATTAGTCATAATGACGCAACTGGCGAGATAACCTTAGAACTATATTTTCCGCCCAGGAACTTCGACGCCGAAGACCAAGCCATAGAAGACAGAGAGTTTACTCCGTTTCGAAGTGCCAATATCGATCTCAAGATTATTGCAAACCCGGACGGAACACTGCAGTCCGCTCGTCATTCTAAAACCAAAGATGGTCTTTGGACAAACTGGCGAAGCCGTAACGACTTATCGAAAGAAGAGATTATTGACGGAGCTGCCCAGGTATTTGTAGCTTTTGATACTGCCCTAGGGCAACTTCGACTATCCGAACAAGTCCAAGACTGGATGGATGGTGGCCCTGAGCGGGAATTTTAATTATGGGCGAACTTATAACTCAGTATCACACAAGTACCGCCGAGCAAGACCAGGCTAGGCACGAAATAGAAGAGAAAGCCAAGCAGATCGTCCAGCTAGGGCTAGCTGAGCATAGTGAGCAGCCACTTGGCCGTGACCTACAAAGGACTATATCGCTTAACGTACCTGGATTTACCGGTAGTATCTTAGTAGAGCGACTGCAAGATGATAATGTCGACGATTACCCCCGCGGACGAGAAAGACTGCGGGTGCTCGGCAACAATGATTTAGCGGAACAAATTGACTATGATTCTAGAAGTCAGCCGGGTGATTCTAGGCAGCTCGCCGCTCATGACTATTCCAAGGTTAACTTAGCTCTAGGCTCAATATTAGAAACTTTCGCAGACAAATCGCCAGCCCCAGACTACAAGAAAAATCTAGGCGATATCTACCAGTCTGTAAGCGAGGGTGCCGACAGTATTAGCAGAATTGCGACTGTCCTTGGTATCGAAGTACAGGACTTAGACACCCAGCCGTGGGATGAGAATGAACCTTTTGAAGACGGCTTGCACAGGTATAAGGATTCTGAGCGCAATATCATCCTTATTACTAACGCTGGAGCAATTACTCATGAAATTAGTATTTTGCAGTCTAGCGGCGAGGTAATACTCGGTTCCTATGGTAAAGTTCTTGAGCAAATACTTGAGCAAATAATTGATGATCTGGACAACAACGAACCGACAGCTATCCAACTAGCAACCAAGTTTCACATAATGTCAGACCATAAGATTACTGTTGATCGCCGAAAGATTGGCAAAAGCCCTGGGGGTCTTGCGCCCGAACAGAAACCAATGAACCTGGTTGATGTAGTTGCCGAGACCACCCGGATACTAGAAGCCTTCCATGACGCCCTACTTGCTTACCAAGCAAAGACTACAGAACCTTCTTGAATCATATCTCGCTTGAGCAAAACATTGTTTTATCAAACTGTCCTATAAATTGACTAAGCTACGATTCGTGTTACTGTAATAAATATGTCAGAGTTTCCAAAAGCACCATCCCTAACGTCAGAGTTCTTAAACTCTGGAGGTGAAAACGTTAGCTGGCTTAGGCATTCGACCACAAGACTAGATAGCTATGCCGATCAGATCGGTCTGGAGGAACGTGACCTGGAAGCCCAGCCCTGGGATCCTAGCCAAGAGCCGATAGCCGATGGCCTGCACAGATGGAAGAGCCCCGAAAGTCGCACTATGTTTATTACCAAAGACGGCAAAAGTACTGCCGAGATCAGTTTCCTGAATTTAACCCTTGATATCGCGCTTGTTTCATTCCGCAACGGTGATCTTCCCGCTCATGACAACCCAGACGAGGAATTACCTTGGATCCCCAGACTACGAACCAGTATCCTTGTACTGTCTGAGAGTATGATTACTGGTAGTCGCCAGTATAGAGATCCCAACTCTCAGAGTCTTGGGCCGCTCTCAGATCGAATGTCAACTCGGGCAATCATCGATGAATCGACCGAGATACTTAAAACCTTCAAAGCCGCATTAGATGATTATCAGGCGAAAGCTGAGGAACGCGGCGATTCTCGTCTTCAAAATGGAACGACAATGCCCTCTTTTTACTTGTTGGGACAAATTATCGAAACTAAAAGCACCAATTAGTTGATATAAAAGAGCTAGTGTTTTTAACTTGAACAAAATATATTTGACATAACCGCATTAAAAGCGTAAAATATCATTAATTCAATGTTAATTAAGGAGTTTGGGTTCGTGAAAAGGATTGCTAATTTTATAACCAGCTCGCTGTTTGTTTTGACCATGGTATTGCCAGTTTTAAAAGCAACAATGGTAAGCGCCAGCCCAACTAATCTTATAGCTAACCCACTAGTAGAAACCGCCAATCCTAGCAATTCCTCTACTCCGCTTGATTGGCAAACAGGCAATTGGGGAACCAACACTACTTCATTTAGTTATTTAAACTCCGGCTCAACTGGCGACACTAATAGTGTCAGCGTTAATACAACCAGCTACACCAGCGGTGATGCTAAATGGTACTTTAACCCGGTAGCTATCTCAGCCGGCAGTGAATACACCTATAGCGATTACTACACTTCAACGACAGCTAGTGAAGTTGTTGTAGCCTACACCATGAGCGACAACTCGATGCAATATGTTGATTTAGGCGACCCCGGCGCTAGCCCTAGCTGGCAGCTATTCTCAGCTAATTTTGTAGCTCCCTCGGGCGTCGTTAACGCTACTGTATATCATCTTATTAATAGTGTCGGCAGTTTGACTAGTGACAACTTTGATTTAAGCGCTACTTCAACGCCAACTGTAACCCTTACTGCTCCAACAGCTAATACGGCCGTTAGTGGCACCAGCGTTCTTCTAAGCGCTAACGCCAGTGACCTAAATGCTATAACTAGCGTCCAGTTTCAAGTAGATGGCAACAACGTCGGTGCGCCGGTTACAGCTGCACCCTACCAGGTACAATTGGGACTCGACAACTGTCGGGAACGGCGCTCACAGCATTACCGCTCAGGCAACAAATTCTGAGGGTGTCACCACAACTTCAGCGTCCGAGGAAGTAACTGTCGATAACGTTATAGCGCTTGGTACTAATCTCGTACCAAACCCGCTTGTTGAAACGGCCAACCCCAGTAATTCGGCTACCCCACTTGATTGGCAAACTGGTAATTGGGGCACAAATACTACTAGCTTTAGTTATTTAAAATCCGGTTCAACTGGTGACACCAACAGTCTTAATGTCAATACTACTAGCTACACCAGTGGTGATGCTAAATGGTACTTTAACCCGGTTAGCATAACCGCCGGAGCGCAATATACCTTTAGCGATTATTATGAGTCGACCATTGCTAGTGAAATTGACGTTGCCTACAGTATGAGTGGCGGCACAACCGAATATGTCGATCTAGGCGATCCAGCTGCTAGCCCATCTTGGCAAAACTTTACTGCCAGCTTCACCGCTCCCTCGGGCGCAATTTCAGCCACCGTTTATGACTTAATCGGGGGCGTCGGCAGCCTAACAACTGATAATTTTTCACTAGCCCCTACTTCAACTCCGGAAGTTGTAGTCGCTTCCCCAGCCGCTAATTCGAGCGTTAGTGGTACCAGTGTCCAGTTACTCGCCAATGCGGCTGATACCAGTGGCATTAAATCGGTTCAGTTCCAGATTGACGGCGTAAACGTTGGCAGTGCGCTGACTACTTCGCCTTATGACTATACCTGGGATTCTACAACTGTGGCTAACGGCACCCACCAAATAACTGCCATTGCTACTAACAACCTAGGCATTACTACCACCTCAGCTGCCGTAGCGGTAGTTGTTAATAACGTTGTGTCAGCTGGAACTAACATAATCCCTAACCCGCTACTTGAAACCGCTAACCCATCTAACGCTAATAATCCACTTGACTGGATAGACGGAACTTATGGCACCAACTCGACGACTTTTAGTTATCTAAAAACTGGTTCAACGGGTGACAATAATTCAGTAAACGTCAAGATTAGCAGCTACACCAGCGGTTCATCAGAGTGGATGTTTAATGCCCAGGCTGTTAACGCTGGACAAACCTATAACTTCTCAGACTACTATGAGTCGACTATTGCTACAAATGTTGAAGTTGAGTTTATTAGCACCGGTGGTACATATTCCTACCTATCACTCGGTTCACCTGCAGCCTCCAGCAGCTGGAAACAGTTTACTGGTAGCTTTACAGTCCCAGCCGGGACAGCCTCAGCAACTGTTTACCAATACTTAAATGCTGTTGGTAGCCTAACTACCGATAATTACACACTATCGGCTAGCACACTGCCTAGTGTCACAATTACCGCTCCAACTGCCAGCTCGACATCATATAGCGGTAACGTTACGCTAAGCGCTTCGGCCAGTGATAACTCTGGAATAACTAGTGTTCAGTTTATGGTTGACGGCGTAAACGTCGGTGCAGCTGATACCACTGCTCCTTATTCATATGTCTGGAACTCCGCCAGTGTAGCTAACGGTGCCCACAATATTAGTGCGACTGTTACGGCTAACGACGGCAAGACGGCTACCGCCAGCGCTGTTACAATCCAAGTTAGTAACACCAACCCAGCCAGTGGCAACCTAATTCCTAACCCCCTGCTGACTACCGTCAACCCAAGTAACTCAGCCGAGCCTGAAGATTGGTCAGTCGCTACCTGGGGAACCAACACTTTCACTCAGTCTTATAACAATACCGGCTCAACCGGCGATAGCCGTAGCGTCGAAATTAACATGACTAAATATACTTCCGGTGATGCTAAGTGGACATTTACACCTCAAGCCGTATCCCAAGATACCCAGTACGACTTTAGCGATTACTATGAGTCTAACGTTCAGACCCAGGTTGATGCCGTTTTCACTATGAGTGATGGCAGCACTGAATACGAGATTATCGGCATCCCTTACGCTGCCAGCACTTGGACGGAGTTTAGTTCTAAGTTCTCTGTCCCTGCCGGTGCTCAGACTGTTACTATCTACCACTTGATCCAAAGTGTCGGTACTCTATCAATTGATAACACCAGCCTAACTACCTATGTACCAACCGGCTTTAGTCGACCGCTGGTTACTATAACTTTTGATGACGGCTATGTGACTGCCTACACCAACGCTTCACCGATTTTAAAGGCTGATGGACTGACTTCTACTGACTTTATTATTACCGATGAGATCGGTCAGACCGGGTATATGACAGCCGCTGAACTTAAAACCCTTACTGGCTACGGTGACGAGATGGCTTCCCACACGGTGACTCACGATAACCTGACTCTGGAGACCGCCAGCCAATTAAAGACCGAAATGACCGAGTCCCAGGCTACCCTAAAAACAGATACCGGTGTTACTACAACCGATATGGCCTACCCTTACGGTCTATATAACGCCGCTGTCGTATCAGCTACTAAAGCAGTTTACGGCGCAGCCCGCGGAGTTGAAAGTGGCCTGAACTCTAAAGATAACTATAACGCCTATGACCTAAAGGTTGAGGACGTCTATACAACTACTACAACCGCTCAAATAACTGATTGGTTAGCTCAGGCTAAAGCCACAAATACTTGGTTGATTTTCGTCTACCACGGTGTTGACACTAATTTGAACGATCCAGTTGATGGCGATGAATACTGTGTGACACCAACTCAGCTAACTGCTCAAATGGCGGCTGTCAAGGCCTCAGGCATAACAGTTGAGACCATGGCTAAGGCTATTGCCGAAGTCACTCCTCAGCTTTAAAGCTGATACAAAAGATAATTACTACCCTGGTAATTGACGCGTCTGGCGTGAGTTTGGACGTAGTCGTAAATCTCGGCATTATCCTCGGATAAACCGAAAACCCCGTTAGCTGGACTAGCGGCGTAATACTTTAGTTGTCCGGAAACAATTAGTTTCTTAAAGGCATTTAGACTAAGAGCATTATCGCTGCCGTCAAAGCCACCAATTGCCATGACTGGTTCATTTGCTGCGATCTGGAGCGGGGCGGAATCTATCGATGAGTTAACTGCCACTAGCCACTTAGCGTTACCGCGGTGAGCAAGAAGATACTTTGCCACAGCCCTGTCTGAGGGACTTATCTGATCACTTATAGTCTGAGCCTGCACGCCTGTTGGGCCAGCCTGAGGCAGTGCGCCACTATGGCCGGCCATAACTGTAGCTAGTGAGTAACTAATCGGGCCTGCCATAGAGGCAATGGCCGCTAAGCAAAGAGAAATCAGTGATAGCTTGGCCTTTGGTTCAACTAAGTCTAGAACCAGCCCAGCGGCAGATAAAACCGATAAATCAAGAACTACCCAGCGCAACCAACCTAGCCAAGCACTGTCATAGCCAAGCAAAATGCAGGCCAAAATACCGGTTGCGACAACACTCAGGGGCAATAAAAAAGCTAAGTGGGTCTTTTGTCTGTACTCCTTAATAAGAAGCGGCAGGCTGATGCCAATTAAGCCGCCAATAGCCGGCGCCATAACGGCTGCATAGTAGGAGTGGATAATGCCACCAACCATGCTAAAGATAATCATGTGAATAATGAGCCAACCGCCAAAAACTAAGGCCGCAACCTTAGTTTTGTTACTAGGTTTAGTACTGCGCTTTAGATAAAGAACTAAGATAAGGCCAATTAGAGCCAAGATTATTAACCAGGCAATCCCCGGCCCAAAGCTAGAATTAAACATTCTAAAAACGCCTTTACTGCCACCGGTGCCAACTCCGGCATTAAGGGCACCATCATCGCCGGTCTGGCCGGGGCCACCCAGTAAACGTCCAAAGCCGTTGTAGCCAAATATTAAACTCCAAATTGAGTTATTGCCACTACTGCCAATATATGGACGACTGGCAGCCGGTGTTAGCCAAACGATAACACTCCACCAAAGACCGACAACCGCCGTGGGGATAGCTACAATAGCTAGGTTCTTTAGTCTTCGCTTTAGCGCAAATGGTGCAGCGTATAAATAAACAGCAACTAGAATTGGCAAAATTAACAAAGCCTGTAACATCTTAGTATTAAAACCAAGGCCAATTAAGATACCGCTAATGCTCAGCCAAAGTAGTGAGTGGTGGCCTTCGATTGAGCGAAAAAAAGCATAAACACTAGCAACCAGCAGTAGCGTTAAAAGTGCTTCTGGGTTGTTGTAGCCAAACATCATGGCTCCAACCGGTGTTAACATCATAACTATGGCCGCAATCAGAGCACTTTTGGCACTAAACCAGCGGCGAACTGTCGCATAGAGTAGGCCAATACTGGCGACGCCTTCAAGAACATCGGGAAGTATCATGCTCCAGGGGTGAAAGCCGAGGACTCTAGTGAAAATTTCCATAACCCAAAGAAAAAGTGGCGGCTTATCAACGCTTATAAAATTGCCACCATCAAGACTGCCGAAAAAGAAGGCTTTCCAACTATGGGTACCGGCTTGTACAGCGGCCGCGTAAAAACCGTTGCCATAGGCATTATTGCTCATACTGACTAAATAAATAACTGCAGCTAGAACTAATACGCCACTTAAAGCTGGGATTTCCCACTTAGCGCGCCCCGAGAACTCCGATCGTACCCGCTTAATCCCCTTTAAATTATCAATTGCGGTTTTAACAATTTTGACCCGTGAGTCGGGGTCTTCATGCCAGATGACGGCTACTTCATGAACTTTTAGCTTCTGATGCTCAGCTTTTACCAGTAGTTCACTATCAAAAAACCAGTTATTATCACTAACCTCAGGTAAAAGTTTTTTAGCGGTAGTTGCCCTAATTGCCTTAAAACCGCACTGGGCATCGGACGTCTTTAAATCTAAGACCAGCCGAACAATATAGTTATAGACACGGGAAATAAACTCCCTATTTAGACTTCTGTCTATTTTGGAACCGCGGCTCAAACGCGTACCGGTAGCTAGTTCATATTTACCCTCCACTAGAGGCGTAATCATTGGCTCGAGAGCCGATAAATCGGTCGATAAATCGACGTCCATATAAGCTAAAATATCGCCGTGGCTACGTTCCCAGGCATACTTTAGCGCTCGTCCCCGACCGCCCTGTTCGACTTTTAGGGCTCTGACCTTAGGGTACTTTTTGACCATACTTTGAGTAACTTCCCAGCTATTATCGCTTGAGCCGTTTTCAACAATTGTAATCACGTAGCTATAGGGAAAGTGGGCAGCTAGAAAATCACTTAGCTTAGCAATCGAAGCGGGGATTACATGTGCATCGTTATGAACCGGGACGACAATATCAACTAGCGTTTTTTTAGTTTGGGATTTTATATTTGCAACTGTTTCTTTATCCATCTAAATTACTACTATCAGTAGGCCCCCACGGAGAAATTAGTCATTTACTTCTAAAGATCAATTATACTATAGATATGAGTTTTAGGCCGTTAGCCGATCGAATGCGCCCAGATAAGTTGGATGATATTGTTGGGCAGCATCATTTAGTCGATAACGGGAAAATAATTCATGAGATCATCGCAAAAGGACAACCCACCAGCCTGATACTCTGGGGCCCGCCCGGCAGCGGTAAAACTACACTGGCGAGAATTATTGCCGAGCAGACTAAGGCAGAGTTTATTGAACTGAGTGCCGTAACTTCTGGCAAAGCCGATATTACAAAAGTTGTGGCTCAGGCTGAAGCTAATAGGCGACTAGGCCTACAGACTATTTTGTTCGTTGATGAAATCCACCGTTTTAGTAAGAGCCAACAAGACGCATTTTTGCCCCACGTTGAGCACGGCACGATTGTTCTGATCGGTGCAACAACTGAGAACCCCAGTTTTGAGGTGATTAACCCGCTCCTGAGTCGCTCCAGAGTTCTAGTACTTGAATCGCTTACCAAAGACGATATTATAAAGATTCTTAAAGCGGCAGCTAAGGCCGAGAAATTAACACTCAAACGTTTACCAAAAGCCAGTATTGACCTGCTAGCTGAGCTATCCGGTGGTGACGCTAGAGTAGCCCTTGGTAACTTAGAACTGGCTGAACAACTAACCAAAGGCCAAATTACCACAGAAATTGTTACTACGGCTGCTCAAAAGCGTTTACCTGGCTATGACAAAAAAGGCGAGAACCACTACAACGTCATTAGTGCCTTCATAAAATCGATGCGTGGTAGCGATCCGAACGCAACGCTGTACTATCTAGCCCGGATGCTGAATGCTGGAGAAGATCCCAAGTTTATCGCTCGACGGATGGTGATTTTTGCTTCGGAAGATGTTGGCCTGGAGGCCTCAGCGGCTCTAAACCTAGCAGTAGCGACTTTTCAGGCTGTTGAGCGCATCGGTATGCCGGAATGTAAATACGCCCTGTTCCACTGCGCAACAGTTCTCGCTAAGACTAAAAAGTCCAGGCTTATTGCCAGTGCTATGTCAAAAGCTGAAGCGGCAGCCGATCAATACCCTGACTTGCCGGTCCCCCTGGAAGTTCGCAACGCCCCAACTCAGCTAATGAAAGATCTTGGCTACAATAAAGGCTATAAATGGCAGGCTGATTTTAAACCCAAATTCGGCTTCTTACCCGAAGAAATAAGTAAACTAAAATTATTTGATTAGGACTCTAATCATCCATTCTCAGCTGATACAACAAGAACCCAGGTCACTAATTGATGTTTACAAGAAACAATTCTTCTCGGGACAACACTTGCGCTTTAGCTCCTACATCCTCGGTAGTTTTAGTTGGCAACGGTAGTTCAATAAAACCTAGTGAAAAATAATACTTGTGCTTGTCTAATAGTCAGGATATACTTACGCTTAAAGGAAGTTTAGGGCAACCAAGTGACAAACAAACAGCTAGCCATAAGCGGACATACTCGCAAGTTTATAATAACAGCGGTTACTTTGTGTCTACTGCTAACGGCAGCTCGTTTGACTGTTCCCTTCGATGCTTACGCTGTCGGTAATGAGTACCAATGGACAAGACAAGATCCCTTAAATCTTCTGGGCGGATCTTACACCTCAGTAGCCAGCTCGGCAGATGGCAGTCACTTGATTGTCGGAGTAACTGAAGGTGGCAATGGTACTGATCCAAGCCCATTATACGTTTCGTCTAATTACGGAGCTACCTGGGAAAACGTTGCCAGCAATGCCGACAACGGTATACAAGATGATTGGCAGTCGGTTGCCGCGTCAGCCGATGGCAATACTCTGGTTGCTGCTAGTAATGACGCTGTAAATATCAGTACGACCAATGATGTTGGTGGCAACATTTTTATATCTCATGACGGTGGCAGCAGTTGGACAAAGATCTCCCCGACTAGCGGACCAACCCAGTGGGACTACGTGGCCATATCAGGTGATGGAAGTGAAATAGCCGCTCTCGCAAACGACGACTTAAGCAACGTTTATATATCGAATGACGGAGGCGCAACCTGGAACACCAGCGCAACCACTTCTAATGTAAATTGGTGGAGTTCTGTCAGTATCTCCAGCAACGGCAGTAAAATATTAGTTGGGGGTGAGAATTCATATGATCTCAATTCTATGATTGACATCTCAACTAATGGCGGTAATAGCTGGACTGACGTTACCCCAGACCCAACTGGCGATGATCAAGTCGTATTAAACACCAGAGCTGCTTTATCGGCAAACGGCGATGAGCTGGCGGTTTCGACCTACGGATATAATGATGGATGGTATAACGACGTTAACGTATCAAATGACGATGGCGCTGATTGGACAGACGTCACGCCACCTAATACCTCAACTAACGAACCGAACGCCATCGCTCTTTCGGGTAACGGCCAAGAATTATCTGTTCTCGATGACTCTAATGACACCATGTATTTATCGGGCAATGACGGAACGACCTGGACACAGGAAGATCCTGACCTATCATATAGCGATGCCGATACAAACTCATGGGATGCTGTTGCTATCAACAACAACGGCTCTCACAGCATTGTGGCCAGCGAAGCATACGCCTACACCGGCTTTGACGCCAGTGATGAGAGTAATACTGCAACCTTTAGTAACGCCGTAAATAGCAGTCCTGTAGTCATCCTCACTCCAAGCGGCACTAATGTTACTTATAATTCGACAGTCTCAGAATCTAGTCTGCCAACTGCTGACAGTGGCTACAGTTATCCTCTTGGGCTTTTGGACTTTGACTTTAATGCCGTTAGCCCATCGGATCCAATCACTTTAACATTTGTAACAAACTTAACACCGAATCAGGTTGTTCTTCGTAGTTACAACTCCACTACCAGGCAGTATGCGACCGTGAACGGGGCTACGATTACTGAGACAACCTATAACGGCCAGCCGGCTCTTCAAGTTACATACAACCTTTCCGAAACTAATTTATTAGACACCAACCCCAACTTTGATGCTATATCAGATCCCGTCGGACTAGCTCTCAAGACCGCTGCGCCGGATACGGGTTATGGGCTGCCAAGTAATAATAGACTGGCTATTATGGCTCCCCTGTCATTCCTAAGTCTAGCTACAGGTCTAATTATTAAACGTGTTTTTCGTAAAGATTGATTCACTGATTTTGCTGTAGCTTCGTATTAGATAGCCAGCCGGCATAGACTATATGAATATTGCTACTTTTGTGGCATTATTTTTTTATGAGTGTTATCGATGACTACATAAAACAATTTGACCCGGGGCTACGTAAAGAGCTAGAGCGAATTCGTTCAATCGCCAAAAGACTTTTACCCGGCTGCGAAGAGATAATTTCTTACAGGATGCCAACACTAAAATACAAAGGTAAATCTATAATCGGTTTTTATGTCCACAAAAATCACATCGGTATCTATCCATTCAGCGGTAGTGTCGTTTCAAAAATAAAAGGACTTGAAAATTATGGCGGGACTAAAAGTGCTATCCACGAGAAGTTTGGTCAGCCTCTGCCAGATGCTCTTATTGAAAAAGTGATTCGCGAAAGAATGAAGCAAGCAGGTGTTTAAAACTAAGTAGTTTTTCTCAGATTGATAAGCTGCATCGTAATAAAAGGTATTACCGCGATGCAGACACCATCAAGAGCCAAGCTATAGTGCTGCGCCCAATTATCTTGCCCGGGTATAAGTATCGAAATAATCGAAAAGATACCGAACAAAATATAGCCAAGGACAATCCCCCGCATAAGATGACTCCGCTTGTCTAACCACCAAAAAATGGCCATAGCTACGAATAAGCAGACTGAGGCCATGATACTAAACACGCCGTGAATTAATAATACGGGGTTATGAATATAGGGCTGACATCTCTGAACGGAAGGGTCACAGTGTAAAGGGATTAATGCATCGACTATCGTGCCAACAGCAAAAGCAATTGCATTAGAAAGGGCGACAATAACTAAGGTCGGCTTAAACGACTTTCGTATTACTACGACCAGGGCGACGGCTACAATGATCAGTAGAACGCTACTAACTATATCGCCATCAACAAATACCCACCTAAAGGGTTCATTGAGACTTTCAAGATCGCTGGCCAGATCATGTTGAGCAACGTAGGGGTTTAACCAATAGCCAAGTGGCCAGGAGTTATAGATTATACCCGATAGGACGCTGAGTATAGTCAGACCTCTCCAATTAATCCTAATATTGCCCGGCATAGCTATTATTCTGTCTCCGATAAACCACTAGTGATAAATCTCTTGGTATTATTATATTGTACGCGAGAAAAGTTGGTTACAATATTTTCTTCACGAATCTTAACTCACCTATCTCGTTAAGCCCGTCTTGTTTAAAACCGCGTGATTTTGATGCCTCAATGCTTGGAATATTTGAAGCATCAACGTTATCGACTAAATTGATGTGTCTATACTGCAGCTTGAGCACTCTAACCATGGCCTCAGAACAACGGCTATAAATCCCCTGCCGACGATACTTTGGGAATATCGCTACGCCTTCCCGAAAATATCCAGGATTATTATTTTCTACCCAGATTCCATAATAGCCAGCGAACTTATTGTTCTTAATGATTGAGTAGCTAAAGCGCTCTAGATTACCTATTTCTCTCAGGAATGAATTTATTTTGTCTCTAGCGTCTTTAAGTGTATGAATGTTGTAGTTATTAAACCTGGCGACATCAGGGTCTAGACCTAGATTATAGAAGTCTCTCTCATCTTCTAAGGAAATTAATCTTAAGAATAGGCTATCATCAGTAGTTTTTATTATTCCCGGGGGTTTGGAGTTAAAAATTGGGATCTGGTTAGCTGTCATTATTATAAATTCTACTATATTAGCGACAGCGCATCGTTTTCCGGTTGGCTAAGACTGTGCGTAATATCACCTCAATAACAGAATCTATCTGTTAAACTATAGGGGCGTGAATGTAATCATTAGTGCTTACTAACCTGATTAACGATGTGGCGCATTAAGCCACTTTATACAATCGAGATAGCAATCACTTAAACACACATTCATGTGATATCAACACATAACTATACCTACGTATTTAGGAGGGTAGTATGTCTAAATCACCTGAATCATACAAGGTACCCAAGATTACCCTGGCATTCTTTGCCATATCTTCTTTGGCGATTAAATCTGAGGTGAATATCCCGGCAAACGCCATGCCCGCCCATGAAATCCACATGTCCCTGGACGCCGAACAATTGAATTACTCCTCAAAGCCGATAGTTCCACTAAATAGTATTAATATTACTATCCTATCGCAAAATACCCACGAGGAGTTAGCCCATCGCCCCAGCTTGGCCGAGATTGCCGCTAAGGAAGTCACACCAAAAGAATTTGAAGAATGGTCAAAAGTAATCCCCTGTGAGGAAGGTACTTGGCATGGCGGAGCTCCCGGTTTCGATGGCCTGGGTGAAACGGCCAAGAACTGGATAGCTAACGGTGGCCAGCAGTATGCGCCAAAAGGCTACGAGGCGACCCCTGATGAGCAAATAATAGAGGCTGAAAAGATTCAGAAAGATCCACCAGATCAAAATGGCTGTCAAAAAGGTGGCTGGTAAGTGCGGGGGAAGAAGCGACTCAGTAACTACGGGCTTTTTTCGTATTAGCCGCAATCCACTCGCTGATTTCAGCCACTGTGTACTTTTTAGTTACAACGTTTACAGTAAAATCTTCAAGCTCGAGAGGGCTTGTTCCAAAAACGTATCCATTCCGCATCAAAAATATTGCTGCAACAGTGACAGCTGTTCGTTTATTGCCATCAGTAAATGGATGATCGCCAATTATGTTTCTCATATAGACCGCGGCTTTGTCGAAGACTGTATTGTACTGTGATACCCCAAAAGCGACTAGCTTAGGCGCTTCTACAACAGATTTCAAACGACCTTCATCGCGCACACCGTGTGATCCCCCGAAATCCTCGATAACCTGGAAATGAATACGTAATATCTCTTCTAAAGATAGATATCGGACTCTCATTTGCCGGCGAGATTTTTAAGGGTTTGCCCGTACTTACTTAAGAACGAGCCATATTCACTCATTAGTTTTTCTTGTTTCTCATCTCCTGAGACTAACTCAACTTTCAGGCTAAGAATATCACCGCGTTTTGCGCCAAGTCGTGCTAAATCCTTCTTGGATAAAGTGACGCCCTGGCTAGAACCTATTTGAATAATTTTTTGAGTTGTTTCGATCATAATTTTATTATAACTATATTATAATTATTGTCAAGTTACCTGTTTATCATTACATCCTCGATTCAGCTCATGGTTGAGGCTTCTACTTAGAGTACAATCCTATTATGACGTCATATGAGAGGATTCTTAGCTTGGAGCCTAAAAGAATGTGTGTCTGGGATCTGAAAGCTACCCAAAAAGCCCTGGATAACTATCCCAAGAAACTAGTCAATAAATCATCGGTTAACGAGATAGACTACCGTCCAGACAGTGGACTGGTTACATACATCGGTCGTTTCGTTGATGGAACTGCAATCTTCTGGAGAACTGAAGCAACTGTCGAGGAAAGATCGCATAGTTTAATAATCGTGCCAACTGATGGGAATAGTTTCTCCTACAGCACGAAGTTCAGATAATTTTATTATCGCAGGCCTGGACACGGAACCTCTGGAGCTAAATGGGGTCGAAACGATTGCCGCGCATGAACAGGTCAGATTAGATATTGCAAAATTAGCCGGTCAAATAGGCACGCTAGCCAGGCTAGGCTGGCAGAATCTAGACACTGTAACAAGTAATCAAGGTGATATTTTCGTAAGAATCTGATTAATAAATGTATAAATAAACAGTCTACAAAATAAAAATACCGATACAGCGAGCACAGTGTTCACTTATCGATATCTTCACCTCACACATAAGTTTCTCGAACGCAAAACCTAGGAAGCTTTCTATTTTTGTCTACCTCTTAGTTTTTAACGTTATCATCAATATATATCACGCATGGGTTTAAAACAAGTGTATTTATTACACCATATTTAGCCTTCATGTTTGTCAAATATTAGCCTATAAATGCCAAAAAAATATATGTTATAGTATAGTTTTTAGGGTATGTTTCTAGTTAATTAACAGAGACGATCTGTGATGATTAGACACTTAAATTTCTTATATTTATATGGCTTAATAAAATAGCAAGATTATCACCTAAAAAGTGGACAATTCGCTGTATAAATCAAGCTAAGGGGTACTTCTCAGCCAGGCTAGGGCCGCCTCAGGATCGGCTATATAGTTAATCTGTATCTCTTTCTTGAAGGAACTCATGACAGTAGTTATGAGGCTCATTAGCATTGGAGATACTGTTCCACAAATTACCACTTTGTCGAAGCTTATAGCCCTAAACACTTTCATGACTTCTTTGAACGCCGCCATATTAGGCATCAGAGGATGGTTTATAACCTCTAGCGATAGAAGTATGGGTTTTCCCTGGGCTCTTATCACTTCCGCCCATTTGAGGGTCTCTATGTTCGTCTGACGCACCTTCGTGACATCTTGGGCCCCGTCCCAGATAGCTTGAATATAATCATCATGCATAACGACGCTGTTAACTCCCGAAGCTGGCGTTGAGGTATCTTCGTTCATACTTATTTAGAAGTATACAGCATGACTCGGACTATACTAGCGTTTCTCTCGCGTAGCGACGACCGGTAAGTTATTTTTTTGTAGTTTTGGTCGGCACTCTACCGCGCCAAGCAGCACCGTAGTAGGGAAAACTTTACTACGAGCATACAGTCTCTTCATCCCGATATA
This sequence comes from uncultured Candidatus Saccharibacteria bacterium, assembly GCA_963706245.1. Taxonomy (GTDB): domain Bacteria; phylum Patescibacteriota; class Saccharimonadia; order Saccharimonadales; family UBA4665; genus BOG-1338. The sequence goes on along the minus strand of OY970151.1, from coordinate 268,626 downwards.
ATTATCGACCCCGAGAACACCAGCAACCAATAGCCTGCCCTTAAAACGGTTATTCCAGAGAGCTTTAGTTTCAGGATCGTTTGGATCAAGCTCAAGACACCTAGCAACTATTTGCCGGGCAAGGTATATCTGTTTGTTTAAAGTCTCGCTATGAGGCGATTGGAAACCAAAGAAATCTACTTTCTCTCCAGGCCTATTAAACTTATTGCCGTCATATATATGCTCTGTAGAGTCGAGAGGTTTTAGATCAATCCTAAGCGGCTTCCTGAATTTGGGTGGAAAGTGTGACTCTACGCGTTTAGCTAGATCCCCTATGGCTTCGGGCGATGGCTCCTGGCCAGTATACTCAAACAGGGTTTGGAATTCACTAGGCCGCACTAGATCCAATATAGTGCCTTGTCTAAGCTGAAGATGGACATCACTGCGAGCAATTTCAGGAGTAAGAGAAACTTCCCGCGCCATACGCCAACCAAAATCGTCTGGTAAACCAATAACACGCCGTCGAATTCGTAAACTCGGAATAAATTCTTGACTGTCCATTTAAGTGCTATTTTGACACTTTATTTGATAATAAGCAAGTACAGTATTAGGAGACTATCCCTTCATAGCAAGTAAACGAGTATAATCAAAATATGACGGACGAGGAACTACTTAGAGAAGCAATTAAGGTTGTTGTTGAGGCTAAAGAAGCTAGTACTTCACTACTACAAAGAAAATTGAATATTGGCTATGGCAAAGCAGCCCAACTAATAGAAAAGATGCAAGAGATTAAGGTTATTAGCCCATTAGAGACGATTAAAATACACCGAGTTTATTTTACGGACTATAAAGAAGCGTTAGATAGGGTTAGTGACGCTGGAAATTAGGCGATTTTAGCTCTTTGGATAGACTCTTAAAATTATTGGTTTTGAGTGAATTGCGATAACTATACTTGTTATGATAGCCACGACAGCTACTAAGGCTAGTATAAGGGTAGCGATCATCAATCTGTGTTGAGCTTTCAGATTTAAATTAGTAGCTTCTCGGTCTTGCTTTAACCGAGACAATTCAATGGATTGCATGTTCTTCTTGAAAAGTAACATCAGGATTAGTAACAAGGACTATCTATACCAATTGAATAGTTCATGGTTGAAAGATCCCAAGTCGTGCTAATCCCAGTGTCAATAGTAGGTGTGGCTTCAGGAGCTTCAAGAGACTTAAAAAATCCTTTGACATCTTTCCACTTACTCTTCCAGTCTTTCTTGTTTGCCATGACTTAATTATACCTCTCTTAACTTTACTTGCTGTCATGATATAGTCTCCCAGTATTACCTTCTGTACAAAATACACTATAGGTGCGCTAGAGAGACTTTTCCTGTATTATATCTAAAATATGGCAGATACAGGGACCCTTTCCGCACAGGAACACGCGGCAACTTTCACCAATAAACAGCGTACCGTAGCGCTAGTTATTGTGGCACTGGCTTTTGTCATGGATCTACTTGATTCAACGATCGTTAATATTGCTATACCGTCAATTAAAGCTAATCTGGCAGCCAGTTACTCGGCTATCCAGTGGATTGTAGCCGGCTACTCGCTAGCTTTTGCCCTACTTCTAGTTACCGGCGGCCGTATGGGCGATGTTTTTGGCTATAAGAAGCTTTTTCTAGTCGGTATTGGCGGTTTTACGGTCGCTTCACTACTAAGCGGTGTCGCCCAAGACCCGGCCATGCTAATTGCTGCCAGAGTGCTTCAGGGCTCAATGGCCGCTCTGATGGTTCCGCAGGTAATGTCCATGATGCAGGTAATGTATAAGCCTGCGGAGCGCGGTGGTATAAACGGCCTATTTGGTGGGCTGGGTGGACTAGCTGCAACTCTTGGCCCGATCGTTGGCGGTTTACTGATTAAGGCTAATTTCTTCAACCTTGATTGGCGACCAATTTTCTTAATTAACGTCCCTATTGGCCTGTTCGGTCTCTTTGCGGCTATTAAGTATCTACCCAATGGTAAGTCATCTCACCCCCTAAAGTTAGATTTTGTCGGCACGGCTATTATAATGTTCGCACTTTTACTACTAGTTTTTCCACTCATCCAAGGCCGAGAACTAAACTGGCCGATATGGAGCTTTATAATGATGGCCGCTTCACTACCGGTCTTTGCCATCTTCGCCTGGTGGCAAAAACATAAAGAGGCTGTTGATGGCTCACCGCTAGTTCTGCTAAGTATGTTTAAGAATCATTCTTTTGGGGTCGGACTAAGTATAAACATGATTTTTGAAATGGCCATGATCGGCTATTTCCTAACTTTTGGATTACTACTACAGATTGGACTGGGCTTTTCGCCAATTCACGCTGCCCTAACCGGTATACCGCTGGCTATTGGGATTGGTGGAACAATGGGCATTCTAGGCAAGAAAGTTATCCCTAGCCTCGGTCGATACTCTCTAACCCTGGGCACAATTTTAATGGGTATTGGAGCCAGTATCGTCACTATTGTTATTTATCACTATGGTCTAAATCTGCACTCTTGGCAGCTAATCCCGGGACTGACTAGTAATGGGAATCGGCATGGGCTGTGTCTTTGGAGCCCTATTTGCCGCCGTCTTAAACGGTGTTGATCCGCGCCATGCCGGCTCAGCTTCCGGTATATTAAACGCTGTCCAACAAGTTGGTGGGGTAATTGGTGTAGCGGTCGTTGGCGTAATCTTCTTCGGTCAGTTATCGCACGCCGCGCCGGCCAGCTTCAACTATATTGAACCGTCTCTCCATAGCAGCTTAGTAGCTGATCATCTCCCGGCCACAACCGACTCGGCCATTATAGCCAGTGTTAAAAACTGTTTTGTCGATCGCTCCCGCGAAAAAGATTCTTCAGTTGTTCCAGCCAGTTGTAAGATGCCGAGTGAGACAACGGCTTCTGGCAAAGCTATTAGTAACTCGATTACAGGCAGTATAGCAAAAGCTAATGCCCGTAACTTTGTTCAAGCTTTTAGATGGTCAATTATCTATACTCTCGGCATACTGGCGATTACCTGTGTTATAACTTTCTTACTACCGGCTAAGTTTAAGACTGACGCTTACTCTGAGATATAAAGTTAGCTATCTAACAAGCTAGGGCTATCACAAAACATTTAATTTATGGATGAGGCGAGGTGGTGTAATGGGTTGGGGTTGGTTTTTTGGTATTAGCTATAAATAGCCTCAAAAAATCTTCCTTAGTCCTTATGACCACCTCGCTTATTTGGCATATTGCTTTTCAATTTCATTGTTTACTCTAAAGAGTAATAACTTTGTAACGGTTGGGTGATATCCCCAGTAGTGCGATAATACACATTTCTCGCAGGCAGAGGATAATTGGTTCGCGCATATCAACACTACTGGGGAATCACTTGTCTATATTTGTACGGAAATCTAATCTCTAAGTTCTTGCAAGGTCGAATCCCTTAGAGGTTAGAAGTGAATCTAACTGAGTTTAACTCTCTAGACACCTCCTTTCTGGCCCGTTTGATCTTGTATCCAAAAACCTTCAGGCGTTAGCCGTGCTGAGTGTTGCAGGGACTGTTCGAGTCGCCACCATTGGAATGGTGAGGACAAGGCGAGTTACCTGCGCCGGAGCAAGGCGGTTGCTGTTGGTTTGGAGGACACGGGGGTCCTGAATTGGTTTGGCAGGGCTGTGCGCTGGTTGGCACGGCGGTGCTGGAGGTGAGCACGGTGGTTGAACTGGCGGCGGGCACGGTGGTGTCGGTGGCGGGCACGGTGGTTGAACCGGGCACGGAATGTTCACCGTAAACGTGCAAGTCGTCGGTCCCGTGGAATCAGTTCCAGCCGCATTGACTGTTGCTGTTACCACGAAGGTACCAGTTGTGCTGTACGTGTATGACGCCGTTGCGACACCAGGGGCAGTAATCGTTCCCGGTACCGTGACGCTGTCAGGTCCACTGCTACTCATCAGGAATGAAACAGTCGCTGGCTCGTTAGAGACAAAATCGGCTGTCGCATTGACTGACGTCCCGCTTGTGATGTTCACCGAAAGGCTTGAACAAGCATAAGCGGGAGCCGGCGTTGGAGGTGGAATCGTGATGGTACCAGTGCATTGGGGCGTAACGGCTCCAGGTATTCCAGTTGTCTGGACGACCAATGTTACCGTATAAGTCCCAGGACCAGAGTAAGTGTAACTGCCACTTGCACTGTTCCCTGCAATGGTTGCCGACGATGTGACGTCCGATGCCCATGTGAACGTTCCTGTGATAGGTGTCGTCACATTTGACTCCGTAAAAACGCCCGATGCATCGACGGTATTGCCGCTAGGGTTGCTCAGCGCAAGGCTGCTGCAGACTAGTGATGGCACTACCGGCGGTGGTGGTGGAGGCGGTGGTGGTGGAGGCGGTGGCTGCGTAGACGTCGTCGTTGCCGGCGGCGGCTGCGTAGTCGTGGTGGTCGGAGCCGTCATGGTCTGCGTCCTGCTTACCGATACGTGCTGGGATGTCCTGGTCTTTGTCCAAGGCCCGGTCAAATTCCCGCACTTAGCGATGATCAAGATGCTGGCGGTGGTCCAGTGAGTCCGGGCCACTGTGTCGGTGGTGGTGTTAGTTGTCGTCGAACCATCGGGGTTATTGACCGTAGTCACATTACCGGGTTCAACCACAACACTCCTGCCAGTGATGACAGTTGCAGACTCACACCACGCTTGCCTTGTCGGTCCGGTATAGATCACATTCTTCATGACCTTTGATCCCGGATAACCCTCACTCACAAACGGAAGATGCATGCCGTGATACAGCCAACAAGTGTGAACACTTGCTGCGTCTGATCGAAGCTTGGCAATCTCCTGTGCGGTGAGTCCCTCAAGGCGCATAGTGGCCGCCGACTGTTGTGAACGAATGTCCACTTCAGCAGCTTTAGCCGTCCATACACCTGCTGGGACTGCCGGATCTGCACCTACCGTGGAGTAGTAAATCACCGGCGCCGACGTCACGGTGCTTGCGCTTGCAGCAACTGGCGTCAGAATTGCTCCTGAAGCCCCTACTACTGAAAGCACGCACATCGCACCAACTACGGACAAAGTAAATCTTTGTCGTAGCCGACTTGGTCTATGTTTAGTTGTGTTCATTTTTACTCCTTCTACCTAGGTAATGCATTTAAACAGCTGGTGTTGCCTGGTAAAGCATTTCCCTTCAGGGGGAAATAGTTGTACTTAGTACCTAAGAATCTAGGACAAAGTAGCCATTTCCGGGTTGGAAGTGACTTACTGCACACGATAAAACGCGTGCAAAAAGTCACCGCCTACCACTCGAAGAAATAAAAATATGAAATTGTTACAAAGTTAAAATTGAAATTGGTTGCAATATGTTCTTTCTGCACCTTGGGAATAACTGGAGCAAAAATGCTCAACAGATACTGCAACCAGGGCAAGCTAATGGCAATCTAAACTTAATTAGACAGCAATAAGCTTGCTCTGGTCACCCCTGGGCTTACAGATTAAATATATTGTGATAACCTAGCTTGTTAATGAGCTTGTTGCAAGATTTATAGAAATCCCACGACAAGGCATATATACTACCACAAATAAGCTTCTATGTCAATATTATGTCAACTATCTTTGGTATGCATTTTGCATCATAATTATAGAATGCTAATGGTTATTAACTAAAGGGTGCTATAGTTAGGTCAGCAACTTAAATCTACGGGTAGTATTTATGGACGATGGCTCCGTGCAACCTGCTAACCCAGACTTGCCAAGCGCCAATCCAATTGCGTCTCAGTCAGTCCCTACTGGCTTAGAAAACAATAGTCCAACACTGCCACCAACTAAACCTGATAAACCAAAAAACAATCGTCGTCTGCTGATGCTTGCCTCGGCAGTCATACTGTTATTAATTGCCGGTTTCATTACCTGGAAGTTGCTGGACAAAAAGAAGGTACCGGTTGTGACGGCGCCGATCATACGGATTGGACTATCTATGGATACTCTTGAGCAGTCGCGTTGGCCTCAAGACCTAAAGGATATGCAAACCTACGCCGCTAAAGATGGCGCCTCACTAACTTATTATGTTGCTAACAGTGTTGACGCGACTCAGGTATCCCAGATTGAGAACCTTATAGCTCAAAAAGTTAATGTTCTGATTATTATCGCTCATGATCCAACTGCTGTCGCTCCGACCATCGCTCTAGCCCATGCCGCCGGCATTAAAGTTATCGCCTATGACCGGATTATACCCAACAGTAATGTGGATTTTTACGATTCATACAATAGCGTTACGGTTGGCATGCTAGAAGCAAAATACGTAATTGCTGCTGTACCAAAAACCGTCAGCGTACCAAACGTCATGGTTGTCGGCGGAGCGGCAACTGACCCCAACGCTCTACAGGTCCAGACCGGTGTAATGTCAGTCTTGCAGCCTTTGGTCAGTGCCGGCAAAATTAAAATTGTTTACGATCAGTACACTCCCAACTGGGACCCCGATACGGCTAATGCCGACGTCATCAGCTTTTTAGCTACAGGGGTTAAAGTCAATGCCATTATCTGTGCTAATGATGGTATGGCCGACGGTGTGGCTGCAGCCCTTCAGACAGATGGGCTACTTGGTAAGATACCGCTCTCTGGGCAAGATGCAGCTATCTCAGCTATTCAGCGCCTGGTAGCCGGAACTCAGACTGTGTCAGTCTATAAGCCGCTAAATACCGAGGCAAAAATTGCCATTGAGGCAGCTATAGCTTTTGCCAACGGCAAAAAACCACTAACAAACACGACATTTAATAATGGTCTTATCAATGTACCAACTTATCTGTTGACCCCTGAAGCGGTGACCAGTAGCAATATTAAGTTAACTGTAATTAAAGACGGGTTTTTAACGACCCAAGCGGTTTACGGCACGTCTAAGAGTTAGACTAGATGAATAAGCTTCGAATTAGACTACTTAGGGCATTCCTTATAGAGATCCTGGGGTTTGTCTGCTTCGGTATCTTCTTATCCTTGCTACAGCTTAATGCCACTAACCAATATAAGAATATTTCGGCTAATATGGTTAACGAATACCAGTTAACGTCTACCGCATACGGTCTTATAAGCGAATATAATAACTTTGCTCTTGACTCGACTCCAAGCTCTGTTAACGGCTATAAAGTCGCTATCGAATCAAGTGAAAAACAAATTAACACTAGCTACATACAGCTCGAAAAAACACTGTCGATAACAGGCTCCTATTCCAATTACGTCGGTTTAAAGAATACTATAAACAGCTTAGTTGCAGTTATTAACTCGGGGGTCGCACAGTATGCTCAGGGGAACTTTGTCGGTGCCTCGACTTATGACAAGGCTAATCAGTTATATGGCTTTGTGGCCACTGATAGTGGAATATTTATTAATGATTCCCTGTCTCATATTGCGACCGTTCGGGCTCAAGTCGACAAGACCTACCTAGACAGTATTATAGCCGGCATTATTATCTTTGTATTGGTTGTAGCAATAACTATTATTTTCGCCCTAAGATTCTCGCGTAGAGTGGTAGAGCCGATCGATAAGCTAACAATTACCGCCGAACAAATCGCCGGTGGGAATATGGCAGCAATTATTCAACCGGCACTTCTAGAGAATAAAGATGAGATCGGCCGGCTGGCAAACGCCTTCAATCTTATGTTTTTGAGTCTAAAATTAAAACTTAAGGAAATAAACAATGAAAAAGATAGCGTCGAGAGGAAAGTTCTAGAGAGAACGAGTGAATTAAACAACGAGAGGATTCGCCTGGAGGCTTCGATTAACAGTTTAGGCGTGGGCTTTATCATGACCGATGCCAACAATAATGTCTTCCTAATAAATAAAGAGGCCTCGACAATTCTTTCCTATCAATCCCCGGATAGTCGTGAGACTACAGTTAAGAATGATATTCCAACTTGGACAACTGAATTAATTCAAGAGAAGCTTGTAAAAAACATCGACTTTAAGGCGAGTCTCGATAAAGTAACTTCCAGTAATAAACCGATTCAGCAAAAAGAGCTCGGTTACAACGGAAAAATTCTTAGTTTGTTCATGGCGCCGGTTATCGATTATGCCGATCAAGGTACTAAGATAAACAAACTTGGAGTAGTGGTTCTTCTCGAAGATATTACAGAAGAAAAAATTCTGGCCCGCTCCAAAGATGAGTTTTTCTCGATAGCCTCTCACGAGCTACGAACCCCGCTTACCAGTATTAAAGGAAATTCCAGTATGATTATGGATTTTTACAAAGAGCAGCTTAAAGACCCAATGCTTAACGAAATGGTTGCGGACATCCATACCAGCGCCGAACGGTTAATTGAAATTGTTAATGATTTCTTGGACATATCGCGTTTGGAACAAGGTAAAATGAGTTTTACTTACAAGCCGACATCCCTAGAAAAAGTCGTTGAAGGCGTCAATTACGAGATGAAGGTCGTTCTAAATGAGAAAAACATCTACCTAAAAATCGACAAAATGACGCTTAATACCTTGCCTATGGTCTGGGTCGATGAAAATCGTCTTAAGCAAGTAATATATAACTTAATCGGCAACGCCGCTAAGTTTACCGATCAGGGGGGTATCTCTATAACTACTGCCCTATCCGAGGACAAGGCTAAGGTTAAAGTTATAGTAACCGACACTGGTCGAGGTATGACCGCTGAATCCCAACAACTGCTGTTTCATAAATTTCAACAAGCTAGTAGCAGCCTACTGACCCGTGATACTACTAGGGGCACTGGACTGGGCCTCTATATTTCCAAGATGATTGTTGAGAACATGGGTGGCAAAATCGCTCTAGAAAGCTCGGTAGTAGATAAAGGCAGTGTCTTTAGCTTTACCCTGCCCGTCGCCACTAAAGAACAACTCAGCTCTAGCAGTCCAGCTGTCGCTAAGGTCAATGCTGCTACCGGGATAGTAGTGGCAGCATAAGAAACCAGCGTCTACATAATTAGAACCCTTAGTTGTAAATCATAAGAAGACTCTAAGCTATAGTTATCTAGATGAAAATCTGCGGGATAATCCGACTAGGATTAATAAACTACTGGTTACAGCAACCGCGGTTACTAAGGCGCTATGTCGAGAGGGAGTCCCAAAGCCAGTGTCTGGCGAGCTTGGTGTACTAGGAGTAATCGGGGCACAGTAGAGTTCGTAGGCACCAATATCTACTCCACCACACTGCGGTCGAGTTATGCCTCTTTGATCGGTTGCCGGTGCAGCTGCCGCATCAGCTGCATTGTAAGCCGGAGAGCTGCTAGTTATCGGTAGCACGTAGGTGTTGTCGCTAAGTGTTAAGCTACCAAGTAAGGGATCGGTACTGTTTAGATCGCCGGTCTGCGTAAGAACACTACTACAAGTTGAATCGCTGCTTATGTTATGGCCAAGAGAAGTTGGTAATTCAGAGGGGAAATTAGCATAAGTAGTAGAGCTACAGTTATCCGCAGTGAAGGGGCTATTAATATCATAGTTATTATCGAGAATTGTATTTTCCAAATTAACCGTAAATGACGGAGAAGCAAATTGCCATATCTCGACTCCGGCTGCCGCCGGGAAAGAACTCGAGGCATTATTGGCAATCGTATCGTTGATTAAATTATAAGTACTACCAGAGCCATCGTCTTCTATCCAGACCCCTGTTCCGCCGTAACTTCCTTCAATCGTAGTATTTATAATATTAAATTCGCCCGCTCCGAAGCCAGTAATGAACAGAGCCCCGCCGTTTGGACCTCTTACGTTATCAATAGAAGAATTGGTTATTGAACCGGGCTCAGAGACGTATACTCCGCCGGCTACGGTAGAATCTCTGAATACCACATTACTAATATTTAGAGTGCCACCTCCAGAATAATCTTCTACTGAGTACCAGGCAGAATTAGTGCCAGCTGCACCAATGGTAGTGAAATTTTCGAAAACCGAAGTCAAGCCGCTCGATGTAATGTTAAACATCTGATAGGTGTTGCCGCCGTCGATTATGGTCTGCTCCGGACCGGCACCATTGACCGTTAAACTGTGGTTAATGATGGTTGGTAGATTGGCGCTTAGAGTATAGGTCCCGGCTGCCATATTTATGGTATTGGACGAGCCACCAGCTGCACAAGATCCACTAATGGCGTCGGTATCAGACGCCGTAATAGCATCAGAAAGCGTACAGGCCGAGCTAGTTGTGACGCTATAAGTAGCGGCTAGAGCTTTATGACTGGTAAAGACAAATCCGATAGCACATAAAAGACAGACTAAGGATATGAGTCCCCTTAAAGGATAATTATTTGTTTTCCCCTCACTAACAAGCATATTCCATTTCAAAATACTCTTATCCATAAGCACTGTCAATTAATTTATATTTCTTGAGAAAAGCGTATTATGTAAATGTAAAGCTGAGTTAAGGGAGACAACATGGGTAAATGGGAAGTAAATTGTACCTGCGGTGACAACTTTGATGTTGAAGCCGATTCTAAAGAAGAGGCTATGGAAGCCATGAAAATGAAAATGACTCCGGAGGTTGTTGCCGGCCACTGGGCTGAGAAACACGCCGGCGAGCAAATGCCATCTGAAGAACAGATGATGGGTATGCTCGATTCAATTCACGAAGTAATGTAGCTGTAGATTAGATTTTTTACGAACTCCGCTGGCGGTAGGTTTTATCGTCTGTGTGGCTAATAGCTAGATATGCCACGAAGCCGATAATTATAATTGTTAAAACAATAGCTACTCGACCGTCGCCCCATCCCAATCCACCGACTACAGTGCGTTTACTCATCCAATCAGCTAAGGACGCTCCGAGCGGTCTGGTTAGAATATAGGCGCACCAAAAACAAAGAATCTCGTTAAGTTTCAATAAGTAGTAGCCAGCTGCGACTAAAGCAATAAGGCCAGCGAAAAGTATGGCCGAGGAAAAGTAACCAAGACCGAAAGTGGTAGCCGTTAAATCACCGGCAGCAGTTCCAAGAGCGAAAGTGGCCAGAACTGTAGCCCAATAGAACATCTCTCGCTGCCAGTTATTAATGCTATGAATTGATAGCGTATGCTGGCTCTTATGCCAGAGTTTAAAGACAATAATAAGAATTATGGCAAAAAATATGCTCGAGACAATATAGGGTACATGTAGCTGGATATGTAAACTATCGGCCGCCATAGTACCAAAAACAGCGACCATAGTAACACTAGCCCAATAAGCCCAGGCGTTATAGCGCTTGAAGGCAAATTGGATAATTAATACAATCAGAAGAGCCACGCCGCCAGCAAAGACCGCTAGATAGGGGTTATATCGGAAAACCAAAAAATCTGAGGTCGCCTCTCCCATGGCAGTAGTTAGCAGCTTAACCACCCAAAACATCAGGGTAATTTCTGGTACTTTGCGTAGCATACGATTCGTCGTTATATTCATAATTCTTCAGGTAATTATATGTTCAAAACGTTTAAAAAACTTCGATAGATCGCTACTAAAGGTGTTACATCCGAGGATCGCGGTAGCCAGCAGTATAAATAAAGGTGCGGCATTAGGGTCGGTGGCAAGGCCAGTAAAAATACCGCCAAAACTTTGGCCAACTATCCAGAAAACTAGTGATAGAAGGATGCCTATAATTAGGCCACTAAGCCGGTAAACCTTAGGTAAAAAGACGGCGATGCCAATAGCCAACTCGACTAGAGCCGCAAGCAGGATAAACCAATAACCCGAAGCCCCTTCAGTCTGCATCATGGCCATTTGATGTGTAGTCATATGCAAATTTGCCTGTGAAGCAATCGGTGTACCATAGCCATTTATAACTTGACCGAGGTGGTAATCAAAACTGGCAAGCCAACCGGGTTGACCACCTCCGTTACCGGCAACCATTGAACTGACATCTGAAACTGAATTTTGTCCGGCAAGAGCTGGTAAATCGCTCCGCCTATCCAGAAAGCTGCCCAAATAAATGCCAGCCAGTACGGTGGAGTTGACTCTGTTTTATCACGCCCAGGCATAACACCAAACGATAATATTACATAAATCAGCGCCGCGCCCGGAGCGCCCATAAGTAGTAGAGTGTGGCCTGAGAATATGCCACCATAACCTTCACCGACCGACCAAACAAATAGCCCCCAGAGTATCGAGCCAATAAGACCTAGCTTTGTTGTCCTTCTAAAAAGTATTAAGCCACCAATAGCCAGCTGAGTAATGGCGGCCATAGTATTAAATATTGCCGGGTGAAACAAGAATATATGGGTTAGAAAATGCATTGGCCCAATAACAAAGCCTGGTTGTCCAGCGGCGGCCGGGTTTATCACACCGCTAACAAAATTACTGCTAAACATTTGCGGTTGGAACTGCAGCAGACCATCGAGTAGCCAAAGTAGACCAAGCGTAATTTGGATGCCGCGGATAGTAATTTTTCTACTAAAACGTTTTGGCTTTTTTAGACTCTTAACTGACCCCATTTCCATATTGCCATTATACCTTAAGCGTGTAGCGAAACCGTTATGGCGATTTTATGCCATATACCGAGGTTTTGTTATGATAATGAATATGAATTTAGCACTTTTTGGCTCGGGCGAGTTTACTGACGCCGTAGATAATATTGATAAGTATCTAATAGAGCGGTTTAAGCCAGGCAATGTGGCGGTACTGCCTACCGCCGCCGGCATGGAAAGCGACGTTGATAAATGGATTGAAATGGCTAAGAGTCATTACGCCAAATTCAACCTCCCTGTTATAGCTCTACCGGTACACAATAAGGATCATGCTAATGATGAGGCTATGATAGCGCCAATAGCAGAGGCTGATTGGATTTTCTTTTCGGGTGGTAACCCTGGATATCTGCTTGACAGTTTAGAGGGAACAAAACTTTGGAAAATGGTTATGGACCGAATAGATAATGGCGCCCTCCTGGCTGGTAGCTCGGCTGGAGCAATGGTTATTGGGAAGTATTTGTTAACCGCGCCTTCTTTTAAAGCTATGTTTAGTGGCCACGGCACACTTTGGAAAGACGGTTTCGGGTTAGTTGATTGCACCATACTGCCCCATTTTGATCATTTTAAAAGATACCAAGGTCTAGTGAAGAGAATTATTGACAACAGCCCAGCTAAAGTCAGCTCTTCTTGGATGGGTATCGATGAAAATACGGCGATTATTTATAGCCAAAACAAATCTGTAGTCAGAGGTGTTGGTGGCGTCGAGATACATAACTCAGACGGAATAAAGCGCTTAGAGTCAGAGAAATAGACAAGCTGTACTAGGCAGCCCTTTTATAATTGTGCACTGCATCCATCTTGCCAATACCAGAATGCGAGCCGGCAATCTCATCGACAACCCAACCCTCAGCCTGAGCGATTTCCGATAAACCTACGATCGACAGACCACTGGCTGTTGTATTGTCAGTAAACCAAGGGTGGGCGTTAACAACCCTACCTCGTTTATCAATGTCAAAGGCGTCGCCCTGTAGGAAATTGCTGGCCCCTTCCCAGCTATTACGATTTACTAATACCCCGGTAGAAGCGTCAGTATGACCCTCTAATAATACTGGTCGTATGCTTAGCTCATCACCAAAGCTGTATATCTTACCAAACTCAATTTTCTCTGGGTTAACACCGGGAATATGAGCACCGGGGCCCTTACCGAACATAGCTCTACTCCTATCTAACCATCCGGGCAATGGCCCTTGAGCGCCGCGCTCACCCATAAGACTAGGTAATTCCCCCTCAGCGACTAGGGTACGAACGTTTTTATCAATCGCGTGCAGGCCGGCAACGTGATCAACATGGGCATGAGTGATAATAACAGCTTTTACGGCATCAAGTCCTAAACGCTGTGTAGCCAAATAACGTCGTATCTCCTTAGCATCTTCATTCATCCCGGCATCGACTAGAACAAAACCAAGTTCTGGTTGATCCAGCTTTATCGGTATGGCCCAGGCGGAACTATGCGCAGAAATGATTCTAGTCGCACCACTAGCCATGAGGGTTTCATAGTCTTTCATCGGCTTAAGACCAAAGGCTTTGCTAAGCCCATAGGCTTTAACTTTAGGGTGTCGGTTGAAATTATTTGTCATTAACTCAATATTGCGTTTACTTAGTAGTTATTATACAAGATATCCTCTTGTTCAGTTATCATATTAATTAATGATTATCTTACTGCACACCTCTAAAACTATGCGACCGCCTAATGTTGACGCCCAGCCGCTACCGCGCCCCGAGCTTCTTGATAAGGCCGTAGTCTTAAGTAACTATTTGAAAAGCCTCTCAGCTGAGCAACTCATAAAAACTATGCACGTTTCTGCTAAGTTAGCTGATAAAACACATGATTTAATTGCCGGCTGGACAGATAAACCAAGCGCTCAGCGCGTAGCGATAGACAGTTTCCTGGGGGACATCTATAGCGGTCTGCAGGTACCCGACTGGTCAGATACTGATCGGGAATACGGCAATAGCTGCCTCAGGATACTATCGGGCTTATATGGTGTCATAAAGCCCCTAGACGGAATACATCCCTACCGGCTGGAGATGGGCTATAGACTACCCAGTAAAAAATTTGCGAATTTATATAATTACTGGGGTGACAGCGTTGCTAAGTCTTTGCCAAGTAGTGGTTTAATCATTAATTTAGCGGCACTGGAATATAGCAAGGTGGTTACCGATTACGTCGATAAAGCTAGGATTATAACACCTTCTTTTTTAACGCTTAACCAAACAACTAATCAGCCCACTTTTGTTGTAGTCCATGCTAAGATTGCGCGCGGTGCCTTCGCTCATTGGCTGATTAAAAATAGAATCAGCGACACGACGCGGCTGAAGGGTTTTAATGATTTAGGCTATAAATACGATGAAAAACTAAGTAAAGCTGGATTACCTGTTTTTGTCTGTAAGAACTTCGGCGGGCTCGGCCTAAGCCTTAGACTAAAGTAATAAATATAGTTCCTGAAAAGATATCCACAAATGGCTCTTGTATCTTTCCGATAAAGTACTATAGTTATGCTTATTCAGTATAAGTTAACATAAAAAACTGATTAGATTAGATAATATGTCTATAGCCGAGGCAGCGCCGATTACGTACGAGCAATCTGGAGATATACTAGATCTTAATGAGTCTGTAGACGTTAGAGAAATAGGGAGAAATATTGTGGCTTTAACAGAGCTAACAGACTCACCAAAGACAAATAGTGAGTTCGAACATGACATTGAATATGTCAGCTTTAGTGCCTTAGTTGACCAATACCGCGAAAGGCGAAGCGAAGAGACTGAGCCCTACGTATGTAGCAAACTGATATTCACTCGAGGCGGTGAAGAAATTCGAGATATGGATGGTTATAATATGACCCAACCGGTTTACGATATCCATTATGATGAAAAATCCGGTAAACCGTACTTTACTGTTGCCGTTAGGGTAGAAAAACGAGATGACGAGACTGACAGCACGGTTGATTATTTTAGAGCCGAATCTCTAGATTCCGTGATTTGGGATCAGATCGAAGATCCCAATTTGCTGCGCCCAAAGGGTCAAGATCCGGCCATTGCCTGGATAGGTGATGAGTTGGTGCTTAGTGTCGTAGAAGTTGAGACTATACCAAACGATGATCCAAATCTAACTCCGGGACTACGTTGGAAAACAGTTTTCTATAAAGGCTCTAATATTTCCAGCTTAGAGCGTTTTGCCGAAGGGCCAAAGGGCATGAAAGATATTCGATTAGTTGAGTTGCCTGACGGAAAAATTACGGTTTTCACTCGCCCCCAAGACATTGATAATGAAGAAAGGGGTGGTCGTGGACAAATCGGTGTCGTAACGATTGATTCAATTGATCAATTAAAAGACCCAGATATTTTGCAAAATGCTCCAATTATTAATACTCGCTTCCAGCCCGGTAAAGAATGGGGCGGTGTAAACCAGGCCATAGCCTTAAACGACGGGAGAATTGGCTTGCTCTTTCATATTGGACGCTTTGACCCAGAAGATTCAGGAGGTGATCCCGAGGCAAAAGAGTACATATCACTAACCGGTTTTTATAACCCAGCTACGAGGAAGATTGAATACCCCGAAGTGGAGGCCGAAGCTCACGAGTTTGAAGGACTGAATCCTAAGAGACCGGGCTTATGGAAAGTGGTCTTTGGATCGGCAATTGGGCTACCTGATAAGAACGACAAAGTTATACATTATTATGGTGTTGGAGATTCGCAGAGCTGGATCAAAGACAAAAAAGACCGCTTCGCCGGTCTACGTATCCCTGACCGCCACTATCCACTGGCCGCTTAATTAAGACGTTATTAAAAGACCTCCGTTTTGGAGGTCTTTATAGTTAACCTAAAAATAATCTCTCAGCGTTTTGGCGATAAGCCTAAAACGCCGTCTCATTACATAACTGTCTTCGATTAGTTCGGTTTTGACGGGCTTTGCCGCACCGGTTGAACTTATATATTTAGGCTCATCAATGTTCTTTAGATAACGACGAAAGAATGCTTTTGGGTATTTATTGTTATACAAGTTTTTGTGTGGCACACTGACTCCTTTCGTTAGTTATATTTAAACAACTACTTAGCGTTTCCGATAGCACCCCAACTAGCGGTAATGCGCGTACTCACACTAAGTCACTATCCATAAGCTTAAAGCTATTGTAGAAATTAGTCTGTGCGTTGTATCACAAGTTAATAACAGTTATGAGTATATACTGAGGACTATGACCCCGACTGCCCTGGCTATGCCGCGGCGTAAACCGCGTGATAAGAGTATTATTTCCCACTTTAGTGACGGTTCGATCATGCATTTCCTAAAAGACGAAACTATAATGCACGGATTCAATGAGCCAGACGGTGTCTATCTTATAGTTGAAGGCTTCGTTAAGGCCTATTCAATTTCACAAGCTGGACTAGGCAACTTACTACTGATCCATTCGGCCGACGAACTTATACCGCTGCCCTGGGCTTTAGATGGTTCGAACATCACCGGTTTATCTTATGAGGCAATGAGTGAGGTGACCGTCATAAAGGCTTCAAAAGACAAACTGCGAGCAGCAATGGGTCACGATCAGTGGCTATCCCAAGAGATACTAAACCAGACAGTCAATATTATCGCCATCTATACTCAGCGTATCCAGACTCTGGAGTACCGCTCCGCAAGAGGGAGAATTATCGCTGAGCTGCTCACTCTGGCTGAGCGATTTGGTCAATACCATGACGATCTGGTGGTTATAAACGCCCCAATAACTCATCAAGATATCGCCGATTCAATCAATATGTCCAGGGAAACTGCTAGCCGTGCTCTTGAACTACTTTTTAAAGAGGGCCTGGTTGGTCAAAAAGAGCATTTATTTACAATCATCGATGATAAAAAGCTAAAATTAGCTCTTAGTTGATTAAAGCTTAAGCACCAATACTATATAGTAGAGCTTATGCAATTTATTAAAGTAAAAAACCCCCAAGAGGGACAGGTTTATTTAGCACAGGCCCTCCTTAGACAGCTAAATAAAGACCAAAGACTTGTTTGGCTAGTTTCCGGGGGTTCAAATATTGCCATATCAAAAGAGGTGCGTAAGGCTCTACCAAGTGATAAGTTGAAAAATCTTACGCTGGCGCTTATAGATGAACGCTACGGGCCTCTTGGTCACTCGGATTCTAATCATACCCAGTTAAAGAAGGCCGGCTTTGATTTTAAAGGAATTAAATTTGTTCCGGTCATTACCGGTGATCACTTGAGTCTTGAGTTAGCGGCCGAAGATTATGAAAGGCGGATTAAGTCTTTATTCAAAGAGTCTGATATGATCATCGGTCAATTCGGTATAGGTAGCGACAGTCATACCGCCGGGATATTACCGCACTCACCGGCCTCTAAGGATGATGAGCGACTAGTGATTGGCTATCATGGCCCGGATTTTAAAAGGATAACTCTTAGTTTTAAGGCTCTTAGAATGGTTGATGAGGCCTATATTTTTGCTTTTGGTGAAGACAAACTACCGGCACTTAGTCTGCTACGCGGTAAAAATCAACCACTTAATAGCCAACCGGCACAAATCTTTAGGCAATCTCCTCCAAAAAGCTTTATTATTAATAATATGATTGGAGACAGAATATGAAAATTGCCGTTGTTGGACTTGGTAAAATGGGGCATCAAATTGTAGTACGTCTGGTAAATGATAACCACGAGGTAGTTGTACTTGATCGAGATCCTGGGCTAGTTGAGTCAGCCGTCAATGCCGGTGCCAAAGCGGCCAGTAGCCGCGAGGAGATAATTAGTAGTTTTAACTCTGAGACAGCGATAGTTTGGCTAATGATCCCAGCTGGGGCTGTCGAGGAGGAGATTAGCTCCTGGAAGAGTCTATTACCAGGTGGGAGTATTCTTATCGATGGTGGTAATTCTGATTTTCGATTATCCAAAGAAAGGGCCAAGAGTCTTGGAGAAGCTAATATTGATTTCCTGGACATTGGTGTCAGTGGCGGTATCTTAGGGTTGGAAAATGGCTTTTCAATTATGGTCGGAGGTAGCAAAGAAGCCAGTAATAAAATTGAACCGATTTTAACTACTCTAGCTAAACCAGCTGGTGCCTATGAGTATATTGGGGCAAGCGGTAGTGGCCACTTTGTAAAAATGGTACATAACGCTATCGAATATGGTTTGATGGAGAGCTTAGCCGAAGGATACAACTTAATTAAGGATGGCCCCTACCCTAACCTAGATTTGGCGGCTATTGCAGAAGTTTGGCAGCACGGCAGTATTGTCCAGTCCAGCTTGAACTCTCTGGCTAAAGATATTTTTAGCGAAACCCCGGCGCTCGACGGAATTGAGGGTGTTGTTGCCCAATCCGGCGAAGCCCAGTGGTCGCTAGAGGTTGCTAACGAACTTGGTATAAAAATGCCAGCTATCCAATCAGCCCTTGACGTTCGGGCTAGTTCAGAACAAGGTCAGATTTCATTTGCAACTAAGTTGCTGGCCGCACTACGCAATAAATTTGGTGGACATAATATAAATCCATCGCCTTGAATAACAGCACAAAACCCCAACCAGCCATAATTGTAATTTTCGGAGTAACTGGCGACTTGGTTCAGCGAAAGCTCTTTCCGGCTCTAATTTACCTAATAAAACACGGGCTGATCGACGATAATTCGATGGTCGTTGGCATCACTCGCCAGAATATTAATGCAGACCAGCTGCTCAATAAATTGGCCAAAGATAACCCGGCTCTCGACCAAAAGGCAGTTGTTATGCTTAGGGATAAATTTGTCGTTCAAAGCATGGATGTCACTAGCGGTAACGACTATGATAGGCTGCTGGAAACTATGAACAAAATTGAGGATGCCTATGGCAGTTGCATGAACCGACTATATTATCTATCAATCCCGCCTCAGGTTTTTGGTCCGATTGTTAGGTTTCTAGGCGAACATGGTCTTAATAAGAGCTGTCCACATGGTCAAGCTCAAACGAGGTTACTGATTGAAAAACCATTTGGTTTTGATTTAAAGTCGGCTAGAGAATTAATTAAAGATACCGGGAAGTATTTTAGCGAAGATCAAATATTTCGAATCGATCACTATCTCGCTAAAGAGACTGTGCAAAATATTTTAAACTTCCGTTTCTCTAATGCAATATTTGAATCAATCTGGGACGCGAAACATATTAAGCGAATAGAGATTAGCGCCATCGAGAAGATTGGTATCGAAAACCGGGCAATATTTTACGAACAGGTCGGAGCACTGCGGGATTTTATTCAAAGTCATCTACTGCAGCTGCTGTCAGTTGTGGCTATGGAAAAACCACTTAGCATGACTTCTGAGGCCATTCACCGCTCTAGGCTCAAGCTACTTAAACAGGTTAAAGCGCCGACACCCAATAAAATTCATGAGGTTGCCTTCCGGGCTCAATATGCGACTTATCGTCGTGAAGTCGAAAACCCAAAGTCGACATCCGAAACTTTTGCAGCTATTAATCTGAGAATAAACTCCTATCGTTGGCGAAAAGTGCCTATTGTAATTAAGACCGGTAAAGCACTCGATCAAAAAAATACTGAAGTTAGAATTATCTTTCGTCAGGAAGCCAAACGGAAAGTTTCACATAATAGTCTAACTTTTCGTATCCAACCCAATGAAGGTATTGCCCTTGAACTATACGCCAAGAAGCCGGGTCTTGATAACCTAGTCGAACCGGTAAATATGGACTTCAGTTACGCAAAATACTTTGATACTAGGTCACAGCCAGATGCTTATGAGCGAGTCCTTGTCGATGTTATGCGTGGAGATCATACCTTGTTCGCCACCAGCCAAGAAGTTCTGCAGACTTGGAGAATTGTTCAGCCAATTATTGAGAACTGGGGAAGAAGAACTGTTAATCTTCCACTGTACGAAAACGGCTCAGCAAACCCGGTCGATATACCGAAATGGGCGCTGTCCGAAGACCAGCACTAAAAATATCTAGCGCAGCACATCTGTTATACTTACGATATTACGTTTCCATGTTAGAGTATTTATATTAATGACATCTCTAAAAAATGACTTTGAAATTTCAAGAGTCGGCGAGGGCGAAATTCTTGCAACACCTGATGGTAGCAAATGGCTAGAAGAACATCAGTCTTTTGTTGCAATAATGACCGAGTTCACCAGAACAAACTTAGAAGCTGTACACTTTCTCAGAAACCAACCGGGCATTGATTACGTCAAGATGGGCTCAAACTCAACTATACTTGCTGTGGATGGCAAGGCCCTTAAAGTGGCTAGCCCGTTTTCTGGTCGACGTGCCAACCGAAGCGGGCGTCCAGAAAAATCAGAAGACTTATTTCAGCAATTGGAGTTCAGTGTCATGGTTGCAGATAGGCTCAGTGAATATGGCAAGAGAATAGTCGATGAAGAGATCGAGCTTGTCGCAGGAACTGGAGAGGACAGCCATATGAATGAACATGCCCAAATACAATCTTATCACGAAATCATGACACCTAATCAGTACTTTGCTCTCAGTGGCCCAACCGGTAACTTAAAATTAGAAGAATTAATGAGCACCGATTGGAAAACACTAGGCGACCTAGCGACCATGCGAAATTTTGATAAGGTAAAAAGGTTAGACGTCAACGAAGCTGTTAAGAAACGAATTACTGCAGCAGTTGGTAAAACAATGACCATGGCCATGGATTTTGGTCAGGGGCTTCAAAATCATAATGTCCTAGCCCTTGATTCATCAAGACCAGAGACTGGACCTTTGTGCATTATAGACCAGCCATCAAGTCGTTTAATCGGTAAGTTATTGGCTCCGTTGCTACTTAAAAAACATTAGTTAATTAGATAATACAGCGGCCCCAGAGCTGCGAATTAGTATGAGACCAAAAGCAGTAATTGTTATCAGCTGAGATACAAACAATACATGCAGCTGTCCAAGAAAAGTTAGGCTGCCGATTACAAGAGCTATAAACTGGCAGCCCACCAAAATTATATTTAACCTGTCTACCAGAAATGTCCTGATCAGCCAGACCGCGCTTAACATTTCAAACCAGAAAGTAATAATAGTCACGGTGATATGAGTATTTTTTAAATATATGTTTGTTTTATACCCATAAGTTGTCAGTAGTATCAGTAACAGGACACCGGCATAAATTAACAGCATCGCCTTTAATTGGCGCATTGATGTTCGTTTAGTCTTGATAGTTAGAGCGGCTCTTATGGAATAAAATGAAGCTAGAATAAAACCAAGACTATAGGGAATAACCGTCTTTAGGTGGATTCCGTAATTACTCATACCGCCTTCATTTTTCGAAAATAGAAAATGTGGGATAAGAATTAAGCAAATAATGAGGGATAGAGCCAAAGCTAATTGACTAATAACAAGATACTTGATAAGCGGTTTACCCACAGCAAGATTAATCATGATGAAATTTTGGCCGAGTCAACACCCAGGCAACCACCACCAAGCAAAGACTAGATAATACCAAAAAAACGTGTTGACTTAGTAATGAGAGAGTTAAGCTGTCGGTTGAAGCTACAATAAAAGACAGTCCGCTAAGAGCCCAAAGTATAGTGATTCCCCAAGTCCACCAGTAGAGATTTCTGGATATTCGTTTCCTAAAGAGTGTTAAAGCGCTAGCCAGCGACAAAAACTGTCCAAGCGAAGCAATAGTGCCAGTAATATTATGCGAATCAAATACCTCGTTTAGGTTTTGGATACAGTAAGATGAGTTTGTATCACAAGATTTTAGGAAACAAGCGATCCCTGTCATTAGACCAAACACAAAAAGCCCTAGCATACATAGCCAAAAACTAGTTGTGCGATGAAGATGAGTCTGGTGGAATAACCTAATGAGACAAATAACTAGTAGAAAAACTAAGAGACCGGTAACAACATCACCAACAACAAAGAAGCGGTAGTAGGGTTGGCCTTTAGTCTGAAGGGCGCTAACATCGAGGGAATCGAGAGCTTTACGGTTTAGGATATAGCCTAAAAACCATAGACAATATAAAATTCCGGCACTAATACTTAAGACAACAGCTGTTAGACGATAATTGTGAGGCTTAGCCTTCATATTATTTTATATAATACCATTTTAGTAGGGCTGATAAATATCCAAAAAACTTATAACTATTCTATTCTGAAGCAAGATCACGACGGTTAAAACGGAGTGCGCCGAGTGCCCCCAGAATTAGAGCAATAATAAGTAAAGTTAAGTCAATTCTCCAGTTTGGGCTAGTGGCTGGCGCTAGGGAAATTTGGCTGAGAACTGATGTGTCCAAAATCCAGTGATTAATATTAAGCCCGGAACTTAAAATAGCTATAAGAAATGACCAACCGGCAACGGCATAAGCAAAAAAGGCGCTTAGCCTAGGCAGGAACCCATAGGCCCAGACTCCTACCCCCAGCGTAAGAGCGGCTGGTACAAGCGCGTTGGCAACTGCTTTAAAAAGAAGATTAACTGAGACATTGGTGTGCTGAGATGCCATCCCAAGCCAGAGATCACAGAAGACTAAACCGCCGATAAGTACTAGGACTACTAGTACGATGGCAATCCTACCACCTAGCCAGGTCAAGCGAGAATATGGTCTAACCAAAATATTATCAAGCAGGCCGTCCGATTCCTCACGGCGGATCGCCGAAATCGATCCGGCAACGTATACCATGATTATAGTCATCAGAATCAGGAGTGCCACGCTCAAGAAAATCAAAACTGTAGGCATTTGGGCCTGATGGACCAGGTGGCTAAGTATATGTTTACCACTGGACGATTGACTGAAAGCCTGGGCAGCAGACTTAGTAAGTAGCCCAAAGAAGAAAGCCCCAGCACCAATAGCAAGCAGCCAGGAAATGCTACTCGAGCGAGTTAGGCGTGAGCTGAAACCAACAACCGAATTAAGAAAACGATAATTCCCTTTTGAACTATCCTTGTCTGCAAAGAGGCTGGCCCCCATATCACGTTTACCAGCAAAATATATTGTCAGTGATCCAAGTAATATGCTTGTTAGAATAATTGGGATTAACCATATTGGGTGCGAGCCGGCTAGTGGGTTTAGATTCTCCATCCAGCCAAGCGGTGTAAAATTCAATAACCAATGGAAAGAAGTAATGTCGCCAATCACGCGAAGCACGAAACTTAATCCCAGAACAATGCTAGCCACTAAAGCCGCTCTGGACCGTGTCGGCATTAGTTGGCTAGTAAGAGCTCCGACGAATAGAAACATCATTATTCCAAGAGTAATCGACGCAGCGAAGAAAAGCTCTGAGCTATAAGTAAAATTAAGACCTTTGGTTCTACCAAGAAGCATGAAAATTACCGAAATAATAACGAAAAAACCGCCTAAGCTAGTAACTAGCCCTCTTAGATTATTAAAAGCCGCAGCTCGAGCATTAGTTTGACCAGCGAGTAATAGCTCCCAGCGCCCAGTGTCTTCTTCGCCCCGGAAGTATTTTGTAGCTAGAAGTAGTGTCCAGATTGAGCCAATAATTGCTATGACACCCAGCGTATTCCAAACTACATACGCTCCGGTACTATTAATCGTTGGGGCACGGCCCAGTATTACTTCTATGCCAATGTTATTGCCAAGGCTTTCAACAACCCTTTGCCTGTCTGCAATAGTTGGGAAAGCATCAACGAAACCAATAGCTTTAGCCGAAACAAAAAACCCAAATACGACAGACCACGCAGCTGCAGCTTTTATGCTACGCCTGGTTACAAATCTAGCAATGACTGTTCTTGGAGACAGGAAGTGCTTTATTTCAAATGGCTTTCTGATGCTTGTAGACGGGTTCATGCCCCACTCGACTGTTTCTTAACCTCACTGTCACCATAGATAGATAAAAATAATTCTTCTAAGGAGGGTTCGCGGCTTAGTAGAGTCTTAGGATGAGCGGCGCTTAAAACCGCCAGCAAAGGACCAATTGGACCTTGCACCTGACAAGAAAGTTGGTGCCCAACGACTTCAATAGCGCTTACACCCTTAATATGGCTAACGCTTGGCGGAGCCCCATCGAAAGTTGCCTGAATAGAAACTGCTGATAGATGTCGCATCTCTGCAAGCGTACCGAGTTCAACTAACTTACCAGCGCGCAAAATCGCCACCCGGTCACAGAGAGCTTCAACTTCTTCTAAAATATGGGAGGATAAAAAGATTGTTTGATTATTTGCTTTGGCTTCGAGAATACTCTGTTTAAAAGCTTGCTCCATGATCGGGTCTAGACCAGTAGTCGGTTCATCCATCACCAGTAGCTCAGCTCTAGTTGATAAGGCAGCAATAAGATTAATTTTCTGACGATTACCTTTTGAATATGTTCGAACTTTTTTACTGGGCTCAAATTTAAACCGCTTTATAAGTTCTTTTTGATATTTTAGGTCAACCTGCCCTTGGACTTTCGCCAGTAGATGCAAAGTTTCGCCACCAGTTAGTGCCGGCCAAAAAATTGATTCTCCGGGGACATAGGCTAGGCGTTTATGAGCCTTAACTTTGTCGCGCTGTGAGTCAATGCCGAAAATCTCAGCACTGCCTGAGGTGGGTTTTATGAGCCCTAAGATGGAGCGAATAGTTGTTGTCTTACCGGCACCGTTTGGGCCAAGGTAGCCCAGAATCTCACCTTTGATTACATCCAGGTCTAAGTGATCAAGGGCGACTACTGATCCATAACTTTTCGTTAGGCCACGAGCTCTAATTGCGACATCAGCGCTTTGAGTATCGGAAGATCCATTTTTTGGTATAGTCATTAAGCTTATTGTAGTCTAAATTCGGCCGAAAGACTATCTATGAAGTACCGCATAGATAACCGTACGGGCAGCTTGAATGACCTGGTCAACTTTCTCGATCGGTAAACGATCGAGTAACGAAATATTCTCAGACCCTGTATAATCTTTATCGGGGGTAAACAGTATTGGCAACGGGTTGGGAGCCGGCTCTCCAAATTTCAAAAAATAGCCGTTTATTGCTTCAGTGGCGTCCTCGATTATAAGTCTACGCCTGTCTTTCTCGACAATATGTTTCCCTAGTTCTTTGTATAAGGCCCGTGGCCTGTGGTGCTCATAATAGACCATTACGGCATCGCGAGGGACTATGTCAGCATTATAATCAGACATTTCACTCCAACAATATCATAACTTGCTCGTTTTTCAATCACTACTATTCTTGCTAAAGTATCTCTATGAATAAACAACTAACTGATGCCGAGCGAGCCCGGCAGCTGTTGGATAATTATGGCGGTGAAGCCGATGATTTCTTCAAATTATGGCCAACCGATAAAACATTTTTTTTCGCTAGTGATAATAAGTCGTTCGTGGCCTACGCCGTAAAGCTAAAGGTAGCTGTTTGTCTGGGGGATCCGGTTGGTAATAGAGCTTCAATAAAAAAGCTACTCCTAGAATTTAGCAATTTTTGCAACCAGAATCACCTTTTGATGTGCTTTATTCAAGCTACCAATAAATACCAGGAGGAATATCAAACCGCAAAACTAAGTAGTCTACTTATAGGTGCTGATGCAGTTATAGATCTAGAACTGTTTTCACTAGAGACTGTTCATGACAAGTACTTTCGTAATCTAGTTAATCGGAGCAATAAACTAGGCTTTAGTCTAAGTAACTACTCGCCACCGCACGCCAAAGAGCTGATCGCTGAACTTCACGCAGTCTCGACTAGCTGGGGCACTTTGCCACACCGCAAAGAATGGTCATTTTTGACTGGCCGTTTTGATCGTGATTATCTGGATCAAGTTGATCTACATGTAGTCCGCGATAAAAATGGTCAGGCCCAGGCTTTCGCCAATGGACTGCCCGATTATAAACCGGGGGTTATAACAGTTGATCTAATGCGCCATAGGGCTGACGCTCCGCCTAACAGTATTGATTTTCTATTTATAAAGCTACTGAGTGTTAAAAAAACCGAAGGCTATAAACATTTTAACCTTGGCATATCGCCACTTGACGCCAATAACTTTATGAAATCACCGGCTGAGAAACTACTTAATAAAGCTTATAAGCTTAGTAATAGTTTTATCGGTTTCACCGGCTTACACCACTTTAAAGCTAAATATAAACCAAACTGGGAACCGCGTTATATCTTCTATCAAAAGGGACCCGGGAGATTACTTAGAATGGGTCTGGCAGTATTGCTTTTACTTCAGGGTTAAGACTGAATCTTGTTATAGGAGTAGACCCCAAAACCTGTTAGGGCAATAACCGTTATAGCGATAACTATAAGATCCTTTGTCAGTCCAAAGTGCGTCTGATTGGTTAACAGTGTTCTTAAAGCATCAACCGCATAGGAAACTGGGTTAATAGATGCAATAAATCTTAGGACTGCCGGAAAGTTCTGAATCGGGAAAAGAGCACTCGATAAAAAGAAGAGCGGGAATATTAAGAACTGGTTAATTGCTTGAAAGCCTTGAAAGTCATTAACGATTGCGGCCAGTCCTGCCCCAAAACAAGTTAGAGCAAAGGCAAAGACAATAATAACTAAAAATGCCAATGGTACCATTAACCAATCATATGGTCTAAAGCCAAGTAGAAAAGATACGAAGAAAACTAGGGTTCCTTGAATAACCGTTGTCGTAGTTCCACCGAGGGCGCTGCCGGTTAAAATCCGTAGTCTCGATACCGGTGCTACCAACATCTCTTTTAAAAAGCCAAACTGTTTATCCCAAATAACATTTATTCCCCAAAATATTGCTCCAAACAAAATTGTTTGAACGATGATGCCCGGCACCAAAAAGTCGATATAGTTGCCGCCGCCGGCTCGTTTATAAAGCGAACCAATGCCATAGCCAAGCGCTAAAAGAAATAGCAGTGGTTGACCAACAGCTCCAATAATGCGTGAACGAGAACGCGAATAGCGTCTAATTTGCCTTAGCCATAAATAATAAATTTCCATTATCGCCTAGCCCTCATATTTCTTGCTCTCATTCTGAAAGCTTCACCGGCACCAACTTCTTCATCACGTAGACTTTTTCCAGTTAAACTAAGGTAGGCTTCTTCTAAATTCTTAGTACCGGTTTTCTTAATCAGTTCCGCGGTTGTGCCAGTAGCAATAATCTTCCCATGATCGATAATTGCAATTCTGGAAGCTACCATTTCGGCTTCTTCAAGATAGTGGGTAGTTAAAAAGATGGTGGTATTTTCATCTTTATTAAGTTTCTCGACATATTCCCACAGAAGATTGCGGGTTTGGGTATCAAGCCCAACAGTCGGTTCATCGAGGAATAATACTTTAGGGTGATGCAAAAGCCCGCGAGAAATTTCTAGCCGCCGCTTCATGCCACCCGAAAATGTTTTAACTAAAGAATCTCGTCTGTCGCCGAGTTCGACAAGATTAAGCAGTAAATCTATTCTCTCATCCCGACCTTTTTTAGGCACATGGTACAAGACAGCGTGGAGCTCCATATTCTCATAAGCCGTCAATTCATCATCAAGTGACGGATCTTGAAAAACTATTCCAAAAGCGCTGCGAGCACTATTTTTTTCAGCAATAACGTTATGTTCTGATATTCGAACATTACCTGCGGTCGGCGTGATTAAGGTTGTAAGCATTTTAATAGTCGTACTTTTACCGGCGCCGTTGGGACCAAGGAAAGCAAAAATTTCACCGGGCATTACCGAAAAGCTTATATCATTTACTGCTGTAAAATCACCATATTTTTTGGTTAGATTACTGACTTCTATAATTGGTTCTGCTGCTTTTTCTTTGCCCATATATCTAACTATCATACTTTTTAACGGATTGATTAACAAGCATCACTAGCCCTCCACTAACCGTTCATAAGGCAAATATTCAGTTAAATTAGGTTATAATAACTACAATTATGAAACTCGTGATTATGATTCCTTGTTTAAACGAGGAAGCTACCCTGCCGCTGACGCTCAAGACTATTCCAAAAACTATAGCCGGGATCTCAAGCATAGAGATTGTGGTAATCGACGATGGTTGTACTGATAACACCGTCGCGGTTGCTAAAAAACTCGGAGTTACGCAGTTTGTCCGTCATGCCGGTAACCGCGGACTGGCTCACTCTTTGCGGGATGGTATTCAAAGAGCTCTGGAACTCGGAGCCGACATCTTAGTCCTAACGGACGGCGATAACCAATATCCCCAAGAACGAATCCCAGATCTAATTAGACCAATCCTAGAAGGCAAAGCCGATACTGTTATAGCCGATCGACAAACCCACACCATAGAGCATTTTTCACCCACTAAAAAACTTCTCCAAAAATTTGGCACTTGGGTTATGAACCAAGCAGCCGGAACTAATATTCCGGATGCCACCAGCGGTTTTCGGGCTTACTCCAAAGAAGCGGCTATTAAACTAAACCTAGTCGGACGCTTTAATTTCGCCGCCGAGACAACTATCCAGGCTGCCAATAAGCGACTCGGCCTAGCTACAATAACGATTAAGACTAACCCCAAAACTCGTGAATCGAGGTTATTTAAAAACCACTGGGAACATGTTAGAAAATCGGC
Source organism: uncultured Candidatus Saccharibacteria bacterium (assembly GCA_963706245.1). Classification (GTDB taxonomy): domain Bacteria; phylum Patescibacteriota; class Saccharimonadia; order Saccharimonadales; family UBA4665; genus BOG-1338. The sequence goes on along the minus strand of OY970151.1, from coordinate 239,826 downwards.
GGCCGCGATCTTTAACGCTTTTACTATGTATAAGCCATATACAGTTTTCCTTAGTATTGGCGGAATACTGTTTATTATCGGAGCAATCCCATTTATTCACTATCTTTGGCTAGTACTGACCATAAAAAATTCCGGAGGCCCTCACCATATCCAATCATTACTAACCGGTGCCGTTTTCCTGATTGCTTCGTTCTTCTCCATTACTCTTGGTATAATCGCAAATTTAATTAGAATCAACCGCTCCTTGATTGAAGATGTTCTCGAAACAATAAAACGTAATCAGTTTAAGTAGACGGGCCGATCTAATTAAAGAACCAATAACTGCTAGAGTACTGTTTTTTACCATTTAAGATTACTGGATTGATAATCTTCCTGGCATCGTTATTAACTTTTGTGACATCGTGATTTGTAAAATACCAACTATCATCACTCCGAGTAATAAACGTTATAAAGCCACCCCCTTGTAGAAATAGCACTAAAACCAGTAGCGACATCAGAGCTTTAGTTACCGACGCCTTATGGAATTGGATACGGATTGCCTTATCAAAAATTGCTACCAGTAAGAGTATTATTGGTAGTAAGTATCTACCATTCATGTTCTCCAATACTCCAGTATAACGATATGAGGAATAACCCTGCAGGATTAGGGCTACAATATAGATCAGACTGGCACTGGCTAAGAAAATCAATTTAGTATTTCCGTCGAAGATCTTGTGCCAGAATTTTATAATGCAAACTAGACCAATTATGACAACAAGTATTGCTGCCGCTGCCGGTAGCGGCAGAGGCGGGTAGTTAGCGTAGCCACTAACCGGACCATTAACCGCAAAAAACAGCCGATACCACATCCAATAAACCCACTCAGACAAGAATGCCAATGGATTCATATAATGAAATTTTTTACTTTTGAGTTGTTGTATAACCGTAATGTGCCGTGCGTTGTCGCTAGACCACACACTATAAACACTACAGTCCTTGGCATTTAATACAACCGCACAGTTCGGTGCAATGTCATGGTATTTAATTAAATTAACTCCGTCGCGCTGGATGAACATGCCGGCGGATATAATAAGCAGAGCAATCATACCCGCCTGTAGCCAATGAGACTGACGCTGCCATTTTTTAACCAGAGCTTCAAAAAAACTACCGAGAGATTTGTGGTAATTTTTTAATATTATAATCACTAAAAAAATAACAACTGCTAAGAAAATAGGTAAGAATGCATATTTTACAAGTGAAGTTAACAGGCAGAGGCTAACGAGACCCATTAGAGTTACTGCCGAAGGCTTATGGGCTTTTATCTGATCGCTAACTGTAAAAGTTAAAAGAACAACCCAGGCAATTAGAGGAATCATTAAATTATCATAATTAATTTGGGCAGCAAGTTGGGGAACAATTGGGATAAGTATAAATAGCAGCAGGCTGAAGTTGGCAAGAGCTTTTGAAGAACCAACCCTTAAAAGAACGCGCCTAAGTAAAACCAGCCCCCACGAAAACAAAGTGATGTTTATAAACCGAAGTATAATGACCTGAGCGGTCTGGCTATGGACGAATAGGCGAATAACACGGTATGGGAAACTCATTAAGTAGTGATAGAGGTATGAAGGATCACGGGCAACAGCCCCATAGGCGTTACCGCCCGCTGGTTGGCTAGTGAGAAAAGGTAGCCAGTGATGGGAATATATCTGTATTAGCCCAAAATGAAAATTTTCATCAAAAGCCTGGGGGTAGGCTGCCGACAAGGCTATCCAACCTGATTCAAAAACGAAAAAAGCTAAAATAAAAATCAGAAAACCCCTAGAAGCAAAAAGTCTACAAAGCCAATCTGAGAATCTTTTCATTCAGCCTTTCATTTATTCGTATTATATATCCCAACTCTTAATATAAGCTTAACGTAATTATAGACTATAATTAAACGAGCTATGAAGAATCACCTACGAGCTATTGTCGCCATTATTCTGGTCTGTGGGGCGATCGGGATTTTTATATATTACATTGATCATAACCGCTATTTATTAACTCAGCTATCTCACACACGCTTAACTACGATAATATGGCTACTCCTGCTCTACGCTGTTTGGTTTTTAGCACTTTGCTTGATAGTGGCCGCCAGCATCAAGATTTGTCAAAAAAAACTTGAACCTAAAGAAAGCTTTTTACTAAACGCCTATTCAACCCTCGTCAATTTTTTCGTTCCCGGACAAGGTGGAATAGTAGTCCGTGGAGCTTACCTAAAAAGAATCAAGCAACTTAAAGTTCGTAATTATATTTACGTAACACTCATTTATTATATGTTCTACGCCATAATTTCCAGCGTCCTGCTACTACTTACGTCTAGGCCTGTCTGGCAGACGTTGGCTGCCGTGATTGCCGTAGGGCTAATCTCGTGGCTGGTAATTTATCTGTTTGTTAAGCGCAGCCACCTCAAAAATACCGATCTGGCAATCAGTAGAGTTAATCTCACCTATTTATTCGGGGCAACCCTATTCCAGGCCCTAATACAAGTTGCCATCTACGGAGTAGAACTGCACAGCGTGAACCCTCACATTAGTTTGTCGCAGATGGTCACCTATACAGGCGCTGCCAATTTTTCGCTTTTTGTTGCTTTGACTCCCGGCGCGATCGGTATCCGTGAAGCTTTTTTACTTTTTACCAGGCACCTACATCATATTACTAGTGCTAATATTGTAGCGGCCAATGTTATTGACCGAGCAATTTTTATAGTTGTACTTGGAGTGCTATTCTGCTTGACTATCGGTTTTCATGCCAAATATAAATCACTATGGAATAAGACGGCGAGCGCACCAGACGAAGTAGAAATCAGCACTTAGCCTTTAAATTTTCTTTTCCTATTTCGTGCAATTATTTCTTTGACGCCTCTTTTAATCGACTTCCAAAATACTACAATCAGGACAATTACTGCAACCACAATCAGCATAAGTTTCCAGGGGATCACCCAGAACGATAGATAAGCATTAAGTGGAATATCTCGGTTACCATTATTGTAGACCAGCACCAAATGCGCGTAATATTTTCCGAAGCGGAATTTGGAAAGTGGTTCAGAGAAATTCCAGCGAAGTTGTTCGACGGGTTGACCGTCTTTAACGGTAAGTGGCTGACCGTCAACCTTTTTAGCTTCAAATGACGGGAAGCCGTCTGTCCAAACTACACTAAATTGTCTCGACGAATCAGGCAGAACGTTGCCTAGTCCACTATTGATGTCTAGCGTATCAATTACCTTACCGTTAGGGGTGCGACTAATGTACACGTCGCCTTGGGGTATTAAGTGAATATTACCAGCATTTTTGACTAGGATGTTAAAAGTTGCTGGCAAAAATTGATATAGTCCACTTAGAGAACTAAAGTCGGTTAGTGATAATTGCTTGGACTCATTAGACGAATTAGTATCGAGTAGAACGAATATAGCGTTAGCCCCTTTGATTTGATCACCGAAGCTAGCAGACTGTTGTGATTCAGCGGACTTTGGGAGAAAAAGAACTGCGTAATAATAACCAAGTGAGGCATAATTCGGCAGCGATATAGTCATTGTTATGTTATTCCAAACGCCGGGCTGGGCGACAAATGTGGTTTTGGAGAAATGTACCCACTGGACTGAGGGGTCATTCGACTGCGGAGGCGTTATATTAGCGGCCCCAAGATCACCCATAGCAGCGAACTTATCCAATTTAACGGTAATTGTTTCAGGCAGCGCAGAGCCGTTTTCAACTGATAGAGTGGTCGTCTGGGTTTGACCGGGTTTTACATTAAGGTCAACCGATATTGGGGAAGTTGTTAGATAACTACCTGTATTCGTTGGGCCAGTTGGTGCAGCCGCCGCGTGAGCTTTTGGGGCTAGGAAGAAGAGAAGACTAAGTGAACAAATTGCTAAAAATGAAATAACTGTTTTTTGAATTTTAAATGTCATAATTTATTAAGTAAAACTTCCCTTTTTAGATTAATATATTCCCTATTTAGGCCCAGTTGGACCGAGTTAGTCAGTGCCTCAAGATACTTTATACATTCTATCATGAATAAAATTTCCTAACACCAAAATAGCTCCCGGGAATTCTGAAGAAGTAATATCTTAATAAGTCTTAAGACCTTTAAGTCGAGGCTGGGACTTCGTTACGGGTATAGCCAAGTAAAACTTGCTTGACTATATCGGCAATTTCTTTCGGTTCGTGTTCACTTTTTACAATATATTTTACCGCTCCTTTTGAAAGAGCTGTTTCAGCGTCTTGTTGACCAGCCAAGTTAGTAAGCATAATAACTGGAATAGCTTTAGTCTCAGGGTCAAGCTTTAGTTTTTCTAAAACTTGTAAGCCGTTCATTACAGGCATCATCACATCTAACAATATTATGTCCGGTTTATAGGATCTGACTTTTTCAAGGCCGACTTCACCGTTTTCAGCGGTTTCGACTTCGTGACCTTCGAAAGTGAAGATCTTTTGATAGAGTCGGGACATTAGAGGATCATCCTCAGTAATAAGGATTTTAGCCATGTCGCCCCTTACTGTGTAGTTTGCTACACAAAATTAAGTTTCACTCGGTAGTATAGTCTTATATTTAACATAAGTACAATTCGCTGGGATGAAATCAGAACTGTTTGATTAACAGATAGAGTCAAGTTGTAATCAATATCACAGTACTGAGCTCTCAAAAAAATTACCCAACAGACATCTAAGTTGGGTGAGCTGTCTATCGAGCTAAGATCGTGTGACAGATTCTATATAATTATTTTCTTTTTAGAATTACTTAAATTGCCTAGCCATACGACTAGCCAGTAGATAAGCTGGAGCAATCATAATTAGCAAGAGGGCAATAGCGACTAGGAAAGTTAATTCAACGGAATGGGCAATAGTTTTTAAGAGACTCTGCTGCGGTTGGGCGGTAAGAAGCATGCCAATAACGTTATTATTCACATCTTTGATCGGTGCATAAACAGCTAAGTAAGAACGATTTAAAATACTTATAGAACCACTAAAAGTCTGGCCCTTTGTTAGAACCAACTGTTGGATGGCCCTGCTGGGCTGGCTAACACCAATGTCACGGGAGATGCCATCTGGGGCAACAAAGGTGGTCGCAGAGACAACATTACCGGAATATATGGCACTATCTAAGTTAGTAGCGTGCTTTATGCTATCAAGGAAAGTACTGTCGAGAGCTTGATCGGTGATAGCGACACCTATGATATTGCCGCCAACGGCTCTTAGAGGTGTAGCAGCCTCGATAAGTACGCTCGGAGCCAAAATACCTGGCTGAGTGATGTTACTCCCTGCAGAATAGCCGAGAACAGCTCGTTGGAACAATGGGTTACTGGAAATTGATTGTCCCCATTTATCAGGATTTTGACCGTCTAGTAAGACTTCCCCATCAGCAGTAGTTATAACAAATGAGCTTAGGCCTTTATTGACTAGGTAATTACTAGTCAAGCTAGCTAGTCCAGTGTGATCAGAACTAGCTACGGCTGTTGCGATCGCTGGGTTTTGGGCCAGTATATCAGCGTCGGCCAAAGTCTGGGCACCTTTTGAGATAAGCGCCTGATTTAGTACCTGGCTTGCCGTCGTTAGATTGGTTAGCGAACTCTGTTGCACGCTATTCATCAGTAAAAATGAAAAACTAATTGTAGCAACCGAGAAAATAATTGCGGTGGCGGCCGTAAAAATTATAAATAACTGACCCTGAAGTCGTTTAACAAGATAGACCCATACCCATTTAACCAATAAGACCGCTGAGACAAGTAAACATATTTGAGCAACTATCCAAAAATAACCAAAAGCACTAACGAAATGATAGAGCGTCGGATTAGTGGTATTTTGCCAAGTATTCGCCGCTAAGCTAAAAATTTCAAAACCGCTGAGCCAAAGAAAAGCCACTGTAACTGGGCGCAGATGATGTTCTAGGCCTGTCGTTGCCCGGCGCCAGTATAGTCCAGCGACTCCCAGGCTGCCAAGTGGTAACAAAGCTTGCCAGGCGAAGGCTCCAAAACTAAGACCACCAGCCAGTTTTTGATCTTGATGTTGCGAGGGATTATCTTCACTCATAATTTCTTCTATGCCTTTAGTTTTTGGCTTAGACTGCAACGGGTCAATCAGTAGCCCACTGACAATAGCTATATAGCCAAGTACACGTAGTAGGGCAGAAATTGTATTTAAGTGAGAATTCCAAGCTAACTTACCGAAACTAGACTGATTAATAATTGCCGAATAAAGTAAAAAGCCGAGTGACAAAAGTAAAAAGCCACTCCATTTAAGTAGCTCTTTTAATTCACGCCGAGTTTGCCAGGCATCGAAAATTAACCAGAATACTGCGAAAGCCGCTAACGCCATCAACAGGCTTAGTACAAAATGTATGTTTTGGCCAAAAAATTGTCTTAGTAACATTACTGCCCAACCAGTCCTGACTGCAGTTCGCTAGCTGATAATACACCAACCGCAACCTTTTTGATATAACCGTTTTGATTTAGGAAGTAATATGTCGGCAAATAACCGATTTGTAAGGGCTGCACTAACGTGCCGTTAGGATCGGCCAGGGCTACTAGATTATAGCCATTATTTTTTATGTACTGCGTGATATTGGCGAGCGAATCTTGGATGAATATTGGGATGACATTTATGTTTGAGTTTTTCTGTAGATTTGCAAGAATACTTAATTGCCCGATGGTCGTCGGCGACCAACTACCAAGGGCGGCAACAACAGTCGGCTTGCCGTATAAATCTATTTGATTCACGGTATTCCCGCTAGTTGATTGCAGTGAAAAGCTAGGAAAAGCCTGGCCAACTAAGGGGTTTTTATTCAGCTGGGATGATATTTTAGGTGGATTAATGCTCAGTGTACTAACCGAAAAACTAGGTATTGATAGGTGCATGAATCCTAGATCCAACCCAAGAGTTGGGTGCAGCGCTAAAGTCGCGGTTAATGGCAAAGACTGCGTAAGCGTAAAACTCCGGCTAATAAGTGGATGGTAACCGGCGGCCGAGACTTTAAGGTAATAGGTCCCGGGGGGCACTAATAGGTCTAGCCTACCATCAGACGAAGTCTGTGGGTTAGTTTCACCGTACGCCGCACCGTCCCACACCACCCAACTACCACTGTCAATATCCTTATAATATAAAATGCCGGTTGTTTTCTTTATGACATCTTTAGTTTTCGCCGAAATGACTTTGGCGGGGGCCAATGATTCAATTGTTTGTAAATACTGATTAGTTTTCTCGCCCGCCCCATTGATGCTACTTATTGTTAACTCATAGTTCCCTGGTTTGACAAAACTCAAAATACCCGACCACAGACCACTTGCCGGGTTCTCGGTTAATTGAAAAATACTGCTGTTAGTGGCATCACCGACCTGTTGACTTAGTATCTCTACACTAACTGGGCCACCGATGCTATGGACCGTAATCTTTTGATCGACACCATCTAGGGCCTCAATTACACCGTTAACGTTTGGCTGCAGAACTTGTGCCCCAACCGTGATGATACTACCACCAACCTGTGGTGGCACGCGGTCAATAACAATGGTAAGAGCGGCAGTAGTAGCCGAATCGCCACTTGAATTAAAAGCTTCGGCCTCGATATTATAAGTACCATCAGGCAGATTAATGGGCGTAAAACTAAAACTGACTGATTTAGTTCCAAGGCCAATGGCCGAGTTAACCAGCAGCCAATCTTTGCCACCGTCAGTTGAATACTCAACACGAGTAACTGTGCTAGCGGCAGTAGCGACGCCAAAGATTGTTGGTACGGTTTTATTAACTTTAGATATCAGACTGGTATCGAGGCTAATACTGGGGGGATTTTTACCCTTAGTCGTTGGTTTTTTAGAAGATGGGCTGACGGCGGCGCTTGATTGGTCGTTATTGCTAGATAAATTGATCGCTGTTAAAAATGTATTATCACCCGATACAGCATCGCCACCAGCCGGCGTGGTACTTTCAACTTGGTAATGATAGCCGGTGTTAGGGGTCAAGCCGTATACGCTAACAGAGTGGTTGGTTACTAAATTATTGTCTAGATTTGTCGAGTTGCCGTAAGTATCATCCAGCCCATAGTCAACCTGCGAGGTTGCCGGTAGGCTTGTAGTCCAAGAGATAAGTACTGAGTTTGTAGTAACATCGCTAGGGGTAAGGCTGGATATGTAGGGAGTGTTGTCAATCATATCCAACGGCGTATTATTCTGGCAAATGTTATCACCAAGATCACCGGGGACACTGTTGTCATAGGCGTATATTCCCCAATCGCTTTCACCGGCTTGAAAAGGACCGGTTTGGGCTTCGACATTTAAAGTTAGTGAGGCTCCGGGTATCAAATTACCATCGTCATATTCAACACCTGATGAGTCGATAAACGAGTTCCAACCGGCCGCCGAGCTTGAAACAACATTAATCGAACTATTTGGTACGGTTATGGTTATCCAATCAATGGTCGCACTAGGATCGGTATTCGTAAAATTAAACTGGAAATTGACGTCACTGTTGGACCCAACCAGTCGTGGAGATGTACTGACAAAACAGGACTCTGGGTCTGCTCGAGTCGGTTGTGCCAAAAAAATAGCGCCGGTTAGGATTAAAACCGCTGCTAGTACCACGCACCTCGAGCGGTTAAACATAAGCTTAGTCTAGCACTTATAGCTCACAAAGTGGCAATTAAAATGCTTATTCTTAATTCCACCTCAGTCATAGCTTGTCGGCCAAAGACTTTTTTGTTAGATTTAGGTTATGAGCAGGCAATCAATTGATGGGATAGTGAAGCCAATGCAGGCTGATAAAATATCGCGTAACGAGCTTGAAAAACTTAGACGGGCTGCTCGGCATTATCAAAGATTCTTAAAAATTCTCGGTGTCTTAGTACTCATCGCCGTATTAACCCTTGGAACTATTTTTATACTGCGCAGTCATTCAAAAGCACCAGACCCGATACCTGTTAGTGTCCAAAAATCAGTAAACTTCCCGGTATATTATCCAGACACCACCAAACTACCAGTCGGCTTTAGCTTAGACAAAAAGACTATATCGGCGAAAGGAGATGTTTTGATCATGAGTATTAATTATGGCAGTGGCCAAATTATTATCTCGGAGCAAATTTTACCGCCAAGTAACGCCCTTCAGCAGTTCTACTCCCAGCGTATCCCACTTCGAAATAATCTAACGACTTCCGTCGGCCAGGCAGCAATTTCAGCTCTAAACAATGAAACTTTTGTAAGTTTACCTACTGCGAAGACCTGGATTATTATTACTGCCCCAACTAATATTAACCAGAATCAACTAAAACAAGTACTTCAGTCAATAACTAGAGACTAGCGTTACTCGTTTACTACAACGCACCCTAAACGTATAATGACTGACTCCAATTTGATTAGTTTGCGGCAAACCAATCGACTGTGCCCGATCCGTCTGCCGGAGCTGGTGTTCCAAAGTTTAGAGTAAATCCAGTAGCTTGTTTATTGGTTGCGTAACAGGTCGTGTCATAGTTTGGAGTACATAGCACCGCATACGTGTTGTCAGGGTACGCTTGAGCGAAACTGACAAAATATGACTTTGCGAGCGGTGGAAGGACAATGTTTACACCTCTTACATTGTTATTGTAGGTAATTACGCTACTGTTGAATGTTGAATTACCTTCAATTGTTATGCTCCCAACAGTGGTGTTACCAGACACTATTAAATTGCCATTTATGTCTGTGTCGCTTAGATACCCTAGGGTGTCGGAACCCGAAGGTGTAATCGGACTATAGAAGAAATGTTCCAAGAATACCGTTACTGTCCCAACGCCTGTGCCGTTATAACTTGTCATCGCTCTACCAATCACCTGGCCAGGCGTGGTAGCTACCATACCAATGCCCGGAGTAGATGAGCTAGTTATATAGTCACCAATAGCAATTGGGCCATTTTCGGTATCAACTTTTACTGGAATACGTCCAACTAGGGCTAGTGGTACTTGATCGGTGGTCGGAGGAGTACCATCAATCGCCCCTGCCGGCGCGTTGGTTAGGAAACCCGGACTGGTTGATATAGCCCCAATCAGATTTGGATCGTAAGGTCCAGAACTCTTGATTACTTGTTCAGGGTTAGATGGATCTAGGGAGACTAGGTCACCAGCACCAATCGTTGGATCGGTAGCCGTGATATCCTCAGCATAGTCTGGCGAGCCACTCTGAGTAATGGTGCCACTCGCAATAATAGTGCCGTGAACTCCTAGGGCTTCGCCGGCTGTGCAATCAGTTGCATTAATACACAGATTGCCGCTAACGCCAAGGTTACCCGACACCAGAGCCGAGCTACCAATCTGTAAACCACCAACTATAGCCACGCTGCCTGATATTGAAGCGTCGGAGTCGACTGATAGCGTCCCAGCCTCTATTCCGCCAACTTGAAGTTGCTGTATATAGGCTCCCCCAAGATCATATATTTCGACGCTATTACTCCCGTAATTCGAAACATAGGCATAACGCCCTTGAACGGAGACAGCAGCCGGATTACCACCGGTTGAAATACTACCCGCACTGACCGGATCCGCAGGGTTGGATATATTGATAACTTGGATATCCGAGCTATTCCAACTATCGACGTAGGCATAACGACCCTCGACATAGATGCCATAGCCTCCACCAGAAATACCGACACTACCAACAAGTACCGGTAGCGCAGGATTAGAGATGTCAAATATTTGCATGCTATCACCACTACCGTTGGTTAAATACAGATACCTACCTTGAACTGAGAGGGCATATGCACCTGAGCTACCAGTAGCAACACTCCCGACAAGCGTCGGACTAGCGGGATTAGAAACATCAAATACATCTATTAGATTAGTGTCGTCTGTCGACACATAGGCATAACGGCCCTGGACGTAGACTCCTTCCGGAACGCTGTTAGTACCAGTAGAGCCCGTACCGATAAGTACCGGCGCAGCTGGGTTGGAGACATCTACAATTATCAGGCTATTATTCTGGTTTACCATATAGGCATAACGACCCTGGACATATATAGATCTCACAAACTGACCTAAGGCTAAATTGCTAACACTAACTGGTGCAGCTGGATCTGATATATCAAAGATATCTATTGAGTTACCGTTCCAGTTAGCAACATAGGCATAACGGCCCTGGACATATAAATAAATTGGTGAGCTAAGACCGGTCGTCGGGCTAGTACCGACTATCGTTGGATCAGTTGGATCTGAGATATCAATAACTTGCAGAGTATCAGAAGATTGGTTAACAATATAAGCATAATTACCCTGTATATAGATATCTGCAGGATTGGTTGATGTTCCAGTACTAACACTGCCAACTTCTGGTGCGTTTTGTGTCAGCCCGCCAACATATAACTGTCCCGTTTGAGTACCGTTGTTACCTATCTCTAGGTTAGAGTTAGAGTTGTAGTTAAGAGTATTAGCGTAGGCGCCGGTGCCGGTTGGAGGGTGGTTAGTTGTGCCTGCGGCTCCTGTGTCATTAAAACTATTTGAGTATACAGTGTAATAGGTGTCAGTAGAATAATTGCCAGGGGTTGTTGTTCTGTAGACCCTGTAGGCTAAAGCATCACCAGCCGGCCAGCTAATGTTAATACTTTTGTTAACAGCGTTAGTGGCAGCTGTAAGCTGAGTGCTGGGCGCTGTTTCTTCGAGGTCGCCTGTCGTTCCCGAGGAATAATCCAGACCAGAAACTTCATAGTAATATGTTGTACCGGCAGATAGTGAGCCGGTGGTAGCAAGGGCTGGAGCAGCGGCGCCGGCAGCGAAACCACTGTCCTGGAAAGCCAGGTCGCCAGTGGCCGTGCCTTGGGTAGTGATAGTCGAAGTCACGCCCCCAGTAATACTAACTGTCATACTATCGTTACCAATTGATAATATTGGGTGAATACCGTTAACTGAACCGGTATTCATAACATAGCCAGCCAAAGTAACATCTTGACCATTAACCCACGGTGGAGAGGAAGAAAAATCTAGGGTTAGAACAGTGCCAGTTTCACTACCTCCAGATGTCGAAGTTAGGGCTGAGGTATTGCTAACAGATCCAATTAATCCCGTGGTGCTTGGTGTACCCCCAGAAGCTGTTCTATAAATCTTGTAGTAACTAGCGCCATTACCTGTCCAGTTAATCGTAATTGGATTTGTAGCAAGTGTAGCGCCGTTGCTCGCCATTGCTTCAGTTGCGCCTAAAGATTCTGCGCCACCGTTAGTCGATACGGCGGTTATCTCATAAGTGTAGGCAGTGCCGCTACCACTACCAGTTGCAGTTCCAGCTATTGGGGCTTGGGTGGCAACGAGACCGGCTGGAGTCGTGAACTGGCCTATGTCGACTTGATCGTTACTGGTGTCAACATTTAATAAATCAGTTCCTCCGACTTCTTGTACTTGGAAATCATTAAATGATCCCGATGCGTTTGCGATAACTATTCCGGAAGTGTTGCCGTCAGTAGTTAGGGTTATATTACTTTGGCTCGTACCGGTATTTAAAGCTATCCCACCACTACCAGAATTAATGCCGACTGAAGTTGCCCCAGTGACGTTCCCAATTGTTATAGTTTGGGCTACAGCGTTATTACCTACACCTAGGGTACCGCCTTGAGTTTGGAGCTGTAGGTTACCAGTACCAGCCTGAAGTAACAATGAACTAGTAGAATTGGTTGAGCCTACAGTTATAGCATTAGCTGAGGCGGCTGTACCAATCTTAGTAGTATTAGTCCCTGCACCATTGTTAATGTTCACTGTGTTACCACCGGTACCATTGGCGATGGTAACTGTTGAAGCGCCGCCACCATTGGCAATTAGGACTGTGGAAGTACCACTACTAGAGCCCAAGGTTAAGTTACCGGTCTGAGCCGTACCACCAATAGTGATCGAGCCGGTGGTGGTAGCGGCAGCTACAGTATAGGTAGAGCTAGCAGCACCGTTTAGGGCATAGTTACCAGTACCGACAAATTCGGAGATAGAGCTGGCGCCGTTATTAGAACCAATAACTATGACGTTGGCGGAGGCAGCCGTACCAATATTAGTGTGGTTGCTTCCTGCCCCGTTATTAATATTTACTGTGTTACCACCGGTACCATTGGCGATGGTAACTGTTGAAGCGCCGCCACCATTGGCAATTAGGACTGTGGAAGTACCACTACTAGAGCCCAAGGTTAAGTTACCGGTCTGAGCCGTACCACCAATAGTGATCGAGCCGGTAGTGGTGGCAGCAGCTACAGTATAGGTAGAGCTAGCAGCACCGTTTAGGGCATAGTTACCAGTACCGACAAATTCGGAGATAGAGCTGGCGCCGTTATTAGAACCAATAACTATGACGTTGGCGGAGGCAGCCGTACCAATATTAGTGTGGTTGCTTCCTGCCCCGTTATTAATATTTACTGTGTTACCACCGGTACCATTGGCGATGGTAACTGTTGAAGCGCCGCCACCATTGGCAATTAGGACTGTGGAAGTACCACTACTAGAGCCCAAGGTTAAGTTACCGGTCTGAGCCGTACCACCAATAGTGATCGAGCCGGTGGTAATAGCTGCGCCTTCTGTAAAGACTGAAGCGGCTACGCCGGCAACTGTGTAGTTTTGAGCGGTACTAACTGTTACTCCGGCTGTGGTATTAGTCGTACTACCAATTTGCAGTGAAGTGGCGGTGGTAATACCAAGATTTAGAACACCAGCTGCAGCGGCATCGAAAGCGGCAGCTTGGCCGGTACCATTAATCCTGAAGTTAGCAGTTTGCGAGGAAGCGTTTTGGTTTTGGATATAGCTACCACTACCGGCAGCATCGTTACTGGCACTATTCCATCCAGTGCCGTTCCAAATCAGGGTGCCAGTAGTATCAATATTTAAAACAAAGCTAGTTATGCCAGTGGCAGCAACAGTGAAAGCATTAGTGGCACCGACGTTGGCGATGTAGAGAATCCGTCCAGCCGTGGTAATAGTTGGGCTAGGGACTGTAAAGGTTAAGCTGGCAGCTGAGGCGGTTGCAGATATAGTACTATCATTATCTACATCAGCTTGAGTAATGGTGGCACTAACGCCACTAGTATAGGTTACTGAGTTAAAGGCGGTAGCTGCGGCGGTTACTAATCCTTGAACGCCCGTACCATCACCGGCTCCACCTTGTAGTAGAACATTTGCTCCATTAGCGTTACCAGTACCGGCGGCATTACCACCTTCTAGAGTAAGTGTTCCTCCAGTGAAGGCTGACGCGCCCGTTCCTGCAGCACCGGCTTGAACAGTTAAGTTAGTACCTGCAACGTTAGTACCTTGGGCGGCAACGTTGATGGTGCGAGTCCCGGCTGAGAGAGCTGTAAATTGTTCGGTTGGGGTATTGAGGTTAACGGTAGCGTTGCCATTTAGAGTTACTACGCCACCAGTCGTTGATCCGACGTTTACGGTATTGGTTGAAGCGGCTGTACCAATGTTCGTAGTATTAGTCCCTGCACCGTTATTAATATTTACTGTGTTACCACCGGTACCATTGGCAATGGTAACTGTTGAAGCTCCACCACCATTGGCAATTAGGACTGTGGAAGTACCACTACTAGAGCCTAAAGTTAAGTTACCGGTCTGAGCCGTACCACCAATAGTGATCGAGCCGGTGGTGGTAGCGGCAGCTACAGTATAGGTAGAGCTAGCAGCACCGTTTAGCGCAAAGTTGCCGGTACCGACAAATTCGGAAATAGCACTAGCTCCACTGTTGGAGCCAATAGTTATGGTATTAGCTGAAGCGGCTGTGCCAATGTTTGTAGCATTAGTCCCGGCCCCATTGTTAATGTTCACTGTGTTGCCACCGGTACCATTGGCAATAGTGACAGTTGAGGCCCCACCACCATTAGCCACAAATACAGTTGATGTGCCAGAGCTAGAACCTAAAGTTAAGTTACCGGTCTGAGCCGTACCACCAATAGTGATCGAGCCGGTAGTGGTGGCAGCAGCTACAGTATAGGTAGAGCTAGCAGCACCGTTTAGGGCATAGTTACCAGTACCGACAAATTCGGAGATAGAGCTGGCGCCGTTATTAGAACCAATAACTATGACGTTGGCGGAGGCAGCCGTACCAATATTAGTGTGGTTGCTTCCTGCCCCGTTATTAATATTTACTGTGTTACCACCGGTACCATTGGCGATGGTAACTGTTGAAGCGCCGCCACCATTGGCAATTAGGACTGTGGAAGTACCACTACTAGAGCCCAAGGTTAAGTTACCGGTCTGAGCCGTACCACCAATAGTGATCGAGCCGGTGGTGGTAGCGGCAGCTACAGTATAGGTAGAGCTAGCAGCACCGTTTAGGGCAAAGTTGCCGGTACCGACATTAATGTTAACAGCCGAAGCCCCATTGGTTGAACCAATGCTCGTAGTACCAGTAGCCGCCGAGGAATTATTAATATTAACAGTAGCTCCTAGAGCTAATGATCCGGTAGCCCCAAGATTAAGGCTGTTGGTTGTGTTATCTAGATCAAGTAAAGCATTCCCTGAAGTATTATCTACCGAAAAAGCCGTTGTTGAGGAGGCAGAGTCCTCAAAGGTATTGCTGCCTGTCCAGGTCTGGGAGCCTATGGCTAGTTGACCAAAGCCACTAGCTGCTATGTTGCCTAGAGTACCAGCGTTCTGGGCATAGGGAGTTGAAGTCATGAGGATGTAGGGTTGCATGACACCGTCTCCAGCACAGTTAGCTGTAAATAGTCCACCGGCCGGGGAGGAAGTACAGTTAGCTGTGCCACCTATCTGCATAGACATGTAGATGGGGTAAGTGTTCCAGTTAATGCCAGTGTTAGTGTTACCTTGACAGGTACTGCCACTAAAGGCACAGTATTGACCTAAGTTCACTTCAAAGGTTCCACCATTGATGGCTACGCCTTGG
Source organism: uncultured Candidatus Saccharibacteria bacterium (assembly GCA_963706245.1). Classification (GTDB taxonomy): domain Bacteria; phylum Patescibacteriota; class Saccharimonadia; order Saccharimonadales; family UBA4665; genus BOG-1338. Next base: position 223,997 of record OY970151.1, on the reverse strand, counting down.
GATGAACTAGTTAGGTAGTCTTCTGTCCAGGCTAGAGTACAGCCGGTGTTGTTAGTTGGCTCGTTAGTACAGCCGGTGTACATAGTAAATTCAACGTTATATGTACCGTTTGTGATATTAACGCCAGAAGAGTTAACAATCTTGCCTTCAAAGCTAATGTCTGGGCTAACGCCCGTGGAGGCTTGGGCGGTGGAGGTTAACAGAGAGAAAACACAAAAAACAAAGGTAAGAATAGACAATATCGCCAAGTGTTTGTTTTTCCAGCTCATGGTTACACTGTTATTTTACCAACCATAAGGGGTATTAGTCAATGAACTTGGGGGTAGTTATCCACCGTTTTTGGGGGCATTAAAAAACTTATGTTTTTTAGTCACAAAATGGGGAGATTTTAATAGTTAGACTATTTTGGTTGGATATTGTCAAAAGTATTGAATAGTAGCTTCCAATTGGTCTCGCTTATTTGGCTGGAAGTCGAGGCAAAAAGTAGTGTTCCTTTAGCGTTCATGACGGCTGTTTGTTCATGAGTCTGAGGAGGAATTGTCAGATCAACACGACCATCAACTGCACTAAAGGTAGCGTAGCCATTTAATTTTTGAAAAAAGCCGGATAAATAGTTGACGAGGCGTTAAAAATGTCTGGAGAGCTTTGTTCAGCAAAAGTAATATTATTATTGTCAAAACTAACAATATAGCTAACTTGTTTATCAGAATTGTCGTATTTAAAAGATGACTTTTCGATTAATACTTGCTTAGTCGGCTCAGGGTAAAATATTGGAAACTGGGCACTACTTAATATATTTTGGAATTGGACTGGGACTTCCGTGTGATAAAAAGTACAAGCCCTACAGCGGTAGCGCAAACAATAATAAGCAAGGCTGTGACGAGGCGAACGTTACGTTTATATTTTTCGATCAGTTGCCGGCGTCTAACCAACTCAACTTTTATTCGCCGCTTTATTTGATCTGGATCTTGTCCAGCAGTTGACGATTTGGCTTTTTTAAAGGCTGGCTCCATAGCTATAGTTTAGCTAATGTTTTGATAAGTTAATAGCTTCTACTGGGCTCAATAAAGTTAGCCCTACATTCCTTGGACTATAAACTGAGTACAGGTTATTGTGTTAGACGCGCTGCTTGTCCCCCAAGCTGGGAAAATATAGAGGTTCTGGGTGGTATTCGTAACAGTTGTGGCAGCCGTTGGAGCAATCTGCGACCTAAAGACTATCCCGGTAGTACTAGTTACAATTTCTGTTCCACCTTCTACCCACATTGAGGTTGTTGACACGCAGTAAATTTGAACATTAAGGCTCCAGCCGTCGTTCGTTTGGGCGGTCGCCGCGCCAGCAGTTATTGCTACTCCGGCCGCACCAAGTAGAGTATCCGAGGCTTTGGCGGCATTAGTACCGATGTAGACACTAAGAGCTAGTGTCGGAGAGGCGTTAGTTGAGCTATAGACACCATTAGCAGTTATATCAATAATACGCCCGGCCACACAGTAGTTGGCTGGGTACATACTGGTACCGGTAGCGATGGCACTACAAGCCGTTGTACAACTAGCTTGTGCGGTGCCAGGTGAACTTGAAGTTAGTAGACCACCAATACAGTTTTCCCATGAGCCGGCTACACCACAGCGGAAGTTCCCCGTGCTAGCGTTATAGTACATAGCACCATTAACTTCAGTTGGATCGCCAGCAGCGCTTTTATCGTCAAGGACTAGAAGATCTGGTGTTGTTGAGCCGGCGCCACCGTTACCGGCACCAACTTGAACGTTGGCGGTCGTACCTGTCCCAGCTGGTTGAAGAATAATGTTCCCACTACCAGATGTTAGGGTTATGCTGCCAGCTGTAGTTGACCAGGTTGAAGCTGCTCCACCGGTTAAGGCTATGGCTCCAAGACCGGTTGAAACAAGATTACCGTTAATTGTTAAGCCACCATTTAGGGTAATAGCTCCAGTGGTGTCAGTAGTTGGGGCGGCAGTCGTTGCTGCAATACCAGTATCGGTGAAAGTTACTGTCGGAGCGGTCACCGTACCAATTAGTCCGGTAGTAGCCGGAGAGCCGGCAGAAGCCGTGCGGTATATGTTATAGCTAGTGGCCCCGGTTATGGCTCCCCACGTAATAATGTTGGTGTTAGTACCCGTTAGTGTGGCGTTGCCGGTTGAGGTTTGATAGGACAAGGGAGCTGGAGTAGAACCTCCGGCGTTTAAGGCGGAGATAGCGTAGCTATAGCTTGTAGTGCCGGCAGTACCACCCTGGGTGATTGATGTAATACCTGGCGCGCCAATAGATGCGGCTTGTATATACCCATTTACTACGAGATTACCGCTAATACCGGCATTACCATCGATTTCGGCGGAGTTGCCAACTATCAGACCACCGTTTAATGTTTCATCACCAGATATAGTAGCATTAGTGTCTACAGACAGTGTACCTACCTCTGCCGCTCCAGCTTGAAATTGCTGAACGTCAACCCCGCCAAGGTCAAAAACCTGAAGGCTATCAAGTGATTGGTTAATTATGTAGGCATACCTTCCTACAACTCCAATGGAGGCTATGCCGTCGTTGGTTTCTGTTGTCGGACCAGCTTCTAGGACCGGGTTATAAGGATTTGAAACGTCAAAGACTTCAATGAAGCCGCTGGTACTTCCATTATTACCGGTAACGTAGACATAATGCCCTTGAATATAAAGATGCGATGGCCCAGTTGCCGTAGATACGCTGCCCACTAAAACAGGACCATAGGGATTAGTTATGTCATAAATCTGTAAAACATTGGTACTATTGCTGGTTATGTACATATAATCCCCGGAAACGAGCACCCTTGGGTTGCTACCACTAGTAATTATTGCGTTAGCCTGCGATGGCGCGGCTGGGTTTGAAACATTGAAGATTTGGACTTGGTTTATGCCAGAGTCAGCAACATAGATGTAGTGTCCTTCAGCGGATACCCCGAGCGGGGTTGCCGCTGTGAAGACATTGCCAACGACTACTGGGTTTAGGGGATTGGAAATATCAACAACCGCCAAAGTATTATTAGTTGGATTATTCTCATTGGCCACATAATCGTAGCGTCCTTGAATGTAGCTGGTGTCCGGTTCGCTGCCAACAATTACGCTCGTAACATAACTTGGCCCTGCTGGGTTAGAGATATCATAGACCGATAGAGAGTTACTGTTGTCGTTGGTTATATACGCATAATTGCCGGCAACAGCAACCGAAGACGGACCATTAAGATGGGTGTTGTCGCTGGTACCAACCAGCACTGGGTTCAAAGGATTAGTGATGTTAAATATCTGTAGAGTATTAGCGGCATCGTCAGCAACATAGACGTAGGATCCAGAGACAAAAATACCCTGTGGATGAATTCCCATGGCCAGATTCGCCACTAGAGTTGGTGCTTGTCCCCCGACATAGAGTTGAGCAGTTGACGTCCCGTCGCTACCGATAGTGAAATTGGAATTAGCGTTATCGCTCAGGGTATCACCATAGGCACTTGAAGTAGTTGGAATAGTCCCGGCGGTGGTACCAGTTGTAGTTGTAAATTCATAGCTATTGGTATAGGTCGTAAAGTACCCATTAGTTTCTGCACCAGAACTTGTAGCATAGTAAACATCGTAGCCCCTGGCTCCAGCAACCGGAGCCCAGGACAAGGTTATAGCGTTATTGGTTGTAGTAGTTTCAGTAATGGAGCTGGTCTCTGCACTTGGTGTAGTTTGCCCTCCAGTACTATCGATAGCTGTGACTTTAAAGAAGTAGGCCGTAGAAGTACTCGGTAGCCCACCAGTTAGAGCGGGGGCAGCACCCCCTGATACACTCAGAGCTTTGTCGTTTAGAGTAGTAGTGCCGGTTGGTACGATACCGATCAAGCCGACTGCAGTAGCCGTCGTACCATCGGCTGTTCGGTAAACATAGTAGTTAGTAGATCCGCTAACCGCTCCCCAGCTAACAATATTGTAGTTAGAGCTACTTAGGGTTGCATTACCAGTTGTTACAGTATTAGTTGGGCTCGGATAAGTAAATGAGCCGTTGGGCCCTTCGGCTACGACTTCATAGGTGTAATGAGTTGTACCGGCAGTTCCGGCAGTAGTAGTAGCATTGATTGTTGGAGCTAGCATGGTTGTAATTGTGCCAGGTGCAGATAGAGCCCCGACATCAACTTTGGAATTAGTGGTATCCACATTGAGAACGCTGGTACCAGCTGAGGTTTGAACACTAAGGGCGGTTGTTGAGTTAGCTATATTAGTCACTGCAACGCTACCAGATACGCCGAAGTTGCCAGATATTTGAGCAGTACCACCTACCTGTAGACCTCCGTCAATTGATTCATTACCGGCGACTGATGCATTTGCGTCCACGCTTAATGTCCCAATTTCTGCTCCACCGGCTTCTAGTTGTTGGACATAGGCTCCGCCTAAATCGAAGGTTTGGAGAGTGCTACTCACGTAATTGACAACATAAGCATAGCGACCTTGTACATAGACTGCATATGGTTCGTTGCCGGTGCCGACACTACCAACACTGGTTGGAGTAGCTGGGTTAGAGACATCAAAGACTTGGAGAGTATTGCCGAGGAGATTAGTTGCATAAGCATATCTGCCCTGTACGTAGATAGAATCTGGGTCGTTAAGCCCAGTGGTAGCACTAGTACCAGTAACCGTAGGACTCGCAGGATTAGAAACATCGATTACTTGAATAGTATTACTGCCATAGTTAGCTACATAAGCATAGCTGCCTTGGACGTAGACGGATTCTGGACTATTGCCGGTGCCGACACTACCAACACTAGTTGGAGTAGCGGGGTTAGAGACATCAAAGACTTGGAGAGTATAGGCGTTCTTGTTTACTATATAGGCATATCTCCCCTGGACGTAAATGCCGTATGGACTATTAATGCCGGTAGTGGCGCTGGTACCGACCACAACTGGTAAGGTGGGGTTGGAGACATCTATTACCTGGAGAGTTTCACTACCCTGGTTAATCACATAGGCATATCTGCCCTGAACGTAGACGGAATATGGGCTAGTTCCAGTAGTTACACTGGCAACCATAGAGGGGCTATAGGGGTTAGATACATCGTAGATTTCCAGTGCATTCCCCCCATTGTTGATCACATAAGCATACTTCCCTTGAACGTAAACAGAAGATGGAGAACCTACCGGAGCACTTGTACCAACAACAACTGGCGAGCTGGGTACAGATACATCGATTACTTGAAGGGTACCACTACTTAAGCCAACTTCATAGGCATATTTGCCTTGGACATATACAGAGTCTGGATATGATCCGGTACTAACACTGCCAAGGTTAGAAGTCGGAATGCTCCCACTAACATATAGTTGAGATGTGGCCGTGCCAATACTGCCTATGACTGCTTGGCTAGCAATTGCTACACTACCAGATACACCGAAATTACCAGATACTTCGGCGGAGGAACCAACTTGCAAACCGCCAGTTACGGATTCACTCCCCGATACATTGGCATTACTATCAACCTGAAGGGTACCAGTTTCCGTACCGCCAGCCTGAAGTTGATTGGTGTAGGCGCCACCTATGTCGTAGATCTCAAGACTGTAAGCAGCAATCGCGTAAAGATAACGCCCCTGGACATAGACATTTGAAGAATTACTGCCGGTAGGTATAGGGCTACCGACCACCTGAGGGTTGTAGGGGTTGGAAATATTGACAACCTCAGTCTCATTATAAGCACTATCGAGGGGAACATAGGCATACTCGCCTTGGACAGCGACGGCGTACGGATAGGTACTACCGCCAAAAGACGTAAAGCTGAGCGCGACTGGGATTGCTGGGTTCGAGACATTGATAATTTCTAAGTTATTAGATTGTTCGTTAATCAAATAAGCATAACTGCCCTGGACGTAGACATTCAGTGGACCATTGCCAACCGACATAGTGTCGGTTACGACTGGATTAGTCGGGTTGGAGATATTGATGATTTGGAGAGTGCTAGCACCATAATTCGGCACATACGCATAATTACCTTGGACATAAACGTTGTATGGGGTACTGCCAGCAGATAGGCTTATAGTGCCGACGACAGATGGACTGGCAGGGTTGGAGATATTGATGACTTGGAGGCTACTGGGACTACCTTGAGTAACTGTATATGCGTAATCGCCTTGGACAGAGATACCGAATGAAGGGTCATTGGTTGTTGCCGTACCAGCAAGAGTTGGATTCGCAGGATTGGATATATTAAAAATTTGAAGAATACTATTACTTTGATTGGTTACATAGGCATAGCTGCCCTGAGCATAGACGGCCCATGGTGCGCCAGTAGTCGATGCCGTGCCGACGATTACCGGATTGGCCGGATTGGAAATGTTGATAACTTGGAGAGTGTTGTTAGACTGATTGACTGCGTAATCATAGCCTCCCATGGCATAAGATGAATTTAGACCAACGTCTGCAAGTACTCCAATGGCAGTTGTCGGTATAGTACCACCAATGTAGAGCTGCCCCTGGGCTGTACCGTTACTGCCAATAGTAACAGTAGCGGTGGCATTAGCGCTTAGGTTATTACCATAGGCCGTCGAGAGCGTTGGAATACTACCAGCGGTCGTGCCACTTGTAGTAGTAAATTGATAACTATTGGTATAGGTCGTAAAGTAGCCGTTGGTTTCCGCACCAGAACTTGTAGCATAGTAAACATCATAGCCTCTAGCGCCAGTAACTGGGGCCCAAGAGAGAGATATAGCGTTATTTGTGGTTGTGGTTTCGGTAATCGAGCTGGTCTCGGCACTGGGTAGGGTTTGACCGCCAGTATTATCAATTGCTGTAACTTTAAAGAAGTAGGCTGTGGAGGTGCTCGGTAGACTACCGGTTTGATTTGGGGCACCACCAGTAGCCGTTAAGCCGGTGTCGTTTATGGTCGTGGTGCCTATTCCTACTACATCAATTAAACCAGTAGAACTCGGAGAACCATTACTAAATGTTCTGTAAACATAATAATCGGTTGCACCCGAAACCGAACCCCAACTAACTATGTTGTAGTTGGTGCCGCTTAGAGTTGCGTTACCAGTTGTAAGAGTATTAGTTGGACTCGGATAAGTAAATGAGCCGTTGGGGCCAGCAGCTACTACTTCGTACGTATAGTGGCTTGATCCGGCAGTACCGCCCGTAGTAGTAGCACTAATCGTCGGAGCTAGGGTCGTAGATATAGTCCCGGGAGCCGTCAACGCCCCGACATCGACTTGGGAATTAGTGGTATCAACATTTAGGACACTGGTACCTGAGGAGGTTTGAACGCTAAGAGCAGTGGTGGAATTGGTTATATTGGTTACTGCTACACTACCGGATACACCAAAGTTACCAGATATCTGAGCCGTGCCACCGACTTGGAGACCACCACCAATTGACTGATTACCGGCTACTGAGGCATTAGCATCAACGCTGAGCGTTCCGACTTCTGCTCCTCCAGCTTGGAGTTGTTGCACGTATTCACCACCTAAGTCGAATATTTCAAGTGTCTTGCTGCCTTGAGCGGCAACATAGGCATAACGGCCTTGGACAAAGACAAAGTCAGGGTTAGTGCCCGTACTCACACTGCCAACACTTACTGGGGTAGTGGGGTTGGAGACATCAAAGGTTTGAAGAGTGTTAGCGGTGTAATTAACTACGTAGGCATAACGGCCTTGGACGTAGACGGATTGTGTGCCACCACCCGCTCCTGCGCTGCCAGCACTAGACGGGCTAGTGGGGTTAGAAACATCGAAGATCTGGAGAGCGCCGCCGGTATTAGCTACGTAGGCATAACGGCCTTGGACGAAGACTGACTGTGGATCACCACTATCGGCTACGCTGCCGGCACTTACTGGACTAGCTGGATTCGAGATATTAAAGATCTGGAGAGTGTTATTACTACCGCTGACAGCATAGGCATAGTTACCCTGGACATAGACGGAATATGGGGTAAGAGTAGCCACACTACCAGTAAGAGTTGGGGAGGCAGGGTTCGAGATATTAAAGATCTGGAGAGTGCTAGCACCATAGTTACCAACATATGCATAACGGCCTTGGATGTAGACCGTGTATGGTTCATTACCGGTACCTATACTGCCAACACTTACAGGGGTTGTGGGATTTGATACATCGAAAATTTGGAGGGTGTTCGCCATGTAACTAGTCACATAAGCATATTTTCCCTGGACGTAGACAAAGTCCGGACCGGCACCTACACCTACGCTGCCAATAAGAGTTGGAGATGCGGGGGTAGAAGCATCAAAGATCTGAAGATTACCGCCGTCCCCAGCAACATAAGCATAATTACCTTGGACATAGACCGAGTAAGGATAACTCAGGCCACCACCTGTTGTTACACTCCCCAGATAAGTAGTCGGGATACTGCCGCTGACATATAGTTGGGAGGTGGCGGTGCCAATACTGCCTATGACTGCTTGGCTAGCAATTGCTACACTACCAGATACACCGAAATTGCCGGATACTTGAGCTGAAGTACCAACTGTCAATCCACCACTGATTGATTCACCGCCAGAGACATTAGCATTACTGTCAACTTGTAGAGTGCCAACTTCGGCACCGCCGACTTGGAGTTGTTGGATGTAAGCTCCACCCACGTCAAAGATTTGGAGACTGGCGGAACCACTATCAACAACATAGGCGTAGCGACCGGATACAACGATTGATACAGGGCTAGTGCCAGTTGTTATGTTATTGCCGACTTGGGTTGGACTAGCTGGGTTGGAAACATTAAAGACTTGTATAGTGTTCGTGTTACTAGTGACATAAGCATAGCGACCCTGGACATAGAGAGCAGTTGGGCCAGCGCTGGTTGCCACGCTACCAACACTCGTTGGATCGGCTGGATTTGCAACATCGAAAATCTGGAGAGCATTACTAGTCTGATTAATTACATAAGCGTAGCGTCCAGACACATAGACGGCGTATGGGCCACCACTTGTGGCGATACTCCCCACAGCCACCGGGCTATAGGGGTTGGAGACGTTAAAAATTTGCAAATAAGCGGGGGCGCCATTATAACTACCAAGATAGGCATAGTTCCCCTGAACGTAGACGGAGAATGCATACGAAGACGTCGCTATACTGCCAACACTTACTGGGGTAGTTGGATTAGAGATGTCGAAAATTTGAAGTTCCGTAGTAGGGCTAGCGATAGTTACATAGGCATAACGACCCGCTACGGTGACCGCACGAGGACTGCCGGCAGCAACTATAGAACCAGCAAGACTTGGGCTGGCGGGATTGGAGACATCGAAAATTTGAAGGGTGTTACTGGTGCTAGTAACGACATAAGCATACCTGCCCTGCACCGAGACATAGTAGGGTGCCGTACCAGTAGCCACACTACCAACAAGAACTGGGCTGGCGGGATTGGAGACATCGAAAACTTGAAGGGTACTGCTTGTCTGATTAACCACGTAGGCATAGTTGCCTTGAATATAAAGGGTTTGTGGAGCGGTACCAGTTGTTACGCTGCCAATAGCACTGGTAGGTACGGATCCGCTAACATAAAGTTGGCCAACGGCTGTACCATTACTACCTATCGTCACATTAGCATTAGCATTGTCACTAATAGTATTACCGTAGGCTGTAGATACAGTTGGTGGAACTGTGTTAGTGCCCGTAGCAGTTCCTCCGGTGTCAGTAAAGGAGTTGGTATAGACAGTGTAGTAACTGTCAGTGGTATAGACTCCAGTTGTAGTAGTGCGATAGACATTGTAAGCCCGGGCACCATTAACTGGAGCCCAGTCAATAGTTAGGCTCTTGTTTACGGCGTTAGTTGTGGCCATTAGCTGAGTAGATGGAGTAGATTGGCCAATGCTGCCACCAGTAGTGTAGGTATTATCTAGAGCGGTGACTTCGTAGTAGAAAGTCGCCGGAGGTGTTCCAAGAGTACCAGTGGTGGCAAGGGCTGGGGCAGTGGCGCCGGCGGTATAGCCGGTATCGACGAATGAGCTGGTGGTGCTAGTACCAACTAGCCCAGTAGAACTTGGTGTACCACCCGAAGCTTCCCTATAGATCTTGTAGTAGGCAGCACCATTAGTTGTCCAGTTAACAGTGATATGGTTGGTAGTAATGTTGGAAGCTAGTGCGGCGTTGGTTTCACTAGCTGCTAGAGATTCTGAGCCATTAGCGGAGACAGCTGTTACGTAGTAGGTATAGCTAGTAGAGCCGGCTGTACCGGTTAGTGAGCCAGCAATTGGCGCCTGGGTGGCAGTTAGAGTGCCAGGAGTGGCTACCCCACCTATGTCAACCTGAGAGTTAGTGGTGTCGACGTTCAGGACATTGGCGGCTGAGGAAGTTTGAACTTGAAAAGCAGTTGTGGAGTTAGTAGAGTTTTCAAATACATCTGCTCCAGTACTACCAAAACTGGCTACATTAACCGCGCCAGAGTTCTTTAGATCCAATATATCTGCCCCATTAGCTTCTAAGACTCCGGTGACATGGCTACTGGTAGCTTGAATGTCAAAGCTGGCACTGCTTTGGAGAGTGGTGCCATTGTTTATGTAACTCCCACCTGAACATGAGCCAAAAACTAGTAAGCCAGCTGTGCTGGCGCCGGATTGTAGACATTGGCTGGTGGTCGGCGCCACAGTTGGTAGGGTTAAGGAATAAGCGGCCGTAGTTGTACCGACATTGAGTGTTACGGCGTTAGAGTTAGTGCCATCATCAAAGACTACTTGGCCAACGTTAGTCGTAGCATTACCAAAGACTACTTGGTTGCCGCTAGTATCAACGCCTAGGATAGTCTTAGCCCCATTGTTGTCTACTTGGAAAGCTGTAGCTGAGTTAGTGGAATCCTCAAAGGTATTGCTGCCTGTCCAGGTCTGGGAGCCTATGGCTAGTTGACCAAAGCCACTAGCTGCTATGTTGCCTAGAGTACCAGCGTTCTGGGCATAGGGAGTTGAAGTCATGAGGATGTAGGGTTGCATGACACCGTCTCCAGCACAGTTAGCTGTAAATAGTCCACCGGCCGGGGAGGAAGTACAGTTAGCTGTGCCACCTATCTGCATAGACATGTAGATGGGGTAAGTGTTCCAGTTAATGCCAGTGTTAGTGTTACCTTGACAGGTACTGCCACTAAAGGCACAGTATTGACCTAAGTTCACTTCAAAGGTTCCACCATTGATGGCTACGCCTTGGGATGAACTAGTTAGGTAGTCTTCTGTCCAGGCTAGAGTACAGCCGGTGTTGTTAGTTGGCTCGTTAGTACAGCCGGTGTACATAGTAAATTCAACGTTATATGTACCGTTTGTGATATTAACGCCAGAAGAGTTAACAATCTTGCCTTCAAAGCTAATGTCTGGGCTAACGCCCGTGGAGGCTTGGGCGGTGGAGGTTAACAGAGAGAAAACACAAAAAACAAAGGTAAGAATAGACAATATCGCCAAGTGTTTGTTTTTCCAGCTCATGGTTACACTGTTATTTTACCAACCATAAGGGGTATTAGTCAATGAACTTGGGGGTAGTTATCCACCGTTTTTGGGGCTTCAAAGATGCCTTTGTTTTTTAGTCACAAAATGGGGAGATTTTAATAGTTAGACTATTTTGGTTGGGGAGCCTGTTAATTTTTGAATGGAACAGGGATAAATACTTCATGGAGAGATGATGATTTCAATTTTACATACCTTGAATTATAAATTCGTCGCAGGTAATGGTGTTAGTTGCGCTGTTAGCGCTCCATGCAGGGAAAATGTATAGGTTCTGTGTGGTATTCGTAATAGTCGTCGCTGCGGTTGCCGAAATTTGTGATCGGAAAGTTGCACCAGCAGTTGATGTAAGAAGTTCGGTACCACCCTGCACCCAAACAGAGGTCGAAGAAACACAGTAAAGATAGACGTCTAGGCTCCAGCCATCATTGGTTTGGGCAGTTGCCGCGCCAGCAGTAGCAGCAGTGCCGGCGGCGCCTAGGAGAGTATCCGAGGCTTTGGCGGCATTAGTTCCAAGATAGACACTAAGAGCTAATGTCGGAGACGTGGCTGTCGAGCTATAGACACCGGTGGCAATAATGTGGATGACACGGCCGGCGACACAGTAGTTGGCTGGGAACATACTCGTACCTGTCGCAATTGCTCCGCAAGCTGTCGTACAGCTGGCTTGAGCTGACTGAGGTGAAGATGAGGTTAGTAGTCCACCAATACAGTTTTCCCATGAGCCGGCTACACCACAGCGGAAGTTACCTGTGCTAGCGTTATAGTACATAGCACCATTAACTTCGGTCGGGTCAGTTCCTGAACTATTGTCATCAAGCACCAGAAGATCGGGTGTTGTTGAGCCAGCGCCACCGTTACCTGCCCCTATTTGAACATTGGCTGTTACGGTTGCAGTACCAGGTTGTAGGATTATGTTGTTACCAGAGGCGGTTTGAAGAGTAAGAGAACCAGCAGATAATGACCAGACACTGGTGGCATTGCCAGTTATCGTCAGAGCCGTACCGGCGGCTGACGATAGGACTCCGGCAGTAGCCGTAGTTGGGGCGGCACTGCCAGCAGTCTGCGCCGTGTCAAAGAAAGCTAGATCACCGGTGACAGTTCCTTCAGTGGTAACCGTACCGGTTACACCGCCGATGTGGTTTAGGGTAATACTGGTTGCAGTTTCGGCAGTTATCGGTAGGGTAAGACCAGCAATCGTCCCTGCGCTCATAACAAAGCCGGCCGATAGGGTTACCGCCTGCCCGACTGTCCATGGCGGCGGAGAAGCAAAGTTTAGAGTTAAAACAGTGCCGGTTTCACTACCGCTGCTTGGAGTCAGGACACTAGTGTAGTTGACAGCACCGATTAGGCCCTGGGCTGCACCTCCAGCGGTACGGTAAACATTGTAGGAGGTGGCCCCAGTTACGGCAGACCAGGATGTTTCATTGTATTCAGTGGTGGTGTTTAGAGTGGCGTTAGCTACAGCTGTTGAAATATTTGGAGACACAGCTGAAGTACCACTCGAGTTAGCGGCGGCTACAGCGTAGCTATAGGAACTCGTACAAGTTCCACTACAAGTGACTGTCTCGGTTGGAGTAGCTGGTGTAGTTAAGGCCCCAGTAATAGTTAGTCCGCCCGTGCCGGAATTTCCAGTTACCGAACTAGAACCGCCAACGACTAAACCACCATTAATTGATGCATCGCCCTCTACATCAGCATCGCTATCTACTTGCAACGTACCAACCTCGGCCCCACCGACTTGGAGTTGTTGGGCATAGGCTCCACTCAGATTTATAACTTGAAGACTGGGTGAGCCATAGTTGACCACATAGGCATAGTTACCCTGAACGTAGACGGAATATGGATCAGTCCCAACCGTTATGTTGTCAATTACTGTTGGAGTGCTCGGGCTAGAGATATTAATAACTTGGAGAGTGCCTGAGCCAGCATTTGCAACATAGGCATAATTGCCCTGGACATAGACCGACCACGGATTACCACCGGTAGCTACAGTGCCCACAACCACCGGCGAGCTAGGGTTAGAGACATTGATAACTTGTAGACTGGCCCCGCTATCATCAGCTACATAGGCGTAGTTGCCTTGAACGTAGACGGAAATTGGTTGTGCAGCAGTAGTAACACTACCAACAACTACCGGCGAGCTAGGGTTAGAGACATTGATAACCTGTAGACTGACCGAACCAAGGTTGGCCACATAGGCATAATTATCTCGGACGTAGACAGAATCTGGGTTGGTTCCAGTTGTTACCGTGCCAACAACCACCGGCGAGCTTGGGTTAGAGACATTGATAACCTGTAGACTGGCCGAGTTATAGTTAACCACATAGGCATAACTGCCCTGAACGTAGACGGAATATGGGCTAGTCCCAGTTGTTACCGTGCCCACAACTACCGGCGAGCTAGGGTTAGAGACATTGATAACCTGTAGACTGGCCGAGCTATAGTTAACCACATAGGCATAGTTACCCTGGGCGTAGACGGAAACTGGGTTGGTCCCAGTTGTTACCGTGCCCACAACTACCGGCGAGCTAGGGTTAGAGACATTGATAACTTGGAGACTGGCTGAGCCATAGTTGGCCACGTAAGCATAGTTGCCTTGGACGTAGACGGAATATGGGTTAGTCCCAGTTACTACACTGCCAGCGGCAGCCGGATTCGCCGTGTTAATGTTGAGGGCGGTAACCCCAGAAGAAGAAGCGAAAATATAGTTACCGGTTGCGTCAGTGCCCTGAGCTAGATAAGTCGCAGTTCCTGCTTGACCAAAATCAGTTAGAGCGGTGCTTGGGGTGCTACCAATATAGCCGGTCGTAGTCGGCGTACCGCCGCCCGGGACAGCTGTTCTGAAAACATAATAATTAACAGCACCGGGAACGGCTGACCAACTAAGGTTATTATAGTTATTGACACTGTTGATGTTACAGCCAGTTTCACCAGCTACACCACTGGCATTACTGACCACAATGGTCGACGTTGTTTCGCTTGTAATCGTATAACTGCCATTGTCTGCAGCGGTACCGCTGCAAGACGTGACATCTATTTCCATACCAACAATAAAGGGCTGCCCGCTCGGTACATTATAGGTGACGTGCGGTGAGGCGAAAGTCGTCGAACTAACCGTCTGGTCGGCGAATATTCCAAGCCCCAAACTATCACCCGATGAGATTGTCCCGGTATTGGATACCGCAGTAGTGTTGCCTGAAGCATCAACGGCTTCAACCTGATAAGACCATGATGCAGCCGTACCGCCGCTGGTTCCACTAAAGGTTGGTGTGTAAAGTGTTGGTGCGTTTAAATTACTACTGGTATAACCACCATAGACGCTGGCTAAACCGGTCGTCCCTAGCAATTGAGTTGAGCCACTTATATTTAAATTACCCAATGCGGCGACATTGCCATCAACTTCAACAGAACTCCCAACTTGTAGGCCACCAGCTATGTCCTCACTACCGTTTACTTGTGCGCTAGTATCTACCACCAACGTTCCAACTTCGGCACCGCCGGCTTGGAGTTGTTGGACATAGGCCCCTCCAAGATCAAAAACTTGAAGTGTCCCAGACGTATAACTTGCTACATAGGCATAGCGCCCCACAACGGCCAAACCGCGGGGGGCTGTACCGGTGGCCACCGAGTTAATGCTTGTCGGATCTGCTGGGTTAGATACGTCAAATACTTGGAAAAGATTTCCAGTATAATCGTCAACGTAAGCGTAGCGGCCCTGAACAACAACATTATAGCCGCCACCAAGAGTAGTTACTGTACCGACAATAGTTGGAGAAACTGGATTAGTGATGTCGAAAACCTGCAAGGTACTAGCACTATTAGACAAGACGTAAGCGTATTTACCTTGAACATATACTGAGATTGGCTGAGTACTTACAGTAGCGGTCCCCACTAGGTAAGGACTATATGGGTTGGATATATTTACAACCTGGAAAGCAGACTGAGAAGCTAACGTTACATAAGCATAATCACCTTGAACGTACACACCAAATGGATCGCCGGCCGTTGGCACAAAACTAACACTTACTGGGTTAGTCGGATCACTGATATCGAATATCTGTAAACCGTTATCGCCTCCATCGGTTACGTACGCATAAATGCCTGATACAACAATATCTGACGGAAGATTCAGCTGGATACTCGAATTCGTCGCTATGACAAATGGAATAGTTGGATTCGACACATCAATTACCTGAAGGGTACCAGCTGTATAGTTGACAATGTAGGCGTAATTACCTTGTACAGAGACCGCTTGCGGCCCATTATTAGTAGTCACAGAAGACACACTTACCGGTGCAGATGGATTAGATATATCAAAAATCTGAAGCGTGTTTGCTCCATAGTTTACGACGTAGGCGTAATTACCTTGGACATAGAGAGCTTTCGGGTTCGTACCAGTAAGCGTTGTACTAAGGGCTGTAGTCGGCACGCTACCTCCCACATATAGTTGCCCCGTTTCTGTTCCATTGTCTCCAATAGTCACATTGGCATTAGCGTTATTGCCTAGATTATTGCCGTAGCCGGTATTAACTGTTGGGGGTACAACGTTAGTACCAGTAGCAGTTCCTCCGGTGTCAGTAAAGGAGTTGGTATAGACAGTGTAGTAGCTGTCAGTGGTATAGACGCCAGTTGTAGTAGTGCGATAGACATTGTAAGCCCGGGCACCATTAACTGGAACCCAGGAGATAGTTAGACTTTTGTTAACAGCATTGGTGGTGGCAGTAAGTTGAGTACTTGGAGTAGATTGGCCAATGCTGCCGCCAGTAGTGTAGGTATTATCTAGGGCGGTGACTTCGTAGTAGAAAGTCGCCGGAGGTGTTCCAAGAGTTCCACTGGTAGCAAGGGGTGGGGCAGAGACCCCGCCCGAGTAACTATAATCTATGAAAGAACCGGTAGTTGATGTTCCAACTAAGCCCGTACTAGTATTTGCGCCGGTGGATGCCGTTCGATAGATCCTATAGAAACTAGCACCATTAGTTGTCCAGTTAATAGTTAGTGGATTAGCGTTAATATTGCTAGCAAATGAGTTGGCAACCTCGGTAGTTCCCAGTGATTCTGCCCCATTGGCTGAGACGGCGGTTATCTCGTAGGTATAGTTAGCGGGGCCAGCAGTACCGGTAGGCGTTCCGGCAATTGGAGCTTGAACAGCGCTCAGACTAAGAGGGGGTGCTAGCGCGCCAACATCAACAATAGAGTTAGTAGTATCAATATTCAGGATATTGGCAGCTGCTGAGGTTTGGACTTGAAAAGCAGTTGTGGAGTTAGTAGAGTTTTCAAATACATCTGCTCCAGTACTACCAAAACTGGCTACATTAACCGCGCCAGAGTTCTTTAGATCCAATATATCTGCCCCATTAGCTTCTAAGACTCCGGTGACATGGCTACTGGTAGCTTGAATGTCAAAGCTGGCACTGCTTTGGAGAGTGGTGCCATTGTTTATGTAACTCCCACCTGAACATGAGCCAAAAACTAGTAAGCCAGCTGTGCTGGCGCCGGATTGTAGACATTGGCTGGTGGTCGGCGCCACAGTTGGTAGGGTTAAGGAATAAGCGGCCGTAGTTGTACCGACATTGAGTGTTACGGCGTTAGAGTTAGTGCCATCATCAAAGACTACTTGGCCAACGTTAGTCGTAGCATTACCAAAGACTACTTGGTTGCCGCTAGTATCAACGCCTAGGATAGTCTTAGCCCCATTGTTGTCTACTTGGAAAGCTGTAGCTGAGTTAGTGGAATCCTCAAAGGTATTGCTGCCTGTCCAGGTCTGGGAGCCTATGGCTAGTTGACCAAAGCCACTAGCTGCTATGTTGCCTAGAGTACCAGCGTTCTGGGCATAGGGAGTTGAAGTCATGAGGATGTAGGGTTGCATGACACCGTCTCCAGCACAGTTAGCTGTAAATAGTCCACCGGCCGGGGAGGAAGTACAGTTAGCTGTGCCACCTATCTGCATAGACATGTAGATGGGGTAAGTGTTCCAGTTAATGCCAGTGTTAGTGTTACCTTGACAGGTACTGCCACTAAAGGCACAGTATTGACCTAAGTTCACTTCAAAGGTTCCACCATTGATGGCTACGCCTTGGGATGAACTAGTTAGGTAGTCTTCTGTCCAGGCTAGAGTACAGCCGGTGTTGTTAGTTGGCTCGTTAGTACAGCCGGTGTACATAGTAAATTCAACGTTATATGTACCGTTTGTGATATTAACGCCAGAAGAGTTAACAATCTTGCCTTCAAAGCTAATGTCTGGGCTAACGCCCGTGGAGGCCTGGGCGGTGGAGGTTAACAGAGGCAGAGTAAATAAACCAACAATAGCAAAGCTGGCTATAAAAAACAGATTTTTGAGGTTTTTGTTTTGCCTCCACATTTACCTGAAATTATACCATGCATAAGAGGTATGAAGCAACGATTAAGAATGTGATTATTTTAATCTATTCTTGGGCAATTTTTGGGCTAGGATTTATAGGTAATTTTTGGACCGAATCTTTGGACCAATAATATAACCAAAAGTACGACTATAACTATAGCTAGATATAGGGCTTCGGGAGCAATGTAGAGGAAGCGCTTTTTATAGAGGTTATAGCCAGTTTGGCTAGCAGTTTTATAATATAATTTGAAGGTATAATAACCAGTTGCTGGACGGGTTGTAAAACTTGTTAACTTAAAACTAAAAAGTCTGTTTACTTGTGGCAAAATTAAGTTGGAAGTAGTGTTAATTTGAGTTTGGGTGATTACTGTGCCTTTATTATTCACAATTTGAATAACGCCGTTTGGCACCGTCTGAGTATTACCATTATCTGCCAATATTACGTTTACGAGTTTGGGGAAATTAGTGAATACTGATCCAAGCGACACATACTGCAAGGCCACCGACTGCGTCCCTGAACCTTTAGTCGAGACAAATACTAAACTAGACACCTCCTCATTAATGTTAACTAGATTCTTAACTCCGAGAACCGGGGCATTTTTAACTTTAAAAATAATTGCCGCATAGTGTCCGCCAATACTAAGTTGATTTGCATCGTTAATCGTCACCGGCACGGTTTTAGTTTGTTCTGGTGTCAGTAAAAATTCAGGTAACGCAAAACTCAGATTGCTAGCCAGTGAATGTGTGTCAGATTTCACCTCCTGGGGCGTAGTTAAGAAGCTAATAGCCCCTTTATTATTTAAGCCGGTAAAATCTAAAGCGCTGAGTTCGACCACTACACTTTGATTTGTATTGTTGGCGACTCCGGTATTAAAAATTAGGCTATCTTGACCTTGTGCCAGGAATACTTCCTGAGCAGCTGGACCAACAGTAATTCCATAACTACTGCCAGTTAGACTTGTAGCCCTGCTCACTCCTTTCGCTATAAGCAGTGAAAGAAGCAATAGGGCTACAGTTAAGAATAGTTCTTTCCTCCCGAGTGATCGCATAACTTACTAGTAAGTATACTAGAAAGTACCAGCGCCGAGTAGTGTAATCGTGTCAGTATAGTCAGTAGCTGCAGGAGTTGTGGCTGAGATAGCGGCGTATTCAGTGACTGTTGCAGTGGCACTAGCCGTTGGGCCAGTACCAGTAGCTAGAGGATAGAGGGCGTTACTTAGACCACCACCTTTACCAAGGCTACCGCCAGCAAAAGCTGGTGTTACACTGTTGCCAGCGCTAACTACGCCTGTGACATAGTTCTCTCCTCCAGCCCCTGTAATGGTTGCGTTAGCATCTATGTGAGTTGAAAGGATATGATGCGAAGTCGAAGCTGAAGTTAATTCAGAACCAACATCTGAGGCATACAGGCCCCAACCAGTACCGTTAGTTGTCATAGTAGCTGTTACGCCTGTCGTGGTTCCAACGGTGCCGACAGCTAGGTTAGCTGTGAAAGGATCAGTGTTAGAAGATAAGGAAAGCGTAAATGACGCTGGAACAGTGGCTGTAACTACGACTTGATCGTTAGTAATGACATCCAGACCAAATTGAGCGGCTACATCGGTACCGGCAGTCATAGAACCGGCATAAGTTCCAGCAGACGGATTAGTTACTGCAGTAGCGCTAGTTAGCACTCCACAGTACTCTGTAGATGCGGTGTAGGCTGAAATACCTGAGAAGGTAATGACCTGGCCACTGCCTGCAGCTGTAATTGTTCCGCTTGTCGGTAAGTCTGAGATAGTTCCTCCGACGATAGTCGTACAGTTGTTACCACCGTAACTTGCGTTATAGGTTTGGGTCGCATTAACCGTATAACCGGCTGGCATAGTAACTGAAAGAGTTGTTCCAGTGTTCGATGCCGAAGTCTTAAAGACGACAATAAGTGAACTGCCCGCAGCCGCGTTCATATTAGTCTCAATAACTTCAGGAACAGATAAATTTGACGCGAAAGCCGCCGGCGAAAATACTAGTATGTTAGCTATAACTAAGATCCCAGCTGTAATCAGCAAATAAGATCCCTTAAGTCTATGTAATAAAGATTTCATTTTATTATTTTGTCTTTCTGTTTTTGTTTGATTATTAGAACTGATCGGTATTGTAGCTAATGCTTTTAATTAGTGCAAATAGTTATCCACAGGATTGTTAAAGCTCACCTTAACAATCCTGTTTATCAGTAATCTAGAAAGTACCAGCGCCGAGTAGTGTAATCGTGTCAGTATAGTCAGTAGCTGCAGGAGTTGTGGCTGAGATAGCGGCATATTCAGTTATAGTTGCCGTTGTACTTGCCGTTGGGCCAGTACCAGTAGCTAGAGGATAGAGGGCGTTACTTAGACCACCACCTTTACCAAGGCTACCGCCAGCAAAAGCTGGTGTTACACTGTTGCCAGCGCTAACTACGCCTGTGACATAGTTCTCTCCTCCAGCCCCTGTAATGGTTGCGTTAGCATCTATGTGAGTTGAAAGGATATGATGCGAAGTCGAAGCTGAAGTTAATTCAGAACCAACATCTGAGGCATACAGGCCCCAACCAGTACCGTTAGTTGTCATAGTAGCTGTTACGCCTGTCGTGGTTCCAACGGTGCCGACAGCTAGGTTAGCTGTGAAAGGATCAGTGTTAGAACTAATAACTAGAGTGAAAGAAGCAGGAACAGTGGCTGTAACTACGACTTGATCGTTGCTGATAACGTCGTCAGCAAATTGAGCAGCAGCGTCAGTACCGGCAGTAATAGAACCAGTATAGACTCCGGCTGATGGATTAGTGGTAACGGCGTTGGTTACAATTCCACAATATTCGGTAGATGCAGTGTAGGCTGTGATACCAGAGAACGTTAGGACTTGGCCTGAACCACTGACTGTTGGGCTTCCGGGTATGTCTGAAATAGTGCCGCCGACTATAGTCGTACAGTTGTTACCACCAAAGCTAGTGTTGTAGGTTCCCGCGCCCGAAACAATGGTATAGCCGGTTGGCATAGTAACCGAAAGAGTTGTTCCAGTGTTCGAAGCGGAAGTCTTAAATACTATAATAATCCCACTGGCAGCTCCAGCATTCATATTCGTTTCAATAATTTCTGGAGTAACTAGATTCGACGCAAAAGCCGCTGGCGAAAATACTAGTACATTACCTAAGATTAAGAATCCAGCTGTAATTAACAGGCTGTATCTTTTTAATTTATTCTTTATTGACCTCATGATTTTTTTGACCTCTCTAAATTTGTTTATTTGTTAACGCTGAGCAGCATTGTAGCTAATGCTTTTAATTAGTGCAAATAGTTATCCACAGGTTTATTAATAACTACCGGCCGCAATGAAGGTTAAGGTCTCCGTATAGTCAGAAGCTTCTGGAGTAGTTGTTGAGCTTTTTGCCTGAATATTAACGCTAGCCGTCCCCACTAAAGTGGCTGTTGCAGTAGTTAAAAGATGCGCAGGAGCAGTGCTTTCTGTACCGACATTATTACTAGAGCCATTGTACGGACTGACTATTGTCAGTGGCCCACCATAAGACTGGGTCGCTCCAGTTGCCTGAAGGCCAAAGCCTGATGCTGCAACAGCCAGGTTGGCCGTAGCCGCAGCAATAGTTGCCAGTCTGCTAGCGGAATATAGGCCAGCGTGTGCGCCATAAACATAGACATCACCGCCTTGAGCGGCCGTAGTTGCAAAATCAAGCGTCAAGTTACTGCTGGTTATAACCGAACCCGCGAGCAATGAACCTAGGCTAATTGAGTTAGGGCTAACCGAGAAGGTTGTTGTATAGGCTACCGTCGAAGCTGTTGCGTAGGCACCAAAGTTACTATTGGTAAACATACCCTGCATAGCGGCGACTCTTATTTCATAAGTCGTTGATGGGGTCAAACCCGTCACAAAAGAACCACTACCGCCACCCCACGCTGTATAGCTTTGGTAAAACTGTGTACCACTTATGGCTCCACTAGCCTGGACATAGCCCAGTGTTGAAGTAAAGTTATTGGTTGATACTGCCACGGCATAGGTAGTGTCAGTTGGGTTACCACTGGTCGATAATATAAAATTCAGCTGATTATAATAAGTACTCGATCCATTACTAAGTGTCGGAGCACCCGGGACGTTAAGCTGTTCTGTATTAATTGAACCACTACCGTTAGTGTTGGTACCATCGGTTGCCGTGCCATTAGCCTGCTCGCCAAGACTACCCTGGATGGTATAAGTCGTGGAGTGGGCTGTATTCGTAGCTCCGGCGCCAACACTATAGCTCTGTATATAGTAAGTAGTGCTATGCGAGAACGTTGCAAAAAACGCGCTCAGCATAACTATCGGCAGAGAAACAAGGCTAACAAATCTCATATCTACTCATTATTGTATTGCTTATAAGTCAATCAATCAAATTTAGTAACTGCCCTGCCATTGCCATGAGTTCAGTATCATAGCCATGGTATTGACTAGCGGGGTTATCCCGCTCGCATCATTACCTGTTAATGAAACTGTTGCTTGATAATTACCGCTAATTAAAAATGCCACACGCTTATATCCAACGGCAGTCGTGTCAGTAAATATCGGGACCGTAGTGCCATTTACGGTAGTCTGAGTCAGTTTATAAACTGATGGATCGATTAATCGTGCCTGATAAGCTTCATTATTATAGAAATTACCACCAGGAATATTATAAATCTCAATAGCCAGTAACCACGATTCAATGTCAGGATACGAGAAAGTTATATTATCAACAATTGGTGAGGAGGGTTGTTGAGCCTGCTTGCTCAGCATAATCGATGGATAATTAAAGCTGACGTAATTGTCTGAATAATTTTTTGGAATTAGAGTTAGCGAGGTTTGTTTGGGTAAGGGATAAGGACTGATGACGGCAGTAGTTGTTGTTGGCTTTGTAAAATTTTTGTCAATTATAATTAAAAGGATAGAACAGAAAACTAAGAGAATAACACCACTTATTAGTCTTTTCTTATGAGGCTTAGTCATAAAGCGTAAATAATTCCCACCTTCACATAATAATAGTACACTTTATCCTCTGAATAAATGGTCTGGTATTTTTCGGGAAATATAATATGATATAATCACAGTAAAGTTTTTTAAAATGAAAAACCGTAAAATAAAATCAAAGAGCAGATCCCGGACCAAAAACACTAAAAAAGCCTCTAAAAACAAAGTGGCTATACTGCGTCGTGATCCCAAAAAGAAGAGTATAAAACGACAGATCCGAAGAAACCAACCGCTTCATAAGCGTATTATGCTACATCCCATAACTATGCTGCTATTCCTAGTCATAGGTGTCATAGTCTTTGAGTGGACTTATAAAGTTGTTGCAGATACTGTAACCATTACAGCCGAAGTACCGGCTGCACCACTAACCTCACCGGCGGTAATTACCACTCCGACCGATGGTTTTTCTTTTAATACATCCAATATCTTAGTTGAAGGTTATTGCCCGGATAGTTCTTATGTAAATATATATGACAACGGTGGCTTTAGCGGTACCAGTATGTGCACCACCGGTGGCACTTTTCAACTCGAATTAACACTCTATCTCGGTGACAACGTTTTAGTAGCTAAGGCCTTTAACATTACCAATCAACCGGGGCCGACTAGTTCAGCTGTTAATGTTACCTACACCGTTGCAACCACTGCTACGGCACCGACAACGCCACCACCGACTACAGTCTTACCGCTGCTTTTAGTCAGTAATTTCCAATATCAGACTTTTGTCGTCAATAACACTTTTAGCTGGCGGGTTCAGATCCAAGGCGGACAACCACCAATAACCCTGACTATTAGCTGGGGTGACGGTAAGGAGTCTCAGGTTATTACTGATGCCCACGGTCTTTTAACGATTAAGCACACTTTCTCCCAACAAGGCTACTACCCGGTAATTATTAAAGCCACCGACTCCAATGGTAATGTCCATATTCTGCAGCTAGCCGCTCTTATTAGAAACCCCAATGCTGCAAACATTTATTCGACAAATTACATTTTGCCGGCACCTTCTAGTGATAGTCTGGCGAAATTCTTTGAAAGCACTAAGACCTGGCTATGGATTGCTTGGCCTTCACTGGCTATCATTGCTCTAATGATCACCAGCTTCTGGCTTGGTGAAAGACAAGAATATAAAGACGCATTGTTCCGCCACCGCAAAAAATACAGCTAATCCTAGTGGCTGTCGGAATTGAGACTAATCCTAGTACTATCAGAGACATCGACATAAGTTTGTTTGTTCTGGGCTATCGCTTGTGCTGGCAGCTGAGCTGAATTAGTGGTCAGTCCGCCAACTTTTTTAACAGCCGTGCCAATTGCTAGAAATTCTACCAGACCACTACCAAGATCATATATATAGGTTTTTATACCAAAAACATCGTCGGCCTGAATTACGCTGGCTTGAGCTCGCAGTTTACTTATCGAGGACTCCCTAGCCCCATAAAGCATCTCAGTTTGAGAGTCGACTTGACCGTGAACTAGCTCTTCTAGAGCAGCTTTTACCCCACCCATAACACCGAGTGAATAAATCGATGTTCCCATTACTAACTCCAGAGGCATATAGCCTAGTTTCGAAATACTCCAGGTTTCCTCGGCTGTTAAATCCGAAGTCATTACTCCGGTGGTTGCTGGGCAATTATCAGCTGCGGCCGGATGGTTGGCGGCCGTACCAATCATGACCATCTCGTGAACTTCGTTCTTGCCAAATGGTAATACGCTGGTTTTTATACCAATTACCGAATTAGCGCCGACTGCTTGAGCATCCTTAGCGATGCGCTGAAGCGCTAGGTTACGGGTTGCGTTAAAGATGTCACTAAATTCTTTAACCTCACCTTTTATCATTTGTTTGAAACCACCAATGGCATGGTTGGCTAGACCAATAGAATAAGAGACATTACCAAACACGAACGAAATAGGTGAATAACCAGCATCAACCAGGCAAAAAAGCTCTTGACCGTTGGCCGCAGTAGTAAATTGAGCATTTGCGTTGGTAGCCATCTTAACCCCCGAGCCAATTGATAAAAACTCAATATTGTTCGAATCATTATGAAAAATTAGGTCGCTAGTAACTCCTGTGACTCCTGCCGAGCCACACTGAGCCTGTTCTTGCCGAAGTCTATCGAAGGACCTTTGTCGGCCTTGGGCGACCATTTCCGAATAACTATGCAACTCCCCACCGAAGGCGGTCTTCAGATCGGTCTTTATGCCTCCAAGAACTCCCATTGAATAAACACTGTTGCCAATAATTAGATCGCCGGGGGTTAGCCCGAGCATCGCCATGCAATACACTTCGTTACCACTTAGGCCGCTCATTACCGGGCCAGGGACACTTGCAACTGGGTTTGGATTAGGGTTGTTGTCCATCGTCGTTGACAATAATTATATGCCTGATCAGGTCTTTTACATACAAAACTAGTTGTCAGATGACAGTTTTTAAGCTAACTCAAGGTCTGTTACTAGCGGCGGTGTGCTGGAAGACAAAGCCGGTTTAAAACTGAGAGATTTACGATGCTGAAAGCCAAGAGCGGTAATTTCTAGGATCATATCGGCGTAACTAAGATTAATATTTAACCGACAGGCCTTGGGGAAATTACCATATCCATCTAATAGACTAGGTAGTAAATTAGCCTCTAGAAACTGTGGTACCCCAGAACTATCTAGTCGAACATCAATTCTACCGTAGTCGCGGGCTCCAAGAGCCTTGAAGACTTTCATAGCTAGTTCACTAACATTATTTTTAATAGTTTGATTAGTTATCTCCAGAAAGTCTTCCTCGTCGGCAGCTTTAACTTCCTGTGACAGAATACGCGCGCCCTGGGCATCTTTAGGTGCTACGAGTTCAAGCGGCATGATAAAATAGCCTCCGGCTAAGCGGTCTTTTAAGATGGCTACTGAGAATTCACGACCGGGAAGATATTCCTCAATTAGCGAGTCGCTACCGTGAAGTAGACTAATTGATAAGACCTTTGCTTCGAGCTGCTGGTAATTGTTAACCAGCGAATCGCTACCGATGCCCAGCCCGCCACCGCGGTTAGTCGGTTTAATAAACAGCGGAAAGGCTAGAGGGTTAGAGGTTGTGTTAATGGTCTGCTGATCGCGGACATAGAAGTTTGAGGTATTAAGACCGTGTTCGCGGACCCGTTGCTTGGCAAAGTGTTTATTAAGCTCCAGTTCATGAGCGATTTGCCCGGAACCGGTGTAGTTTATCTGATGTTCGTCGAGATAATCACTTAGCCAAATTTTATCAGGATCATTTAGGCCAAGCTTAGGATTACTTGGTACAAATTTCATGCCCATAAAGACTAAATCGGGGGCAGCCAGAACTATCTTATTTAGATCGTCCGGATTATTAACGGTTATAACCTCAACCGTCTCATAGAAATTTTTCAGCAGGGTCACAATACCATCACAGGAGACTTGGCTCAGTGAACTAAGCCAAATATCTGATGAGCGTACAACCGCAATATGCTTATTAATTTTTTTCACACAATATCCTTCCTAGCAGGTAAAGATATTTTTACCTGCTACTTTCTGGACTAACAAAGATAAAAACTAGATGTTATCTAGTAAGACTTACGGAAGCCACCGCCACCACTTGGGCGTCGATCTTCTTGTGGACGAGCCTGATTAACAGTAATCGAACGACCAGATACATCTTTGCCGTTTAATTCTTTTATGGCATTTTGACCTTCTTTTAGATCAGCCATTTCAACAAAGCCAAAGCCCTTAGATTGGCCACTGTCACGATCTTTGATAATGACTGCGCTATCGACTTTGCCTTGTTCGGCAAACAAAGCCTCTAGCTCTGATTCGGTTACAGAATAGGCTAAACCGCCTACATATAGTTTCATTGACATAATATTTTCCTTCCGTTTAATTTAATACGTACGCGTGCTAAATGGAGTTCTAACCGCGATGATACTTTAGAGTGCTAAAGAAAAATTATTCAAACGGAGAGGTTTTAAGATTAACCACTTACTAGATACTAGTTTAGCATAACTATGACTAATTTCATAATATTTAATGACTTTTTTCAATATCTGTTGAAGTGAACAAAATCTGCTCGACTGGTTAGCCGCGCCAACTAACGGAGAAAACTTCGTTGCTAGTAACCGGACTAGGTACGGCAATCGGTACATTCTGCTGTGTATCAGCAATCATGTCGTAGCGATTAGTTCTAAGATAATCGCCTAAGGGAACGGCTGTCTTGGTTGTGGCGGCGATGCTGTCATGAAAAACTATAGTGTTGAAGTCCGCTAAGATAGGGTAATTCCTCTCTTCGATCCACTCTGCAGTAGTGTTCGTGCAACCGCCTTGTTCGACGCAAGGTTGAGGTTTAGATGTATGCGGTTTGTTTGTAGATAGATCGTTGATAGAAAAAGTGTAGTCCCCTGCCGAATAGTCTACCGCAACACTAATGGTATCGCCGGGTTTAACAGCCGATACAAAAACCGGTTTATCAGGCCAAGTCTCATAGAATAAATTATAGTATGGCTGTTGATGCTTGGTACTTGAGTTATAGCCAAAACATAGTTCATTTAAGCCGACTTGGTCAACTTCTTTGCTGCTTCCAAAAGCAGTAAAACCATCAATACCAACCCACATGCTGGCGCCGTGGAGCTCCATGCCTTTAGCCGGACCGACGGGGCAAGCTAGTCGAGGTACAATAAACTCACTGGCAACTTTATTAAATTTTTGGCCAGGGTTAGCGTTTACGGCATAGCCCACCCAGTTATCATCAAAAAATTCACCGGCCTTCGGCTCGGCTTGTTTTATGAGTGTTGATTCTACCAGTTTAGCGGCCGCTACTTGTTCGGCTTTAATTAACAGACGATTAGCTGATTCAGGGGTATTAGGACTCTGAGCAATAGGAGTTAGCGTCGTGCCGGTCAGCGCCAACGCAGCAATAGCTCCTCTGCCAAATTTGCGGGGATGAAGGTTCCTGTGAGAATTTTTCGATTTTTCCACTAATCACCTATCATTATTTGTTAAATATATTATACCTTATAAGTCACTATTACGCAAGGACAAGCAGATTAAATGGTCAACATATCTGGGACTAGGTGTCTAAAATAACCAATTCATCTGGCTATTAGTCTGCTAACAGCGTATAGTAAGCACTACAAGAGGGGCCCAATTTATGTACAAGTATATTATCCTACAGTCACCGGATGGCTATCAAATTTATGTTAACCTGATCCTTTCTTCAGCCGGTAAGTATTTGAGTCGACAGCCTTACGTAATTAATCTGATAAAAGAAGTACTGTCTCCAATTGATCTAAGAAAGTCTGAGTTATCTTTAGAATTTGATCTAGGCCGAGTTATCGGTAATACCGACATTATTGAAACCACTGAAAAAGATACAATCTTCTACGCTCAGCCAGTTAAAAAAGAAGTTTTTTCACGCTACGCCAAAAACCGTTCGCCCTCACCTAGTCAAAAATTAAGCCTGATCATGAGAGCCGACGATGATGGTAATTTTGAGTTAATCGATACTTGGATTGGGCCTTATATGCCCCCATTCCCCGGCGATAGCCGAGAAACAGCCAAGAGTAAGCCTTATTGGCTGAGCCATGCTCTTGTCCAAGACGCTCAAACCGTTCAGACCAAAACTATCACTAAGATTTGTCCGTATTAATAAATAAGGGAGGGATTAAGATGTCTAAGGATCGTCCAAAACGCGAGACTCGGAAACCAAAACAACCTAAGAAATAGGTTACTGTTTAGGTCTTAGGTATTCGAATATTTGTTTAAAGGCCTGTTGACGGTGGTTAGCAGAATTTAGGTTGTGGCCTAAATGTCTGCCTTCGTCAGTATGAAATAAGTTTCTAAATGGCAAGCCCGGTTGTGGAGATATTTTCTCGTCAGGTTTACTGAGAATATAGCCATTGACCCGACCTTTGAATATTTTTGGCTTTAGGTTTAGTTTTCCAAGAGCCACTACCGAATCAAAATGGGCAGTTCGTTGACTTTTAGGCAGACCCTTAAGAGTACTTAGTGTGTAGTCAATGATCTCCTGATCTGTCATCTCATAACCGGCCCAGCGTCTGGTACGAATCCCGGGAGCACCACCGAGAATATCGATGCCCATACCGCTATCATCACCGGCTACCCAAAGTTCGGTATCACTTATTTGCGATAGAAGAGCGTCCATTTTAAGCCGAGCATTCTCAGCATAGCTTTTGCCGTCCTCGATAACATCAATCTTTAGCCCTAAATCAGCCGGAGATAATATTTCAATATTAAACTTGTTAGCAAAAGACCTGATTTCTTCGAGCTTGCCAGGGTTATTAGTAGCGAAAGCAATTCTTATCATTGATCTTAGATAAGGCTTTTGTCAGTCCTCAGATAGTGGCAAGTGTAGCCACCAGGATTTTTCCTTAAATAATCCTGGTGATAATCCTCAGCGCTATAGAACTTTGTAAACTTCTCTAGACTGGTGACTACAGGGTTCTTGTACATGCCCGATTTGTTAACTTTGTCTATCATTTCCTTAGCAGTCTTTAATTCAGCATCATCATTATAAAAAATTGCCGAGCGATAGGAGGTACCAACATCATTACCTTGGCGATTCAGGGTGGTTGGATCATGAATCCTGAAAAAATAATCTAGTATCGCTTCATAGGTAGTCTTTGAAGGATCATAAGTTATAGCAATTGCTTCGGCATGACCTGGGTGATTATGATAATCGGGATTATCATTTTTGCCTCCGGTATAACCGACTTCAGTATCAATAACACCGGGCTGTTCTCTAAATAACTCTTCTACTCCCCAGAAACAACCACCGGAAATATAGGCAATTTTTTTGATATCACTCATCGTATTTAGTATAGCCCTATCCTAACTTCCAGATCAAACCTTTTGCAACAATCGGGTTTTTAGGTTATTTGGATATTTTATGGGGCTATGATACAGTATTATCGCTAGAATATGCTGCTTAAAGTTCCTTGAGGTTACGATAGGCTTTCTAGAATAATTAATAAAAGCGTTCGATTGAGGAGCAGCTAAGTTGATCTTATAGCCAACTTACCTCAGAGAAATAAGAGAGGATAAGTAATGGCTACAAAATTATTTGTAGGTTCACTACCATATAAAACTAATGATGACGAGTTGGCTCAACTGTTCGCAGAAGCCGGCACCGTAACATCAGCTAAGGTCATTATCGACCGTGAGACAAACAGATCCAAAGGTTTTGGATTCGTTGAAATGTCAACAGAGGAAGAAGCTCAAGCAGCTATCAAAAATCTGAACGGTCGAGAAGTTGAAGGCCGTGCAATCATTGTCAATGAAGCACGCCCTCAAGAGAACCGTGGTCCTCGACCCGGTGGCTTTGGTGGTGGTAATGGCGGCGGCAACGATCGTCGTTACTAAAAAGATCTAAGAATCTTCAAAAACCCCACATCAAAGTGGGGTTTTTGTTATATTGATAACATGTTTACTATTAGCCAAAACGAATTTCAGGATATTATTAACACTTCGATAAAATCCTTACCGAAGGCTTATGTTGATCGGCTGGAGAACGTTGCTTTTATAGTTGAAGACTATCCTTCCGAGCAACAGCGCCGGCAGCTGGAACTGAGAAACGACCAAACTCTTTTCGGTCTATACGAGGGTGTGCCTCTCAGTCGGCGTCAAGGAACGACTAAATTATTACCGGATAAAATAACTCTTTTTAAAAATCCTATCGAAGCTTTTAGCAACAGCTTACCGGAAATACGTACCCAGATTGCTAAAACTGTTTGGCACGAAGTCGCGCATTACTACGGCCTCGACCACGAGCAAATCAATAAACTAAATAATCGCTAAAAAATTAACGCTTCGGCCAAATTACTCTAGCTTTTATCGATGACACAGGTAGCCAACCAAAACTCCGACTGTCAGTGCTAGATGCTGAATTGTCGCCTAGGGCGTAAAATTCGGGCTGCCGGATATCTTTTATCCTTTTCAATTTATCGATGCCCTGGTGAGTAAAGATTACTAAATCACCTCTTGAAATTCGTCTATATAAGCCAGAGGCAATAACTAACTTACCCGGCAAAAGTGTCGGTAGCATACTCTTACCCTCTACTCGTCTAACTACAAGAATTCTACGCATTCTTTAAGCACTGGCTATTTTTTGGTTTCCCAAAATATCTTGGAGATAGCATCAATCTTATCCATTAAATCTTTACTGAGTTTCTCGTCAACATGATGCTTACATTCACTGGCTGCCTTAATCGCCTGCCAGAACATGTCGTGTAACTCGGGGTACTTTTCTAGGTGCTCAGGTTTAAAATAATCTGCCCAAAGCACCGCCAGATGGTGTTTAACAAGTTCAGCTCGTTCTTCTTTAATGAAAAGAGCCCGAGTCTTATTCTGGTCATCAAGATCAATATATTTTGTCATGATGGCGTGAACGCTTTTGGCTTCAATTAAAGCCTGAGCCGGATCATATACCCCACAAGGTAAATCACAGTGCGCATAAACCGGTTTAATGAATGATAGTCGCATAATTTATTCCTCCTTCTTTAGGTGCAGTTTTTATTATATGCCTTTATGAGCCTGACGCCATTTTTCAATCTCCGCATGATTGCCGTTAATTAAGACTTCTCGGACTTTCGACCCACGAAAGTCTTCTGGGCGGGTATACTGTGGAAATTCAGTAGTTTTGTTGTCATCCTGAAAAGATTCAATCGCTGCACTATTTTCACCGCCAAGCACACCGGGTAAAAGCCGCACGATACTATCAATAATTACCATGGCCGGTAGCTCTCCACCGGTTAGAACATAATTCCCAATTCTGTACTGGTAATCAACCCATTTAGTAATCCGCTCATCATAGCCCTCATAACGGGCACAAACTAGAATTAGGCCCCGTTTACTATTAGCCGCTAGGTTTTTAGCATCAGACTGTTGATATACCTGTCCGCGTGGGGTAGGGAGGATCACTTTTGCCGAAGGATCGGTCTTTTGGGCGAACTCAATAGCTTCAACTAGTGGCCCGGGCTGCAGGAGCATACCATCACCGCCGCCATAGGGAGTGTCGTCTACGGTCTTACGAGTACCCTTGCCGAAGTCCCGAAGATTAACGTGGACAAATTCCACTATATTTTTTTCCTCAGCTTTACGCAGCATGCTGGTTGATAGCACACCGTTAAACATTGCCGGGAATAAACTAATAATTTGAATCTTCATAACTGATAAATTTAAGCTTGGAGTTGCCAGACGCTTACTTATACGTCAAGATCGTCAAGATCGTCGAGTTCCTTACGGGTCTTACTAAGAATGTCTTCGTGATCAATCTCTTCTTGATCTTTGACGTCTTCCACTTCAGCTTCGTCACGTAATTCTTCTTTAGCTGGAGCCTCGTTTACCGGTTCGCCGGTTTTATCGTCAGTTGCAGGTTCATCATGAGACGAGGCAGAATGATCGTCACGTGGAGCAGATGAACCGTTATCGGAACGGTGAAAATCTACGCCGTTATCGATAATTTTTAGATTATAACGGGCGTCGTTTTTGGTGCCAAGAGCCCTTAGTAGGGTTCTCAGACTCTGAGCGGTAGCACCGCGCTTTCCGATTACCCGACCGAGATCTTCCGGATCAACGGTTAGGGCTAGTAAAACACCCTTCTCATCAATAGTTCGTTCTACACTTACTGCGTCAGGCTTACCGACTAGGGATTTGACAATAAATTCTATGAATTGCTGGTCTATACTACTCATATCTGACTCCTCCGTTTAAAGTACACTGGAGGTATTATAGCAAAGCTAAAGGCTATTTTTCTAGGGGCTCTTCAGTAGCGGGAGCGACTTCGGCACTTGCTTCAGTAGTTTCTGGTTCTAGGGCTGCAGCTTCCTCGGCTTCTGGAACGGGAACTTCCTCAGCTACTGGCTCATCAGCTTTTTCTGTAGTTTCGATTGTGGGTTCAGCGACTGGAGTTTGCTCAACAGCTTCTTCAGGATTAGTTGTTGCTTCAACTTCAGGAGTGGCAACTTCATCTTCAACCTTGGGTGCAGGAGCAGTCTCGCCTGCTGGTCGATTACGACGCAGTTTTGATTTATTGCGAATATTAGCAGTTTTTTTGTCATCAACGTTAACCCAAGACGGTATTTTTACCCCCTGAGATTTTAGTATAAAAACAACTCTATCTGATGGCTGAGCACCGTGTTCTAAATAATAACTAGCCTTTTCTTTATCAAAAACGGCAGTTTTAGTATGTGGATCGTAGTTACCAAGGGCCGCAACAATATTGCCACTAGTTGGCGTCCTGCGGGAATCTTGAACAATCATCCGGAACATTGCGTGTCCATGACGTCCTGTTCGTTGCATACGAATAGCTAACATGTATTTTTACTAACTCTCTTCCCTGACGTTATTTGATAAAACGTTGTTAGGTATTCTACAGAAGATTAACAGATATGTCAAACAAACCTCTCGGGGTTATTAGTCGTCAATGCCGTAAGCTTTTAGAGCTGCTTCGGCAGCTCCTTGCTGGCCGGCTTGTTTACTAGGCCCGCTACCTTCGCCCTTTAATTCGCCACCAATATAGACACCAACTCGAAAAACCTTGTCATGATCAGGCCCATCTTCATTTAAAACCTTATAAACTGGAGTAAAGGATTCTTTACTTTGGGCAATTTCTTGGAGGTGTGACTTTGCATCCATCCAGGAACCACTAGCCAGAATTTCTTTGAAGGTGACCAGTAATTTATCGGTGATAAATTGTTTGCTGACCTCATAGCCTTGATCAAGATAGATTGCGCCAACCACGGCTTCAAAACTATTGGCCAGAATTTGAGCCCTAGCTCTATCGGTACCACGTTTTTCACCGCGACTAAGCCGTAGATGTTCTTCAAAACCAAGTCGTTCGGCGGCGGCACCAATGCTCTCAGTTCTAACCAGCGCACTACGCCAATTCGTTAAGACTCCTTCCGGATCATGAAAATTGTTATAGAGGTATTCAGTAGTGACAAGTTCAAGTACAGCATCACCTAAAAACTCTAGGCGCTCGTTATGCTCCATAACAGTTTTCTTATGCTCATTTAGATAAGACCTGTGTGTGAAAGCTGTTATAAGAAGATTGATGTTATTAAACTTAATTCCAAGTGCTGATTGTGCGAACTCTTGATAGACGGTATCGTTTGGCATTAACGTGCTTGCTCCCTTATGCTACGAAGTCCTAGTAGCATTAATTTGCTAATATCTTCGTATTCAATTTTATCAATTGCCTCATTGGCAGGAAACCACTTTATGTCATTTAACCAATCTTCGGGTTTAAGCTCATTAGAGTCACCAAGAGCTTCGACGAGATAAATATGCATAGCCATTAAAACTAGAGTCTTATTACGTCTGTAGCGAAAATTAACTTTACCCAACCAGTTGAGAACGCGCATCTGTTTAAGGCCTGTTTCCTCTTGAATTTCCCGCTCAGCAGTCGCTCGGGGCTCTTCGCCAGGCTCAACATGTCCTTTAGGAATCGTCCAGCGTTTTTTGGCGTCCTGAATAAGTAGAATTTCAGCCTGACCATTTTTGTTACGACGAAAAATAATACCACCGGAAGTAGTTTCGCTAACAGCTTCGGTAATCGCTGGTGGACGGCCAACTAGTCGCTTAATCCCCTGAATCGGTTTTGGCCTTTTCAACGCGCTTACCTTTCTTAGTTGGTTTTGTTCCATTTTTCTTCTTACCTTCGTGTTGTCTTAGTACGGTGCCCAGGACACCATTAATAAATTTGGAAGAGTTGTCACCGCCAAAGGATTTGGCCAGTTCGACAGCTTCGTTAATAACGACTTTAGGGGGAACATCTTTCTCGTATATCAGCTCGTAAAGTCCGATACGTAGAACCACTCTGTCCATTCGGGCAATCTGCTCAATTGGCCATTCCGGTGCTACTGGACGAAGGACATCATCTAACTTAGCTTCTTCTTTGGTGACACCCTTAACTAGGCGTTCAATAAATGCCTTATCATCAACAGCTTTTTGATAGCGATTGATATTCCGAACAAGAACTTCGTCAAGTTTAACGGTCTTGTCGCCAGATTCTGTGCGGAATTCAACCTCGTAGAGAGTCTGTAGTGCGATAATTCGGCCAAGATGACGATTACTAGCCATAATTGTTAAGTCGTTTCCTTGTTTTGCTTATTCTACTGTAGCTTATTTAGCTGCGGGAGTGCTTGATTTTTTAACCTTAGCCACTTTGTTAGCTAAAGTCTTAGCGCTTTCGCGCTTAGTCGTATAAGCCTTAGTTGGTGATTTGGCGTTAACTTGCCTAGCTAACTTAAGCACCAAATGACTTCTTCGGCTTCTTGTACGGCGGGGGCTAGTTCGTTTTTTAGGCTGGCCCATATTATCAAGAACTCCTTTTCTTTTAGGCTACACTTGAGCCAAAGTATAGACTAAATTGCCTTTATTATCAAGTGAATATGGCCTTAATTAGGCTAATTAGCTGACTACCAAATTTAGTAGTTTACCGGGAACGTAGATACTTCTTGTAATCTTCTTATCTTTTATTAGCGACTTGATTTTTTCATTAGCCTTAGCGGCTTTTATTACTTCTTCTTCACTGCAATCGGCACCGAGAACCAACTCGGCTCGAAGCTTGCCGTTTATTTGAACTACGATCGTTACACTATCGTTAATTAAATATTTCTCATCCCAGGTCGGCCAATCGGTAGTGTGGACAGAGCCGGCATGACCAAATAGATGCCATAGTTCATCGCTAATATGTGGCGCAAAAGGGGCTAGTAGTTGGACTAGAGTTTGAAGAGCAGCATTCCAATTTTGACTGGCAAAGTTATCTCTAACTTTTAGCTTATAAAGTTCGTTAACATACTCCATTAAAGCAGCAATGGCCGTATTAAAGTCCATGTTATCTAAGTCGTTAGAAACCTTCTTGATAACTAGGTTAGTAGCTCTATTTAAATCAGTCGACTCTAAAGCCTTCGCCTTAGCTTTGTGGTCATGAAATTCATGGACTATTGTCCAAACACGCTGTAGGAAACGAAATGTACCAGCGACACTCTCAGGGCTCCAAGGCGTAGTTTGATCGTAGGGAGCTAAAAATACAATCGCCAGCCTAAGAGCATCAGCCCCATAACCATTCTCAATGATCTCCGATGGGTTAACGATATTGCCCTTACTCTTACTCATTTTTGTGCCATCGGCGGCGAGCACTATACCTTGCCCTCTCCGAGCCATATATGGCTCCGGGGTAGGGACTAAACCTTGGTCGAATAAGAACTGGTGCCAAAAACGCGAATACAGCAGGTGAAGGGTTGTATGCTCCATCCCCCCTAAATACAAGTCAACAGCTCGCCAGTAGTCTAATTTCTTAGGGTCGGCAAAGGCTTTATCATTTTTTGGATCATAGTAGCGCAGATAGTACCAACTACTCCCGGCCCAGTTAGGCATAGTATCAGTCTCACGGGTTGCCGGTTGGGCACATATTGGGCAAGTTGTGTTGACCCATTCTTTAGCACTGGCCAATGGGCTTTCGCCGCTTTCGGTCGGTTGATAGTGTTCAACTTTAGGTAAAATAACTGGTAACTGCTCATCCGGAACGGCGACTGCACCGTGCTCTGGACAATGAATAATTGGTATCGGCTCGCCCCAGTAGTGCTGCCGAGAAAAGATCCAATCCCTAAGACGATAATTAACTTTCTCGATAGCTAGATGCTTAGTCACTAAGTCTTTTAAAATCACATCTCTAGCCTCTTCGCTACGCAAACCGTTATATTTACCGGAGTTGACAATGATCCCCTCATTATCATTCCAGTCATTGCCGTTTGGTTGATCACTAATAACTCGCACTATCTCGATGTTAAACTTTTTAGCAAAGTCCCAATCACGCTTATCGTGAGCTGGAACGGCCATTATGGCGCCAGTTCCGTAATTTGAAAGCACATACTCTCCTACCCAAATTGGAATTGACTGATTATTGGCTGGATTAAGTGCGTAAGCCCCAGTGAATACACCAGTCTTATCGGCATTAACATCTTGACGATCAATTTCTGATTTAGACTGAGCTGACTTTATATAGGAATTGACGTCTGCTTTTTGATCCTCGGATGTAATTTCTTCAACCAGTGGGTTTTCTGGTGCCAGAACAATAAAGGTTGCTCCGTAGATAGTATCAGCTCGCGTTGTAAATACTTTTATAGTTTTCTTAGTACCAACAACCCTAAATTTAATTTCTGCACCTAAAGAGCGACCGATCCAGTTGATCTGTTGGTCAGCGATTTTACTAGGGAAATCGACATCGGCTAGACCATCAAGTAAGCGGTCGGCATATTTGGTAATCTCAAACAGCCACTGTTTAAGCAGTTTTTTCTCAACTAAGGTATCACAGCGCTCATGACGACCATTAACAACTTCCTCGTTAGATAAGCCGGTCTTACAAAAAGGGCACCAGTTTATTAGGACTTCTTTTTGATAAGCTAAGCCAGCTTTAAAAAACTGTAAGAATAACCACTGTGTCCATTTATAGTAATCAGGATCGGTTGTCTTGAAAGTCCTTGACCAGTCAAAGCTATAACCTAAGCTATTAAATTGTTCCTGGTATTTTTTAATATTCTTGTCAGTAGAAATCTGTGGGGCAACATTATTTTTAATTGCATAGTTCTCAGCCGGTAAGCCAAAAGCATCATAAGCCATTGGGAACAGCACATTCATGCCAAGCATACGTTTGTGGCGAGCCATAATGTCCCCAGCAGTGTATTCACGAGTATGGCCCATATGCAAGCCATCGCCGGAGGGGTAGGGAAATTCTGTTAGCATTACGAATTTAGGCTTATCGTCAAAATCGATAGCTCTATAGATGTCGTCTTTAGCCCACTTAACTTGCCACTTGGACTCAATATCCTTTGGGATGTAACGTCTCATCAGATTGATTATAAGTTAATTAGCTATATCTAGCTAGATTATTAAGGACATTGAAATAACGAGACAGCTGTAGGCTACAGAGAAGTCTCGGGTGGGCCATTTATTGCATTAAAGCGTCTATCTATCTCTTTATCAAGATAGTCCTCGACGCCACTACGAACGGGCACACTTTTGGGATATTTCGAAATATATTCTGTTATATAAAATTGTCTAAACATTGCGAAATCGAAATTACTCGGGTCAAAACCCGAAAGATCG
Source organism: uncultured Candidatus Saccharibacteria bacterium (assembly GCA_963706245.1). Taxonomy (GTDB): domain Bacteria; phylum Patescibacteriota; class Saccharimonadia; order Saccharimonadales; family UBA4665; genus BOG-1338. The sequence goes on along the minus strand of OY970151.1, from coordinate 186,101 downwards.
CGTTTGCATTCGTCGGCTAATTGATTGCGAATAGTGTTTGCTGTATACAGCTCCCAGACTATACCATCAACTACAAAGTATCGCTTAGGTACACTATTACTCACTAGATCCCTCTTAGAGCCGTTCGCAATGGTACTAAAATAGTCGTACTCTAGACGCAGTAATAAAGGAACTATTCGCTCATCGGCAGTTTCCATAACAACATCTTCTAGGGTATCCTCTGGCTTAATATATCTTTCTTCGGTACCTCCGTTGAGATAGCGCTCTTCAACCGTATCAAATAGTTCCCAATTTAACATCGGCTCGTATGTCTCATCCATTTCACTTATCATGGGGCCAATATTTGTATCTTCATCATTGCCGGTTTCGTCTAATCTAATTCTTTTGATACGCCTGGGGTATAAACCATTATCTTCCATATAAGAGTCGAGGGCATAGGTTACCCCATCTCCTCGCAAATAATCTCTGAGGCTGTTACGATCAGCAACCGGCACTTCTATAAGACCAGGAACAATCATATTTGCGTACTCGAAACGCGGAGAAAAAGCCCTTAGTGGATCATCTTGCTCTGTAGACTGTATTCCAAATAGCTCACTCATCTGCTCCACGTGTTGAATTATATTTACTATTTTTAGGAAAGACTTATCCGGAGTCGTTTTACACAATTCGATAATTTTTCCCGCGGCACCCTGTTGTGCGCTGGCACCTTGTAAAAGTAGTCGATTAAAGTGGTCTGGGTCAACAGTTTGCGTTGAATTAAGTTGTTCAACTAGCCACGGTTCAAGTTGAGGGTAGTAGCTTTCAACCCCATCATTAGCTGTAGGTGGTATTCTTTCAGACATCCAACAATAATATAACTTTATTGAATAAAAGCAAGCTTAAGCAAATTAATAATTTGCTTAGAATTGTTGCAAGAAATTCGTGTCGAAAGTTGTAGCGAGTTTTTGCTGTTTGTTAAAGCGGTCCTTGGCGAGAGCGATGAGACGCTCAACAAGGTCAATACTACTGATCCCGGCGGCGTGCCAATTGTGCACGTAGAGACTACCCGGCAGGGGATTAATTTCATTAAAATAAACATCCTTGGTCTTGGTATCTATTAACATATCAACCCGAGCAATGCCTTGGCAGCCAACAGTTCTGTAAGTTCTAAGCCCGAGATTAAGGGCTTTATCGTAAAGATCTTTTGGTAGATCGGCTGGAATCTTGCTATACCCCTGGGAACCTTTGGTACCACCCTGGCCTTTAGATTTTTTACCGCCACGCATATATTTGGTATCAAAATCGAAAAAATCTTCAGGCTTAGTCAATGGCTGTTCTAAAAGCGCTGGGGTTAAATCGTCATTACCAATAACTGGCAGGGTTACTTCAACTAAATTAGCAACCTCTTCTTCAACGATAACGGCGTCATCATAGTGAGCGGCAACTTCCAAGCCATTACTAAGAGCCGTGTCATTTTCGGCCCGGCTGATACCAATACTTGAGCCCAGGTGGGTTGGCTTAATAAATACCGGATAGTTTAGATTTTCTGTGACTCGCTTAACTACCACCTCGCTCTCTTTTTCAATCTCGTCTTTAGTTGCTGTCACAAATTTAGTCACTGGTATCTGGTTAGCTATCGCCACTTCTTTAGACAAGATCTTATCCATGGCAATCGTACTTGATGCCAAATCGCAGCCAACATAGGCGACAGTTGCCATATCCAGTAGCCCCATCAAAGCACCGTCTTCGCCGTAAGTTCCGTGCATTGCTGGGAAGACAACATCGATCTTACTAAATGATTTACGGCCCATTTGCCCACTTCTAACAAGCGTTAGACCGCCGTCAAATTGTAGGCTAGCCGGGGAACTCTTTCGGATAAAGTCTGTTATTTTGCCAGATTTATAAAGTTCAATATTTTTTAGTTTTTCGTCCCAATACCAAGCTCCGTCTTTAGCTATATAAACGGCTTCGACACGGTATTTTTTACTAAGTTCAAGGGGCTTAATGATTGAGGATAGGGCAGTGATGATTGAGACATCATGTTCTGCTGAGCGCCCACCAAATATAACAGCAACTGTTTCCATTATCTCTACAGTATATGCAATTTCAAGTAGTTAATACAAGGTTAGAGCCGGCCAGCTTCAAGCGTAGTTATCTGGCCAATCATTCTGCATCAAGACAACGTCACCAGCAGCAATAAACTCTCCCAAATTGTTATAAAACTGCAATGGGTTATCTTCTATTTTTAGAGTGCCTTTAAACTCACCAAACTTCAGACCGTCTTTTATAAAGTCGGTTACCGAGTTTTTCATTAATACAACAACGTCCGGTTTTGCGTTCGCAATAAGCCGACCGAGTTCCTGGTGAACAGCCTTATTCTCCTTACCTTGATCTACCAGACCGGGTGTTACGTATATTTTTCGCTTAGCCGATAGATCATTGAGTAGTTGTGTCCCAGCTCGAATCCCCTCTATGTTACCGTTATAGGTATCGTCAATCACCCAGCCGCCACTTAGCTCGTAAGCCTGCATACGGTGTTCAAAGGGCTTGGCTGAAGCAACACCGGCAATAATTTGCTCGTTGGTCATACCAAACTGTTCAGCCAAAGCTACGCATAAGGCGATTGGACCAACTTGATGTCGACCGAGCAAGCTACTATGAACTTTGATGCTCTTCTTGCCTTTATTTAAGCTAAAGGTAGTACCTTTTAGGCTAATCTTAATGTCGCTAACCACCCAGCCAAGCGCTCCTTCTTGGTTATATAAATTAAACTCGGGGCGTAGAAAGCTCTCGGTTGAAGGTGATTCAGAATTCACATAAATATTTTTATTCTTTAGATAGTTAGCCAAGCTAAAAATGTCTTCCCCAGCAGCTTCGACACTACTATAACGATCAAGGTGGGCTGGCGCCAAGCCGGTAATGACGCCGTGATTAGGATGAGTTACCTCTGCAAAGCGTTTAACATCACCCGGGCCGCCCTCGCCATACTCGATTAGCAAGATGTCTTCTTTACCTGACAAACCTTGGGCAAAGATTGCGTGACTACTTGCAACATTCATATTGGCGGGCGTGGCGGCAACGCTTTTACCTTCGGATAAAACGCTAAGCAACAGTTCCTTCATGCTGGTTTTTCCATAACTACCAGCAATAGCGATTTTGATACCTTTATGCTTCTTGAAGATCCGTCCAGAGGCAATTATTTGAGCTCGTTGTTTAGGACGAACTATTAACACGCTAGCCGAAATTAACGGCAAAGTTATAAGATGAGCCCAAACTATTGGATAGGCAATAATGACGGCTAGCCCAAAGACTAAACCACCAGGAAGATTGTGCCAATGCCAAAGATAGATTAATAAAAACCCGGCGAGTAGTTCAAGTACGATGCCAGCATAAAGTCCTAAAAGCAGTTTTTTAGCGGCTGAGGTGCGCTCAAGAGTCCGTCTAACCATTACCCGGTTAAAGTTCTGAGTCCGCCAATACCATTTTAGGTATGGTTTTGGTTGATACTCAGTTGTTTGGAGCATGTAAATAAGTAGCTCTGGGTAAGTCTTCGGCGTATAGAAAACTGTAATAGCCCTAATTATTTTTTTCATTTAATAAATCCTTCTATGGCTGCTCTGACTTCCGTCGGTCGATCGAGCTGGATAAAATGACCTGCGCCAGTTAATACCTCAAATGTCGAGTGATCAATCAACTCGTGAAACAGCTCGCCGTAACGTATGGGCGTTTGTTGATCATCTTCACCGTAGACAATGAGCGTTGGTAACTCAATTATTTTAGCATCAGGCTTTACATCATCACTAACGATTTTCTTAAAAGTTTCCTGCAGTTTGTCGTTTACAAGCATATCCGAACCTATGGATTTATAGGCCTTGTCTCGGAGCCTCTTTTTTGTAGTTTCTGGCAGGGGAGTGGTCAAAAATTTTCCGGCCTTAGCAGCATACTTAAGCCCCTTTAAATACCCTTTACGCTCTCCTCTGACTCCTGCGCTAGACAATAGAACTAGTTTCTCGGGATTGATAATTTTTTGTCCTACCCCTCTTATGGCAATTGCTCCGCCGTTACTGTGCCCTATTAAACAGTAGACCTGCTCGGCTTTTATTTTTTTAAGGAAAGCTTCGACAAAGCTGGCATAGTTATTAAGTCCCCAAGTTGTAGTTGGTGACTGGGTACCACCAAAACCAGGTAAATCCGGAACGACTACATCAAAAGTCTTCGATAGATCTTTAGATAGCTTCAACCAACTAGTAGAGTTATCGCCCCAACCATGTAGGATAATAACTACCCTTCCCTTACCTTCACGGACATAGTTAGTTAGTAACCCATCGACAACAACTTGCATGTACTTGATTATACTCGAAACGACTAAAAAGATTCTCTGAAAATATCCGACGCGTGGTCGGGGTGAGAGGACTTGAACCTCCGACCTCAGCGTCCCGAACGCTGCGCGCTAGCCACTGCGCTACACCCCGAGATGATTAAACAATAATTAATCACTTGGTGCGCGAGAGAGGACTTGAACCTCCATGCCCTTGCGAGCACTAGCTCCTGAAGCTAGCGCGTCTACCATTCCGCCACTCGCGCGTCTTTTTGGTGTTGATATCTTATCTGTTTTAAAACTAAAACTCAAGACGAACTGTCGGTCAGTCGACCTTGACGAATTTCCCAATTTTGAACGTTATTGTAATGGCCAGTTGCAGAATTTATAGTGTTATCGTTTAGGCCAAAAACTGTCTGATTAGTTAAGTACAAATAGCGAGGTTGATAAAGGGCTAGTGCCGGTGCATCATTTTGCCAGGCCTGAAGAAATATCGCATACTTGACCGCTCTTAAAGCTGGATCGCTGGCAATTCGGCCAGCTTCTAGTCCTTCATCAGCAGTTGGATCTTTATATTCAGAGAAATTCACTCCATTTAGAGCAGTTGGATAAGCCTGGGTACTGTCCCAGTAGGCAAAAACATCTGGGTCGACACCAATTGATATACCATATAGCAGCGCATCGTAATTGTGTGAGTTAATAGTGTTATTAAGGTCAACGCTGTCTTGTAAGACAACACTCATGTCAATACCGACGGCTCGTAGTTGGCTTTTTAAAAGACTAGTAATTTTTTGATTGTCTGGGGTATTGGCAGCATATAAAGTAAAGGCTAGTGGCACGCCAGCTTTATATCTTATACCACCAAGCGTTGGACTGACCCAGCCGTCAGCAGTTAGTGTGCTGTCAGCTAAACTTAAATTATCTGTTGCCTGCTCATAACTCGGATTAAAACCCAGCTGGTTGTTAAGGAGTGGCTCCCGAACCGGACTAGCTGGATAACCAAGGCTGGCTATAAGGGTATTGATATCGGCCGCAGCAACGATAGCTTGTCGAAGCTTAACATCGGCCAATATATCGCTAGATGTTTTAAAGAAAACCATATTTGCCGCTGTTAGCTGCATGCTATAGACCTGAACGTGATGATCGTTAGCTAAACTCGACGGGACGTTTTCGAGACCCGATAGACCATTTAGAGAACCCTTCTTAAAACTATCAATTAATTGATTCTGGTCGTGGAAAGCACGAATAATAAAACCGCTGAGTTTTGGTCGTCCACCGACGTAATGCTTAAAAGGAGTTAGGTTAATCTGTTCTTGACGGGTTTGGGGAGTCAGACCTTGGACGGCTACCGCCAACCACGAGAAGGGACCGGCTCCGACTGGATCAGTATTAAAATTGGCCGATATTAGCTCGGCTGCTGGTACACTCGACAAAAGATGCTCAGGAATAATTCCGTTTGTCAGCGAGTAAGGAAACGAACTAAGTGGATTCGTAAGGGTGAACGTCACAGTTGAAGGGTTAGGAGCAGCAACGCTTACCCCCTGCCAGCTAGAGTTAAGCGGTGATTGAACATTGGGGTTTTGGATAGTCTGATAGGTAAAAACGACATCTTTTGATGTTAATGGTTGCCCGTCTTGCCAAACCAGATTTGGCTTAAGCGTCACCGTGTAAACCGTTCCTGATGGACTGACGCTATAACCAGAGGCTAAATCACCGACTAACTGATTTTTTTGATTGTATGTAAATAGACCAGCAAAAACTAAACGCGCCACAGCGCTGTCAACTTGTCCGGTTGCAAATAAAGGATTAGCAGTTGTAAAGTCACCAAGAATTCCTTCTGTATAAACCCCTCCTGGGACTGGTTGCAGGGTTTGGTAATAACCGCTTAAAACATCGGTCTGTACAATTACACCGCCAATAATAAAAACGACTAAAAGTACCCAAGTCAGTACAAAACGCCTCACCCGTAGAAGGCGCACTAGGCGATTAATTAAATGTCTATCGATATTTTTCTCAGCCTGAACGCCAAGATCCTCAATCTGCCTCCGTCGACGCCGAAATATATGGCGAGCGCGCAAGCTAAGATTTTTTGCTGTCATATTCGATTCTTGGGAGTTATTTTACAATCCCGATAATCAAAGAGAGTGTAAAAATAAGAGCAACAATTATCGTTATCTGGTGAATGGTTTTATCGGTTCCCCGACGAGTCATGTTAACTTCCCCACTACCACCTAGACCAGCACCTAACGACGCGCCTCTGGTTTGAACTAAGATAAGCAAAGTCATCAGCAGCATAGCTCCGATAGTTATGTAATTGTAAATACTCATGTGCATTGTCTTAGATACCTTCCATGATTGCTGATACTAGATAGTTTACCAGCCCAATTACCATACCAGCAAGTATTGCCGCCCAAAAATCAGTTACATGGAGCGACGTATAAAGCTTAGAGGCGATAAAAACGGTGATGCCGTTGATTATAACCATAAATAGCCCAAGCGTAATTAAAACCGCAGGCAAAGATAGAATCACTAGGATTGGTTTAATAATAAGATTAATAATTGCCAAAATTAATCCGGCGACAACTATCACAAAAAAACTGTTGTTGTAAGTTATCCGATTACCCAGTAAAGCCGCTGCAATCCAGAGCCCTAAGCTACAAACAAACCATCTGACTAAGAATCTAAAGATGAAACTTTTTCGCAGTTTATCCATAAGCATATTATAGCAAATTCCTGGACAGCCCAGCCGATAGAACTTTACAGCCAGTTGCTGTAATTAGAACGTCGTCTTCAATCCGGATACCTATATTCTCTTTAGGTATATAGATCCCCGGTTCAACCGTAAGAACTGCACCGGGCCGAAGTGGTAATCTGTAATCACCCACGTCGTGCGGTTCAAGTCCAAGAAAGTGCGAAGTTGAGTGCGGATAAAATTTGTTTATCTCAGCGGTAGTTGCCCGTTTGATAAGACCCAGTTCAATTAACTTGGTGGCCATATACTTTCTAATTTTCTTTTCGTTATCATAAACTGTTGTTCCCGGCTTTTGTAGCTTAATAGCATAGTCCTGAACATCTACAACCGCTTGATGAACTTGTTTCTGACGAGGGCTGGGTTTATTGCCAATAATTAATGTCCTAGTGATGTCCGCGGCATAGTGAGAAACTTCGGCACCAATATCGATAACTACTAAATCATTTTTAACTAAAGGCCCTGTATTGTTGTCATAGTGCAAGATGCAGGCATTAGGGCCGCTGGCAATAATTGGCTTCCAGGCATTAATAACATTATTGTCTATAAAATGAGCGGTTATGATTGACTCAGCCGAGTATTCATGGGGCAATTTTCCAAGGTTTGATTTGACAGCTTCAAGCGCCTGGCTAGTTATATCAATTGCCGAACTAATAGCCCTCAGTTCTATTGGCTGTTTGATTATTCTTAATCTGGCAATATTTGGACCGATGTTCTCGATGGGAATATTTTTGTCTATAGCCTTAATTTTTTTAATTAGTTGTCGACGTCCCGGATTAGCGTACATCCCGTAAAAATCAACATAATCATCAAAGGGGTCGACTGTAGCGACCTTCTTAACCTTGCTCAGAAGTTTATCAACCTCTCTCCAACCTTCTTCAAAAGACAGAACTCCAGTGACTCCAGATATTTTAATAAGAGTCTGGTTATTTATCGTACCCTCAAAGGTGTTTTGGTAATCACTACGCCTGGGTAAAATTAAAAACTCCCAAATACTAGTAATAACCAATACCATTCCAGGATCATTAATGCCCGTTAAATACCAAAAATTAGCGTCCTGGTGAAAGGGATAGGCGCTGTCAGATCCCTTTTGAAGTAAACCGTTAGCCGAAACTATAATTGGTTTATCGCCAACTAGGTCACGTAGCTTTTTCCGATTGGCCGTAAAGAAACTACTGGGAAAGTCTACCTTCATAGATTTAAACAGTATAGCAAATGTAGTCCTACCTTATGACTTTGTTTGCTCGTTGGATTGAAGATAATTGAATATTGTCTTGGCTCTTGACGGACCAACAACAGCCGTTAGCTGAAGTTCACTAGCCTCACCCACAGCCCTTTTTGATCCAAAGGACTTTATTAATTTCTTTCGGGTTGTCAGTCCAATACCGGGTATATCATCAAGCAAACTACTAGTTTGTCTTTTTGCTTTTAGGGTTGAATGGTAACTAACTGCAAAGCGATGTGATTCATCTCGGATACGCTGCAGTAGCTTAACAAGATTAGTGTTGTGTGGAATATTTATAAGCACATAGTCATCACTCTCGGTAAGGAAGCCACCGAGTTTATGAAGAACATCTAAGTTCAAGGCTGTATTCGATCTAGTTTTACTAATCACGATTTGCTCTTCACGCTTAGCCAGCGAAATGAATGGGATGGCACTACAACCCATATCATCACGGGCCCTGAGGGCCGCACCAAGTTGACCCTTACCGCCATCGATTATCACAAGGTTAGGCGTACCCCAGGCTTTACGGTTTGCCTCGGATAACCGCCTCATAATTGTCTCATTCATGTTATCGAAGTCGTTATTCTGATCTTTACGAGTTTTAAATTTTCGATACTCGCTTTTATCACTGACCCCATTGGTAAAGACCACCATACTCGCAACCACATCACTGCCCGACATATGGCTAATATCGTAGCCTTCTATGCGCTTAGGAAAGGCGCTTAGTCCTAGTAAGGTAACTAATTCGTCGAGCGCATGATCTTTTGAAATATCTAAGAATTCCTTATCGCTAAAAACTATTTGATTATGCAGGTTCTTTAGAACATTAAGTTGGTTACGAACTTTAGCAGCTTCTTCGAATTCGGCACGCTTCGCTAGTCTCTGCATATCCTTTTCAAGTTTGTCTTGAATAGACATCCGTTTACCTTCAATGACAGCGATTAGTCGTCGCAAGTTTGCCCTATAATCCCGGAGACTGGTCTTGCCTTCCTCTAAACCAGGATCAAGACCAATGTGGTAGTCCAATGATACCCGTCGTTTTCCAGAATATCGGGCAGTAGCATACGGGAATGCTTTACGCATAACCTTCATGGCTTGCTTGGTAGTTTGAGCATTGAAGAACGGACCATAGTAGCGAGCTTTATCATCTAGCGGCCTACGAGTAAAAGAAACTGTCGGGTAGTCACTATCATAATCTATGCGAATATAGGTCATGCTCTTATCGTCACGAAGCAGGATGTTATAGCGCGGCATGTAGCGACGCACCATTTCAGCTTCCAAAAACAAGGCTTCAACTTCACTGTCGACACTCATCCAGTCTGTATCGTGAATATCGGCTACTAAAAGCTGAGTTTTTGCATCACGATTTCGAGAAGCTTGAAAGTACTGTCTTACGCGGTTACGCAGATTAGCTGCTTTACCGATATATATTATCTGTCCCTTGGAATTCTTGTGGAAATATACTCCCGGAGTAGTTGGCAATTCTTTCAGTTTGCTCTGAAGTTTTTTATTCATTATTTTTCAGCATAGACTTTGGCACAAGCTAGACAGTAGGTTTCCCTGTAGCAGTCCTTACAAATTAGAACTAGGTCGTTGCAGGCCTTATTGGCACAATTTTCATAATTACTAGTCAGCTCATTACAGTGAATACACCTACCGATATCTTTGGCTTTATCGGAGAATTTTGTTCCCATCCGACCATCGAAGACATAAAGTGAACCCTCCCATAGACCATCGTCTGCATATTTTTCCCCGTACTTAACTATGCCGCCATCTATCTGGTAGACTTCTTTAAAACCACGTCGTTTCATAAGAGCCGATAATATCTCGCAGCGGATTCCACCAGTACAGTAAGTAACTATCGGCTTATTTTTAAGCTTATTGTATTTGGGCTTTTCGATTTCTTTAATAAAGTCTTTGGCCGTTCGAACATCTGGTACTACAGCACCCTTAAAGCGACCAACAGCCGCTTCATACGAGCTACGACCATCAAAGAAGGTGACATCTTTCCCTCGCTTTTCAACTAGCTTATGAACTGCTTCGGGGCTCAGGCGCTTACCGGTGCCAACAACCCCGTTTTTATTTACCCTTAGCTCACCAACCGCCCCAAAAGTAACTAGTTCAGCGCGAACTTTTACTGATAATTTTGGGAAGTTTTGGCTACCTCCATCACTCCATTTAACCTGGGTTTCTTTGAAGGCGGTGAAAGATTTAAGTTCTTTAACGTAACTTTTTAAATCGGCCTGATTACCGCCCAGGGTAGCATTAATTCCATGTTTTGAAATGATGATTCGGCCCTTTAGATTTAGTTTCTCGCACAAAGTTTTTTGCCAAAGCATAGTAGCCTCCGGGTCTTTTACGAGGCTAAAATTATACAGTAGGATTATCTTCTCCATCGGATATATTGTAACAAATTAAAGTTTAAAGCTAAGAGTTGGATGAACTATTTTTTTTCGTCGCCGGCTTCAGATGACTCGCTCGCATTGTCGGCAGCTGCTGACTCACCACCTTCACCAACTTCAGCTTCGGCGCCTTCTTCAGATTCAGGCATAACATCTTCGGCTTCACCTGCTAGAGCGTCATTGGCAGCTTGAACGGCACTAGGTTCATAAACTGTAGCAATGGAGTGTTCCGGTTCGGTAATAATAGTTACGCCCTCAGGGATAACAATATCGGAGACGCTAAGTTTATCACCAACTTCAACTAGCGAAGCAGCCTCAATCACAATTTCGTCTGGCAGATCCTTTGGCAAGGCTTCCACTTCAACAAACTCAAGATGCTTAATAACCAATAAGCTAGCCCGCTCGGCTGGGATATCATCAGTTAATCTAATTGGGATCTCGGCAGTAACCTTTTCATTTGCCTCAACAGCACCAAAAACAACGTGGCTTAGTAGATGCTTGCGTGGTTCAAAGGCTGTAGTTTTGATAAGAGCCGTATAGGTCTTGCCCCCGACAGTAAGCTTAATAGCATGGTGACGTCCGGCTTGGCGGTAAACTTTATAGACTTCTGGATATTTACCCATAACATGGACGGAAGGTTTGCCGTGGTCGTGGATTACAGCCGGAACAAAACCATCACGACGCAACTGTCTGACCTGCTTACCAACAACACTACGCTCTTCGAGCTTCAAACTAATATCCTCAGCCATTTTTCTCCTTATTTGATAAAGCTTTAAATCTATTATACCAGATGATACGAAAACTTATTAGACGATTTTTGACAAATTGCGTAAGCTATTAGCAGATGCTAAATCCAAGCGAACTATTACAAAGCGGTGGACTGTTAATTGTGGCGGTAATTATATTCGCCGAAAGCGGTATGTTAGTCGGCTTTTTCTTTCCTGGTGACACTCTGCTGCTAAGTGCCGGTATCCTGGCTGCTCAGGGCAAGATTAACCTGGCAGCTTTATTGGTTATAGCCGCTCTTGCGGCCATTGCCGGTGATAACGTTGGTTACCAAATTGGTCGAAGCCTAGGGCCAAGGTTGTTTCGTAAGAAGGACGGGTTACTATTTCGACAAGAATACGTCACTCGCTCCGAGAAATTCTTTGAAAAATATGGATCTAAAGCTATGCTGCTTGCCCACTTTTTACCGATCGTTCGAACTTTCACACCAGTTGTCGCTGGTGTTGGAAACATGCCCAGGGCAAAATTCGCTTTCTTTGATGCCATTGGTGATAGTGCTTGGGCCGTAATTATTACGATGATTGGCTATTGGTTTGGGAGCAAGATCCCCAATATCGATAACTACATTATCCCTGTAGTAATCCTAGTCGTTGTTCTCAGTTTTGGGCCAGTACTGTATCATCTGACCCAGGCTCTTATTGCAAAGCGAAAACAAAAAATAAATTAGTTCTCACGGTCGGTTTGCGGCTCGATTCCGTAGACTTCCCATGTACCTAGTGTTAATTCCTCTAAGTTATATCTAGAAATAACGACTCCTAAATTCTCGATTCGTTTTTGATCGATTTCGTCTGCTATATGATATTCTGGGTTTTCTAATTTTTGACGTTCTTCAAATATAGCCATCCTATCTGTTCGTAGTCTCTTAGTGGGATATTTGTTAGTTTTAGCAATTTCCTCGTCAATTTTCTGAAGTGTATGATCAATTAAAGCTTCCCACGTATATCCTTCGGCAGGAGAGTTAGATGTTTCTGGATTCGGGAATGGAGGAGTGTTACTAGTCATTTTAAGTCTACTTGAACATTTTACTAAGATATTGACCGGTATAGGAGTCTTTCTGTTTACTAACTTGCTCTGGAGTTCCAAGAGCAACTATTTGACCGCCGGCCGCCCCGCCGTCGGGCCCCATATCGATTAACCAATCAGCGTTCTTGATAACATCCAAGTTATGTTCAATAACGACCATGCTGTTGCCGGCATCAACTAGTGCGTGGAGGACATGCAACAACTTATTGACATCGGCCATGTGTAGACCAGTCGTTGGCTCGTCGAGAATATAAAGAGTCCTGCCGGTTGGTCTACGGGACAATTCACTGGCAAGTTTAATTCGCTGAGCTTCACCACCACTAAGCTGAGTAGCTGGCTGTCCTAAATGGATGTAACCAAGCCCAACATCAACTAAGGTCTGCAGTTTACGAGAGATACGTTGGGATATTTTCAAAGAACTCTAGAGCCTGGTCACAAGTGAGTTCTAATATGTCGCTTATTGTTTTACCCTTGTAATGAATTTCTAGAGCTTCACGGTTATAGCGTTTGCCATGACAGACTTCACAAGGAACATAGACATCGGGTAAGAAGTGCATTTCAATCTTAATAATCCCGTCCCCGGAGCAGTTTTCACAGCGACCTCCTTTAACGTTAAAGCTAAATCGTCCGGGGCTGTAGCCTCTAAGCTTTGCTTCTGGAACAGATGCAAATAGCTCGCGAATAGGCGTGAAAAGACCAGTATAAGTTGCCGGGTTCGAACGCGGAGTACGACCAATTGGCGACTGATCAATAATAATGGCTTTATCGAGCTCTTTAATGCCTTCAATGTCATCATGTTTGCCGGGAACGGTGTTTGCCCTATGCAAACGGGCCAGTAATTCTTTAGCCAGAATATCGTTTATTAGACTAGATTTTCCAGATCCAGAAACACCACTGACTACCACTAGTTTACCTAGAGGAATTTCAACGTCGATGTTTTTAAGATTGTTTTCCCGGGCACCTTTAATTACTAAAGATTTACCGTTACCTGTACGTCTCTTCTTCGGTGTTGTAATGTTTAAGACACCAGTCAAATACTGGGCTGTTATACTTTCTTTAACTTTCATAACTTCACTCGGGGCACCTTCACCGACTACGTAGCCACCATGGATACCAGCCCCTGGACCAATATCTAATAGATAATCCGCCGTCCGAATAGTTTCTTCATCATGTTCAACGACAATAACAGTATTACCTAAATCGCGTAGGTGCTTAAGAGTATTTATAAGACGAGCGTTATCGCGTTGATGCAGACCAATACTTGGTTCATCTAAGACATATAGTACGCCCATAAGACCCGAACCAATTTGGGTAGCTAATCTAATACGCTGGGCTTCACCACCACTTAGGGTTGTGGCACCACGTAGCAGAGTTAAGATAATTCAGTCCAACGTCTTGCAGGAAAATTAACCGGGCATCAATTTCTTTTAGAATTAGTTTGGCGATGCTAATATCTCGATCACTAAGCTTGAGCGATCTAAATAAATCCAAGGTATCATCAATCGATAGTTACAGATATCCATGATAGATTTACCATCAACCGTAACCGCTAGAACTTCTGGTTTTAATCGTAGTCCTTTACAGGCATAACAAGGTTTTTCCTGCATAAATCTCTCGATATCACGACGAATAAAATCACTATCTGTTTCCTTGTGACGACGCTCCAGGTTTGGGACTACTCCTTCATATGTGGTTTCGAAACTTCGGCCAATGCCGAGGCTACTTTGTAAGTTTCTTTAGCCGTGCCATACATAATTTTTTCCATATCTTCTCGTTTTATTTGAGATGTCGGTACGTGCAAGCTAAAGCCATATCGATCAGCCACAGCTTGCAGTTTTTTCATATACCAGTCATCTACATTTATGCGGTTGTAAGGACGAATAGCCCCTTCCGCGATCGTTAAACGACCATTTGGGATAACTAATTCAGGATCAACCTCCAGCCTTGAGCCCAAACCAGTACAAACCGGGCAGGCGCCGTGTGGTGAATTAAAACTGAAAGTTCTTGGTTCCAGTTCGGGAATAGCAACTTCGGGGTGATCGGGACAAGCATACTGCAAGCTGAAATCGAACTCTTCATTATTATCAGCATTAACCACTTTTAATCTTACCGATCAGCTATTTCCAGGCTCTGCTCAATTGATTGGCTAAGTCGGTGCGACTTTCTTCGTTATTAACTAATACGATCGACCACTATTTCAATGTGTATGTTTAAAGTTTTTATCGAGCTCTGGAAATTCATCAAGTGCGTAAACCACACTATCCACTCGAACTCGGGCAAAACCAGCTCGTTAAATACTGTTCGGGAATATGTTCAAACGCACCTTTTTTATCAATAACAATTGGCGCTAGAATCATTAGCTTAGCGCCGGTTGGCATATGACTAACCTGATCAATGATATCAGCTGCGGTTTGTTGTTTGATTGATTGACCACAGATCGGGCAATGCGGCATCACCAATTCGAGCAAATAATAATCGAAGATAATCATATATTTCAGTAACAGTTGCAACTGTTGAACGTGGGTTTCGACTGGTTGATTTTTGGTCAATAGAAATTGCTGGGCTCAAGCCGTCAATTTGATCGACATCAGGCTTTTCCATAAGCCCTAGGAACTGACGCGCATAAGAGCTTAATGACTCAACGTAGCGTCGCTGGCCTTCGGCATAGATGGTATCGAAGGCTAAGATAGATTTTCCTGAGCCACTCAAACCGGTAATAACAACCAGTTTATTGCGCGGGATAGTTACATCAATATTTTTAAGATTGTGTTCCCGAGCACCTTTAACAACAATATTCTCTGCCATAAGTTTTGGCATTATAACCCAAAACAAACAAATATTCTAGACTCAGCCAAAGCGTTCTAGACCTAGACGTTCAGCGAGGGGGATATATTTTACAGACAGTCCAGGAAGTATCTAGGCATGTAATTGCCATTTTTATGACAAGACAGTATATTTTTAAGTATGTATATATTTGCTGTCGCATTTTTAATGTTCATTTTCCCGATTGTTTCAATCATTACGGAAGTATTGGTTAATAAAAATCACGTTGCACTCATCGAACTTATAGGTAAATGGTTTGTATTCTGGGCAATTGGAGTACGTTTATTTACGGCTGGCATTCGACAAGCCCTTAAGCCAGGGTTAACTTCTGAAGGCATCTTAGGTATCAAGGGAAAAGAAATTTGGCTGATAGTACGTGAGCTTGGCTTTGCAAACATCTCTATAGGTCTTGCTGGAATTATCTCACTATGGAAGCCGGAATGGAGATTAGCTGTAGCACTAATTGGTGGTCTATTCTTACTACTAGATGGCATTCTTCATACATTCTCCAAACAGCGTAATTTTGAAGAAAACTTGGCCATGTACTCAGACTTGGTTATAGGCATCATTATGGCCGTGTTTGTAATCGACAGATTCTGAATCAATATAATAATCTATTTAAATTGACATTGTGATGCCACAGATTACTTTACTCATATAATTATATTTATAAATTAATTCGTGTCTTAGTACTTACCCGTCAGTTGTTACTGAAAAAACTTACGTGCCAGCGTAGCGAATAAAAGACCAATCAACCAACCACAACTGAAGATAACTAGATTATGGAATCTGCTACTACTGATAAAATGCACGGTTACTAACAATATTATTGCCCAAACTACAAAAACACCCACAACATAAACCCAATAAGGGTATTTTTTAATCATAATATTATTATAGACCTATAGATGCTGAGGTAAAAACCCAAAAGGTTATCGGTGCCATTTTAGAAGGTGTATCATTTAATAGTGAGAGCAGCAAAAAATAACGCTAACAGGTTTTTAAAAAAGCTTAATGCCGGGTTTTCGTATATCGCTGAACACGAATTTTTATTAACTTTTTTGTCAGTTGTTATCATAGTTTGTCTTACTTTAGGCTTAGGGCTGCAACGCAATAAAATAACTCTGCCAAATCCTTGGGTTCCTTCGCATTATTTATCAGAACCAGATAACCGTTTGAGTTTTTTGGCCAGTTGGGATGGTAAAGGGTATATATTCATAGCAAAAAATGGTTATACGCCCGGTCTAAGTAATTACTTCCCGCTCTATCCTCTTCTAGTCCACTTTATTAACAAAATTATCAGTTCGCCTCTGTATAGCGCTTTAATCGTCTCCTGGGCGTCACTTGTCGGAGCGGTTTTTTTCTATATCAAAATAATTAAGAAATTTTTTAACGTTAACGAAAATTTAGAGGCCGTAAAAGGCGTAGCGCTGTTCCTGCTTTATCCGACCGGCATATTCTTGATTGCTAGTTATACTGAGAGTTTGTTTGCATTTGTATCCCTAGCCGCCATCTACTACGCCCTAAAGAAAAGATATCTTTGGAGTGGGCTGTTCGCACTTCTAGCAACCGCCACCCACATCAACGGGCTAATCGTACTACTTTTAGTTTTAATGATTCTTTATGAAGAGCGAGTCAGAATTATTAATATAATTGAGACCTTCATAATTGGCATGTTGGGTATCTTAGGTTACATGCTTTATCTAAAAGTAAAGTTTCATAATGCACTGGATTTTATAACTCAGCAACGAGCTACGCATGGTTGGTTACACCACACCCTGATACCTGAATTGGCTCACATTAATCCTTTGGAATATCTGTTCGTCGCTCTCGTAATAATAACGACTGTCTATTGGTGGCCACGGCGAAAAAGTTTTGCCATCTATTCGCTGCTTTATTTACTTATCCCAATAATTGGGGGCACGTTTGGTGGTTTTACCCGTTACAGTTTAATGATTTTCCCTCTCCAATTCATGATCTTTGACGTATTTAGAAGAAAATCATTTGGCTACGCTATCGTCTTGGCAGTACTGGCGATTGGCTGGGCATTCTTCACTATCGGCTTTAGCGCCGGCTATATCGGTTGACGATCAACTAATAAGCATAAACACATTTATAAATTATATTTGACTTACCAGCAATTATATATAATATAAGTAATATAAATTAGGTGTGGTCGTATGCAAGATTTTATCGTAAATGGTTTAGTACCAGGAACTAATATTCAAATTACATTTTTTGGCTGGATGATTATTAGCTCAGTCATGTTTTTTTCTGTAATT
Source organism: uncultured Candidatus Saccharibacteria bacterium (assembly GCA_963706245.1). Taxonomy (GTDB): domain Bacteria; phylum Patescibacteriota; class Saccharimonadia; order Saccharimonadales; family UBA4665; genus BOG-1338. Next base: position 168,514 of record OY970151.1, on the reverse strand, counting down.
AGCTTTTGGATTTTGCTCCGACTCCATGTCCTACGAAATTGGCTTATTATAATGTCGGTTATACTATCGACTCGCCGTAGACTCAAGATATAACTGTAATCAACTACTTCTTTATATAATACTAGCTAGTGCTATTGGCACCTGGATTGAAAGGTTCTTCAGATGTACCAAGTACTTCTTCGGTTCTTCTAATAATATCGTTACTTGTTGCCTGGTCTTTAGTCAGATAGGCCGCCAGAGATCCGGCTGATAATAGTTGAGTGCCTTTCACTTCAGCAGATATACTCGTCAGCATGATCACCGGAATACTGCGAATAGATTCGTGCTTCTTCATTTCGACAAGGACTTGTTCTCCGGTCATTACCGGCATGACAAAATCTAGAAAAACTAATTGAGGTGGGCTGGCCAGCATCTTTTCAATCGCTTCTTTGCCGTTTACAGCAGTTTCAACCTCATAGCCATTATCGGTAAGAACTTTGGAATAGACCTGTCTGAAAAATTCCGAATCATCAACAACAAGCACTTTGGTCATTGCTTAACTATAAAACCTCGCTCCTGTTAGTGTCAACCCCAGTCGACAGGTCTGTTGCAGTTTTAGAAATTGAAATTAAGCCAGTATCAATATTAAAGGTCAAACTCCTGCCGATACTACCGCCAACATCACTAGCCACTACAGATATGCCCATCGTTTCTAATAATCGCTTAGTTTCGTCTATATTCCGCTGACCGATACTCAGCTGTGGTTCATGAGTCACAAACATCTGTGCTCCACCAACCAATTTAGCCGTCAAATCAGATATTTTGATTCCACGGTGTAATAACTGTACAACTACGCTATCAAGCGCAGTATCGATACATCTATAAGGGTTTGAGGTATCTTTCTCAGAGCGCGGCAACATACAATGAAGCATCGCGCCGATCTTATATTTCTGTGAGTAAAGACAAATCACCATACATGAACCAATACCGTTAGTCGTCAAACTATCGGGCGCACTTGCAATGGCATATCCAGCTGTAGGTACGTTAATTTGTACTGCCATGTTCAGTTTCTAATTGTTTTTTACCAGCTCCAAGTATGCTCAGCGATGTTTTCTGATCAAATAGTAGGTAGAGTGAAACCAATGTCGGCTTTGGGCCAACTTTGAGATTAACCACAAAGGACAATATTTTAGAATCAGTAGCACCAATATCGGTGACAATTTCGTTTATGACCGCCCTTAGCATATCTGTTGATTTTTGCGGTACCGATTGCACGAATCTCATGTGTAGTAACCTGGACAGACCGCCTAGCGAAGCGCCAGATATAATATTAGCAATCTCCTCAAGTGCTGAAATTCTTAATTCGTTATCGATATTAGGCAACAAGGAATTAATGTCATCTGGGTCAATCATGAGTACTACAGCACCATTAGCATCTCCGGTTATGCGGACGAGAACAACTGTCTTTAGCTCCTCCGGCTTGCCCATGGTATCGGCTACTAGTTCCATATTTTCTAAAGACAGGCTCAAAGACACAATTGATACCGCTTGGCCTGTTACGTTATTAATTGGCTTAATCGATTTTCCGGCAGCTAGACTAGCTACTTCGAGTAATAAGTCATGTTCAAAAGCATCTAGCTTCATTTATTCAGTCCTCTCGGGTTAATCAACAAAACACTACGGCCGTCACCGACTATTGTAACGCCGGAGAAGACATTAACAGCTTTAAGCAGTTGAGGCAGGGGTTTAATAACCGTCTCTAAGGTCTCGCTAATTTTATCAACCACCAGACCCAGCCTCTCATCATCAATATTTACAATCACTACATAGATATCGCCCTTATTGGTACTCTCCGGATGCTTAAATATCGATCTTAAACGAATAAGAGGTATCTCTTGGTCTTGGTAGCGAAAAGCTTCCTGCCCGGCACTCTTGATAACCTCGGAATTACTGATTTTGATAGAGGCATCAACTACGGTTGCGGCAATAGCATAATAATCTTTGTCAACCAGCACAATAAGCGTCCGGATAACTGAAACAGCCAATGGTAATTTAATGGTAAAGGTGGTGCCTTTACCGGCTGTACTTAAAACGTCAATTGTTCCACCAAATTCTTCAATAGTTTTTTTAACCACCTCGAGACCGACGCCTCTTCCGGATATTAAACTAACTTCGCTGGCGGTAGAAACACCTGAGAATAGCGCTTTTTTTAGAGCTTTTTTATCATCTGGGTCAACGTTAGCTTTTTTAGCGATGGCCGACCAGTCGATACCATTGCCATTATCAGTAATCGAAACAACTGCAAAATCACGATCAGCGTGGGCCGATAAAGTTATACTTCCACTGCTACCGATGCCGTGATCAGCGGCGTTACGAAGTAAATGAATAAGAGGTTCGTCCAATCGTTCAACGATTACACGGTCTAGTTCTAACTGACCTCCCTCCACACGAAAATCAATTTCCTTATTTAGACTACGGCCTAAATCACGCATAGCTCTCGGGAAGTGATCAAACACCATATTTAGCGGCACAGTGCGAATTTTCATAACCTGGAACTGGATAAGTTCAATAAGTTTATTAATTTTATATTGAGCCTGGGCTAGAGCGTCGATATCGCCGTCTTTAAGCAGTGTTTGCATGGTAAGACGGTAGACCATAAGCTCTTCAATTGAACCAACAATATCGTCAAGTTGTTCAACTTTAACAGGGATAGTCGAAATAGAAATAATTGGTTGGATAACTTCAGGATTTGGTTGTTCGTCTGTAGTTTTTTCGGCAGGAGTTTCAGTTACCACCTCTGGCGCATGTTCGGATGACCCTGAAGCATATGATCGAGTTGTTTTACCGGAGCCTTCAGTCTTTAACCCCGTCTCTTTTTTTAGTTTGTCTATAATATCATCGGCCGGAATTTCATTGCCGCCATTTTCAATGCTTTCAACTGATGCGGTGAGACTATCAAGCGCCCGAAAAATCAAATCTGCTAGTTTTGAGTCAAGCTCTCTGGTCTTCTCTTTAATCGCATAAAATATATCTTCAATCACGTGGCATAAATAGCCGATCTGGTCATAACCCATGGCCGCGCTTTGACCCTTTAGTGAGTGGGCGGCCCGAAAAATAGAGGCAACAGCTTCTTCGCTACCAGGAGTCTTCTCCAGAACCAATAGCTCGTCGTTTAGGGTAGCTAGATACTTCTTGGCTGTCTCGAGGAAAAGATCTTTATACTGGGTAATATCTTCGCTCATTATGGAGTACCCCATTTGATAATTTCCTGGGCAATATCAGATAATGGGGAAATGAAATCGGCTAAATTTTCGTCGTTAACAGCCTGGGCCATGCCGTACACTACTGAAGTCGCTTCATCCTGAACGATGGTTTTTCCACCAACAGCTTTTATGGCTCGCATTCCTTCAAGCCCATCATTACCCATGCCGGTCAGTATAATACCGAGACAGCCTGTACCATAATAGGTGGCAACCGACGCCATTAGTATGTCAACTGAGGGCCTGAGTATGGCTTTTGATGGAATTAAAAGAAGACGTTTCGTACCAAAGCCATCATCGATGACCTTCATATTACTATCCCCCGGTGCGATATATATATTCCCAAGTTTTACACGCATAGCCTGTTCGCCCAACTCAACATTGAGTTTAATGTCTCTATTTAAGGCCTTTACAAATTCGGGTAGAAACTCTGGCATCATATGCTGAGCTACAATGATCGGGAATGAAACTTGGTCGGGCAGAGCCTTAAAAATTTCTCGAAGCGCATTAGGACCACCCGTAGACGAACCGATAACCACCGCTTTAGCAGTATTATCAGGGATATTATTAGGAGATTTTGTAGTTATAGAGGGGGGCACTTATGCAAACTCCTACTGCAAACTGTCAATAATTTCAATAACTTGCTTGGCATCATACGGTTTGACAATATAGCCTTTAGCGCCAAGAGTTTTTGCCTCCTCGATAATATCAATTTGATCAACTGATGAAATAATAGCAACTGCTTTAGCCTGTTGACCGATTTCTTTCAAAACTCCGATACCGTCTTTTATCGGCATGATGATGTCAAGTAATACGAGGTCTGGTTTTTGCTCGTTATATTTCGCAACTGCATCGTTACCGTCAGTCGCCTCAGTTATCTCAGCATCACTATATTTGCTCTTTAATATTATGTTCTTGAGAATTGTTCTCATAAACTCGCTATCATCAGCTATTAGTATTTTCATGTTCCTCCTCTTGGCTTGTGCTTGCCTCTTGTTGAGTTAATTTTACCTGATCAATTGCCTGAATCACAGCATCGCTGATAATTGCAGCTAGATCAATTAGCAATATGACCTTATCTTCATTTTGTTCACCACTCGGCAATATTACCCCCGAAATAAACTCAGCCTCAACTTTAGACTTAACTAGCTTTGGTGCCGGCTTAATTTCCTCGGCAGTAAAGCGACGTATTTCACTAACCGAATCAACTAACATGCCAATTATTGCATTGTCTGGTCCGTTAATTAACAGAATATAAGCCTGTTTGTCTGGGGTATAGGCACCGATTTTTAGAACAATAGCTAGATCTATTACCGGTACAATTTTACCTCTAATATTCACAATTCCTGCGACATAATCACGACTGTCAGGAACTGGGGTAACATTATCAAACTTGATTACTTCCCTTACCTCGTTTATATCTGAGGCAAATACTTCACCAGATAGTTTAAAAATCACCATTTGGTTAGTTTTGGTTGAAGTGTCTTGAGTTTGAGTATCTTCGGACATTTTATTTACGCAATAGAAATTTTGGTGTTAGCCTTATCACTGTGAGCTATGTGCTCTTTAGCTAAAAAATGAGGGCTTTTATCAGAGACTATCTCTGTTTGGGGTATGTCATCTTGTTCTGTAACGTCGTCATTGAGAACTTGTGAATGGGAAACGGGTACGTTGCTAGCAGAAGAGGGATGTATTTCAAATTCTGCATCAGTTTCAGTTTTATCACTTCGTCCATTATTACTACCGGGTTTTTCTTTTTGCTCACCAGTTAATTTTTTAAGGGAAGCAGCTAGAGCCGATAATTCGCTAGCAGCTGCGGCAACTTGCTGGTTGGCTGCAGCTTGCTGTTCTATTGAAGCGGACAGTTGCTGAACCCCAGCAGCATTTTGGGTGGCAACATTAGAAATAGCGTCGACATTTGCAGCAATCTGAACCATCGAGGAGGCTTGTTGTTGAGTTCCAGCCGACAGTTCTTGGATTTTACTTGAGGTATCTTGGGCTGATTGAGCAGCATTCACGCTTGACTGACTAATCTCGTCGACTATGCCCCGAATATTGTCTGCGGATTTAGCCGAACCTTCTGCAAGCTTCCTGACTTCATCAGCAACAACCGCGAAACCACGTCCTGCATCGCCTGCCCTAGCGGCTTCAATAGCGGCATTGAGCGCTAGTAAGTTAGTCTGCTCGGAGACTTCAGTGATAGTGTCAACTGTACTATTAATTTTCTCTGAAGAAACGCCAGCAATTTGGGCAACTCTCGAGGTATTATCAGCCGTCTTGGAAGCTTCTTGGGCAGATGAAGAAATTTGTTTTGTTGCGGCTGACATCTCACTAACTGCTCGAGATGCCTGTTCGGCTTGTTTGGATTGTTCAACAGCTCCGGAAGCAATCTGTTTGGAAACTGCGGCATTTTGAACCGAAGCATCAGAAGTCTGTTGTGCCGAAGAAGCCAGCGACATACTGATTTCACTCATTCTATTAATTGCGCCGCGTAATGGGCCTAGTACTAATACCGCTACCTTTTCACCGAAAATGAGAGCAGCAATGGTAACCACTATTGCAACAATAATAAGCGCCACTATACCTATGTAGGTAAGGTGTCTGGCAGGTGCCTGAACGGCCGATAATGGTTCGCTGGCAATCAGAGTCCAGCCAAGATTGTTATTCACTCCATAGCGACCCAGGTTTGAATAGCCGCTAATTACAGGAGCTCCTGTGGAATCTGAATACTCTAATACGCCAATGGATGATGTTGAAGCATTCTTAATCGCACTAGCAAGAATTGACGAGTCGTTTAGATCTTTATAGTTCGACCAGGCTTTCTCATTAGCTGCTCCTGAATACAGGACTTGCCCCTGCGAATCAACAATTCTCGCATATTTGTTACCAATCAGCGTGCTATCGATGCCCTGGAGTAACTTATCAAAGGCTCCTGTTTCAACCTCGCCAACCAAAACGTTTACGATGTTACCATTTACATCAGCAACTGGGGATACGGCTAACACTGCTGGTCCTGTATCGCCAGGGAACGGGTCAGAAATATAAACTGTACCCGGAGTACTGTTTAAGGCCTCAGAAAATAAGACTGAGCCGTCACTGATTGATCCATAATAGCCTGTAAATGTATGAGTTCCATCACCAGGATCGGTATAGCCCAAATTTTGTCCCTGTGCGCTATAAAGGTTCATTGCGTAAAAGATTCCGGCGCGGTCAACAGTATTTTTTAGAAAAGCTAGGGTAGTTGGAGTCCTAGTTTGGGCTGAAAGTAATGTATTTGATGCTGTCGTGCTAACAGTACTTATGGCATCCTGCATGTAGTTCTGTGCTTCGTCAACAGCGATCGAGGTTTTAGCCTTAAGGTCATTTTTAGAACTCTGTAGAAGTGTATTGTTAAATTGATGGATCAGATAGCTAAATAATATAATCAGTGGGATCAAGGCAATAGCTACCGCCCCGAGAACAATCATTGTTTGAAAACGTGTTTTTTTTAGCTTATCTACCCACATGTAGTTCCTGCTTCGGCTTTTAAATTAATCTGAAGGAATTTCGTATTTATTTATACATTAGCATTATGTCATAATACTTTAAACTTTAAAAGATATTATTGGCTATAAGATTTGAGTATTTATTAGCTCGTGGATTTCACTTATCAGACAACAAATTTAAGGTATAAGACTGGTCGCGTAGAGTTTTAGTGCGCTGATTAGTTCTAAGTCTTTTTTTGATAAACGCTTGTTGTTAGACAGATCATTGATCTCAGCTTCAAACTTCGCTAAGCGACTACTTGATTCACCTTCAGTTAGTTTTGCAAGGCGATATTCATCCCAAGCTCTTAACTCTGAGTCACTTAACGTGCTTGGAAAATTTCTAGCCCTATACAAAGGTAATAGGTCGTTCAAACGACGATCTTGGAAAATTACTTTAGTGTGACCGAGCTCTTTACCGCTAAGTTTTTGAACCTTTAACATTAATTTATTATCGTTAACATTAAAGAAGCCGTCATATAGCGATTCGTCGACATCGTGTTCGTGGCTGGCATATTTGTAGTCTTGAATTTTATCCATAATGGCAAGTGCTTCAAGAACTCTCCCGGGCCAATCTGTAATTTCTGACAGGCGTTTTTCATTTTCTTTGATTTCTGTCTCGTTTATATCAATTCTTTTAATACTCACTCTGTCTAGAACGCTAAGAGGAGCGACTGCCGGACAGCGGTTATATTGTAGGGTTTTAATCGGTAGGCGTGGCTTTAATTTATCCGGATCATATTTCCAGGCCTCTACGAGTTGTTTGGCTGACATTTTTGAAAATGGTGTAGGATCATAACGTAGATCATAAACTAGGGCCGCTTCTCGTTCCGGATGGGGAGCCAGTAATTTAACAATCGTTGTTTTTAGGTGATCACCGGAATATTTACCACTAGTATAAACGAAGGGTTTTTTAGATAAGACAAGCTCAGCTATCTTCTTTTTCTGACGAAGATCTAGTAGATAGTCAAATAACTTTGGTTGTTTGCTCCTAATTAGCTGGGCAACAGCAATCGTAGCTTGAACGTCAGCTAGAGCATCGTGAGCATTACTGTGGGGTATGTTATTTGCCGCTGTTAGTTGTTCAAGCCGATTTCCGGCCTTACCATTTTCATCATATGACCAGACGATACCTTCTGGTCGAAGAGCTCGTGTCATCCTAACGACATCTAATAAGTCCCAACGACTGCGTTGATCTTGCCATTGCCACTGATAAGGGTCATAAAAGTTTCGGTAATTTATAAAGCGCATGAATTCATCATCGAAACGAATCGTGTTGTAGCCCACAAAAATTGTGCCCGGCAGGCTAATTTCTTTATGAAAGATTTTAAGAAATTCAGCTTCAATTATTCCCTTCTTTAGAGTTTGCTGTGGCGTAATGCCGGTTAGTAAAATAGCTCTTGGTTCCGGTAGGATATCGTTGGTCAGCTTAATTATAATATTTACGGGTTTACCAATTGGCTGAAGGTCCTGATCGGTACGCTGGCCGGCAAACTGCATAATTCGAGAAGTTCGTGGACTTAAGCCGCTGGTTTCTAAATCATAAAAGAAAAAGGTAGTTTTCATCTAATTCCAGTTAATATGTCAAGATATATTGTCTACTCTTACCAATTGAAATCTTTGAGCCGGCTTTCGCTCCTTGGCGGGCCAACTCATGGGTGATGCCCATTTTCTTCATAATATCCCTTAGTCGCCGTGTACCGTCATCACTGGAGAAATCGGTTCTCATGGCGAAACGTTCAATTTTGCGTCCCAGGATAACAAATTGGTCTTTCTCTTTGACTATCTTCCAAGGTTCAGCCGATGCTGGCAAGCGAATAATTGGTACATCATCTTGACTTGCGGCTTTTTTAGCGGCCGTTAGACTTTGTTGCTTGCGGACAACTTTCAGTACAAAACGAAGCAGTTCGCTAGTACCAGTTTTAGTTTTCGATGAGATAGTAAATATTGGTGTGGATTTAGGAATAACTGCCTTTAGTTCATTTTCCACCATATCAATAACATCTTGATCTAGACCATCTATTTTTGTCAGGACGACTACTTGTGGGCGATCGCTAAGATTAATTTTATAATTCTTGAGCTCTGTTTGAATCGTAGTGTAGGCTTTGGCAACATCGGCCCCATAAACGTCAATCAGATGGATTAATATACTAGTCCTCTCAACATGCCTTAGAAAATCATCGCCAAGACCCTTACCTTCAGCCGCTCCCTCAATTAAACCGGGTATATCGGCAAATAGTAGACTGTCTTTCTTATCGATATCTACAACGCCTAGATTTGGGGTGAGTGTCGTAAAAGGATAGTCGGCAATTTCTGGCTTAGCGTTAGAGATAATACTAAGTAGAGTAGATTTACCGGCATTTGGTAAACCGATTAGCCCAACATCAGCGATCATCTTTAGTTCGAGAGTAATATCCAAAGCTTCACCTGGTTCACCGTTCTCAGAAACCCTTGGGGCTTGACGAACTGAGCTGACAAAGTGTGCATTTCCGAAACCACCCTTACCGCCATGGGCAATAACAGCTTCCATGTTATCGGCAACTAAATCAGCCAGTAAGTCTCCATCAACATTAAATATTGCTGTACCGACCGGTACGCGTACACGTAGTTCTTTACCTCTTTTACCGTGACGATTGTTCATACCACCGGCTGCACCAGATTCGGCAATTAACTCCCGTTGGAAACGAAAATTGGCTAGAGTATTTTCACTAAGACTGGCAACAAAAACAACATCTCCGCCATCGCCGCCATCGCCGCCATCCGGGCCTCCCCGATCAACGAATTTCTCATGACGAAAACTTGAACGACCGTCGCCACCATCGCCAGCAATAACTCTCACCTTAGCGTTATCTATAAACATACTATTAGGATACCAGGTTTAGGATCTTTATCAGATCAATAAATATAGTTGTAGTCACCGACGGCAGTTGCTGGTATGGTCTTATAATCGATTTTATCCCAACCTATAACATTCATCTCGGAGATATTTGCACTACCGTCAGCATTGACTGATTCTACAAAGCCAACGTGCCCCTCTCCGGCTGTACTCAGGACTACTGCGGCATATTGCTGAGGGGTATTACCTACAGGTATACCAAAAGCCCGAGCTAGATAAGCCCATGAAGAAGCATTGCCCAAGTTATCTGGTAGAGGTTCGCCAACTTGGGCTCGGCGCAAAGCAACCCAGTAGGTGCAGTAACCAAAATCATACCCATTAAATCCATAAGAAGCTATTCCGCCGTAAATTCCATAACCGGTAGATGTTGGTACTGGCTGAGTGCCATTCGGTATTACAATTTGCTCACCAGCCGTAAGGCCGCTTATCTCAGCGTCATTGAAAGCAGTAATTTGGCTAGCACTAGCGTCATAAGTTTGAGCCAGACTCTGAGCTGTATTACCTGGTTTCACAGTGTAGACAATGCCAGATATCGGTGGAATAAGCAGTTTTGTTCCGACCTTAAGAGTTGTTGAGCTTAAATTGTTAGACCATAGAATACTGTTAGTGGTAATGTTAAACTTAGCTGCCACTGATGCCAGGGTATCACCTGACTGAACTGTATAATCCTGAATATCTTGGCGTGTCTTTAGAGCTGTAGCAACAATTTGGGGTTTAGCGGCAACTAGATTCTCAGCGGGGGTAATCGATAGCTGGGCATTAACAGTTTCAGCTTCGTTTACTACAGCTGTAGTCTCTGGCAAATTGACCATATCAGATACCTCAACGGCAATATCGGCCGCTGACAGTTGATCTAGTGGATCACTGGTTGTTGATTGTGTGCTGCTAACAGAGCTTAAACCCACAAAACTACTGGTTGTGCCACCTTGAGAATAGGTTAGAAAAAATAGTAAAACCGCGCCTAAAATTGATAAATTAATCCCAACAAGGGTATAGCGAATCACCCGTTTACTCAACGGAGTTGAGCGGCTGACTAGATCACGAAGTTGATCTACGGAGTTCTTTGATTGGTCTACTACAGCCCGTACACGAGCCGTTGCATGCGATGTACTAATTAGATTCTCCCTGGTATTTGATTAAAATACCGATTCGAAAAAACGGTATTAATAATAAATACCGTCCCGACAATGATTTTAGCAATATTTACTCCCCATTTCAAGCTTCTTACAGATTGACATCCCTAAAACTATTGACTATCTTGTGCACATTTTATATGACAGTATTGGTCAACGTCAGCTTGATGTTGTTGGGCGGTTTGCTCAAAGTAAGTCACACCATTATCCCCAGTCACAAAATATAGCCAATTGGTATTGGCAGGGTGTGCAACAGCATTCAAAGCCTGGGCGTTAACATTACTAATCGGTGTAGGTGGTAAGCCTGTATGTAGTAGTGTGTTATAAGGGCTATCATAGCTAACGCTGGGGGTCTGACCAGCTAGGATTGCTCCATAAAAGGCCGTCTGGTCGCTGCCGAGTGTCATACCTGAGTTAAGCCGGGAAATGAAAACTTGGGCTGCCTGAGCTTGATCGGAAGTCCCATTAACTTCTTGCTGAACAATTGATGCCAAAATAATACCTTGATAAGTACTCAGGCCTTCGGCAGCAAAGGCTGATTGGAGAGCTGGTGTTAGATGTTGGCCCATTTCAGTTAATGACTCTTGAATAATCTCCTCAGGAGTCGTGTCGGAATCTTTTTGGAACGAATCTGGGTACAGAAAACCTTCAAGACTAGCGCCTGATGGTTTAAACGCCATAACTGGTAAAAATGAATATTGAGCCGGTTGCAAGGCCTGATCGACTGAAGCCGGCGAGAAGCCATCATTAATCAGGTCTGAACGGACTTGGTCAAGCCGTTTGTCTGGAAGTATAGTAATCAAGTGAGTAGCAATCTTACCTTCTGTTAAAACCTGGACTATCTGAGCAACGCTTTGACTTGGAGACAACGAATAAGTGCCGGCCTGGAGGTCACTGCGTAGGTTTTGGCTGTCAAGATACCACTCAAACGCCCAACTACTCCGTACAAGGTTGTCTTTCTTCAAAAGATCAGAGATTTGTTGTGATGATAGGCCGCTACTAATATTAACGATTTGGCTTTGCTGATTGTGACTGAGCGGTTGAATATTTCGGTTATATATCTGGCGAACAACGATAGTTAAACCGATCAGTATAAGGATAATTACAGCAATTACTGCAAAAAAAACTCTAAGACGCTGCTGCCGACCTCGACCGTTAAGGTTATACTTACTCATTAACTTTTACTCCCTAAAAAATCTTGCAATATATAGGTCGCTGCTAGGGCATCAATATCAGCCTTGGTATAGGGCCTAGCTCGCTTAATTAGTTCGGCCTCAGCCTGACGAGAAGTTAAGGCCTCATCTTGTTCATATATTGGTATTTTCACGACTGTTTTCAGTTGATTGATAAAGAGCATTGTATCACGGGTTTGCTGAGTTATATTACCGTCAAGACTACGTGGTAAACCGATAGCAATATCACTGACATTATGTTTGATAATTAAAGTTTGAATATCATCAAGGGTCCTGTCACTACGTTCTAAGGTAAGTAGTGGTTGAGCTAAACGAGCGATTGGATCTGCTAGGGCAACCCCAATGCGTCGGCTACCAACATCTAGAGCCATTGCCGACCCTTTAAGGATTCGCGTTAATGTCATGATGCCTTTTTTATATCGATAGTTATCTTATTAACATTCTTCGGTGTAGCCGAAACCCAGAATGGGCTATATTTTACTGTCACCCCAGTTACCCCAGGATTCTGTTCTAAGGTTGTCTCGAGATCGCCTTTTTTCATACCGGCGATTTCGCTCTTTAACTGAGCAATATTAAGATGCGGACCAATCGTCGAGGTAGTTTGCATAGTTAAAGTGCCCCCGACTGAAGTTTGAGTAAAGTTAGTATAAGTCGCCTGACTCAAGCCGGTGTCTTGAATCGCCTGCTTTGTAGTATCTATCTGCTGATCAACACTATTTGTGATCAGGGCATTCAAATTACTCTGTTTAACTCCGTACATTGTGTAGTTTATAGTTTCTGTAACTGTTACCGTTGTAGCTTGGGCTCCGACGGCTGCGCTAGGTGTAATTACTGGAGTACCAGCAGTATAAGTTGCTTGGAGTGGGAAAAAGCCAGCTGCAGTTAAAGCAGCGCTTAACTTGGCTTGAACACTTGAACTTGATGGCATCGTGATAGCGGAAGTAGCATTAGTAATGTCGGTCTGGCTAACAGTTTGTACATTATCATCAGTACCACCGGTAGCTGAGCCGGTTCCAGAGTATAAGGTACCAGTATTGTTTTGATCCTGATATGACGAGCTAAATGCCGATCCACTATTAACATTATATGAAGCGCCGGGGTATTGGGCATTGATAGTTGTCAACGTGTTTGTCGCAGGCGTCCATTTGAGACAGCTCCCGTCGGGGAAAACTTGACTGAATGTAGTCGATTCTTGGGTTATATAAGTTAAATTGTTACTACTAAAAGCGACTCCAGCAGGAATTGAGGACGGTTGCTTACTACCACAAACTATTGCTTGAATTTTTATGGAACCCGTTGCAGTATTACCTTCGTTTTTCTGTCCGGTTGTGGCAACTTGTTTTGAAGCAGTTTGCTGGCTTTGCTGTAAATTAGCCGGCACGATTAGCTGGCTAGTATTGAGAGATGTCCCTGATGGGCTGAGAGATAAAGCTAGGGAACTATTGACTGATGTAGTATTGGTCGAAATGGTAATCAGGGCTTTTGGTAAGACTTTGTTAGCAAAAATAAAACCAACTATCAGAAGAATAACCAAAAGGACAGCTACAATAAGCCAGGTTCTAAATCGTTCAAAGTTTGGAACCTTTAGTTTCTTGTCTTTTTTATCTTCAGGTTTGTCGTCAGTTTTGTCTTCTGATTTGTCGCTATTATCGAGCATAACAGATTCTTCTTCGTCCGAAGCTCGCTTATATGCCAGTGGCATAAGGCCGGGTTTAGCCGGTAATTTATCATCAACTAATTCTTCTCCGGCAAGTTCACCTACAGCTATACCGCCCGCGACTTTAGGATCAAAATCTTCCGGTTTTTCATCATCGGTTTTAACAAGCTCATCTATTTCAGCGCTGGCTGGTGCGGCTTTAGGAATCTCCGGTTTTGACTGTAGATTTTTAGCAACATATAGACCGACACTGCTGGCTAGGGGTAATAATCCGGCTTCTGTGGTAATAAGAACTAGGTTCTTTTTAGATTTTTCTGCAGCCCGTTTTAAAAGCTTCATATTAACGCTGCTTTGGAGCATGGCGGCTCGTTTAGGTAAGACTAGAGCGACTAGATTTTCCTGGGTATTTTGAACCTTATCGATAATCGAAGTAATCTCGTCATCAACATCAATATAAATTGTATCTTTAGCTGTACTCATACTCGCAACATCCGATCAAGTTTTTCACGAACTGAGTTAGTTGGCGTTGAATTAGCCTGAAGCATGGTATCGAGACCAACCCGCAGTAATCCCATGGCTGTAATAAAAGTATGGTCGTTAGCATCTCCTGTAGTGTCGGTTATACCAACAACTTCTTTGGGGTTAATATATTCAACTTGCGGCCTCTTAGTAAAAGGTAGCTGTCTATACCAAGTTGAGGTGTGTAGTTCTTCCATCAACATTTCAAGTGACGAGCCACCACCACAGAGTAAAACTCGGTGTGGAAGGCTATCAACTGTAGTGAATTCACTGAGAGCTAGTTCAACGCCGCTCGCCCAGACATCTAGGGTCTTACGGAGAGCCTGTTCGACAACTGGGGTTTTGTTAGGTGGAAGGGTCTTATTACCAAGGCCTATTTTTAAATCTTCAGCCGCTGAGAAAGTGGTACCCATTTCTCTTTCAATACCCCGAGTATAAGCTCGGCCACCAATTCCAAACATCACCGTACCCTGCACTCCGCCTTCATCAATCAGGGCAATATCGGTTGTACCGCCTCCAACATCCATTAAAATGGCGCTCATCGAGGCGTTAGGGTCGTCGCCTATTACACTACGAGCAACAGCAAATGGCTCTGCTGCAACCGCCAGTAGATCGAGATCAAGTTCTTGGGCTGTTCGCTCCAGCGCACCAATATGGATCAGCGGCGCAAAAGCCGTATATAGCTGAACTAGAACTTCCTTGCCCTGAAAACCAATCGGATTAGTAACTTTATAGCCATCAATATCAATGCTAACGAGAGCGCTGTTAACTAAACGTACCTCAACGTCTTTACCGCCCAACTCGAGCGCTAAGGATTCTTTAGCGATAGACTCGGCCCGTTCTTGAACCATTTTGATGATTTGTTCAATTTCAGCTAAATCCATTGGTTTAGTAGAGTCTTTGCGGGTAAATTTCACAGCCTTGGTCGTACCTTTTACTAATTCACCGGCGATACCAATCACGGCACTACGAGCTGAGACTCCAGCTTGCTCTTCAGCTTGAGCTAAAGCCTTGTCACAGTTATCAACAACACTGGCAATGTCAGCTATAGCTCCGGCCTGCATGTCACTTAGACTTTGATGAGCCCTACCAACGCCAATAATCTCAACCCCACTACCAACGACTCGACCAATTAGGGTCTTTACATACTCAGTACCAATATCTAGGGCTACAAGATAATCTTCCGATGACTTTCGTTTGGAGCGAGCGCTTTTAATACCGCTTATACCACCAGATATGCCACTGGAAGCTTTACCGGCAACGCCCTTCGTTAAAGTTTTAAATTTATCTAGCATAATCTCCCCAAATTATACCACGATAGGTGGTTAAGGTTTACTGAAGAACGGCCTTAATACGGCGAATGCCAGCAGAGCTAGATTCTTCTTTTATAATCTTGAATTTCTTATTATCTTCGGCTAACTCGGCGGTGTGATCAACATGTGGTCCGCCGCATATTTCTAAACTAAATGGCTGTTCATCAGACTTAGCCTGCATGCGATAAACTTTAACATTGTCACCATATCTATCACCAAACGCTCCAGCAGCATGCATGTCATTTAGGGCTACTTTTGTCGGATGTTCTTCGAAACTCACAGAAAGATCGTTTTTAATCTGTTCGTTCACGATATCCTCAACCTGCTTGATTTGCTCCGGTGTCATTTTCTCAGGATAAGAGAAATCAAACCTAAGTCGTTCTTCGTTAATATTACTGCCGTGTTGAATAACACCCTCGCCAAGAACCTGGCGTAGTGCCTTATACATTAAATGAGTAGCAGTGTGGTATTTTTTGTGTTGCAGGGTTTGGCCACCTAAACCACCCTTAAACTCACCTTTAGTGGCTGTCCTGGAGCGATCACGCTGCTCGGCCATTAAACGCTCAAACTCACTGTCGGCATTATCTTCAATCATGACATCATGCTTGTAAGCTTCTTCTTTGGATAATTCCATTGGAAAGCCATAAGTATCATAGAGTTTAAAAATATCTTCTCCTGTAACGTTTTTACCACTGGCGAGAGTCGCACTGAAGACCTGAAGACCTTTACGCAGAGTTTGACGGAATAGTTTTTCTTCTTTTATTAAAACTTCGATAATCCTATCTTTTGACTCGCTAATCTCCGGAAATGAGTCCTGATATATATTTGTAATTATCGGCACAACTTCGCTGCAGAGGTTTTGTTCGATACCAAGTTCGAAAGCAAAACGAATTGCCCGTCGGAGCAAGCGACGCATGACATAGCCCTGCTCTTTATTGCTTGGTATAACTCCGTCAAGTGCCAAAAAACTGGCTGCCCTAAGATGATCGGCAACAACCCTCATACTCTGGGTATAATTTTCATAATCCTTTGTACTTAAGTCTTGAAGCTTTGCGACGATTGGCCAAAGTAGACTAACTCTAAAAACATCAGCGTCATTTAAAGCAGCGGCGGCAATACGCTCTAAGCCACCGCCAAAATCGACATTTTGTTTGGGTAATTTGGAAAAACCGCTATCGGTTTTTAAATACTCCATGAAGACACTGTTGCCAATTTCCAGGAACTGACCACAGTCACAATTAGGATGGCATAATTCACCGTATTTTCTTTTTTCCTCATCGTTATGATCGCGTTCATAAAATCTATAAAAAACCTCGCTATCGGGGCCACCAGGTTCGCCCGCCGGCATTAGGTCAATTTTTCCAGCCCGACACCACCAGTTTTTACTAGCGTCGTAGTAAAAGATTCTTCCACCCTGCATCCCAACCTTATAACCATTCTCTTCGCTGCCAATCTCGACTTGCTTGGCCTCAATATTTTTAGCCCTAAATAGTTCTTCCCAGATTTTAGCGCTTTCACTATCCTTGGCTATATCAAAATCCGGTTCACCAATAAAACATGTAACAAATAATTTATTTGGATCAAGACCGACGACATCGGTTAAAAATTCAAAGAACCAGGGAAGTTGTTCCTGCTTGAAATAAGAGCCTAAACTCCAGTTTCCTAGCATCTCAAAAAAAGTGGTATGGCGATTATCGCCAACTTCTTCTATATCCTGAGCCCGAAGACAAGGTTGAGAATCAACCAGTTTTTGTCCCGAGGGATGGTCTTCTCCAAGTAAATAGCTAATAAGTGGCTGCATGCCGCTGCCGGTAAAAAGTGTAGTAGGGTCATTTTGCGGTACGAGCTGAGCACGAGAGATTGTAGCGTGCTCTCGATCATTAAAGAATTTCAAATAAGCTGTTCGGATTTGTTCGGCATTCATTTGTTATTTAATTGTAACAGAGTTAATCACGCTTTAGCATGACTGTAAAAGCATCAGCAGGAATATCGACTCGTCCAAATCTTTTTAAACGCTGTTTACCTTTCTTTTGTTTAGCTAAAACTTTTTTCTTTCTGGATACATCGCCGCCGTAGAGTCCAGTTGTAACGTCCTTACGATACGCACTGATGTCTTCTCGGGCAATAAATTTACCGCCAATGCCAGCTTGCAAACTAACTTGAAAATTCTGCTTTGGGATAACGTCTTTAAGCTTTTCGACGACTTCTCTTCCAAGACGAAGCGATTCGCTGCGATGTACCATGATTGAAAGAGCATCGATCCTATCGCCAGCTACATAAAAATCTAAACGGACCAGGTCTTCAGGTCGGTAATCATCAAGCTCGTAGTTAAATGAACCATAACCAGAAGTTAAGCTCTTTAGTTGATCATAAAAATCAGTAAGTAAGTTAGCCAGTGGCGCCTCAAAATCAATAATAGCTAGCTCAGCGTCAACAAAGCTGAGATTTTTTTGTAAGCCTCGTTTATTGGCGACTAATTGAATAACTGCACCAACATAGCTAATCGGACAAACAATCTCACCTTTTATCCAAGGTTCTTTAATTTCAACGATCCGGCTAACATCAGGTAGGTCGGAGGCCGATTTGATGATTAATTCCTCTCCAGTCGTTAAACGTACATGATAATCGGTCGAAGGATTAGTGATAATAAGTTCAAGATTATATTCGCGTTCGAGTCGCTCCCTGACGATGTCCATATGTAGTAGCCCCAAGAAACCAACTCGGAAGCCATAGCCCAAAACTGGTGAATTCTCCGGTGTAAACTGCAGGGCTGAATCACTTAGACTAAGTTTATCGATAGCCTCTTTTAGGGTTAGATAGTTTTCATTACTGTCTGGGAAAAAACCGGCGTAGACAAACGGCTGAACGTTTTTATAGCCGGGGAGGGCTTCAGTAGCAGGTCGATTGACTAGTGTCACCGTATCACCAACCTTGGCTTCCCGGGTAGTTTTTAGATTAGTCACGATATAGCCTATTTCGCCGGCTGTGAGCGAATCTTTTGGTGACATTTCGGGTGTCAAACTGCCAACCTCAAGAGCCAATCCATTACTGTCTGCCGAAATCATGTGGATGCCATCACCTTTTTTAAGCTGACCATCTACCACACGGCCATAAAGAACAACTCCTCGGTAATCGTCATAGTAGCTATCGAAAATTAGTGCCCGAGTCGGTTTGGCACTATCGCCACCAGGGGAAGGGATTTGTTTTACGACTGCCTCGAGTAGCTCATCAACGCCCTGCCCAGTTTTAGCGCTAATATGCAGGATATCTTCTTTATTACAACCGAGCAAACCAACTACTTCTGCAGCAACCCTATCTATATTTGCTGCTGGTAAGTCGATCTTATTTAAAACTGGTATTATTTTGAGATTCGCACCAATTGCCAAATAGACATTGGCGAGAGTTTGCGCTTGAACTCCTTGAGTGGCATCAACAACTAAAATTGCACCTTCGCAGGCCTCTAGACTCCGCGATACTTCATAACTAAAGTCAACATGACCGGGCGTATCAATTAGATTTAGCTCGTAGTCTCTATAGCGCATCCGAACTGCTGCAAGTTTAATGGTAATGCCCTTTTCGCGCTCTAAATCCATCTTATCAAGCAGCTGAGCTTTCATTAAGCGTTTATCAACCGTGCCGGTGGTTTCAAGCAAACGATCTGCTAGTGTCGACTTGCCATGATCAATATGGGCAATTATGCAGAAGTTACGAATATGGTCTTGGTTCATAGTCTTTGGGATTATAACAGCGTGAGAGGCCAGTTTAAAATTGTTATTTAATTGGTTGAAGAATTAATCGGCGAATTCGCCTAAAAATTACTCTGGCCTCGTTAAGTCCAAATAGGTAAGACACCATGAGATGCACGAAAGCTGCTACGCCAAAAATCAAGATAAGTTTACCACCTAAAGTAATAATTCCTCGGTCATTAATGCCTAGCGGTAGGAGTTGGACCATTAAGAAGGCGGCGACAGCTGAAAAACCGGTTACCGAAATTATCCGCCCAATAGCCCGCACAAAATCAAAATCAAATATCTTATGATCACGGATCACCATTATGATACCCAAGATAGTAACCTCCGTCATAGCTACAACCGACTGAGTAATGGCTAGCCCACTCATACCATATGTTGACGGTCTAGCTAAAATTGACACTAGAACAATATCTAGAAAAACTATAAAAATCGACACTAGTAATGGTGTTATTGTGTCTTTTTGTGAATAAAACCACCGGGACATTAGGGTGTAAAGAGTTGAAGCAAAGATCGCTAGCACCAAAAAACCAAAAATTATCGAAATTTGAGGGGCATTTTTACTAAAAATTAACCGGGCCAGATAGCCTCTCAGGAAATAACTGACTATCGATACCGGTGCGGCCACCCAGATCATGGCTTGGAAGACTTTTAGAAATTCTTTACGGAATAGGTCTGGCCTCCCTTGAGCCAGACGATTGTTCATCTGCGGAAAAGCCGCCGTTGATATTGCCGTACCAATCAAAAATGTTGGAGCCGTGGACAAAGTATAGGCATTGTTATAGTAGCTAATATAGCCAGTACCGAGTCTTCTGGCAAAATGTGTTTGGATAATATCCTCGACTTGATCCATACCTTGATCAAGAGAACGCGGCGGAAGATTCTTGAGTATTTTGTGAAAATCAGAGTTTCGCCAGACAATCTTTGAAGACCAATGAAAGCCAGTATTAAACAACCCCAGAGAAATAATAGCTAGCTGTAACACTGCACCAACCAAAGCACCAACTCCCAGCCCAATCAGCCCAAGGTTGTGCTTGAATACAAAGATACTGGCAATAATTGATAAGTTGTACACTAGTGGCGCTACTGCATAAAAGAAAAACCGACCCATTGTTTGTTGTGTTGCAGTTAGAACACCAGATATCGTAAATAGAAGTGGGTTAAGTGCCAAAAAGCGCATTATAGTAACCGTGTTATGGAGTTGTTGAGGTGTTAGGTTTGGTGAAATAACGTAGTGAACCAAAGGTTGAGCAAAAACAAATATAATGATCGAAACAACAGCCATTATCATAACCAGAAGATTCATTAGACTTGTCGATAGCTCCCACATACCTCTCTTATCGCCTTTGTGTAAGCGATCAGCCAGGACAGGCATAAAAGCTACGCCTAGTGCCCCAGCGGCAAGTGTGAAAAAAAAGAAGTCAGGAATATTAAAAGCCGCGAAGTAAGAGTCCGTACTACCTGGACCAGTTGCCGGGAAGTTTGCGTTTACCAGTTTAGTACGAAGTAAACCAAGTAGCTGACCAAAAAAAGCAGTCGAAACTAATAAGACAGCTGTGCTGCCAAGCGATATTTTTCTTGTTCGTGGATTAGTGATCTGTTCTGCCATTTTTTTTAACGGATATTAACTGCCTCTTAGTATAAAGCAGCTGCCTCATTATGCCAGCGGTTTTTAAGTTAGTTACTTAGTCAAATGACTATGCCACCACCAAGTACTTGGTCACCCCTATAAATTACCGCCGATTGTCCTGGAGTAATTGCTCTTACTTGCTCGGCTAATTTCACTTTCAAAATATGATTTTTTGTACCAGTTAGACTTTCGATGGCAACAAGTGGTAATCGGTATCGAAGTCGAATTTTAAGCTCGTTTGTTTTAGCAGGCGCTGAGCCGCTAATCCAAAATATATCGCTGAGATTAACTTCACTCTTCCAAAGCGCCTGATCCTGCAGGTCAGTTGTTACATATATCTCGTTCTTTTTTACATTTTTGCCTGTCACGTAATAGGGCAAACCGCCGCCAATATCTAGACCATGCCGCTGACCAAGAGTATAAAAGATCGCACCATCGTGCTCACCAATTATCTGACCATTTTGGTCTTTAATTTTACCGGTCGGCTGTGGCCCGAGCTCAAATAACAAAAAGTCTTTAATCCCTACTTTACCGACAAAGCAAATACCCTGACTATCCTTTTTATCGGCAGTCACTAGATGATATTTACTGGCCAGTTTTCGCACCTCGTTTTTACTAGCGAACTCACCTATGGGCATTAAAGTTTTACTAAGAGCCTCAGTACCAACTCTATAAAGAAAGTAAGTTTGATCCTTGTCTTTATTTTTGGCTACAAATAATTTAGCTTCCTTAACCTGAGCATAGTGGCCGGTCGCAATAAAATCAGCTCCGTCTTTTAGAGCAGTCTCCAAAAAAAGTTTAAATTTAATTTCCTGATTACACATAATGTCGGGATTAGGAGTATGCCCCGCTTGATATTCCCGAGTCATGTAATCAACTACCGCTCGGCGGTATTCTTTTTGAAAATCGTAGACCTTGAAAGGTATTCCAAGTTGCACCGCAACCCGTTTGGCATCCTGATAATCTTGCTGCCAAGGGCAAACGAGACCCGGTAGGTCTTTAGTCCAATTTTTCATATAGACACCGGTAACATCATAGCCTTCAGCCTTCAACATGGCGGCAGTTACTGAGCTATCAACTCCTCCGGACATTCCCACAAAAACTTTTTTTGACATAGTCTGTCTATATTAGCAAATATTGGCTAGGCGGTCTACTGTTGGTCGGCTCTATCACTCTTTTCAATTTTGCGTCTAATGGCGATAAGCTCATAGCGCCTGCCCACCCAGAAAGCAATAATGATTAATATTAGCAGGCAGAGCATGGCGATCTTAGCCCAGATCGAAATTGTGATAATTTCAGTCTTTGAAGTTGACGATGTACTGCTACTGCTAGCCAACCGCTGGACGGGCCCGGAGATAACACTGACTACTTGGAGAAAAGCCGGTTGGCCATTTTTGTCAGTTCCCTGAACGGTAACCGTATAAGTTCCGGCCAGCTGATAAGTGTGAGTTAGTGACAATGGCCCAGCACTTGACACGCTCATAAGCTTAGAAGGTGTACCATCGCCCCAATCAATGCTAAGCGCATAAGGGCTTGTGCCACCGTTAATATTAATCGGCCAGGATAGTTGGGTGCCGGGCGAAGATCCAAGCTGGGAGTAGTTACTAGATATGGTCAGCTGGGTACCGAAACTAGCAAACTGGGCGGAAGTGTAACTAACGGTTACGTTGTTAGAATTCGGCCCCTGTTGGTTAAGGGCATCATAATCAATACTAATTAGGCTATTGGTGCCATCAAATAAACTAATCTTTAAATCATAGCTGCCGTTAGTACATTCCGTTGATCCAGCAAAGATGTTGTTGTCGTAAACTTTAATTAATAGTCCTGAGGGACATAATCCGGCAACTGTAATTGGCAGAGTAGTGAATGACTGCCCATTTCCCGGAGTGGTAATAGTTGCTCCAACAGATGGTGGTGGACCATTTATTGTTCCCTCCAGACCCACAGCGCCGTTTTGAGGGTTAACGACCGCATAAACACTAGGTATATTACTGCCAAGCGTTATCAAGCAGCTGATCATGATAAGCGACAGTAGATAAAACGACAGCTTATTGTTTGTTTGGAATATCTTCATAGACGCCTTAGTCTATCTAATAATAGCGCAAGCGTTATAGAAAGAGAACGTCTATTTTCGGCGAGGAGCTGATGCGGCGCGGCGGCGATAACCGATCCAGTAAATTCCGACTACCAGTAAGACAACGATTATAAGAACTAAGATCAAGAACCAAACTGGGAAGTAGTAAAAAGTTGCGCTTGAAGTTATATAGTTACCGGTTCCTTGCTGATAAGCTACAGTCTCAACAACTGTGTACCTTCCAAACCAGCTTGTACCGCCTATAGGATTAATAAACTTCCTGATGCTGTCGGGCAAAATGTTGGCTCTAGGAACAGCGTTATTAAACTGAGCAGAAGCCACTATGTGACCGAACATATTCTTAACAATAATGTTTCCAAAAGGTTGCAGCTGAATATTCCCGGTGTTATCAAGACGAGTTAATACCGATACACTACCAGACGTTAAGAAACTAGTTGGAGAACCACTTTTATCAGCAGCAGATAGCTGAGTTAGATTTAGTTTTTCAATTAAATTACCGGGAACAGTAATTAAGAAAATTGAGCCAACACTAGCTGTTAGACCAACGTTGCCTGTTTGGTCGATTGTCGTTGGTATAAAACGAACGGCGCCATAGTAACCGCCCGAATTGGCGTTCAGAGGCACGGTAATTGTTACGGGGAAATAGACTTTGGCTAGTGGTCCAAGCGTTATATTACCAATTGGCGAAACTAACGATTCAAAATTATCAGCTGGTAGCTGGGCATTACTGTTTAATATGAGTCTTGGGGATCCAGATTCATCATTGCTGGCCACAAAGTCATTAATAACGGCCTTAACTTCAACTGTGGTACTCGAGGGGTTCTGGACTGATAATTCAACAGTTTGAGACGTGCCCTTGTTAACGGTTATTTCAGTTTCTACTGGCGAGACTGTATAGCCGGTTGCCTCTGTGGCGGCTGAAGCATATGGAGCTGCGAATAATGTAAAACTGGCGACGAGTGAGAATACTATTAATGCAATCTTTGATTTCATCGATTTATGATCCTCTTAATTTAAATCAATAATAACATATACCTTAAAAGTTAGCCAAGCAAATGTAAGTTAGGGTTGTAGTGTATACACCGACCGGCTGACCAGATGCTGTATTAACAATATAAGCAGCTGTAAAAGTTACTGGCAGAGTTGGCCTTGGAACAGATACCAAATTATCACCATTATTGAATGTATAAAGATTAGCTGTTCCGTAATTAGGGGTGATGACTGGCGTCGGTGAAAGCGGGTCGATTTCACCAACCGGGTCACTGCCAAAACTAGGTACATCATTAACCCGTAGATTCATCCCAAATTGATCTTGTCCGATTATTGAAGGACTGGGAGTTGATAGTGAGCTAATTATATTGTTTCCTGAAGTTAGTGTCGTGCCAGTGACGCTGACAGTATAGCCGCCCGTAGCATTAGTTGCCCCTAGAAACTGCGAAGTAGCAACCGAAGTTTGGTTATCAGTAATATCGCCCATATTGACAATATAATTATCAATCGTCGCACAGTTATTGCTGAAAATTACCACACCGGCACAAAACTCCAGGAATGGCGGAACATAGCTTGTAACGCCAAGACCGGTAGCTGTGGATAGAGCTACTCCACCTGTTTCAGTCGGCGAACCACTGGCGTCAAGCGATGAGTAAGTATAGATACGAATATAGAAAGTGCCGACATCGGCAGGGTTGACAACATTGGATAAAATATAGAGATTTGGCGATAAACTCGGGTTGTTAATTACACTGCTGGCAGAAAGAATAAGATCATTGGCCGAAGTCAGAGAAGAAATACTAAAGCCCGTATTACCTGATTGGCTTGACAGAACTGCCCCGCTAACCGAAAAACCGTCTGGTGGAGTACAGGGCGTTCCCTCCAATGGGTTGTTGGAACAAAACTGAAACTCGATGGAACCGAGGGGATCTGCACTGCTATCAAGCGTAAAGCCTAAATTGTGAGTCGTAACAGCCGAAGCATAGGCATCTGCCATCTGGTCGAAACGGTTCTGGACTTCTGTGTTATCGGCGATGGCAAAATTACCAGAGAAAGACAGTAGTACACTAAGAATACAAAATACTAAGGCTGCTAGCCGATATTTTATCGCCATA
Source organism: uncultured Candidatus Saccharibacteria bacterium (assembly GCA_963706245.1). Taxonomy (GTDB): domain Bacteria; phylum Patescibacteriota; class Saccharimonadia; order Saccharimonadales; family UBA4665; genus BOG-1338. Next base: position 143,461 of record OY970151.1, on the reverse strand, counting down.
GCACTTTTAGAAACTCCTAGTAAGTACCGGTAGCAATAAGTTGGATCGTGGTCGTATAGATACCAGATGGCTGGGTAACGTTAACACCTGCTCCTAAAGCAACCTGGTCGACAGTAGCCCCTGGAGATACCAGTGTAGCCAGTAGATCGCCGTAGGTAGATGTTGTATTAGTCAGGTTAAAACCAAATGTCGCGTAAGGTGTACCAAGTGAGCTTAGGACAGCAGTTCCACCAGTATCAGTAACTGTACTTGCACATGTTCCACCGTTAGAAAGTCCCCAAATAATCTGTAGCAACAGTTGGGACTTCACCAGAAGTATTGTAAGTACAGACTCCAAAGAAGTCTATACCGGTTGTAGCGTACAAGAATGGTGTTGCTCCAGCGGCCGGAATAGTATTACTACCAGATGTCAGTGTCGTCCCTTTCATATATACTACCGCTCCATGAGAAGCGTTCGTACTAAGACTGTACGTTGAGGTATTATCAACAAAAGGCGCAGATATCGACAGCACATCGTGGGCGTCACCCAAGTTAATCACAGCTTGCGTACCACAGGTACCGACGTAAACACAGAAACTAATCTGTTCCTGAATCTTAGAAGTAACCAGTATTGGTTGAGCGGTCGATAGAGCAATACCTCCATAATCGACAAAGCCGATTAAACTACTACCGTCTACCGTACCTAACCAGGTAGTGGCTGCGGTCGGAGTCGCAAAAGTAAGTATACGGGCATAGAATGTACCGAGGACTGTTGGGTTAGTAACACCGGTAATCGTAAACGAGACGGTGGCCCCGGAAGATAAACTACCACCACTGCTATTGGAAAGTTCAAAAGTTCGGTTGCTGTTAGCCGTAGCAGCCGTCCAACCGGATGCTGTGTTCGTACCTGGTGTGAAGGTCGAACCAACACTAAAACCGGTAGGAATTGTACAGACATCACCAGGAATTGGATCTGTATTACAAAAATCGACAATAATAGCTTGGACCGGCCCTGTTGTTGCCACGTTAAACTGCACAAGATAACTAGCGGTACTACCGCTGGTGTTAACAGTATCATCGCTCATCTGAATAGATCTTGACTGTATTTGGTTTGTGGCGAACACCTTACCGCCCGTTACGAGTAAAGTCGGAAGCACGATCGCCATTAAAAAGAGTAAAGCTACATAAGCCGGAGCTGTACGTTTAAAAAATATTTTCATATGTGATTGTTTTTTTATTTTTATTTAACCTTAACTAGAAATGTATACCTACCTTGATGTAAATGCAAGTAATTGTGTTGTAATAACGACAACTAATAAGTACCAGTGGCAATTAACTGTAGAGTAGTCGTATAAATACCTGATGCCTGAGTAACGCTAACACCGGCAGCTAAAACAACCTGATTAATACTAGCCCCCGGGGCAGATATACTTGCCAGCTCGTCACCGTACGTTGAGGTTGTATTTACGCTGTTGAACCCGAAAGTCGCATAAGGCGAGCCAAGAGACGTCGTAACAAGTGTACCACCTGTATCGGTAGTCGTTCCGGCACAGGTTCCACTGTTAGACGTACCTATATAGGTTGTTGTGACCGTAGGTGGTGAACCAACAGAAGTCGACGTATTGAAGCTACAAATGCCGAAGAAATCTGCGCCAGTGGTGTAGACCAGAGGAGTTGAGCTAGCCGGTGGAATAGTGTTACTACCTGATGTAAGTGTCGGCCCTTTCAAATAGACCACCGCACCATGGGAAGCGTTGGTACTAAGGCTATAGGTGGTGGAGGTATCTACCGCTGGTGCCGTAGTTGATAGCACATCGTGAGCATCACCGAGTAGAATATTGGCTTGCGTACCACAGGATGTAACATAGACACAAAAACTAATCTGTTCTTGAACCTTAGAGGTTACAATAATGGCCTGCGTGGTAGATAGAGCTATACCACCATAATCATAATCATTGGTGGTATCACTACCATTGACGGTAGTTAGCCATTGGGTAGCACTACCGGCACCGCTGTTAGAATTGAAAGTGAAGATACGCGCATAGAATGTTCCGAGAACTGTTGGGTTAGTTACAGTGTTAATTGAGAACGATACGGCAGCTGAGGAAGATAGCGAGTTACCTGAAGCGTTGGTGTATTCAAAAGTTCGACCAGAGTTAGGGGCCGCAGCTACCCAAGTACCAGTAAGCCCGCTGACGATGGTGCCTGAGGCAGTTACACTAAAGCCGGTTGGTACCGTACAGACATCACCAGGAATTGGATCCGTATTGCAAAAATCAACGATAATACCATAAATATTTGTTGCAACACTGTTATAGGGAGTAAAAGTTACAAGATATTTGGTTGTACCACCGCTAGTGTTTGTAGTGCTATCCCCCATCTGAATAGAGCGAGATGAGACCTGACCATCAACGGCGTGGACAGCACTGGATAAAAAGAAAACAGGAGTTAGATTGAAAAGAAGCATTATAACCACAACGTAAGCTGGGGTAATGCGTCTTCTGAATCGGCCAAAACTCACTTTTTGTTCTCCTTATACTTAACTATATTATATACAGTAATGCTTAAGGATATACAACTATAACATGTTGTAATAACTACAATTAATAGGTGCCTGTAGCGATCAATTGTAAGGAGGTGGTATAGACGCCGGAAGACTGAGTAACATTAACGCCCGCCCCAAGAGCAACCTGATCTACGGTAGCCCCAGGACTGGTCAGCGTAGCCAATAAATCACCATAAGTTGATGTTGTATTAGTCAGGTTAAAGCCGAATGTTGCGTACGGCGTACCAAGTGAGCTTAGAACGGCGGTACCACCGGTATCAGTAACCGTACTGGCACATGATCCACCATTCGAGGTTCCTAAATAATCTGTAGCTACCGTTGGCACTTCTCCGGAAGTGTTATAGCTACACACCCCGAAAAAATCTGTACCAGTAGTGTTATATAGAAATGGTGTTGACCCGGCCGCCGGAATAGTATTACTACCAGAGGTCAAGGTTGGGCCTTTAATATAGATTACTGCTCCATGGGAAGCGTTGGTTGTGAGGCTATAAGTAGTCGTATTATCAACAAAAGGCGCAGAGGTTGATAGCACGTCGTGGGCATCACCTAAATTAATAACTGCTTGTGTACCACAAGAAGTTATATAGACGCAGAAACTTATTTGTTCCTGAACCTTAGACGTTACCAGAATTGGTTCAGCGGTAGATAGGGCTATACCACCATAATCCCAAAAATTCGAAATATTACTTCCATCAGTTGTAGTTAGCCACTGGGCAGCACTGCCCGCACCACTAAATGCCGAGAAAGTGAAAATACGGGCATAGAAGGTGCCTAGAACCGTTGGATTGGTCACACCGGTTATTGCAAATGAGACCACGGTTGCAGATGTCCAAGCTGCACCACCCGAGAGAGTTAACTCAAAAGTTCTCCCGGAGTTAGCAGCTGCACCAGTCCAGCTTCCGGAAACACCACTAACAGCAGTGAAGCCACCGGAACCAACACTAAAACCAGTTGGTGTGGGTGTACAGACATCACCAGGGATTGGGTCAGTACTACAAAAGTCGACAACAACCCCATAGATAGTCTTAGTAGAAGCTGGGTTGAAGGTCACTAGATATGAAGCCGTTCCTCCCGAAGTGTTTGTGGTGTCGTCGCTCATTTGAATTGATCGGGACTGGACTTGGCCGCCGGCGGCATGAACTAAATCATTAAAGAAAATTGCTGGCGTAAGCAGCACAAGCAACATGACCAAAACTACCTGAGTCGGTATAATATGCTTCCTAAACTGGCCGAAACTCACCTTTTTTGTTCTCCTTATGCTCCCTTTATTTATATAATAATGCTTAAGGATATACAATGAGTATTGTAATAATTACAATTAGTATGTTCCGGTGGCGATAAGCTGCAAAGTGGTCGTATAAACACCTTCTGCTTGAGTGGCGTTGACCCCGGCGGCTATCACAACAGCGTTAACCGAATTGCCAGGTGCGCTGATACTGGCTAACTGATCGCCGTAAGTTGTGGTGTTGGTGTTGACTAAGTTAAACCCAAAGGTGGTGTAGTTTGGGCTAGTACCAATCGACGTTAGCGAAGCGGTTGTGCCGTCATCCGTCGTGTTTGCTGCACAGGTACCACTACCATCACCGGTTCCGTCATAATAGGAAGTTACAGCTGGCGCTAATCCAACCGTTAGAACCGAATTATATTCACACAACCCAAAGAAATCCGTGCCTGTCGTATTGTAGATAAATCTACTCCCGGCCGCCGGTATAGTGTTGCCGCCAGAGCTAAGTGTGTTTCCCTTTAAGTAGATGACTGCACCGCTCGAGGCATTAGTACTAAGACTATAGAAGACTCCATAAGTCGCTCCAGCAGCCGTAGTCGGTGCCGTAGTCGACAGGACATCGTGAGAATCTCCCAAAAGAACGTTGGCTGCAGTACCACAGCTACCGATGTAAACACAAAAAGTGAGTGCTTCAGCAACTTTTGAGGTAATCGTAATTACCGCTGCGGTTGATAAAGCGACGCCGCCGTAATCAATGTAACTACCTTCTGAACCCGGAGCATAGCCAGTAGTTGTAGTCGTGTAGGTTAAAATTCGGGCATAGAATGTCCCGGTCGTGGTTGGGTTGGTTACATTTGTCATGTCAAAAGCAACGACATTTCCACTACTGACTGATACGCCCGTAGAATCTGTAATAGTAAGGGTTCGATACTGCGACCCGGTTATTAGGTTGCTGCCAGCACCGCTCCAACCGGAAGCTCCCAAAGTAGTCGTTAAGCTTGGGTCGGTGACGGTACTTGTGACAATCGTTGGTGTTGCTCCTCCGACATCAAAGCCGGTAGGTGCCGTACATGTTGCATCACCAATAATCGGATCGTTGGAACAAAAATCGACTACGATCGCTTTAAGCGTAGCTGTAGTTTCTGCTGTAAATCGTACTTGATAGGTGTTGCTAAGAGCGGCAGCAGCCGGGTTGGAGCTACTCATTTTAATACTTCGACTTAGCATCTGCGCCGCCTGAACTCTAGAAACCGGTTGAACGTCTAATATTGTAAAAATAGCCACTAATAAAGCGGAGGTTAACAATAATCCTCTATAGGAAAACCCCCTGAATGTGTTTTGGTGATATCGCATTATATTTATTTCAAAACCCTACAGCACTCTGTAACGTTTTCATTCTACCATAAGCAATTTTATAATGTCTAGAAAGAAAATTAATAAGTTGGCAGGGCGATCAGAACCTGGTTAAAAGTGTAAGTTCCACCGGGGGTAGTACTGCTAATATTCGTTATATAGGATATGGTGTAGTCCGTCTCACCGGAACTTTGATTAGAGGCAGCAATGATATCGCCATTGTTATACTGAAAATAATTCTGAGTACTATAACCACTGGTAACACTCGTCCCATTCGGGCCAGGCGCCCCACCCGTGACCGTACCAAAACTGAAAACACTTGAAGGATTTTGAACAGGTAGAGCTCCAACTGCCGGACTAGTATTTAAGACTAGGTTAGCACCAAACTGTTCTGTACCAGGAGTCGATGCAGTCGCTGTCGTTAGAGGACTTAGCGTATGACTGCCAGAAGAAGGGCGGGCTAGCCAGCATAACAATATAACCCTGCGATAAATAATCCCTAACTGAGAACGTCCCACTGGCTGTAGCGACTGACGATGATGAAAGAGTACCAAGATTTGTCGACGAACTAGTGACTATAAACTGAAGATAAGGGGCATCATTGGTATTAAAGCCAGAGTAGGCCTGATATGCATTGCCCTTGGTATTACCAACACCAACCTCCCCAACGGCTATCTGGGCTTCATAGTTAGCTGAAGAACAGACAGTGCTCAGACAACCGCCACTGCCAAAAAGGATTTGATTCATCTCGTAGTGGGTTGAGGTATAGGTGGTAGCCTGGGCGAAGCCAAGGCTAGCTAGAGGCAGTGCCCCAACCAAAAAAATAAATAATATTTTTTGCCACTTTTTCATATAGGTAGTAGTAATTGTGTAAGATTTCCCGACAAAAATCAATCCGTTTACGCTTTAAGAGCTAATCTAGTATTATTAAGAGGTTAATATTTAGTTTTTCTATGGAACCACCAAAAACCTCATCACCAGAACAACCTGCCGAGAAACCAAGCTCCGAGCCAGCAAGTACTCCAGACAAAGCTGAAACGACTCCAGCTGCAGCTACCAGCACCAGTCCAACTGATGCAACTACTGACGTAATAGAAGCTCGGGCTAACCCAACCGCACCCCTACCGGCTCCAGTTAAGAAGAAAAATGTCGCATCGATCTTACAGCGCGTTAATATCTACTTATTAATCTTTGGCCTGGTTATATTAATCGGGATTGCAGTGACTGTTATAGCCTTTATTAAAACTCCGAGTAATACCAGCACTAACAGCATAAAACCCGAAAATCTGAGTGCATCCCAGCTGCAACTATTAGCTTCTGGTTCAACTACAATTGGCGCTTCAGATCAGGTATTAAATATCGTGCCAAATACCATTTTCAGCGGGCAGGTACTAATTCGTAAGGATTTGGACGTTGCCGGTACGATAAATGTCAGCAGCGGGCTAACCCTACCGTCAGTTACAGTTACCGGTACTGGTAATATTAATCAGGTTCAGGCGGGTAAACTATCAGTTTCTGGTAATACCGCACTACAAGGACAGGTGGCAATTAACAACACTCTGGCAGTAAGTGGCTCTTCCAGCTTTGGTGGCACAGTTACGGCCGCAGAGTTAACTGTTCAAAGCCTAGATCTCAGTGGTGACTTAACAATCGCCCGACATATTGTCTCAAGTGGCGCGACACCAAGTGCCAGCCCAGATGACACAACACTTGGTACGGGCGGTACGGTTTCAATTAGCGGGACCGATACGGCTGGTTCTGTGATTATTAATACCGGGACTTCACCTCAGGCCGGTTGTTTTATGACAATAACTTTTGTTCATAGTTTTAGCTCCAGTCCGGCAGTGATTATCACGCCGGTCGGTTCTGGGGGTAGCGGGCTAAACTATTACATAACTCGCACTGCTTCTAATTTCAGCATCTGTAGCAGCCTAGCGGCAGCTGGAAATATTAGCTTCGGCTTTGATTATATTGTTATCTAAACGTCTAGAAAGACTATAACTTTATTAGCCTTAACATGCATGACGCCTCTGGAGATGCGAATTCTTTTGACAGCGTCAGGGACATGAATTTCAAGAACGCTGGGATTGAGAAGAGTTATAAAATTGTGATGCCTAGGTAATACGTCAAAAGGACCAGTGTTATTTAGTCCCGATATACTATAGGCAATATCATCAAAATAGGTTTGATAAGGCGAATATACCTTGATATGGATCATTGGCTTACCGTCCTTATCTTTTAGGTCATCTGCAGGTACGTTACTACCTGGCGCTGGGGCTTTGACTTGACTGTTTGGAGCCTCGTTAGCCATTAGTGATTATCTCTTCTATACCGGCTAGAGTTTGTTCTCGGGTAAACTGCTCACCTTTTAGACCGTTGAGGGTTTCCATGACAGTCATATTTTGTGAGAAGTAGGTGATTAATTTCTTGGCCTTGGTGTAATCGGCAAGGTCATTAAGCGATAGTTCATTCTCACCAATAATTGCAATGATGCCTTTTAGAGATTCATATTTCTGCAACAGCCTTTGAACTTGAACGCTGAGATTATAGTGACGATCACCAACGATATCCGGCGCAAGTAGCGACGAGGTAGTATTAATAAGATCAACAGCCGGACGAATACCCTGTTCGGCAACTTTTCGACTTAAGACGATCGTTGAGTCTAATTCATGTTGAATCATTTGTACGGCCGGATCAGATAAGTCATCGGCCGGCACATAAATGGTTTCAACCGCCGTAATCGAGCCTTTTTCATTTGAGCTAAGTCGATCTTGAAGAGTTTTGACATCACTAAAAATTGTTGGCTCATAACCACCTTCTGCTGGAATTTGGGCGATGATTGTTGAGACTTCATTTTTAGCCTGAACGTAACGATACATATTGTCAGCAAAGAACAGTACATCCTTACCCTGCTCGTCTCTAAAATACTCAGCCAGAGTCACAGATGAAGTGGCCACTATGCCTCTTTGGACGGGGTTCTCATTCATCTGTCCAAAGAACATGCAGGTACTACCAAGGAGGTTGTTGTCCTTAAGGGTCATATACAGTTCATGGCCTTCCCTAATACGCTCACCAATACCGGTAAAGAAACTAAGCCCTGAACCGCTAACGGCCACGTTGTGCATGAGCTCCATCATTAGGATGGTCTTACCGACACCAGCACCACCGATAATGCCAATCTTACGGCCCTTAACGAAAGGCGTAAAGAAATCTATAACCTTGATTCCGGTTTCAAGAATTTCAGGTTTGGCTATTTTAAAGTTATCGTTGTGACCGGCTGAAACAAAGATGTTACGTTTTTCAATATCAGGGCTATCAAGTGCTTCCAGGCCATCAATGGGATTGCCAAGAGCATCAAGCATCCGGCCAATGGTCTTATTACCGACGGGGATCTCAATACTTTTACCACTGCCCTTAACTACCATACCTTTTTGGATAGTCGCGATCACCATGAATGTTTAAGCAAAGGGCAACATTGTTAGCGCCAACACTATCAACTAGCAGAATGGCCTTATTGGGGTTATCAACAATGACAATTTCATTAATATCAGGGCAATCATCATCAAAGGAGGCTGTTACAACTAGATCTTTAACTGTCTTTATTACGCCCTGTACCATCACTTAACCTGCATCTTTAGACCAATAATGATCTGTTTAAGTTGGGCATCACGAATAGCTCGTTTAGTACGGTTATATAAAGTGTTGAGATCCGAAAACGACTCTTTAGATTTATCATTCGCAGCGCTCATAGCTCGGAACCGACTGGCATATTGAGCAAGTTTTGAGTCAAATATAACTTGGCCGAGGGTTATTTGGAGCATTGATCGTTCTAGGTGAGCCGCGACATCAAAAGCACTTGGTTCGAATATATAATTCTGCTCACTAATAATCTCCTTTGATTCGCTGGCTGTGCTGTCAAACTGTTTTATGGCTGTACTGAGCTCCAAGCGCCGAATTTCCTGATTCATTAGCGATATATAGGTTTGATAATAGACAAAGCTATTTTTGTATTGGCTAATTTCTTGAACTAAGGGCTCGACATTTATGTTGTGGTCGCTTGAAGGTAGTTCAAAAAACTTTTTAAAGTGAATCCCAGCTTGAGCCAGTAATACCGAACCATGCCGACCAACAACAATAATATCTTGTTTGTCAGGATTGTAATCTTTTAGGGTTCTATCGATTACTCGTTGATCGATATCACCTCCAAAACCACCGGTAGCTGTAATGATAATGTAGAGATCCTTCTCGATTACCTGTTGGGTACTATGTCGACCAAAACGAAATATGCTATCAACTCGAAGTTGTATATAGATATTCCATAGTTCACTAAAAAAGCTTTGAGCTTGAACTACTTGATTCTTAATTTGAGAAATCCTGACGCTGGCCAGAGTTTCGAAGGCACTAGTTAGCTGAACAATCGTCATCATTGAAGCGCGCTCTTGATCAATATCCTGGAGTTGTCTCATTTCTTGACCTCCTGGGCTGGTGTCGGAGCCGGCGCTGGGGCTGCGGGTGCAGTAGCGGCTGCAGGAGCCGGGGTGGCAGTTGGGACGCTTAGCTGTTTAACGCAGAGTAATCGTAAATGATCACGTACTTTATCAAAATCATCTTCGCTCTTTATGCTATTAGCCGATTCGAGGACGTGAGCTTTTAGAGCTTCTACATCTAAAACTTCCTTGCCGTTATCAAGACCTAGAGTTATGTCCAAAAGTAGTTGTTGGCAAACTAAATCAAACAGTTCGCCGGGTTTTTGGTTAAAAACGCTGTAGAGGTTTTTGCCAAGCGTTAGACTGTTGGCCGACTCCAGAGCCATTTCCGAGCCAAAGTGCGAAAACTCTAGAGCCTGAGCATAATTGCTGAGAACAGCGGTTGTCTTAACACCCTGATCTTTTTGGCGAGAATTCTGGCCGCGGCCACCAACACGGGTCACACTAAGACCGATACTTAGCGCTGGTCGAACGGTTTCGTGAAAGATTTTCTCATCCAAAATCCATTGGCCATCAGTAATTGACATGATGTTTGTCGGTAAGTAAGCGGTGATGTCACCGCTAGGTGTTAGAACTAGAGGAATAGCTGTCTGAGTTTTATGGTTACCGGCAAGTTTACCGGCTCTTTCAAGTAGACTGGAGTGGGCATAGAAAATATCGCCCGGATAGGAGTCTCGTCCTGGACTGGTACCGGAGAAAAGGGCAATTTCACGGTAGCTTTGGGCATGTGAAGTCAAATCATCATAGATCACTATCGTATCTTGATCGGCCTCTTGCCAAAGGTATTCGCCAATCGCACAGGCAACGTAAGGCGCCAGGTAACTAAGCACTAAGGATTCGGACATGACAGATACGACGACTATAGCCCTCTCCATAGCCTTATTGTCTTCCAACTGGCTAATTAAACTATCTATATCACTACGACGCTTGGCAATTAAACAGTAGATAACTACCTCGTCAGATTTACGTTGGTTAATAGCAATTTGCGTCACCAGAGTACTCTTGCCAACCTTACTATCACCAAGCACAGCAATACGCTGACCGCGGACCAATGGAAAAAGGGCATCGAGCATGGTTATACCGGTTTCAAGTTGAGTATCCAGCAGTTCTCGTTTATAAAGCATCGGAGCATCTGCAAAAACCGGCCAAGTTTTTTCGGCAGTTATTGGCCCCTTACCGTCCAAGGCATCACCGGTTAGCGAGACTACTCGACCGATAAAGCTTTTACCGACTTTCGTGACTAGTTCATGGTGCTGTAAAACAACAACCATACCAACCGTCAAGTTTTTAGACCCGAGATGCAGGATCATAACATAGTCTTCAAAAATAGCTTGAATGAAACCATTACTGCCGTCCTCAAACATAACGAGAGCATGGATATTGATCGGCTGCAGGCCGCTGGCTCGAATCAGAAATCGGTTGATACCAGTTATCTCACCGACAGGATTACCGGCCTCTACCAGTTTATTAAAACGCTTATTATCACTCATGATCTACTCCGCTCAGGCTTTTAACTAGTAGATCGTGTTGCCCGATAAAGTGCTTCCTAAGAGTAAAATCAAATTGCTTATTGGTTGTTCTAACAATGCAGCCACCTATAATTGCCGGCTCTAGACCTACCCCTGATTAATATTTGTGGGTGGACATTAGTCCTCAACCAGGATACTAATTTGGCTAGGAAAGTTAGTGAGGGGGCAGTCGCAAAACCAAAGTGTATGGTTGGTGCGGTTTTTTTAATCTCGGCAAGTAGGTCTTTAAAGACTTTTCGGTCATCGGATTTTAATAGTTGAAGGGAGTGCGCAGCCGCTAGTTCCTCTAGAGCTTTAGAAGTCTGGGGTAAATTAGCCGGCTCCTGGGAACTCCGAAGAGCCGCCTGATTCAAATAGTCATCAAGATTATCGAGTTCTCTAATTAGACGATTTAAATCGCCCGGAGTGGTAATCTGGTCAGGTAAAGCCTCTACAGCTTGGTCTTTAGGCACCATTATTAATGTCCTTAATTATCTCGTCTTTGTTTTCCTGAAGGTCGTTAAGTATAAATGACAGCTGATCATTAAGATCAACTTGGCTACCAACAGCCGATAGGACATAGTAATTGACTATCTCGGCCATATTATCTTCGAATCTTTTTATTAAACGGGCTTTTTCGGCACTAAATTCTTGTTGGAGTTGGGCGCTTAGAGCTTGGGTTTCAGTTTCAAGGGCCTTATTGGTTTTAGTAATTGATTCGAGAGCGATCTGATTGGCGTCACGAATAGTTTGCTCGTATTTAACAAACTCATCTTGAAGCTTCTGGGTTATTTCTTTTTTAATATATTCATTAAGCTGTGAAGTTGTTAGCCGAAGATCCTGTTGGAGGAACATGGCGTTGTCGTTAATTATTTTTTCAAAATATAGCCGACCACGGTTCCGCAGTTCTTGTCGAAAGTCATCATTAAAGATATGTTCTACGTCAGCCTTAGCCTGATCTTCATAGGTTGCTTTAGGGTGTTTAGTTGGTTTATGTTTCCCCGTAAGGGCAAACCAAACAATTACCAAAGCTACGATGACCAGCACTACAACTATTGCTATAATCCACCAGTTATTCACGATATTAAATGCCCATCATTTTTTAAAATGCTTATTGTTAGAACCTCAGTAGTAAATATACCCCAAAAAGGCCAATAATAAAAACCATTATACTGGTTAAAATTACCTGCAGCAGTCCACGATAAATTGATGGTTTAGAAAGTGGATTACGACCAATGGCTGTAAATGCCGTCCGAACACCAGAATAGAGTAGGCTGGCAGTTATAGCACAGCTAATTAAAAGCACTACAAAAGCAAGGGTTAATCTGGAGGTTGAGACCGGTTTGTCGGCAATACTATCACCAGCCGTTACTAGAAATGCTGGTAGGTCAGAATGACTGGGTGTCTGCAGTGGGTTATGACTAACGCCTATAGCAACCATAATCCGCCCGATTTGGACTGTTGACTTTGCACCAGCTGAGTTAACTAATGAGGTCGAGCCAATAGAGTCCAGTACCGGGTTAAAGCTGCTCAAAGCTTTGCCAATAATGTAGCCATCAGCACTCGAAGCTTTCATACCGATGCCGTCGAGTGAAGAGACCGTTATATAGTCACCGGTATTAATTGCACCATTTTCGCTGCTAACTAGTACTTGATAATTCCCACTGTTGGCTACAAATACTTGCTGAGTGGTAATTCCCGAGAGGGAAATAGCCGAAGCTCCGGGAGTGGTGACAACACCAAACATTTCTTTTTCGGCACTTTTAGTGGTCGGAATTACAGTTGTTGAGTTCCCCACTTTCAGACTAACAATCAGACCATTTTGGAGGGTTTGGTCAGATTCATAGCTTTGGACAACAAGTTGAGCTGAGGCTCTTGAGACAAGCGTTGCGCTAAGAATAATAACCGACAGTAAGACCGCAGGGAGAAGAAGAACTTTTTTCATCATGGTTACCCTTAGTATATCGTTTAGAGCTAGATTGGCAATGACGCCAGGACCTGAACGACTTTTTGGATTGACGCTAAGTCAGTTGAGCGACCCATCGTAAAGCGAATGCTCGATTGAGCATCGGCTTTACTTATAGCCATGGCTTTAAGTACATGGGAAGGTTCGGCTGAGCTAGCGCTGCAGGCCGAGCCAGCCGCGGCTAAAATACCAGCCTCATCCAGCTGCATAAGAATTCGCTCGTTATCCTGTCCGGGAAGGGTAATATGGACGTTATTAACTAGGCGCTGTTTTATAGAACCGTTAATAACAACGCTAGGAATTTTTTCTTGTAAAAGCTTAATAAATACTGCTTGAATGTCTGCTAGACGTTTACTCTCCTCTGTGCGTCTTTGTTGGGCAAGCTCGAGTGCCTTAGCTAGCCCAATATCTCCAGCAACGTTTTCAGTGCCACTCCGAATACCAAACTCTTGGCCGCCACCGAGAATCTGTGGCTTAAGTCTAGTACCAGTTTTTACGTATAAAAACCCTGACTGTTTGGGACCATAAATTTTGCCGCCATTTATGGTTAGTAGATCCACTCCTAGACGCGAAACATGCAGATCAAGATAATTACCAGCTTGGGCGGCGTCAGAGTGTAGGTAGAGAGGTAGTTTATTGCCTTTTAATACCCTTTCCTTTTTAACTTTGTTCAAAGCCTCGGCGATTTTATGTATTGGCTGGATTGAACCGACTTCGTTGTTACAGTACATAACGCTAACTAAGACTGTCTGGTCGTCGATTTTAGCCAGTAGTTTTGGGATATCAATAATCCCTTCTTTATTAACACTGGCTAATTTATGGTTATAAAGCTTGCTTGGCCCAATAACCGAATCATGCTCAATGGCTGATAGCACTAAGTTACTACTCGGAAACTCTTCCATAACTCCACGGATCGCTAAATTATTAGCTTCCGTCCCGCCGGCTGTAAATATAATTTCGGCTGGCTTGGAGCCAAGCGACTGGGCAATACTAAAGCGCGCAGCCTCGAGATCTTTTTGGACAGATTGGGCGCTTAAATAAACTGCTGAAGGGTTATAAAAGCGCTCGGCAAAATATGGTTGCATCGATTCAAGAACTATTGGGTCAATTGGTGTCGCAGCCGCGTAATCAAGATATATGACTGACTTCATAACTTACCTAGATCTAATGTAAATAACTTCTCAGCATTAGCGGTAGTTGCTTCGGCCAATAATGCAATATCTTCGCCGCGCAGTTTAGCTAAAAACTCAGCAGTTTGTGCCACAAATTTTGGCTGACAAATACTACCCCTAAATGGCACTGGTGTCAAAAATGGCGCGTCGGTTTCTAGAACTAAGTTACTAAGAGGAATGGCTTTATACATCGCAATTTGATCTGACTTAGACGTGAATGTTGCAATGCCGTTAACGCCGATAAATAGATCATTTTTTAAGGCTCTATTTAAATTCTCCTCCGAATCAGTAAAACTATGTAAAACACCTCGAACAGCTGGGTAACTTTCTAATATTGGCCAGAAATCATCGTAGGCATCGCGGACATGAAAAATTATTGGTAACTCAGCTTTTAGAGCCAGTTCAATTTGAAATTTTAATATCTGCTTTTGATTTTCTTTGTCAGAATGATTATAAAAGTAATCAAGTCCGCACTCACCAATTGCCACAACTTTCGAACGTTTAACAAGCTCACTAAAAGTATTTAGTTCATCTGTCTTCCCAATATAGTGATCAGCCTCATGGGGGTGGATGCCAATTGAAGCAAAACAAGCCGGGCGTTCTTGAACGAACTCGGTAGCCAGTATACTGTCTTCTAAATCACAGCCAACGCAGATCATCCGACCGACCCCAGCCCCAGCGGCTTCGGCTATTACGGAGTCGGCGCTAAGCTCTGGAGCCTTAGCCCAAAGTGATCGGGTGGTTACTTCACCTTTATTTAGACCAATAGACTGAATATGGCAATGAGTATCAATAAGATTCATGTTGAGCGGCGTCTATGATTAATCTTTAGCTACTTCAAGTTTAGGAAAAAGCGTAGTTGCCAGCGGCTTAACCTTCTCACCAGCAAAGATGGCCTTAATTTTATCAGCTGTAGAGGGCAAAAAGGGAATTAGTAAATCTGCAATTTCCAGTAAACAACTAACTTGATACGCGAGGACTTCTTGCAAGTGGGCTTTGTCTTTACTGGCAGCAATTTCCCAGGGTTTTTCCTCGTCAATATATTGGTTTAATCCCCTCACCTGCTGCCAAATTTCATCCAGTGCCCGGTCAAACTTACAGACCTCAATGGCCTTAGTAATCGAAGCATTATCGTGACTTGCAGGCGGAATATCGCCAATAACACTATCCTGGTATTTCTCGATCATGACGACGGTACGTTGTACAGCATTACCAAGTTCGTTAGCTAGCTCGTTATTATAAGCAGCGTCAAAAGTATCCCAGCTAAAATCACCGTCATCATAAGACGGAATATGTCGCAGGAAATAGTACCTGAAAGGATCTAGGCCATATTTACTGATTATTTCCTTGGGGTGTATACCGTTACCAAGCGATTTACTCATAGTTTCACCTTCTACAGTTATAAAACCATGAACGTAGAGAGTTTTAGGTAGCGGTAATCCCAAAGCCAAAAGCATGGCCGGCCATATTGCGCCGTGGAACCGTAAGATATCTTTACCAACGACTTGGACGTTAGCAGGCCAATAATTTTTAAAGTCATCGCCTTCAGGATAATTGAGGACGGTTATGTAATTCATTAGGGCCTCAAGCCAGACGTACATAACCTGAGTGCTGTCGCCCGGTACCGGAATTCCCCACTCCAATTGATCTTTAGGACGCGAGATACTGATGTCTTCAAGCCCTTCATCGAGTAGTGATGAGGATTTCATTGCGACGAGTCAGGGGATAAATCTGGAAGGCATTGGAAGTAATTGCCTCTTTTACCTTGTCGGTGTATTTACTAAGCTTAAAGAAATAGTTATTTTCCTCAAGGCGCTGGTAAGCCTGAGGGTGATCAGGCTTCATACGGGCCGGATCGGCCTTGCCGACTGGAATAAATTCTTCCTGTTTAACGTCGTACCAACCGGCGTATTTATCTTTGTAGATATCCCCAGACAGAGCCTTCCATATAATAGCTGCGCGTTTTTCATGATTGGCATCAGTTGTTCTAATAAAGCGATCGGCACTGATATCAAGTAGTTTAAGGAGGTGTTTGAACTCTAAACTCATATGATCACAGTAAGCCTGTGGAGTCATTTTGTGCTTAGCAGCGGCCTGGGCCACCTTAGCTCCATGTTCATCGGTACCGGTACTAAAGATAGTCGGATGGTCGTTTTGACGGGCACTCCGCGCTAAGACATCAGCCATCACAAATTCAAGAGCATGGCCTAGGTGCGGTTGCCCATTTAAATACGGAATTGATGTAGTGATGTAATAATTTGTTTTCATGAATGTCCTCTGGTGGGCGAGGTGGGACTTGAACCCACAAGGTTGTTAAGACCAACGGATTTTAAGTCCGTCGCGTATACCAATTCCGCCACTCGCCCGTTAAAAATAATTGTTAATTTGGAGGCGCGGACGAGATTCGCACTCGTGTACAAGGTTTTGCAGACCTTTGCCTAACTCCTCGGCCACCGCGCCTTGGTGGAGCTATGGGGACTTGAACCCCAGACCTCTTGCATGCCATGCAAGCGCTCTAGCCAACTGAGCTACAGCCCCCTAGAACAGAGGTATTTTAGCAAGAACAGGGTGATATTAAAAGCCGCCCAGATAAGGCGGCCTTTCGTGCGCGCCCACCACGGCGTATTGTTTGTTATTTATTTTTGTTTTCAAACCGCGCCGCATGCGCACGAATACGTATATAAGCATAACTTCTTATCAACTTTTGTCAAGTCAGCTCAAGAAGTTGTTCTTCACTAATTTGGGCTGTTCCAAATTGCTGGGCCTTGGCTAGTTTTGATTTACCGACGCTACCAGCCACAACTAAATAATCGGTTTCTTTAGCTACTGAAGTTTGAAAAACACCGCCCTTGGCGCGGATTAGCTCAGCCGCTTCATCACGGCCCATAGTTTTTAGTGAACCGGTGATTACAAACGATTTGCCGGCAAGCGCGCCCTTGGCTGTGGATGCAAAATGAGGCTTAACCCCAAGTTTCTTAAACTTGCTAAGCAGATTTTCATTCTCACTACTGGCAAACCACCCGAGAATTGATTCGGCGACTATATCACCAATGCCTTCAATACTAAGTAGACTGTCCAGGCCGGCGTGCGATAACTCTTCGATACTTTTAAAATGTTCGGCTAGATCAATTGCCGTCTGAGCACCAACGTGACGAATGCCTAAGCCATAGATAAAACGTCTTAACTCCGGATGTTTTTTAACGGCGATTGCCTCTATAAGATTGCTTGACGACAATTCCGCGAAGCGCTCGAGAGTCATAAGCTGCGATTTTTCTAAACTGTAGATATCGGCTAGATCTTTTACTAGCCCAGCATCAACTAGAGCGGCAACATTTTTCTCACCAAGAGTGTCAATGTCTAGAGCACCTTTAGAAGCAAAGTGAATTAAGGCTTGTTTGAGAAGTAGACTACCGGTCATATTCTTAATGCGGAATATGGCCTCACTCTCGGCCCTAACAAATTGTAATTCCGGATACTGTCTAGCTAGTTCAGCTTCCATATTAAATGGCTTCGAAGTCTTTGGTCGTAAATCGGTAATAACTCTCATAACTTGGGGGATAATATCACCAGCTTTAAATATAACGACAGTGTCGCCAACTCGGATGTCTTTACGAGCTATCTCATCGGCATTATGTAGGCTAGCGTGTTGTACAGTCGTGCCAGCAACAACTACCGGGTCAAAAACAGCTACTGGAGTTGCAGCCCCAGTCCGTCCAATACTTAGGACTATATCCTTAACAATAGTTGTAGCTTCTTCTGGAGCATATTTATAAGCGACGGCACCACGAGGGTTTTTACCGACCACGCCGAGTCTGGTGTATAGCTCGCGGTCATTTAATTTGATTACTAATCCATCAGTTTTAAAAGGCAAAGATTCACGCCGCTTTTCCCACTTATCAATAAAAGTCATAACTTGATTTAAGTTCGTAAAGACCGGAGCATCTGGGTTGGCTACTACACCAAGATCAATTAGAGTCCTATAGGCAAAATGGTTTGTTGGTACTTCGCTTTGGTTAACACGTATTAAATCATAGGCCCGAAAATGAAGTGGACGTTTAGCTACTAGTTTTGGGTCGAGCTGACGAATTGTGCCGGCGGCCAGGTTACGGGGATTGGCAAAGACCGGCTTACCTTCAGCCTTTTGGCGGTTATTAAGCGCATCAAAGTCGCTCTTAAGCATAATAATTTCTCCGCGGATTTCAGTGCGTCCTTTAAGGAAAAGAGCTGTAGTCTTGGTATCTTTAAGGACCCTGGGAACATCTACAATCGTTCTAACGTTAGTCGTTACATCTTCACCAACTCTGCCATCACCACGAGTAATCGCCTGTTGATACTTACCATCTTGATAAATTAAGGCACAGGCTAAACCATCCATTTTAATATCACAGAAAAAATCGTGCTTTTGGCCGGGGATAAGTTTATCGATACGCTTTAGCCAGGCTTCAACTTCGTCGCGCGAGAATACATCATTTAGACTAATCATCGGAGTGCTGTGATTAACTTTAGCGAAAGAATTTAAGGTAACATTACCGACTCTTTGGCTGGGCGAATCAGGCGTAATAAGATCCGGAAAGTCGCTTTCGATTTTTTTTAATTCATTCATTAAACCGTCATAAACAGCATCGCTAACACTCGGGTTGTCCATAACGTGGTACTCGTATGAATAGTTAGAGATTAACTCTCTTAGGCTAGCTAACCTTTTTGCGGCACTCTGTTTACTCATTTAGAAGTTCCCGGTACAGGGCATATAAATAACTTTGGATGAAGACCAAACAAATAAGAGAAAATAATAAAAATATCCAACTGGCCGCTACAGTAGCTAATAAAATTATTGGCACCATGATAACGAGAGCCACTACACAAATAATTAACGGTAGAAATAGGACTTTACGCATAACTATAAAACGCCTACCCTTCACTAGTTGACGAGCTGAGCGTAGTGCTTTCATCGGTGTCATATCCGGCAAGGTAACGATATATAAAGCAAAAATCGTTGAGGCAATTAAATAGAAACTAACTAGTGATAATAGTGCAAACATTAGTGCCCATAGTGTTTTTTCAAGGCCGCCGACAGCGATACCGTTAGTGATGACGGCCGAGTAGATAGAGCCGCCGATCAGCATTGGTATAAGGTCTAGACCCAGAACCAACAAAACTCCAAGAAACGGTATAACCGGATACATGCCCCTATAGAAAGCATCACGAGCCCGCACCTTAACATCATTGTAAGACTGACGAAGAGTCCAAATTAGGGCTAGGGAAATAACTATTAGTAAGATAGTCTGATAAACCCCCGCATTTACACTACTAGCCTGTCCGGTCGTAGCGTTTCCGACTAAATCACCAAATAGCGACAAGCCATTTGTTAGGGTTGTAGTACCTTTAGTGTGATCCAGCGTGTTCCTGAGATTTGTTAAATTTAAGCCGCCGGATACGCCTCTGACGAAAACAATATATAAAACTGCATAGACAACAGTTAGGATAACGAAAGTCTTTAAATATTTCCTAAGAATTTTTACAGCGTTAGTCGAAATTATTGTGACACTTGGCAGATCAGGATGTTTGATGACTGTCTTAGAGCCAGATTTCTTAGCTTTGGGCTTTGGACTCTTTTTAGGCATGGGTCTCAGCACTCCTTAGGCGAGCGATTCTGTCTTTGATGGGTGGATGAGTGCTAAATAAATTAGTAATAGTGTGGCCCCTTAAAGGGTTAGCGAAAAAGAAATGGGCTGTAGCTGTATTTTGCTTTTTTAGGGCACTCCCGGTCTGTTCGATCTTCTGTAGGGCACTAATTAGACCCTCCGGGTAACGGGTTGTCAGAGCGCCAGTAGCATCGGCTAGGTACTCTCGCTGGCGTGAGATAGCTAGTTGAATAAGAGTAGCAATAATAGGTGCTAAAACGGCAGCTACAATACCTACGATCAGAAGTATTGCGCCTGCTTGGCCTTCATTACTTCTACGCCTATCACCAACACCAAACCAGGTGAATCTAATAATAACGTCCGTTAGTATGGCCACAACGGCGACAAGAGCAAAAACCACCATTGATACTCTTATATCATAGTTTTTAACATGCCCAAGTTCATGGGCAAAAACCCCTTGTAATTCAGTATCGTTCATAACTTCCAGTAAGCCAGTTGTTGCACAAACTATCGCTTTATCAGGACGACTGCCGGTAGCAAAAGCGTTGGGAGATGGATCATCGATAATAAAAACTCTAGGCATCGGTAAACCGTCTGTGATGCTTAGATTTTCTATAATACGCCAGAGACGCGGGTTATCTTTCTTAGTGATTTCCCTGGCACCATTAACCGCCAGGGCCATTCGGCTGGCTACAAAATAGCTAATTAGAGCATAAAGCGCCGCGGCACCCAGAATAATATAAAAAGTCGAAATATTATCACTTAAA
Source organism: uncultured Candidatus Saccharibacteria bacterium (assembly GCA_963706245.1). Lineage (GTDB taxonomy): Bacteria > Patescibacteriota > Saccharimonadia > Saccharimonadales > UBA4665 > BOG-1338. Next base: position 122,796 of record OY970151.1, on the reverse strand, counting down.
TAGCGACTTAGAAACCAAGCGACAATCGCTATAAGAACCAAAAAGCCAAAGATTATCACAACACTCCGTCGTTTATTGGCAGCTATTTGGCTATACATACTTACCTGTAGTCATCTCTACTTAAAAACTTAATTAAAATTTAACGTTAACTGGTTCTTCGATAGTGGCTTGTTCAGCAGCATCTACTTCAAAGAATTCTTTATCTTGTTTGAAACCTAACATGTTTGCAAAAATATTTGTCGGAAAAACTTTTCGTTTAGTGTTGAAATCACGAACAACACCATTATAAAAACGACGAGAAGCTTGAATTTTATCTTCCGTGTCAGTAAGTTCGTCTTGTAACTTTTGAAAGTTTTCGCTAGCCCGAAGTGCCGGATAGGCCTCGGCGACAGCAAAAAGGCTTTTCATGGTTTGTTGAAACTGATTATCGGCTTTGGCTGTATCAGCCGGCCCTTGAGCAGCCATTACGGCGCTGCGGGCTTTGGTGACATCTTCAAAAACAGTTTTTTCGTGAGTAGCATAACCCTTAACTGTCTCCACAAGATTTGGGATCAAATCGGAGCGACGCTTAAGTTGAACGGTTATGTCACTCCAGGCTTCGTTCGATCTTTGGTTCAGTCGAACTAGCCCGTTATAGATTGCCACTACTACGATGACAATAAGCACAATGATACCGATAATAATGAATACCATAGGTGATTTACTCCTTTAAATTTCTGTATTTATTATACCACGAAAACGGCCTATTTTTGGAGGCGATTGGTCTTTGATAAATTCGTTCGCGATTAGTAGTGACAAGAGTTATTATATGTCTATGGCAAGCAAGGGCTCGCGCCGACCCTGGGGAAGATACAAAAAAATATTTACCGCTTTAGTAGTGATTTTAATAATTGGTATGGCTGTTAATTATTTTCGACCAGTACCAGCCTTGATTGGTGTGAAAACCTTAAAAACCCAAGCATCAACAATTACCCCACTGCAGTGGCCAGACATTGGTTCAGCCGAAGCTGCTATTGGAGCTCAGGGTTATGGGCTACTGGCTACCGACGGCGTCCAGGCCGCAGTACCAACAGCCAGTACAGCTAAACTAGTGACCGCACTAATGGTCTTAAAGAAATATCCCTTGCAGCTTGGTCAAACAACACTTCCACTGATTACACTTTCAGCTAGTGACGTGGCAATTTACCAAGCTTATCTAGCAGAGGATGGATCGGTCGCTAAAGTTGCAGCCGGTGAACAAATTAGTGAATATCAAGCTCTCCAGGCCATGTTATTGCCATCAGCCAACAACATAGCAGACAGTCTAGCAATTTGGGCTTACGGATCTTTGGCCAACTACAGTCTAGTTGCCAACAACTACCTAAGCAGTATTGGACTAAAAGATACCACTATCGGCGCCGATGCCAGTGGCTTTCTGCCCAGCAGCACCTCTACTGCAGCAAATTTAACAATTCTTGGGCTCGATGCGTTGAAGAATCCGGTAATTGCACAGATAGTTGCCCAAAAACAAGCGACTATTCCGGTAGCCGGTACTATATATAACGTTAATCAGCTACTTGGACAAAACGGAATTGTTGGTATAAAAACTGGTAACTCAGATCAAGCCGGTGGAGTCTATATTTTTGCAGCCAGTGACGAAGTTAATAAAGTCAGCCCCATCCATTATGTTTTGATCGTCGGAACTATCGAAGCGGCTCCAAATTTGGCCACAAGTTTCACGCTCGGCGAACAACTCATTAATTTCGCTGAAAATACTTTTAACCAAAAGATAATAGCGGGGGCTGATCAAGAGATTGGTTATTACAGGGTTCCTTGGCAGAAAACTACCACTGCCGCCATTGCTCAGACACAATTAACCTCTATAAACTGGTCAACTAATTATCCTAAACCTCAAATAATACTTAGTTCGATTCACGGCGGCAAACCAGCCGGTGCCGTGGTTGGATCAGTTAGCGTTTGGCGTACTCCGACTAACAATGATAGTTCGTCAGTCGTTCTGGCAAACAAAATTAGCGCAGCACCTTGGTGGTGGCGTATTCTTCGTTTTAACCCTTAGCCGAAAACTCTATCTTATAACTTAACTAGATCTAGAATAGTATTGACCAGTTCGGCATGGCCCCAAACGAGAGGCGAAACGGATACAGGCGCTCCAGTAGTTGGATTAAGTTGTTCTGGCAGCACCCCACTAGTCATCGCGTGATTAATTGACCAGTCAACATAGTAGATCGCCCGTTCGGGATTATTAACTCGAATGTAGTACTGAGCCATCCAAAGAGTCGTAACGATCCACGGGTTCCCCTGGAAGGGTGGTTGTGATTCAAAATAATGATCGTGTTCATAACGCGGACTACCACCTATCGGTGATTGGTCTAGTAATACAGACTCAATCCTTGAAGCTGTAGCCTCAAGTTTGGAAATATCAAAGCTTTTGCCACCGAACATCATAGCGCCATACATCGTAGAAACATCTAGTGTATCGTCATATTCAATAGTTTTATCTTCTGCTAGTAAATAGCCTTTACGGTAGCTCTTTAAATCTTCGTTAAATAGAATGCCAGAATTTTCAGCAATGCGCTCTGCAGCGTCTCGCCAGGCAATTGCATCGTCGGGATATTCGAAAGTTTCAGCAAGGTCTGATCCTATTAACAAAGCTTGGTATGTCACCATGACTGTATAGGTATTTGTTAGAAATTTTTCTTCCCAAAGATCATAGCTGGCATGCGGCAGCTTTGTAGACTCGTGGTCAACAAAATTAATCATGAAATTACAGGCCGGCTGTATGAGCGTCGCGTAGAGGCTTAGAACAAAATCTTTGTCTTTACTGTAAGATAGGTACTCACCCAGCATATATATAACTACTGCGGTTTCGTCCTCTTGAATTGCTAGCTCACTGTGTCGTCCGTGCAGTAGAGGGTGCCAAGTACTACCGATAGCCCTATCGGGCTGATATTTATGCATCAGGTAACCGTCCTCGGTAAGTATGTCCCGACAAAATTCAAAGAAACGTTTAGGTTCGTCAGTATACCCCAAACGAATTAAAGGCCAGAGGGCAAAGGCACCGTCCCTGGGCCAAACGTAGCTGTAATAATCGCGGCCATAGTTATATATTGAGGAGTCACAAGAAGCAATTATACCGCCCCTTTTATCAGTATGAACCTTGATCATCATGAGAGATTTTTTGGTCATATCCATGTATTTTTGATCTATGGAATGTAGACCCTTGGCACCAATAACCAGCCAGCTATGCCAATAGTCACGAGTGTCTTCAAGGCGTTTTGCTAAAGTGTCACTTTTGAGTTTTAGGAGAAGCTTCTCGGCGCTATATTGGGAATCGGTAGCAATTACAAAGTAATCAACCGTCTCTTTACTATTCCCTTCTATTGGTAGAGCAAAACGAATTACCGAATCAACACCGCCATGCTCAACCGGGCTTCCGGATAATTGCCCGTCTTCGGCGTCTTTAAAAGTCCCCTCTTTACCTTCAATCCCGTAATTACCAACGGCAAATTGGTCAAAAATATTTCCTTTACTATCTTGACCATAGATAATAAGCGAATAACGGCCTTTGTAATCTAAAATGTAATTCTCTTCAGGAACAAAAATTGCCGTATCAGCCCGACCCTGACGAGAAATTTCGAAAACCTGGTGCATAAACAGTCGTACTTCCCGTTTACGGGAAGAATTATTGCTAACAACTATTTGCCGACAGAAAGCATTCACTCCAGCATCAACAAAATCTTGAAAGTCTAGTGATACTTCTAAGGATTTATGTACCATAGAGATTCGACTAATAAGGGCATCTGAGAAAAAATCTACCTTTATTTCCCACGAGCCATCATCAACCCAACTGTATTTTCCGTCTACCCAAACACCAATTTTATGACCTGAACTACGAGCTGTACTTAAATTATCTAGGCCGACGTATGGATAATAAAAATCATGCACCAGACCCTGTTCGTTAAGACCAACAGTCAATTGCCCATTACCTAACATCACCGGTCTGCCCATTTTTAGACCCCCACTCCCTTTTCACCTAACCTAAATTGTAAATCATGCCAGACATTCATGTAATTTATTACTGCCTCATACGGTGTATCGTATGGGCTGAAGTATGCATGTATATCACCATCATTAAACCACTTTGTGCACATATAATAGAAATGATCGGAAGTTTGTAGACGACGCCAGTCTTCAATTAAGCCCAAATCACCAGTGCCAAGAATGCTGCCCTCAAGTTCATAAAGTGCAGTGACAGCTTGTTGTTGCATGGCATTACCAAGCCAAGCGGAAAGGTCACGCTCTGTATCAGCCCAGGTAATAGTCTCCGGTGCATCTACGAAGTCTACCGGCTCAAAACTATCTATCGCTTCGCTGACTGTCATAAAAGTATTGTTATTGTCCTTCAACCACTGATTTGGTAAATCTTCAAGAAAATTGAAAATGCCGGATTCTTGCCATTGGTGTTCACCGAAAGTCTCATAATCCATAAATAAATTAAATACTTGAGCATCGGGAGTGTCATTTAACCACTTAGTAAATTTAGGAGCTGTCAGCGGCCATTCTGCCCAGTCATGATCACCGAAACGAAAAGCAATATCATCACTAAGTTTGTAATTCTTTAGTAGAAGTCTAATGTTGTTGGTGTAGGCCGGCCGATATACGAAGTTAGCATTGCGCCAGCCTAGAACTTTATCCCAGCCTTCGGCTAAGATTCCCTTGTAACCCGCTTCCTCTGCCCAAAATGCTAAATCGTTATTGTAAGCTAGCTCGGTATTTCTAAATACTTGGGGAGTTTGACCAAAAAGCTCTTCAATCTTATTTTTATGCATCTGTACCTGCGCTTCAAACTCAGTGCGTGAATAGAAAAAGGCCAGGCTGTGGTGATAAGTTTCCGCTAGAATCTCTACCCGACCAGTGCCAACTAAATCACGAAACGACTGTAAAGCTGCCGGAGCCCATTGTTCCATCTGAGTAAGCGCTGTGCCCGTAATTGATAGGCTGACTTTAAATTCAGGGTGGCGATTGATCAGCTCCATGAGTTTATTGTTAGTCGGTATGTAGGATTTTTCGGCAACCTTATTAATAAGTTTTTGATTGTTCTTGTCGCTATCATCATTAGCGCTAAAATAACTATGGTCTACTCCAGTGTCATAAATAGTATAGTGACGCAGACGATAAGGTTGGTGGACATGCAGGTAGAGGACGATTGATCGCATTATTTAACTACCTCCGCCAGATGTTTAGCGTATATTTTCTCCAATTTTTCTGCAGCCGGTGCCCAACTGAGCTGGCGGACTTCCCTGTCGGCGTTATCGCGTAGAGCCTCGCGTAGAGTAGGAGTTCGTAAGACGGCTACAATTTTATTGGCCATTTCATCAACATCCCAATAATCAACTTTCAAACAACTTTTTAAAACTTCACTAACACCCGATTGATAACTAATAAGTGAAGGCGTTCCATAATTGATTGCTTCGAGCGGTGTTAAACCAAAAGGTTCGGATACCGAGGCCATGATAAATAGATCCGCCACCGAGAATGAATCACGCCAGGTCTTTCCTCTTTGAAAGCCTGTAAAGACAACATTTCTGAGAATCCCCAGTTCAGCTGATAGATCAATCAGCTCGTTATACTGGTCGCCGTCACCAACAATTAAGAAGATGGTTTTTGGAACCTTATCAATAACTTTTTGAGCAGCTCTTAACATGTTGGTAACGTTCTTTTGAATTGTCAGTCGACCGACACTGGTTATCACGTGATAGCCTTTACTCTTCATCAGTTCCAAGTAGACATAGATATTTTGGGAGTCAAGTTCACCAAGCTCATCACGGTCAATACTGTTATGAACGACTTTTATTTTATCGGCAGGAATGTTGTAGTCGCGGATAATAACTTGTTTGGTATGCTCACTGACGGCTATAACTTCATCAGCTAACGAAAGACCCAGGTATTCAATCTCCTCAACCAGAGGGTTGCCTCTGTTACCACCTGCCCGGTCACTTTCGACTGAGTGAACATGGGCAATTAGCGGCAGACCGGTTCGAGCTTTTAGCTTAAGTGCAGCCCGAAACGTAAGCCAGTCATGAGCATGGATAATATCAAAACTACCGAGATCGATGACTTTATCGATTGAATCTTCGTAGATGCGTTGTTGCTGAACAATATCAAGGTGTTGAGTGTTGCCACCACTGTCAATATAGCTTGCAGAATCATAAGCCAAACCGGTTCGAATAACGTTTTTGTATTTTTTTGGCCAGGCAGTAGTAATCTTCATGAAGGGCGCTTTAAATTTGGTGTGATAGGGTATGACGAATTCAATATCAACATTGTTGCTAGCCAGAGCCTTGCAAAGGTGATAACAGGCGACTCCAAGTCCTCCACTATTCTGTGGTGGAAGCTCCCATCCAAGCATCAATACTTTCATGCACCCTCTTTTTATATTATTAACATCTCTAATTATATCTGTGTTTTCGCTCAAAACATAACTATTTTAAGCATTCGGATAATTAGATTGTAACACCTCTCAATTCCATAACCAAGTGACTCATAAATTCCAAATAAACGAATGGTTTACTATTTGCTATCGCCAAAGTATAATTTACTTATGGTTTATCTGTTGATTTTACATATTGGACTTGGGGCAGCCCTGCTGGTTACTTTTATTATTAGGGGTTTTGCTGTTTTTACCGCAAAAATTGGCCCCAGCAAAGGTAAACAAGCTGTACCAATACTCGGAGCTGGCATTGTGCTTAGCGGTACTGCACTGTCAATTTTGGCACATTCCCCAATCTCCAGTATTTGCCTCAGTTCTATCGCAATTATTACGGTTATTATTATTGCTGAATACGTTTTGCAAAGACTTCCCGTATCAAATAAGTAATTAATACTTGCTCATCCTCTCGTAGTCCAAGCTACATGCCACTGCTAAAAATGATATAGTAAGGGATATAATGATTGTGTTTATACCCGGTATTGGGCAGAGAGACATCTAGTGTATAAAAAGATAAAAATTGTAGTTATCATTATCATAGTCGGCAGCTTTTTAGCAGTTGCTGGATGGTATCTACACCGAACTAACATACCAATCCTAGAGCCGGCCGGGCCAGTTGCGCTCAAAGAACGAAACCTTATATACTTTGCCCTGGCCTTAGCTTTAATCGTCGTAATACCAGTATTTTCGCTGCTTGGTATTTTTGCCTATAGATACAGAGAAAGTAATACGAAAGCCAAGTACTCACCAAAGCTTGACGGCAACCGGTTTGCTGAGACTGTTTGGTGGCTCATTCCTTCAATTATCATTTTAGTTTTAGCAAGGGTTGCTTGGACGTCATCTCATAGTCTCGATCCCTATAAACGGCTGGTCTCATCAAACAAAACAATTAATATTCAGGTAGTAGCTATGAATTGGAAATGGCTGTTTATTTATCCCAATAAAGCTGTAGCTTCACTTAATAATTTTGAGATTCCTATTAACACGCCCATAAATTTTGAAATAACCTCTGACACAGTTATGAATTCGTTCTGGATTCCTCAACTCGGTGGTCAAATCTATGCTATGCCCGGTATGTCGACCCAGCTTAACTTAATGGCCTCGAAAGATGGTATATTTAATGGATCGTCAGCTAACATAAGCGGTGAAGGATTTGCCGGAATGACATTTACGGTTAAGGCCAGTTCGTACAGTAATTACTCGTCTTGGTTGAATAAACTCAGCGCATCATCGAAAAAATTAGACCTTAAAACCTATAACCAACTAGCCCAGCCTAGTGAATATAATGCTGTCAGTAGGCTATTCAAAAGTTATCCCAAACCTTTATAACGCGATTATTTATAAGTACGTCACGCCGACTTATGGCAGCAACAATGGCTCCACGACTGTCGCCATACCAAAAGGTTCAAGCCTACAAGGAATGGTAATGTAATGAATTATTTTGCTGGAATCTTAGGCAAACTAAACAGTGGTGTTTTCCCGCACGATAAAATGACTCTCGGAGCAGCAATATCAATACCAATTGGTGGTCTTTTTATATTTGCCTATTTGACATATACCAAGCGCTGGAAATGGCTATGGAAAGAGTGGCTAACAGTCAGTTGACCCAAAGAGAATTGGTGTGATGTATATCATAGTTGGCACTTTTGATGTTAGTCCGCGGCGGCGCAGATGCCCTAATGATGAGAGCTCAGCAAGCAACCTCCGTCGGTGCTTCGCATGGCATAGTATCAGCTAATACTTTCCAGCAATTATTTTCCGCTCACGGCACGATAATGATTTTCTTTGTGGCCATGGGCTTAATGTTTGGGTTAATTAATTTGATTTTACCACTGCAAATTGGAGCCCGCGACGTGGCCTTTCCATTCCTGAATCTAACAAGCTTCTGGTTGTTTGCTGCTGGCATGATTCTTATTAATCTATCTCTTGGGATCGGCGAATTCTCAGCCGCCGGGTGGCTAGCTTATCCGCCATTATCGGAACTACGTTTTAGTCCGGGCGTTGGGGTAGATTATTGGATATGGAGTTTACAGATTGCTGGTATTGGTAGTCTGCTGTCGGGCATTAATTTCTTTGTTACGATTGTTAAAATGCGCTGTCAAGGGTATGAACCTGATGAAAATGCCAATGTTCGTTTGGAGCGTACTGTGCACGCAATGTTACTAGTCATGTTTGCCTTTCCGATTCTCACAGTCACCCTTGCTCTCTCTCTTCCTTGACCGCACGATGGGCATGCACTTTTTCACTGGCGGTGGTGGCGGCAACATAATGATGTATGTAAATCTTATTTGGGCCTGGGGACACCCTGAAGTTTATATTCTAATATTGCCAGCCTTTGGGATATTCTCGGAAATCGTTGCAACTTTTTCTAGAAAACGTTTATTTGGTTATACCTCATGGTTTGGGCATTGGCAGCTATTACTATTCTTATCCTTTAGCGTTTGGCTACATCACTTCTTTACGATGGGTGCAGGGGCAGACGTAAATGGTTTCTTTGGAATTATGACGATGGTTATTGCGATACCGACGGGCGTAAAAATATTTAACTGGCTGTTTACTATGTTTAGGGGACGAATTCACTTTTCCTCGCCGATGTATTGGTTCATGGGATTTGTTGGATTATTCACGGTTGGTGGTGTTGCTGGCGTAGTCATGGCAGTACCACCAGCTGATTTTCAATTACATAATAGTCTATTCCTAGTCGCCCATTTCCACACCATGATTGTTGGTGGCGTAGTGTTCGGCTATTTTGCTGGTATTACTTATTGGTTCCCTAAAATATTTGGTTTCAAACTAAATGAAAGACTTGGTAAATAGTCTTTTTGGTGTTGGTTTATTGGCTTTCTGTTAGCCTTTGTTCCACTGTATATTCTGGGCTTAATGGGTGCGACTAGAAGAATTGATCACTACTAGTGCTTCAATGGGTTGGCAACCGTTATTTATTGTTGCTGCCGTTGGAGCGGGAATCATTGCTATTGGTGTTGGTTTATTTGTACTTCAACTTATCGTTAGTTATATTCAACGCAAAGATAATATTGATTATACTGGTGACCCTTGGAATGGCAGAACTCTTGAATGGTCAATCCCCTCTCCGGCACCGTTTTATAATTTTGCTATTGATCCAGTAGTTAACGACCAGAGATCCATTCTGGGAGTGCAAGCAACTAGCCAAAGATGGAGAATTAAAGACCCCTCGTTACAAATGAATTACGATGCCAAAAAATACTGCCATAGTCCTAATTATTGGTGCTTTTAGTCGTTAGCTTTTGGCTTTGGCATGATTTGGCATATTTGGTGGTTAGTTGTTATATCGTTAGTAGCCATCATTGTATCGATTATTGTTCGCGTCTCGGGTGATGAGACAGAATATGTAGTCCCAGCACATGAGATTGAAAAAATTGAAGCGGGCTATGCCGCAAACGGGCACAAGCACCTCGGGAGAAATTCGCATGAGTGAGGTAGCCAGACCCATCAATGAGCTTAGATATTTCTAACGCTGAGCAAGCACAAAACCTCTAAGACCTTATTTGGTTTTTGGGTTTACATAATGACTGACTGTGTTCTGTTTGCTAGCTTATTTGCAACTTATGCCGTTCTTCATCACAACACGTTTAGTGGGCCATCCGGACAAACGCTATTTTCATTACCTAATGTCCTGGCCGAAACTTTAATACTGCTAACTTCGAGTTTTACCTGTGGCCTAGGAATATTATCTGCTCGAGATGGTCATAAAAATAAAGTTCTCTTTTGGTTTTTTGTAACTTTTGTTTTAGGGATAGCTTTTCTTGGCTCTGGAGCTTACCGAATTTAGACACTTAGTCATTACAGGCAACTCATGGCGACGAAGTGGCTTTTTATCATCTTACTTTACGTTAGTTGGTACTCATGGACTACATATAAGCGTTGGATTACTCTGGCTAGTAGTTTTACTGACAAAAGTTTTTTCTAAGGGTTTATCTAAAAATAATATAAGACAGCTGACTTTATTTAGCATATTTTGGCACTTCCTAGATATAATTTGGATCTTTATTTTCACGATTGTTTATTTGATGGGGGCATTAGGAAAATGAGTAAACAAAATAGTATTATCGTTGCCAACCATGAAGCCAGTGAGGGTAGCTTTAAAAGCTACCTTAGCGGTTTCGTGCTTTCGATTCTGTTGACGCTTGGCGCTTATTTGCTAGTAACTCATCATAGTTTTACAGCCGATAAAATTGTAGCGGCCATAGTCGGCTTGGCGCTTTGCCAGTTTCTTGTACAAATGTACTTCTTTCTGCATCTGGGTAAAGAAACCAAACCGCGATGGAAGTTATTTGTCCTGCTATTCATGATAATGATTGTACTGATTTTGGTGTTTGGTTCTATCTGGATAATGAATAATCTTAATTACCGCATGACACCAGAACAGATCAATACTTATATCAACAATCAGGGCGGTGGTTTCTAGCCTGTGGCAAAGTTTAAAGATTATTACAATTTAATGAAGCCTGGGATTATATACGGCAACCTACTTACAACCATAGGCGGTTTTTTGTTTGCTTCGAAGGATCACATTGACATAAGTCTGTTAATTTTTACGTTACTGGGTACTTCACTAATTATTGGCTCAGCCTGTGTATTTAATAATTATATTGACCGCGATATTGACGTTAAGATGGATCGAACTAAAAAACGAGCACTGGTCAGTGGCATCATTAAGCCATTACAGGCTTTGGTGTTCGGTGCAGTAATTGGTCTAGTCGGACTAGCAATACTAATCGTCCACACCAACGGACTGGTTGTGCTAATCGGCAGCTTAGCATTTCTTATCTACGTGGTATTTTATGGTATATCTAAGCGTCGTAGCGTTCACGGAACTCTAGTCGGGAGTTTGGCCGGACGCAGCACCAATTGTGGCTGGTTACTGCGCGGTGACTGACAGTTTTAACTGGGCTGCTATTATTCTTTTTCTGATACTAGTTACTTGGCAGATGGCCCATTTTTACGCGATCGCTACTTACAGATTCGATGATTATAAGGCTGCTGGGCTACCAGTCCTACCAGTCGTAAAAGGTATAAGTCAGACGAAGATTCAAATTGTTGCTTATGTATCTGCATTTATTGTTGCTGTGGCCTGTCTAACCTTTTTTGGCTATGCCGGCGTTGGCTTCTTAATCGTAATATTGGCTTTAGGACTCTGGTGGTTATATAAAGGTATAAGCGGATTCAAAGCGAATGACAGTAAAAAATGGGCCAGAAAAATGTTTCTATTTTCACTAATAGTGATTCTTGGATTATCTTTCATGCTATCAATTAACACTTTGATTTCATAAGGTTAACTTAATATTAAATAATTATTAAGATAGAATAGTAAATAAATTATGAAAAAGATGGGCAAACTAAAACTAAACAATCACGGTTTTGGAGCTGTTGAGATAGCTTTTATGCTAGTTGTTATTATTGGACTATGCCTATCGGGATATTTTTTGTTTAGTAATGACCATAAGACTCCTACAAATAATTCTAGTAACACCCAGCCCAGTTCGACTAATTCTACTAGCGGAAATAGCGCCTATGCTGTCTTATCTCCGGCGACGGTACCGTCCAAAACTGCTGAATGTAGTCAACAGATTAGTTTTTCGAGTAATGGTGACTCTGGGCCAGTGACCTGCAGTAACGGTAATCTTAATATACTCGAATGGAATGGTCTTTCTGCTCTTGAGCCTTCTGTTATGAAACTAGGTTACTCTGCCACATTCGCTCAAGTTCAGTCGGCTCTGTGTGCTGACGTAAAAGAAAACATTAGTAACCCTATAGAAGTAACAACCTATCAAATTTCAGCTTTATATTATGGCTGGAATTTTACATCCAACCCAGCCGCCGTAATAACTAATGGTACCTGTGTTAATACTGACGACTAGACTCGAACTTCTCTTTCAAACCGCTCTTGGCTTAGGTTACCACCTGTAATAACCGCTACCGATCTTTTGTTCTCAGAGTCAGTACTTCCATATTCACGTAACCCCGCAAGAGCCAGAGCACCGGCTAGTTCAGTTCTTACGAGCCAAGACCACGATTTATCGATATCCCATAGTTCAGTTGTTACTTTCCTGACTTGATAATCAGAAACTGTGATGACATCGTCAACAAGATCATTGGCCAACGCGAACGGCAATTCACCAACTTGCCTGACAGCAGCTCCGTCTATGAAAGTACTAAAATCCCCTGGTAGTGGTGCGGGCTTACCCAGTTCTCTTGCGTACTGTAGCGAAGCTGCATTTTCCGGCTCAACACCAACGATTTTAATATTCGGATCTCGTCTCTTAATAGCTGCTGCAACACCTGCTATCAGACCCATTCCACCAACCGGCAAGAAGATTGTGCCAATATTATCGACATCTTGGTATATTTCTCGAGCCAATGTAGATTGACCGGCAATAACATTAAGATCGTTGAATGGTGAGGAAAAGACTTTATCCTCCTTTTCGCTGTAGGTGAGGGCTGCTTCTAATGCCTCGTCGAATTCACCACCTTTTACTAAATGTGTTTGCACCTTTCCACCTCCCAGTGCATCGACAAGAGCGACTTTATTTTCCGGTGTTCCCTCTGACATAAACATATCGGTATTGATGTCTAATAATCTACTAGCTATCGCGATGCCGGCAGCATGATTACCAGCACTTGCGGCAACAATCCCTCTCTTGCGTTCAGCATAGGTCAAGCTCATAGCAAAAAATAAAGCACCACGTAATTTAAACGACCTACCTGGTTGGTGGAGTTCACTAACTACCGTAGTATTCTCACCGAACATCGAGCGAATCTCATCATTCTCGATTACTTGAGTTCTAAGAACTGGGCTACGCCTACTCATAGCGTTCGCCGCCTCGTCCATTTTAATCTGAAGTTCTGATACTTGTTCTGGGCTAGCCATTTTACTTAATTCCTTAATTAAAAATCCCCCGTAAAAAACGGAGGACTTATGCTTTGTTGAGTTAAATTTCCCAAAAAACTAAATAAGCCTCCACGTAGGAAGTCTAATAATAATCCCAACCATTATTACCTTACTCATTACAATTAATATATTAACATATTTAATAGTTGGAAGCAGAAGTTGGTCGAAGCTTAAACTGACAAATGCTCGGAGTACTTCAGCCGATCATGAACCTTATAATTACGGGTGGCTAAAACATAAATACTAAATAGTCCGGCAGTGTAGATAGCATTACACATCAGTGTATTTCTGAAAAAAGGTACAGCCATTTTGCCAGCTTTTTAGGGTTTAGATCCGTGACTTAATCGTTATATGGCGATTCTACCCAAGTGCTGGCTTATCTGGTCTCCCAACTGTCTGATACCTGTAATTGTTTCCAGATTGGCATCAATCTCTTTGTTAGACACATCACTATCAGATTTTAGTACCAATTCTAGCCGCGTCGCTTCTGCTAATAGCATCTGTTCGCTCAGTTCCAGACTAGAACTTGGGAGAGTAACGCTAAGTGGTTGACGTCGTTCAGGTTCCGAAAGTAAAGATCTGAGTGATAGTGATGCATATTTTAGAGGGTGTCGTTTCGGCATGCCTTTTGTAGCAAATTCAAACGCTTCGCCGGGATTACTAAATACAATTCTGTCTTTGTTGTTAGACGATCTGACAATATTCATGCATATATAATATCATCATATTATTATATTGTCAATATCAGAGAGTATTAGCGTAAAGATTGGGAGTCACATACCTTAACTTAACAAAACTCCACCATCAACTACTACTTGCTCGCCGGTCATATAGCTAGACATATCACTAGCAAGAAATAGTGCGACCTTACCAATATCGTCAGCCTCTCCCATGCGGTGCATGGGTATCTTGGCCAAAAACATTTTTGTTAATTCGGCCATCTGCTCATTGGACGCACCTTGACTACCTGCTGCCGCGCCGGGAGTGGCGATACCACCAGGGGCTATAGCATTGACCCATATTTTGTGCTCGGCTAATTCCAGTGCAGAGTTTTTAGTAAAGCCCCAAACACCATGTTTTGACGCGTCATAATGAGCTAGCCCAACCATAGATGGGTGTATGGCATCAATTGATGATATATTTATAATCTTACCACCGCCTTGTTGCTTCATAACTTCGGCAACATATTTTGTGGTTAGGAAGACACTCCTTAAATTAACGTGCATTACTCTTTCAAAATCATCAGCTGTCATTTGAGATACTGGCTCTGAGGGATAGATACCTGCGTTGTTAACTAGAATATCAACTGAGCCAAACCTATCTTTGCAGATGTTTATCATGTTTTTTACTGCTTCTTCGTCGGAAACATCGACTTTGATAGCTTCGCTTATCCAGCCCTTATCGACAAGTTCCTGAGCAGTCTTATTGGCTGTTTCCTCGTCCAGGTCAGCAACTAACACCTTCGCTCCAGCCTCGGCTAGACGATAAGCTATTCCATAACCAATACCCTTAGCTCCACCGGTTACGATAGCTGCTTTGCCAGATAGATTCGTGAGTTCATTTAATGGCTTCATTGCTATTTAATGGTAGTCTTTTTGAGCTGAAATAGATAGTGTCAGAATTTCTAGGAAACGCGCTTATAATAATGCGATTCGTTATAAGTAATTTTGTGGATTATCATTGATGTATGGATATATCCAATATGAAGCGGATCCAGGCTGAGCTAAGGGCGGTTGGGGTAGGTGTTGTTGGGATACGAACACCAGAAGCCAAAGAATTAGCGAAAATGTTACATCCAGATGAGCATATTGGTGGTGTAGTATATGGTCGCTACAGTGGAGGCTTAGCGTGGTTAATCGCAACAGACCGACGGGTCATTTTTATGGATAAAAAACCAATGTTCGCAACAACAGATGAATTGACTTACGACGCCGTGTCTGGAGTAAAAAACATGAAAGTAAGTATATTTGATTCCGTGATATTACATACCCGAATAGGTGACTATAATATTCGCTCCGTAAACTCAAAATCTGCAAACATATTCGTAAAGTATATTGAGCACAGATGTCTTGAGAGCGGAGGAAAGTTTTAGAGATATCTTATCGGGATAAATACTCGTCTAAGTAAGAACTGGAAGCTAATCTTTTAGGCAAAAGAACCTGTTTTAACTTCGCCTGCTCTTTTATAGTTGGCGAAGATGACACCTTTTGGTGAAATGTTGGTTTCGATTAGCTCAAATGCTGCGGGCATTGTTCCTTCTGCGAATAGGCGCTTGCCTTTGCCAAGTGTTACAGGAAATATTTTCAGCCATAGTTCGTCAATTAAATCATTCTTAAGCAGAGTCTGTATTAGATTACCGCTACCGTGGACTTGGAGCATTGGACCATCTTGATGTTTAAGCTCTTTTAGCTTCGCAGGTACGTCACCTTCAATGAGAACAGATTTTTCCCAATCAAGTTTTGGCGACGAAGAGGAAACAACATATTTAGTTACTTTATTAAATGGGTCAGCTATAGGGCCCGTTTGTTGAGGCCAATACCCAGCGAATATATCGTAAGTTTTTCTACCTAGAAGTAAATCGTAAGGCAGGGACATTTGTTTAACAATCAAATTGCCTGAAAATTCATCAGAATAAGGAACCGTCCAACCGCCATACTGGAAACCGCCTGAGGTGTCTTCTTCCGTCCCTCCTGGGGCTTGCATCACACCATCAAGACTGATAAAAGATAATACTACTATTTTTCTCATACTTCTATAGTACCAAACTCTTATAAAACGACCTTATTTTACTGAGACCAAACCGCCTATGCGTGGCCCAGCAAAGGGAAATAATTTACATCTCACTAAAGATAAAATAACTACATGTATGCAGATATTGGAAAAGCCTCATGTTGAATATCTACTTTCCCGGTAAGAGTTGGCGCTTACACTAGATGACCCCAAAGACCTATAGGCAAATCGCCATTCAAATACCATTTTCCGTGATACAGAACAATTTTTATTGTTTGTCCGGATTTTGTCTTACATATGCCGTAAGTTGAAGTCCTTTTAATTAGCTGAACGCAGCCTCTAAAGTTGTAATAATTATCAAACGTACTGTGAGCTTTTTGTAGCAACCGTACTTGATAAATTCCAAATATTATTAAAAATAGTACTAAGACACCTACGACTAACAACCATATCCTATTACTTAATTGTTTTTTACTCATTTTGTGTAAATAATTATACATTGTTTACTAAAATACTTGTGTTTAGTGCGCAAGCGGGTAAAAATTTACACCATATTACGGATGAGATCATTCGTTGGAGAAAAACACTAGAAGAACTTTATAGGAAGTGTTTGTTATCTAAGTAAGAGGTGGGAGTTAAACGAATAGTCTCTACACTGATTTACGAAATACCAGACATCTATCTATGTAATTATCATAGCCTATAGTATGCAACATTTTGTGCTTTGTTATGGGTTTTGTTATAACGCTCATCAGAATTCTTAAAATCTTCTTCAATAGGTTAGGATAAACCGGCATATAGCCCTGACTGACTTCGAGCACGAAACCAAGCTTTTTTAATTCTGATATTATTTTATCCTTCTGTATTGATCTAAACTGTAGCGCTCCTTCATGGCTAGTGTATGTAAGTAAATTAAATACAGATTCAGGAATAGAGGTTACTATGGGGTGGCCATTCTTTTTCCAAGAAATATGAAATTCGTCCTCATATTCTGTATTATCACTGAAGAAAAGCACAAACAGACCGTTTGCCTTAAGGGCTTTATGAATGATTGAGAAGATTTCACTTGCCGCTATCGGGGTAATATGCTGGATTACGTGCACGCATAATGCAATATCTACTAAATCGTCTTCTATTTGTAAATCTTCACCTAACCTAGCAATAAATGATTTTTCAACATACACGTCTCTCAGCGCTTCCTTAGCTTTTTGCAGACGATGAGTGTCAGGTTCAACAACAATCAGTTTTTCGGCATAGGAAGAGAGAAGATAACTATACTTACCTTCCCCCGCTCCTAAATCTAAAACCACGTGTCTTGATTTATCTAAAAGTGGGAAAACGTACTTATTAAAAACGTACATTTCAACTTTGTCCCACTCAGTATATTTTTTATCGGCATTTGTTCCTCTAGCGTTACTGCGCACCGGATATACATATTCGCTTTTACCGTCTTGCATACGAATATAATAACAAAATATATTAACATGACTTCAAATACTGAAGTCATAAAGCTTATGCTTGGTGCAGAAAGTGGGTAAAAGTTTACACCTTATTAGATATGAGATAGTTAGGTGGAAGAAAATATTGGAAGAACCTTATAGAGAGTATTTATCAGCTAAGTAAGTACTGGGAGTTACACATTGTGTTCTATAACTAAAGGACTATCCGAGCGACAGAATAACTACACCAGCAATTCCCACAAATGCCCCCGCAAGGGAAATGTACTTAACCTTTTCATTAAAGTGCTTCAAAGCTAAGAAAATCGTTAGTATTGGATAGCAAGCAGATATAGCTATTATAATAGCTCCTCCCGATGCAGTTGACCTGGATATTCCAACGTTTAGTGCTATACCGCCTAGGAGCTGAATAAGTCCTGCCCCGATAACAAACTTGTTTTTGAGACCTGCGTAGATAGTCGGTCTAGAAATTATTTCATCTCCTTTAATAAACGGCACAAGTAATAAGAAGGTTATAGCTACGATTACAAACTCAAACATAGTGGCTATTGGCCAATCAACACGCTTAATAGCTTGGGCCAGTAAAGCAAAACCTATACCCCAACCAAGGGCTGCTAACATAGCAAAGGCCGGCCCCCTAGTCACTTTACGATTTGATTTCCGCCAGTTCAATAGACCAGATGCCGCAGTAACGCCTACTATTACCAGTAGAATACCTGTTACTTCTCTTGAGTCGAGGCTAGCATGAAAGACTGCTAGGGCTAATAAAGTTGTTATTAGGGGATATGTACTAGCAACCGGGCTGACTATGCTAACAGGTCCTTCCCCGATACCAACAAAGAAAGCTATTGCACCGAGAGAAAGAAACACACCCGCCACGACTGCAAACGCCAGAGCCGATCCTGTGATTTGGATATTAGGGTGCCAGAAAAGAATGTAGACAATGATGAAAGTTACTGCCCCTAAAATATTGATAAGTGCTGAAGCCAAGATTGGGCCGACTATTTTAGCTGATTTAGCACACAAAAAATCTGAGGTCCCCCACGACAAGGCAGCGGTAATACCCAAAACGCTAATAAGTAGGGCTGGGGTCATCAGTTAATCATAGCAAACTATAAATGGAAATATGGTCAAAGTGCTTATGCTTGGTGCTGCAAGTGAGTAAAAATTTACACCTTATTGGGGATGAGATGGTTAGATGGAGAAAGATCCTGGAAGTGTCTTATAGAGATTATTTATTATCTTGGTAAGAGTTGGGAGTTACACCAAGAGCTTCAATTTATCTAATGGTACTTCAACTCGAGTGTCTCTGATATATTTGTGATTTCTGTCTATCTCTACATCATTCATCCATATTCTCTTGGGGATTGCTTTATAGACTCTACGGACCGCAGTACCAGTAAATTTCTCATAGTCTTTGTCGCTAAGCTCATCAAGTTGACCTTTACGTATCTGGGTAACTCTTCTGGCTTCCTGAATTTCATCGTTCCGCTTGAGTTCTTCGGCTTCAGCCTGAATATATACTCCTTCTCCTGTGCTCTCTGGTGCAGTAGAATCATAAATAACTAAAAATATTCTGCCATTATCACGGACATTCTTTGAATGCTGTCCGTTTTTGTCGGAAGACCAGTAGAAATTAAGGTTTTGATCAAATCCGCTATATACGGGACTATTCCACGGCTGACCGTCATTAGAGACAGAAGCAATGGTTATATAAAAAATATTATTGATAATCTCCGCAGCACGCTTATTATGAAAATCACTCATAAACACACTATAACAAAAAACTAGTTTTTTAGTTTTATAGCATCTAGTTCTTTAGCTTCATTATTTGGGTCAGCCCACGCAGCTTCAAAATCATCGAACAATATACGCCTATTCGGATATGGAGGTAAACCAGGGTCATGTACCGTAAATGAACCATCATCATATCCGATAACGGTTACTGCATGACCGAAATATCCCTCTTTACCGTTTAGTCTGCGAGAATTAAGTGATGCACGAAGTAGATAGCCTTCGTCTAAGTAAGTCTTAATATCTTTAATTGTGGGTTCTATATTTTCCAGTAAACCTTTATCTATCATTTGTTTAGCTCTATTTTGTTCTGCTTGGATATTACTATGCTCGATTTGCCATTGACCTACCTCTTTACCATTTTTTTGAATTAGATATTCCCCACCCGTTTCGAAAAACATATCATAATCGAATATCTCGTAATGTTTAACTTCAAATCCATTATTACTGAACCAAAGAACTCCAGCACTAGCCCACGTTCCTTTACCAATTTCAAAACCAGTAACCTTAGACCATTCATTCCAATCGACTTTGAAATCAGGCCTATAGTATTTAACAATCATCATGTAAGCAGCTTGCAGACAATGCAGGTCATCCTCAGTATTTTGTATAAACGGAACTTCATGAGTCATTACAATATGATAACAAAAAACACCCCTCGGGGTGTAAACTGACTCATTTGCTAAACAGATGTGGTGCAGCATAGTGGACGCATTTCAAACATCTGCAATCGAAAACTATGACAATTCTAAGCTTTTAAACTTAGTTAAAGTATTTAGTTTGTCGGGTTCGTTACTATCTCGTTAAATAAGTGGTAAGAAATTTTGCCTGAGAGGATATTGTATTTGGAGGAACCTCTTTAAAGCAATGAACTTCTTCACCTTGATCACTTTTAGTTAATTCGCCGCCCGTAATAATTGCTTCGAACACCATGCCTACGGGCCAACCTTTATAACCAGCATCTAAAAGTTCTGGGTATTCTATATATCCAACTTTATTACCAATTTCTACATCCACCCCAAGCTCAGATTTTGCTACTCGTTTGACTGCTTCTCTGAGAGGCTCTCCAAATCGTACTGTTCCACCAGGCATATTCCATTGACCCTTAAATACACCTTGAGGGATTTTAGTCATCACAATACCTTCAGAAGTATTGATTAGTACTTCAACAGTTAATCTAGGTACTTTGGCAAAGATATAATCAAATTCTTCTTGGGACAAAGGGTGTTTTTGTTTAACCATACCTAAATCTTAACAAAAAAATGGCCATAGCGGCCACTTTAATATAAGCATAAACGTAATGGTGCAGCAGCTGGGAAATAATTTACACCGAATTAGGGATGAGATGGTCAGATGGAGAAAGGTTTTAGAAGAGCCGTATAGAGAATATCTGTTATGTAAGTAAGTACTGGGAGTTACACTTTAGTAGAATTATTCTTATATTTCTGCACACGATTTTTTATTTGAATTGGGAATATATATATTAGTAATGGTATTACAATCAAGATAAATGCTAATTGTTCAATTAAAAATGTAGTCGAAGGTTTAATTCGGACTTGTTCTGGGTTAGTCTTATTGTAATGTAGATAGATTGTTGGTCCTACGCTACCCGTTGGCACAAAGGTCTGATATTTGTAGGTTACTTGTCGACCGTCCTGCGTTTTAAAAGCGATAAAGTAGTTGTCCTCAGAACTATTTCCGCCAGTGCGTGAAGTGTCTACAACCGTTCCTGTAGCCGGCAAATAGTTATTGGGGTAATAATACTGAGAAGTCCACAGGTAAGTCATCATTCCCGCAACAACAATAAAAATAACTATTATCGTTACAATACTTGGCTTCCATTTCGATGCTGAGTTTTGATTTTGGTTATCCATGTTGACTAAATCATAAGCCCATTAGTATTTATTTACAATAAAAGGACTTCGTTCTGTTGAAGTCATAGTGTTTATGCTTGGTGCAACAATTGGGAAATAATCTACACCTTATTGATATTACATACTAGATAGGTAGGTAGAAGCTGGGAGTTACGCTTTTTGGCTATTTAGCTGGAGATTGTGTGGATTGTGACGACTGGGTGCTCGTAGATGTGTTACTAGAATGTGGCCAGTTCCACCCAACTCCAGAGAACAATAATATACTTGCTATATACAGAATACTTACACCAACTGCAGTCCCATGCCTGACTACATTCCACATAAAACCACGGCCCCACAAAAGTTCACGCCTAATCCAGCCAAAGTAAATCATACTCAACAAGCCGAGGACAGTAAAAGTGATAAATGGTATTTTAAGCCAAGTATCACCAAATTTAAAATGTAAGTAGCTCATACCTGCAAGGAGTGCTAGGGTAGCAATATAAATTACTTGCGAAATTATTGCTGCTCGAGTAAATCTATCAACCCTGTCAACGTTTTTAGTACCGCCGAAAGTAAATCGTCCAACGGCTTTAAGAAAACCATGGTTATCCTGAGGATTAGATGCGTCTTTGTTTTCGCTACCCCCATTCTCGTTAGACGGGTTTATGGAAAATATTGGAGGGTAGTGACTCTGCGGTACTTGTTGACTATCTTGGCTCACTACTGGTTGTTCGGTATTTTGTAAACTGTCGGGTCTAATAATGTTTTGTGGATTTTGTTTTTGGTCATCCATGTTAATTTAAGCATATACATTTAATATAATTATTACAATAAAAAGACCTCAAATTACTGAGGTCATAATGCTTATGCTTGGTGCAGCAAGTGGGTAAAAATTTACACCTTATTGGGGATGAGATACTTGGGTGGAGGAAAATATTAGAAGAGCCTTATAGAGAATACTTATTATCTAAGTGAGATTTCGGAGTTACACTATACATATTAGACATAAATCTATTACAGGTCTTGTGATTCGGTAATTGAGTGTTGAACACATAAAGCACCTGCTACCCGACTTGCTTTATCAAGAGTTCTAGCTAATCTTCTTTCGTAGAATGGTCTAACCGGCAACCACGTCCCTCGCTGCCAAACCTTTCTTGAGAATACTGGATCATCATTCCCCCGCAAAACAACTTCTATCCCAACTCCTCGTTTAGTAAAGGCATAGTTGTCTTCAAAATCATTTGATACGGTGGTTTCTAAAGGATAAGTTATGACTTCAGCAACTGGTAATTCTTGTGCTGGTGATTGTTCAGATTGAGCAGCCATGCTTTTTATAATACCCGCTACAATTCAGATAGCAAGCATTAGCAAATAAAAATGACCTCTTCTTACTGAGGTTATAATGCTTATGCTTGGTGCACTATGTGGGTAAAAATTTACACCTGATTAGTGCTAGAACTAATAGAATATTTACCATCTTCGTTACAGATGACAATTGTTTTACTGAAAGATACTAATTCGTTCATGAATTTTTTAATCATTTTCTCTTCAAGGGTCAATAGTTCATGGGCATTATGCCATCGTTCTGGCCACCACTTTTTTGTATCAATGTGGCGTTTTTCTTCTTCACCCCACTTATCTCGCCACCAATCTTTTCTTTCTAGTCTTTCTATCAATATTTCTTGGCTGGCTCTTAGCTCTATAAGTCGATGTTCTACGCCTGGAAGCATTTCCCTTAATTTCTGAGGTGTTTCGCAATATGAATCAACATACTGCCATTTTATGATTACAACATCAGAGGACTCCAGTAGTTTTGAAACATAATTAGGTATATTCTGACGAATTCGTACTACTTCGGGCATATTCATATCACCTGGATAGTCAACACTTTCTCGACATACAGTAAGACTTTTATCTTTCCAGCCAAGCTGTTCGGCTAGTTTCCTATCACTTAAAACATTTTTTATAAAAGTCTGCTTTCCTGAGGAACTAGTCCCATAACCCAAACGACTTCTTTCATTATTTAATGATAGCAGAGTCTAGGTATAACAGTTTAGAATAGTTTATATTTCAGTGGAGGTGGGTGTAGCAGTGGTATAATGAAAATTTTCTTCAATTCGTTTAATTTCGTCGCTCAACAGTGGCTGAACATCTGATATATCTTCACCAGACGACCCTAAATCTCCAAGGGTTTGGCCTGCTGGTAAACCTAATATTCGGGTTTCTTGTAAGACTTTACCAAAACTCTGTGGCCCGCTAAAACCATACGGAGTAACACCTGCACTTATATCTTCACGATATAAAAGGAGCCGGTTTCTCACGAGTAGACCACCAAGAGATCTGGTTGTCGAGGTAGGTTGATCTCGCATTTGGGTAACAATAACTTCACCAAGGTCTGACTTAAGCCCAATTCTTTCGAGTTCTTGAATAAATTCACCTTTACGCATATTAAAATTTTAAAATAAGTATAATGATATGTCAATATGGTGCGGGTGACGGGACTCTAACCCGTGGCCTCGTCCTTGGCAAGGACGCGCTCTAAACAACTGAGCTACACCCGCATAGATGTCTATAAATTATCTTATCTGAAGTGTTTGTGTGTAAGAACAAATACTTGGTGGCGCCTCCCAGACTCGAACTGGGGACACAAGGCTCTTCAAGCCTCTGCTCTACCAACTGAGCTAAAGCGCCGTATCAGCCAATATACTACCTTCTTATCTGTTTTTTTACAACTTTTGATTATTTATATTTGTCTATTTTTGTTGTCTTTTTCTTAGGTTTGGATCAAGTTCGCGCTTCCTAAGACGAAGGGATTTTGGTGTAACTTCTAGAAGTTCATCGTTCTCGATAAAGTCTATACACTCTTCGAGGCTAAAAACTGTTTCGGGAGTAAGCTGAACCACGCCGTCACTCGAAGAACTGCGCATATTTGTTAAGTGCTTAGCCTTACATACATTCATTTCCATGTCTTCTTGGCGTTTATTTAAGCCAACTATCTGTCCCGCGTAAACCCTTGCACCTGGACCAACAAAAGAGATTCCGCGCTCTTCAACCATCTGAAGAGAATACGGCGTCGTAACCCCCGTTTCAAAAGCAATTATTACACCGTTTCGAAGTTGTTGGAGGGGTGCGCTGATTGGTTTATATCCAATCATCAAGGAGTTCATAATGATCGTGCCTTTAGTGCTAGTCATTAAGATATTCCTAAGTCCTAGAAGTGCTCTAGTCGGAAGTTCATAAACTAGTTTCGTTACGCCTTTAGGGCTAGCAAACTGTTCTTTGATGATCGCTCGTCTGCTGCCAAGTTCCATCTGGACGGTACCAACGTGTTCAGCGGGAACCTCTATAATAAGCTCCTCCACTGGCTCAAGAGTTTTGCCATCTTCTTCTTTAGTTACAACTTGTGGTCTACCAACCTCAATTTCATAACCCTCTCGTCTCATGGATTCAATTAAAACACTCAGATGAAGCTCGCCCCTACCGCTAACCAAATAGCCGATACCTTCTTCTTCCACTCTCAAACTGACATTGGTCTCAAGTTCTCGATTTAAGCGTTCACCGATTTGCCTGCTGGTCGTAAACTCGCCTTCTAACCCCTTAAATGGTGAGGTGTTAGGGCCAATGTATATCTTTAGGGTCGGCGCTTCAACTTCTATAATTGGAAGCGCTTCAGGGTTGTCAGCATCGGCAATAGTTTCTCCGATCTGAGCTTCTCCAACGCCAGTTAATTGAACTATGTCACCCGCCACACCTTCCGGGACTTCGAAGCGAGATAGGCCGTGGCTCATATAAACATTGTCAATCTTAGCCTTGGTTTGGGTACCATCCTTTTTACAAAGAACTACTTGATCGCCAGGTTTAACGCTGCCTCTAACTACTCGGCCGACGGCATACTTACCCTTAAAGCTATCCCAGGATAGAGCCGTAACCAACATCTGAAAGGGTTTATCGAGTTCAACTTTAGGAGCCGGAATATGTTCGATTATGGCATCAAATATGTCCGATAAGTCACCTTCGGCATCGGCATTTTCTGGAATAGTTTTCCAAGCCTTACCACTACGCCCAACAGCATAATAGACTGGGTAATGAAGTTGGTCTTCATGAACAGCAAGTTCTAAGAATAAGTTTGCAACTTCATCTTCAGCTTCTTTAACTCTAGAGCCGGACTTATCTATCTTATTAATAATAACTATTGGTGTTAATTCATATGCCAGAGCCTTACCTAGTACAAATTTAGTCTGCGGCATAGGGCCTTCTTGAGCATCAACTATCAACAAACAACCATCAGCCATATTTAGAGTTCGTTCGACTTCTCCGGAAAAATCGGCGTGTCCGGGCGTGTCGATAATATTTATGCGGTAGTCTCCGTGTTGAACGGCCGTTACTTTGGCGGTAATCGTAATCCCCCGTTCCTTTTCCTGATCACCGCTATCCATAATGAGGTTTTGACTCATTTCGGCCTGGTTACCACGAAATATTTGGGACTGCTTTAAAAGACCATCAACTAAAGTGGTTTTACCATGGTCAACATGGGCAATAATTGCTATGTTCCGGATTTTACTAGGATCTTGTTTTGCGTCTGTCATATTTTTCCAATAAAAAAGCGCTCATTATCTAAGCGCAATGTTCGAATAATTTAAGTTAATTATAGCATAAGACTGTTGATTAATCAAAGTTCGAAGCGTTCTAGGCCTGGATTGAGACAGTAGTACCAATTTGGGCCCAATTATATAACCAGGCGGAAGTTGCTAAAGGTACCTCAACACAACCATGAGAGCCGTGTTCGGGGGCTGTATATGGAGCGTAGATGTTAATATTGCCAAATTCACTATCTGTCCGTCCGTTAGCACCATTCGCGGCTACCGTAAGATCATGAAAACCATACTCTCCATACTGGTTGTCTAAAAAAGGCATCCAGTAATTAACAAAATCATCCCAACTGCCGGTACTGTCGTGGCCTTTTAGGTAAACATCAGTTTCTTTAGCGTATATCTTGTATGTGCCAACTGGGGTAAGATCGGCCGCCAGAGTTTCCATCCCAGTGATGACCGGTGAATCATAAGACTGGGTTGCTCCACTACAGGCCCAGAGATGCTGCTTGCTAATACTGACTATAACTTCTTGAGGTATAGTATTGCCCGCACAAACACTGGGTGTCGGTTTAGTAGCTACGACGGTAGTCGTTTTTGTAGCCACTGGGTGCTTTATTGGAGCTACTGATTTATGATCTTCTACGTGCCAAATAGAAAAACCAAGAATTACAGCAATTAGAACTATTATTGTGATGCGCACAGGATAAATTATAACAAATTACCTCAGTGATCTATATGGTGGAGCTGGTGGGTACTGCCCCCACGTCCGCCGGTTTATCTTGGTTAGTCTTCTACAGGAATAGTTTGCTTAGTTGATTTCGGAAACATGTCTTAAAACAAACCAAAAAACACATTTCCTAAGCCCTAAGTCTTAGTAAGTATTCTAGGCAAGAACACTTAAGCAATCAGAAGATATGAAACACTTTTGAACTATCTGATGTCATCCGGAGTGTTGCTTTAGTAATTAAGCTAAAGCTGGTGCGAATACTGGTAGAGCGAAAGCAGCTTTAACACTGTCCACTAAACTAGCAACGCGTTGAGTAAGATTTGCACTTATTCAAATTTGCCTATAACGCTGGCAAGCGACCTGCTGATTTAACCGATAAAGTCCAACGTCGAGCTTAAAATTCAGCCCCGTAAAATACCACTTGAGTGGTCGATAGATTATATCATTTTGGTAGCTTTAGCGCAATAGTCCGATATAAGTCAAACCAACTATCCATGCCCAGTGACTGAGCCCTGATCTGAGGATCAATATTTATTTCATCTAAGATGGCTATTACCTCATTTCTTGGCAGTCGTAATCCCGACGATAAGGTATTTAGCAGTGTCTTACGCCTCTGACTAAAGCCGGCCTTAACAATTCTAAAGAACAGATCGATATCAATACCTGGGAATAGAGGCTCCTTACGACGCGCCATGATTAGTATCTGTGAATCGACTTTTGGTGGTGGAGTAAAAAGTTCTGCTTTGATAACCCTACCTAGAGTGACCTGGTAATAAAATTGGGCGGCGACAGCAATAATCGACATGTCGCCAGGTTCTGCGGCAATTCTCTGGGCCACTTCTTTCTGAACAAGCAAGACTACTATGCTAGGTTTATTAACAACATCACCTGTTAAACGACGCATTAGATTAGCTGTCAGGTAATAAGGTATATTAGCAATTATTTTGTAATCGCTCTTTGAAATATCTGTAAAATTATAAGTTCGTATGTCGCCTTCGATAATTTGTAATTTATCGGATCCGATATTTTGAAAATTATTTCTGAGGCTCGGGATTAATTCAGGATCATACTCAAGGGCAACTACTTTCACCCCGCGCTTAAGTAGTCTTGTAGTCAACTCACCGGTACCGGGGCCTATTTCAAAAACTTGCTCACCGGGTTTTAGCTGACCAGCATCACAAATTGCCTCAAGTGCACTGTCATCACTTAGCCAATGCTGGCCTTTAGATTTTTTTGGGTCTGGGAAATCATCCATAATGTTTACCAGTAATGATGAGCCTGCCAGAAATTATAGGCAGCTTCCCAACTTCCATATCGACCGTCAGCATAACTGGACGCCCAGCGCAGTTGAGTGACTGGATTAGTTTCCCAGTCGCTACCAAAACTTGCCATCTTTGTTCCGGGTGTTGCCTGTCCGAGCCCATAGCCTAAATCTTCGGGGAAAGAAGACGGTGCATATCCAGGACAGTAGCCTATCTCGCCTTGAAGTTTCGTTGGACACCATCCGGATTCGTTACTCACTATATAGTTGACGTATGGATAGTCCGACGAGGCTATACCAGCCTCAGCCATAACTGTCGTTTTGTCAGATGGGATCTGGACTGCTTGACCCTTGGCGATTATTTCGGGAACTGCCGGATTGGTAATAATGGTTTGTATCAAAGTTTGACTGACGACAATGTTATTAACTAGATTGTCCTGATAAGTTAAGACTTCGGTTCCGGCAGAACCGTTCTGACGTATAGCGCTCGTTCCAAACGTAAGACTATTATCAAGAACTGTTTCAACCGGGATCGGAATAGTTTGTTGAACATTAGTAATTTTAGTACCTGACCTAGTCAAAAATATCTGAATATTAGGTACGATTGGCGTTGAGACGGCCGGCTCCACACTATCATTTTTACCCAAAATTATATTATTTTCTGCTAATAACTGGCCAACGGTTTTAGCATGAGTGCGAGTTACAGTTGGTGTGCCGTATATATTGAGATTAACTGGGGTTGCCGGCACGATTACTATTTGTTCGGCTACGGTATGTTGAGTTACAAAATTATTTACTGGTACAGCGTTCACGCCATCAGCCGGATAGACCGTAATCCCTGCTTGCTGAACTATCGCTCTCGGTGTTGAAGCTGCACTAAAAGTGTAGGTTGATTGGTTGCCTTCAATAATCTCAACAGGTACAGCCCTGTATATATTTATACGGAAATTATCTTGAGTTATTGGCGTGTTAAGACTCGGCTCGACAACATCACCCAGATTAAGTGTAAGATGAAGTTTACTTAGTAATGCTCCAACTGTCGGTTCATTAGTTGGTACGGTCTGTTCTTCATGATCATGAGAGATAATAACATCGTAGGCGAGAATTGGTTGAAATTTTGGAGTACCGCCATTAACTGACAAAGTGATGACTGTAGCGATAATCGACAATCCGATAAAAGTTAGCAGCGGAATTACCACCGGATGCTGCCGGTAACGTTTCACGAAGCGTTGAGTTGATAATTTGCGCCGCTTAGCGCCACGCTGTAATTGTCGGATTTTTTTATGCATATAGAAAGTCTCTTGGAGAACAATTTTCCTGGAGTCTACTGATAAATATTCGGATAATAGTCACGCTATATTGTAACAAAAACTCAAATACTCTTCCAGATAGCGATGCCCCGCAGGGCATCCTTGCCAGAATTGCGACCGTTAAGTTCTTTGTAGTTAATCCACTCAATGTCTGTTATCTCACCGGGCTGTTTTTCAACTGGTGATTTGGTATTAACGGCTGCTGATAAAAAATGCAGTTTAACTTTTATACCCCTCATTTTGAAATCCTCAGTTTTTAATTCTCTAAGGTCAGATACTTTTAAATGTAGCCCTGTCTCCTCCTGGAGTTCGCGTAATGCCCCAGTTATTACTGACTCATGCCCGTGGATGCCGCCACCCGGCAGTGCCCACTTTCCATTTGACAGCCAGGCTTTAACGACTAAAATATCATCGCCCGAATTAATTACAATCCGACTTCTATTACTGCCAAATAAATAAACTGATATGCCCGGCCAGGCTATGAAATATGCAACTCTGCCAAGCCATTTAAAGTTTCTCACTATAGTTTCTCTAGTGGCGCAAAACCAACGTTTAGTTTTTTAACACCAAAACCTTTAAAATCGACAGCGATATTATCACCCTCAACTTCAAGAACTCGGCCATCGCCAAAAAGTTCATGTTTTACTCTGTCACCGGCATAGAGATCCGGAATAAAATGCGGTTCGTTAGATGGCTGAAATTCAGCGGCTAGTGGGTCGGCCCCAAGACTATAAGAACCACGATTAGGTGAGTTATCGGTATGCAATAAATCAGAACCGATCTCGCTTAAGAATCGGCTGGGTGGATTGTGTTGTATGCCACCGTAAAGATTACGTGAGGCAGCATAGAGTAAATAAAGTTCTTGCTTAGCCCGGGTCATGCCGACGTAACATAATCTACGCTCCTCTTCCATTTCCGAAGGTTCGTTGATAGAGCGCGAGTGTGGAAAAATTGTATCTTCCATGCCCGCCATAAAGACAACCGGAAATTCCAGTCCTTTGGCAGCGTGCAGAGTCATTAAGGTTGTGGCATTATTATCAAAATTTGTCTGATCAATATCGCTAATTAAGGCAACTTCTTCTAAAAAGACGTCAAGGCCTGTCTCTTCGTAACTCTGAGCTACACCAATTAATTCTTTGACGTTTTCCTGGCGTGATTCGCCTTGTGGCGTACCATCATCAAGGTAGCTTAGATAATCAAGTCTTCTAACCAAAGCATCAAGTAAAACTCCTGGTGACCTTTCGTCGAGAATCTCTCTGTAGGTCGCTATAATGTCACCAAGTTCCCCTAGACCTTCCAGAGCTTTTTTGGTTAAACGCGGACAATTTTCTATTTCTATTAAACCTTGTTCAAGTGATAGACCATCAACGCTTAACCATTCATAAAAAGTATTGAGTGACTTAGCCCCAACTCCTCTGGCCGGCACGTTGACGATTCGCTCAAAACTGACCCTATCTGCCGGCTGATAAATCAGTCGTAGATAAGCCATAATATCTTTGACTTCTTTTCGGTCATAGAAACGTAGACCACCGACAATCCGGTATGGTATACCCTGGTGGATAAAGGTTTCTTCAATCGATCGACTTTGAGCATTAGTGCGGTACAAAACAGCAAAATCGGAATACTGTCGTTTGCCTACATCAACACTGACTCTAATCCGTCTAACAATTGCTTCAGCTTCGCTACGTTCATTGAATACCGGTACAATTTGCACCGGCAGACCGCCGGTTATTGCTGTCCAGAGTTTTTTATCTGAGCGCTGATTGTTTTTTGTAATAATGGCGTGTGCCGCATCTAAAATCGGCTTGGTGCTGCGATAGTTTTGTTCTAGCTTAATAACCGTGCAACTAGGATAGTCTTGTTCAAAATTTAAGATATTCCTAAAATCGGCTCCACGCCAACTATAAATACTTTGCCAGTCGTCACCAACAACAGCAATATTATTATTCTCGTTGGTTAATAGTTTTATTAACTTATATTGAGCTAGGTTAGTGTCCTGATATTCGTCGATCATTATGTAGCTAAACTGTTTTTGCCACTTTGTTCTAATTTCTGGTATGGTTTCCATAAGGGCAACTGTCCGGTTGATTAAGTCGTCGAAATCCAGTGCCGAGCCCTCCTTTAAGATCGCCTCATAGAGTGGATAAGCTCGTGCGGCCACTTTGGCTGTTGGTGTAATTGGCCTTAGTGAGTAGCTCTCAGGGCTGAGCATTTCATTTTTAGCACCACTAATTAAATTGGCTATATGTCTAGGGGGGAAGGTTTTTTCATCGACTGACAACTTCTTTAAGGCACGTTTTACAGCTGCTAGTCGATCGCTCTCGTCAAAGATAACGAAACTACGAGGGATATCAATGTATTCTCCGTCTTGTCGAAGAATTTTGACGCAGATCCCGTGAAAGGTTCCCATAAAAGGCATGAAAGAGCGGCTGTCGGCATTTTCTCCAAGTAGTTTAGCGATTCGCTGGCGCATCTCTTTAGCCGCTTTATTAGTAAATGTAACCGCTAAAATATTAAAAGGGGTAGTTTTATTAGTGGCTATTAGGTAAGCAATTCTGTGAGCTAGGGTTTTTGTTTTGCCACTACCGGCACCGGCCTGGATTAGTAGTGGCCCTTCAGTAGTTTCAACCGCACGGCTCTGCTCAGGGTTCAGACCCCGCAATAAGTCATCTATCATCTATATATTCTAACAAAAATAACCCCAGATGAAGAGTTAACTTCAACTACCAAAGAACTGTGTGCCGGGTGTATTGGTAACACTGGACTTAAAAACAAATAGGTACAGTACCAGTCCGATGACCGCGATAATAATTACAAAGAGTAGGACTATTAACCAAGTTCTAAGTCTAAATGATTTGGAATTTTCTGGACTTTGAATGACCATGGCTTGACCGTCATTAGTATCGTCAGGTGTAGCTTCAGCTGGCAGTAATAGCTCTTCTTCCTGAGGCTCCTCAGCGGGAGGTGCCTGCTCAATGTCAGTTTGAACTGGTGGTGGAGAATCTTCTTCGGGCTTAGAAGTTTCGCTTTGTTCTTCTACTGGTGCTGGTGACTCCGGTTCAGATTGCTCAATATCAGTTTGGACTGGAGCTGGAACAGCTTTAATTTCTTTATCGTCCAAAACCTCGGTTGATTGATTATCGGCTTCGGGAATTTGCTCCGGCTCATCCGGCTCTATTGGCGCAACTTCTATTGGGTCAGGTTGTTGATCGGTATTAATCATCGAGTCAGTTTGCGCCGGATTATTATTTGCAATCAACGGTCTGGATGTTGGCGAAGCCTTAGATCTTTTATTAGCCGGGATTATATCGAAGAACTTACTGGTTTGAGGTGGTAAATTGTCGTCTGGATCGCTCATTTTATTGCTTCTTTCATGGCTTGGGCTTCGACTCTTTCAGCTGCCGCTATTATGCCAGAAAACTCTAAATAATTTAAACTGGCGCCGCCTGGTAGCAGTCCGTCAATGCCAGGTATCGAAAGATAACTAAAAGCATTTTCTGCGTTTGAACTGCCACCGTAGAGGATTCTAACCGCCTGGGCAGCTTGATTACCGTATAGTCCATCGATAATCTCACGGATGTAGCTAGCAACTTCAGCGACTTGATCTGGCTTAGCTATGACATGCTTGGCAAAATTAGAGCCGTTACTGATCGCCCAAACTGGTTCATAAGCGACAACCAAACTTTCAATTTCTCTTCCTGTTAAGTTATTAATAGCCGTTGTCAGCTGATCATGAACAACCCGTTTCGTTTCATGAGCTTCATATTCTTTCTTGGTTTCACCGATGCACAGGATTGGTGTAATCTCGTTACGAACAGCGGCCGCAACTTTGTCTCGAACGAGCGGTAGGTCTTCATGAAAATAAAGCCGTCTCTCAGAATGGCCAATAATAGCGTAATGCACAATATCTCTTAACATGCTAAAACTGACTTCTCCGGTGAACGCTCCTTCATCTATGTAATAACCATTTTGGGCAGCTAAACGGAATTTCCGACGATCGATTTGCAGGCTAAGCGGTTGTAAGCTAAGAGTGCTGGGAGCCAGAACTACCTCAATATTGCGGTGAGCTTTGATGTGTTGGTTAAGCTGGTGCAATAACAGACTAGACTCATGAACATTAAGGTGCATTTTCCAGTTACCAACAATGATTTTTTTACGGTTCATGGCAGTAGTTTTATTGTACTCCCTTGTCTTTATCCATTAAGGCGCTTAATCCTGGTAGATTTCGTCCAGCCATTAATTCTAATGAGGCTCCGCCACCCGTTGAAACATGATTAAAAGCATCTTGAAGCTTACGCTCCTCCAAATAACCAGCCGTATCACCTCCACCGACTACTGAAAAAGGTTTATGTCCAAACTGTCCAAGCATAGCTTCAATAACTAGTTCACTGCCGTGGGCAAAAGGCCCAATTGGCCCCTGAAGACTCGCTGTTTCAGTGACCCCCATGGTGCCATTCCAAACTACTGTGGCAGTTAATTGCATGGCCCCGGCAATAAATGCTCCCGAAAAGGGCCCTATGTCTAAAATCATCTCGCTATCTTTAAGTTGTTGGCTAGTGCGTGGTGGACGAGCCGGATAGGCTTCAATGTCAGCTACTACGTTTGTTGACCAATCGACAATCCGGGTTGGCGCCGTCTTATCTATTTTGGAGGCAACTACACAATCCTGCGGTAAATAGAAAATAAAGTTACCACTCTCAGCGCGTTTTTTGGCCTTAGCTAGAATTTGCTTGGCAAGTGGTAAGTCGTCATTTTCAACCATGCTTTTAGCAATGTCTATGCCTTCAGCTTTGAGGAAAATATTGGCCATTGCACCGCCAATAGCTATAAAGTCGGCAATTTCAATAAACTTATTTAATATCTCAATCTTATCGGCGATTTTAGCCCCACCGATTATAGCCATTAATGGTCGATCTGGTTTCGTCATAACCGATGTAATAGTGTCAACTTCATGCTCAAATAAGAAGCCAGCTACACTTGGTAGAAAATGAGTTACTGCATCCATTGAGGCGTGCTTACGATGAGCATTACCGAATGCTTCTTGGACAAAAAAGTCTTCATTTTCGGCAAGTTGTTTAGCGAAAGTTTCATCATCGTTTTCTTCTTCGGGGTGAAAACGTGTGTTTTCAAGTAATAATATTTCGCCAGACTTTAGCTGCTGTTTGGCTATCTGGGCTTCTTCGCCAATGCACTCATCGACAAAACGGACTGGTTTACCGACTAGTTTGCTTAAAATTGGAGCTACTGCTTCAAGAGAAAATTCAGGATTTGGTTTACCCTCTGGTCGGCCACGATGAGAAATTATTGTAATTGCGCACTTGTGTTCTAATAGATAGTTTATTGTCGGTAGAGAAGCTTTAATTCTGATATCACTGGTGACAGTACCTTTGCTGTCCCCTGGAACATTATAGTCAACGCTAAGCAATATCCGCTTATTGTCTAAGTTAATATCTTTGACGGTTTTTTTACTGAACATACCCACCTTATAAGTCATGCTAAGCATCTAGCTCTGCACTGATAGTATATATTATATTGTACTTCGTGCTTATGCCTATAATTAATATTGCAGAAGATCAACTAATAAGACATCGAATCAATGAGTAATTCTGCTGTTTGAAAGCTAGCGTCTTTAGTGGCGTTTATTAGACTTTCACTCTCACCGGTATTGTCTCCTGAGCTACTGTAAGCGGCAGTTAGACTAAAATTGGTTGCCCCGGATCCACTACCAACAGCTTTTGAAGGAAAATCGTCGAGCGCATTAGTTGGACTTTTAGACAGCGTGGCTTCTTCTACCAGTCCATCGTTAGCCGTTGAGGCGAGATCAAAATAGGCAAACTTACCGGCAAAATCAACAGGTGTAATACCGATTACTTTTACAGGAGTTGCTGGGTTGGAGACTGTTACGCCACTGTTAATAGTAATTACAAAATTGTTTAGACTTGTAATACTAACGTTATCTGAGCCATTGGCTGATGTATCAACTAACTTCCAAGTCTTCGGATACATGAATGAGAGTTTTTCATATTTTAGAGTATAGTTCGTCCAACCTTCATAGGAAGTAGCTGATGGAGTTAGTGTTGGTACTGTTTCCTCCAGGAGAGTAATCTCCCCCTGCTGATCACTAATGTGTTTATTAAATATAACGACTTGGTTGTCTAGACCTACAACCTGTTTATGCTCATGGGAGTAGCTTAAGTAGCCGGCCAAGATAATCGCGATCACTGCAACAACTCCAATAATGGAGGGTAATACCCATCTATTTCTTAAAAAGCCTAGGCCTTTTTTTGCCTTTTTCTGGGTAGCTGGTGACATATTTACAGGGGTCTGAGTTGGTTCCTGCGGTACGTAATTAAGTGGTCTTGTTGGCGGTAGCGAACCCATAATATCATCCAGCGGTGCTGGTGTCGGCACGGGCGCCTGGGGCATTGGCTCGGGTCTTTGCTCTGGGGCTTGGAACATCGGCCTAGTAGGCGGTAATGAGCCCATCATGTCATCAAATGGAACCGGAGCCGGTCTAGAATGAGGCTGTCCTGAATCAGTAGTGGGAGGTGTTACGTCCCTCTTGAAGTCCATACATAAAAGCATAACTACAATGGAGACCTTTTGCAAGATATCATAAAGATAGCGGTGTAGTTTTTATATTTCTTATGTTTTACTTAAATGGTAGTTAAAAATAATTCATTATAGATATCAAAGTATGTTCCGAAATAACAAAAAATTTTTATCACTAGTATCGTTGCAAGGTCTGAGCCTAATCTTTGGTCTATTAAGTATTCTACCAATTAAAGTAGCCGCTTTAACTAACCATAATATTGTTGGAGCAAGCACGCCTTGTTCCACTGGTTCGTCGAATTACTACGACAGCCTGTCTCAACCAATAAGTGGTAATATCTATGCCCGCCTACCGTCTGGTGATGGCTCGAGTATTGTTTATCTATATTCAGAGACAATCTCAGCTAACAGTTGTCAACTGCTCGGAGCTTCTAAAATCTCAAGTGCGCGCTGGATATTTATCGGCAATAGCTCGAGCCCAATTACTAATATTATGATCGAGGGCCAGGGCCTTAACGCCGAACCATATGCCGCAGTTGTAGATCTACTGGTGGTCCCCAATCCAGATATTTGTACACCGGTTGTCACCTGCAACCTTAATTATCAAGGAGACTTAGGTTACTTACAGCCAATTCTATTGTCTAATACTACCGACCAAATTGCTGTCTATGAGGCCAAATCAATAACCGACGTCAGGTTCAGTAGTATTAATTATTATGCCGATGGTACTTTCTTATACGCATCTACCCAATTAAAACCAATTAACCGAGATTATTTGCCTGGCGGAACTCACTCCGTTTTCATCCAAGTAAACTTTGTAAACAAAGAAAAAATTAATATTAATCAAACTATTAATAATGGTGTTGATTGGAGCGGTAGTCTGAGGCTTAGGAGTGATTTTTATCGCTCGCAAAATAAATTTATTTTCGCCTTAGTTTTAGTGCTCATTGTAATAGTAATCTGTCTGATTATTTGGCTACTGAGAATTATCTATAAGCGTCACGAGTTTAAAATTGATCACGGTATTGATGAATATGAGGCGTCAGATATGATCAACCATTCCAATGATCATGATAATAATCCCCCGGTAGTTGGCTAAAAAGCTTTTATTTTATCGAACGGATAAATTCTTAGGACTACTTGACCGACTATATTACCTGAGGGAATATTTCCAAGTGATGAACGAGAGTCAATTGAAGCACCAGCTGCCCTATTATCACCCATCACAAATATTTGCCCAGCTCCAACTTGCCCACTAAAGCTGCCGCTTGTAGGTAGTAGTATTTTTCCATACAGTGCGCTATCGGGATCAAAACCTTTGGGGTATTTGCTACTAAAGACAGTAACGCTACCATTAGCTATAGAGATCCGCTCACCAGGTAAGCCAATAACTCGTTTAACGAAATACTCCCCAGAACCATTGGTATCTTCAACAATAACAACGTTACTTCTTTTGGGTATATATTGGTTACGAGTAATCTTAGCCCAGGTTTGTGGTAGCTTCCAGACTAACAATATATTGCCTGTTTGAAGGGTTGGTTGCATCGATATACCATTCACTGACGTAAAACCAACTATATAGGTTAGGATTAACCAGCACGCTGCAACTGTTACTACGACAAGCGCGATAAGATTGCCACTATCTCTAAATGTCCGGCGTCGTTTTATACTTGGTGTAATTTCCGCTTGAGCAGGAGCCCGAAGAATCTGACCTGGAGTTTTTTGTTGAGGTTGTTGGTTTTTACTCGGTTGCATATTAACTTATAGTTTTAGGACATAGTCATGGGTTGAAGCATCCCCAAGATATTACCCTCAGTATCAGTCGCATATATAGTGTCGCCAATACCAGGAACTTTTTGTCTTTCACCGACAATCTTACCGCCAGCAGTTTTAACTTTTTCGATCATCTCATCTAAATTATCGACTTCTATCCAGTTAATAACTGGTTGGGACTTATAAGCCCGTGGCATAATTGCGCCATTTAGGCCGCCATCTTTTGCGCCGGTATCAACCAGCCAATAATCAACTCCTGGGATTTCAGTTTTTGTAGTAGTCCAACCAAAAACTTCATAAAATTTTTTTGCTCTTTCAACATCATCTGCCGTAATCTCAAAGTGAACTATTTTCCGTCCCATATAGCCTCCTTATGGATATTGTCTTCATTATACCCTAGACTTGTGCGAGCTAAAGATTAATCTTCAAACCACTTAACGAGTTTATCAACTGACTGGTTCCAGCCCATTTCCATTCCAGATAGTGGGCCAGCAGCTTCAGGGGTTGTTCTTGTCACTACTATATTCAGGCTCATTTTTGTTTTGCTACCCTGGCTTTCTAGTGTAAGCGTATTACGGGTATCAAGTATTGGTTTACCGTCTATTACTGCACTTGAAGTATAGACCAGTTTCGAAGGTGGCGAAATTTCTTCAAAGGTGCCTGTCATTGGCCATTCATTGCCGGCTAACTCACCTAATTCATCGCCGGCTAACATCACAATATAGATTTTCCCACCTGGAGTCAGGTCAACTTCACAGGTTGGGATGGTAACACCTTCCGGTCCCCACCATTTGGACAGAAGTTCAGGTTCTGTCCAAGCCTTAAAAACTTGCTCTATAGGAGCATTAATTAGTCTTTCTATATTTAGTTGCTTTATGTCCTCACTCATTTCATCTCCTTCTTATTTAATAACTGTTCCAAAACATCAAAGCGCTTATTCCATAATGCTTCATGTTGATTTAAGTAGTCCTCAATACTCTTAAGCGTGCTTGGTTGGGCTATAACTAATTGCTGCCTGCCGTTTTTTCGTTTAGTTATCAATTTAGCTTTTTCTAATATTTTTAAATGTTTCGAGACCGCGGCAAAACTCATTTTATAATGCTCAGCGATTTCACTAATTGTTTGCTCGCTACCAGTGACTCGTTGAAAGATGTCACGACGCGTAGGATCGGCCAATGAACTAAAGACTAAATCAAGCTGAGTATTATATTTAACCATTTGGTTTAATATTAATATGCTCGAGTTTTTTAGTCAAGGAATAGAATGTCTATTAATTTCTCGGGAATAAAAGACGCGCTATCGTAGATTTTCTCGTGTTATTAGGTCTAGGGTTTGCGCTTCTTCTGTTGGTTGACTCTGCGATATCGAGAACTATCCCATAACGATCTATGTCATACTGTGACGCTTTCATCACCTTGGCGAGCCCATGCCGTGCACCTGAGCGATAGTGGATACCTTCAACCCTTACGACGCTATTTTTTAAAGCTATAATGCCAACAAATTCAATAGGCGTCTCACCTCTAAATCCCGAATCTTCAAAGTCCCAGGCATCTCTTGTTTCTTCAACACCTATAGGTACATTACTATATGGTAGTTGGATTTTGGGCTCTATCTGCTCTTCGTCATTTGCCACCAGTTCCGCTAACCGTAGCCAACCTACATTAAGCGGAGCTTCTCCACCAAATTGAGAGCCGCTTTTGTTAATTTCGGGGACATACCCGCGGACTATATCTAGATCAGTCATTTTTTATAATTGATAATCTTATTTATGAAGCTTAAAGAATATTATGTTAGTTACATTATTGCAAGCATAAGAATTATGGTGACCCTGGGGCAAACGTGGTGGAACGTCTTATGGCTGGAGATAGAACAGTGGAAAGAGTTATTAAAGCTTAACTTTCTACTTCGGGATGCCATCCAGCCACGTATTCCCATCCTTCTGCACCAACCTTAGCTTCGTGGAGTTGATCATCGCCGATAACAGCCTCGCTCCCTTGCCGCAGGTCTTGCCAATCGCTTTCATCTAATCTTAGTAATAAATTTCCACTAAGGGTAAATAAATAAGTTTTCTCATGCCTATGGGGTTCATAGACCTTATTAGGCTCATCAAACCCATATTCAGTCTCCATCCCAAGATTTTTATATTTATCTTCTATTTCTTTTCGAATCATAATAATTCTTTTAATAACTCTGGGAATGCATCCGTACCCATGTCTCTAATACAGAAATGACCATAATTATGAAAGTCCACGAACTTTGATTCTGGTATTTTTTCTCTTAGAAAATTAACTGAGTTAGTTACTTCTGGATCATCATTATCTGAAGCGAGAACCACAAACTTATTAGCTCTTGCAACAATCCCTGGATCAATCCGAAAATCAAAGAATGTTATATCTTCTTCATGTGACAGATTAAGCCAAGGTGCTACTAAAACTACTTT
This sequence comes from uncultured Candidatus Saccharibacteria bacterium, assembly GCA_963706245.1. Classification (GTDB taxonomy): domain Bacteria; phylum Patescibacteriota; class Saccharimonadia; order Saccharimonadales; family UBA4665; genus BOG-1338. Next base: position 82,886 of record OY970151.1, on the reverse strand, counting down.
GTCTACAAATATTTCAGGATGTTCGCTTAAATAGCGAACCCAGAAACCTCCTCCACAACTGTGCCCAATTAGCAATGTTTCCGGGGTAATCTCAAATCTTTCAGCTTCTTTAACCCATAAGTCGTACTCAGGATGAAATGCTAGTGGAGCTTCAGGAGTATCTGCTTTTATGCCATGAACGGTTAGCTGCTTTTGAAGCCACGGTACCCATTGAGCATTGCTAGCGCTTGGTTGTTTAGGGTCAAAGTATTCGTCCTTGCTCGGCATACCATGTTGAATGATTGCGTTTATCATAATTTTATTATAGCAACCACAGGAGTGCCAATTCAGATTAACAGAGATAAAAACGTTCCAAAAATGGTGACCCCAAGGAGAATCGAACTCCTATTGCCAGGATGAAAACCTGGTGTCCTAACCGTTAGACGATGGGACCATAAATGACAAGTAAATGACTGTCGAAGTCTACCATAACAGATTAGAAAATAAAATCCCTCGTCTTTGAAAGCGAGGGATTTAAGAGATCTTTATTTTTTAGAGCGGTCAGTCATGCTCGTTACTTGGATCATAGCATATTTTATAGATTTTGACCAGTGTTTATCCACAGTATTCGGTAAGGATATTCTGGATAAATAACCTGTTACAATTAAGGTTATGAAAATTGCCATTGTTGGCTATGGAAAACAAGGTCTCTCGTCTTATGAGTATTGGCGCGACGATAACGAGATCACTATTTGTGATCAAGCGGAACTTGATAACCCACCAGACGGAGTCCAGCTTCAATATGGGGAGCACTATTTAGATAATTTAAGCAATTTTGATCTGATCGTCCGTTCACCTAAATTACATCCTAGGGATATAGTCGCGGTAAATGGTGAAGAAATACTAGATAAGGTTACCACTAACACGAATGAATTTTTTAAAGTCTGCCCGACTGCAAACATAATTGCTGTCACAGGAACCAAAGGAAAAGGTACAACTAGTACCTTGGTCGCCAAAATGCTAGAAGCAAGTGGTAAGCGCGTTCATCTTGGTGGCAATATTGGTACCCCTCCACTCGACTTACTCTCAAATAACATTACTAAAGACGATTATGTTGTACTGGAACTTGCTAACTTCCAATTAATTGACCTCAAGTACGCCGCTCATATAGGAGTATGTCTTATGGTTGTTCCTGAACATCTAGATTGGCATAATGATATGGACGAATATATCACAGCAAAAAAACAACTATTCATTCATCAAAAAGAGAACGATATAGCAATCTACTATGCACTCAATAAGACATCGTTAGATGTCGTTAGTGTCAGCCCCGCTCAAAAAATACCTTACTTCGATAAGCCCGGGGCTTTAGTCGAGAATAATGAGATACAAATTGCTGGAATTACTATTTGCAAAACTTCAGACTTAAAGCTACTCGGAAAACATAACTGGCAGAATGTCTGTGCGGCTGTTACGGCTGTCTGGCAAATAACTCAGGATGCGGGTGTTATTGGGGAGTTTTTAACGAATTTCGTTGGTTTACCACATCGTATTGAATATCTTAGAGAAGTAAACGGTATTACATATTATAACGACTCATTTGCCTCCGCACCCGACGCCACTGTTGCAGCAATCGAAGCAATACCGCAAAAGAAAGTCATGATAGTTGGTGGTTTTGATCGCCAATTACCACTTGAGGATTTTTCAAAAAATGTTCTTGCGAATAGCGACAACATTCGGGGTGTGCTGCTGATTGGAGCAAGTGCCTATGCGTGTATCTGAAAGTTTCAAAAACGTAGGTTTCAGCAACTTTGTTATTAGCTCAGCTCATAACATTAATGAAATTGTCACAGATGCTCAGAAACTAGCTTTGCCTGGAGATGCTATCGTGTTGTCACCAGGCTTCCCAAGTTTTGATATGTTCAAGGACTTTGAAGAAAGAGGCTTACTCTATAAAGAAGTGGTTAACAGTTTATGAACTACCAATCATTTATCTTCGAGGATTATGATTTTAACCAAGAATCTAAGCGGCTTAGTCTAAAATATAGTTTCGACGGTAGCCTAAGCTTCACTGAAGAGTATTTTTTTGATTTTGATTTTGTAGAGTTTGATCGGTCAGCTACTCGAACGATCTATTCAAGCGTTATTCTTTATGGCCGGTGTTTCCTACTTTAAGGCCTATCCGACCAACACTATCCAGATTAATAAAGGTCAGCTTGATAAAAAAGCTGCGGATTTCTTTGGAAAAACTTATCAAAAAGGCTTAGGCGAATTTTTTTACACAAATGATCTCGACCCTAATACAAAGATAGATTTTCCGGCAAATGTTGATAACCTAGAAACCATTACTAGCGTTAGTAACAACAGTGGTTTACTTATTGGCATTGGCGGCGGGAAGGATTCGCTAGTAAGTGTTGAGCTGCTTAGAAAGTCATTGGATAACATCTCTACTTGGAGTGTTGGTCATAGGCCACAGCTTAGTCCCCTTGTTGAGAGAATCGGGTTGCCTCACTACTGGGTGGAGCGAACTTGGGATAGAAAGTTGCTTGAGATCAATAAACAAAACGCATTAAATGGTCACGTCCCAATATCGGCCATTATCGCAACTGTCGGTACTGTCGTTGCCGTATTGTCAGGCAAAAAAGCAGTCGTAGTGTCCAATGAAAGCTCAGCTAATGAGCCAACGCTTAATTATCGTGGTGTAGCGATAAACCATCAGTATTCTAAGTCATTAGAATTCGAGAAGGATTATCAGGATTATCTGCATGCAACTGTTGGCAATAATATTGAGTATTATTCTTGCCTTAGACCACTTAGCGAGGTAGCTATTGCGGAACTTTTTTCAACTACCGGTTTTGAAAAATATCACGATGTATTTAGCTCTTGCAACAGAGCTTTTACTAACGACAGTGATCATATTTTTTGGGACGGAACATGTCCTAAATGCGCCTTTGTATTTTTAGCATTAACACCCTTCGTGGATCGAGAACAGCTTGAGGATTTATTTAGGGGCAAGAATTTACTACTTGATCCAAGTCTACAACAAACCTACAGACAGCTGCTTGGAATTGAGGGAGATAAACCACTAGAGTGTGTCGGTGAGATAAAAGAATCCAGAGCTGCAATGCGATTAGCGACAAGTACATATCCTGAACTTAATAGTTATAAATTTGATCTACCCGATGATTATAGCTACAAATCTCTTAGCCCACACTCGATGCCAGATGATATTTACAACCTTATATCAGCTAGCTAAACTAGCTGCCCGAATGACATTCTCGAATAAAGCACAGACTGTTAGGGGCCCAACGCCACCTTTTTTAGGTGTTATAGTCAGATCTTCTCTCTCGTAAACATCATCAGCCAGATCACCGACAGTTTTACCAGACTCACTAGCAACGCCAGCATCTACTACCACGGCACCCTGTTTAATTGTATCGGAATAAAGGATCGCTGGACTTCCGGTAGCAGTAATAATAATATCAGCATCAACGGTATGCTTAGATAAATCCTTAGCTCCTCTGTCTACTACTTCGACATCATAGCCAGATTTTAATAAAATTTTCTCTAACGGAGCGCCAACTAATTTACCCTTACCGATCAGTAAAATCTTTTTTCCTTGTAGATCGATATTATATCCAGCTAGTAGCCACATAATTGCCATTGGTGTTGCCGGGTCGAAGGTCGCCCTGCTACCTAAAGAATCTACGTCTTTCTCTGGTGCAACCAGATTAATAATCTCGTCAGTTTTAGAAACATCTTCTATGGGTAACTGGACAATTATGCCGTGCACAGATGGGTCATTATTTAGTTGATCAATTAATGCTGGTACCTCGGCTTGCGGAATCTGATAGGTATCGACATCAACTAATATATCAGCCCCATATTTTTTCTTTAGTCGGACGTAGGTATTGATAACTGGATCATCTTTGCACTGTATTATGGCAAGTTTTGGGTGGATGTTTTTTGACTGGCGCAAACTACGCACATCATGCGCCTGACGTTCTTTAATAAAACCAGCGAGTTCTAAGCCATTTAATATCTTCACAGAGCTAATTGTAACAGAGGTTGTTCAAAGTTAAGAACCAGTATTCTATTGCACGGTTGTTGCTGCTGGTGCCGAGGTAGTTGGGGCGGTCGGCTTTGGTGTAGATGTATACTTAGCGTCGCCAAAAGCTAAGATTGGCAATCCTATGAAACTAAATAACCACAAAAGCACCACGCCAAAGACGGTATCTTTACCAAATCGTTTTGCAAGCTCCATTGCTGCGATTAGCCCTAAGACAATTACTGGGATTGAGCCAATAATTGGTATGAAGCCAAGAAACCCAAATAATACCCACCAACCTGGTTTACCAGATATCTCAAAAAATACCCAACCGTTATATATTGGAATTATGGCAGCCCAGCCTGGTCTTCCTGCTTTAACAAACACTTTCCAAAGACAAACAATATAAAAAACTGCAACAATGAAGATGAAAATAAAATAAGCCGCTATTAGGCCGCCCGAAATCCCAGTTGACCCATTAGTGCTATAAGAGCTTAAGTAACCTGACGCGATATTTTGTAACATTATTATCTCCTTTGTACTTATGCTATCACTATGCAATAAAATAAACAAAGATTCTACAGTCTTGTAAAAACAGAGGTAATTTGCTAAAGTCTTGTCATGGTTTTGGGCCAGTAGCTCAGCTGGTTAGAGCACCTGCCTCTTAAGCAGGGTGTCGTGGGTTCAAGTCCCTCCTGGCCCTCCATATAGGTTATGCTTAAATTCCTGTTCATTAGGAGTTTTTTATTTGATATGCTTGATCTATGAGAAAAGTATATCTGTTCATGATGGTAAGTCTTGACGGGTTCTTTGAGGGATCAGAACACGATTTAAGCTGGCATAACGTCGATTCCGAGTTTAATGTTTTTGCTGACAAACAGCTAGATGAATCAAGCACATTAGTTTTTGGGGCAAGAACATATCAGATGATGGCAAACTTTTGGCCTACGGAGATTGGTATAACTGCTGCACCGAACACTGCTAAAAGGATGAATTCTTTAGATAAAATTGTATTTTCGCGCACACTTAAAAAGGCTGAGTGGAATAATACCGAACTCCACAATGGCGATATTTCTACGGTTATTCGAAGACGCCAAGGAAAAACCTGGCAAAGATATTGCTGTATTAGGAAGTTCCAATTTGTGCCTTAGCCTAATAAAAGAAGGTCTTCTTGATGAAATTAGGATAATGGTCAATCCAGTAGTGCTCGGACGTGGTAAGACGCTCTTTTCCGGTATCACCACACTATTAAAACTTGAATTGACGAACGAACGAACTTTTAAGTCCGGAAACGTTTTGCTTACCTATAAGCTACATAAATAAGTACTCTTACTTACTTTTATTTCAGTTGCAACAGCATGGCACACGGCCCTCCAAGCATAAACAGCCTCGCATAAATATTTGTAGTATATAATTGTCATTATGAGCATGGAAACTCCTAGCGCAGAGATCACCGAAGAACCAGAAAAATCCTCTGCGTTAAGGTCTCTGGAATCTATACTCGATAGTTCATTTCATTGGGGATTACCGCTAAGCAACTATGGTAGAGGATCTTCCTGGCCAGAATGCGGTGCTATACCTCGAGACAACAGTTCAGTATTCCCTGATAGTACTTTTGAAACACCTGATGACTTAACGGAAGATACAGTTGCAGTCTATCATTTTGATGATGAGAAAGGCCTCGAAGTTTTATATAGAGATCGAACCGATGGAGGAGAATCTCTAGAAGATTTTAAGTCCAGGGTCGCAGTAGTGCTTGGGAAGACTTTACATCCTCAAGTCTTAGAAGATTAGACGCACCAGCATGCACGAGGGCTTTCCAATATGATTACGTTTATATCCCAGCAGTACCGGGCTATGTAATTGATAAAAGTAAGGTAATCTTTGCTTTTCTCTTAAGCTTACATAATAATAGGCAGTATAAGTCTTGAATAAAGAGGTATAAATGCAAAAAATTCGAATTCTTATTTGCTCAGTGCTGCCGTGCCTACTCTGTCTGCTAAGTTTTAGCCCCAGGGTGGTGAGTGCAACCCCGCAAATTAACGAGTATCCAGTTCCGACGCCATATGCAGGTATAACCTCTATTACTGCGGGGCCTGATGGTAATATCTGGTTCACCGAGGAAAATCAAAGCCAAATCGGTAGAGTTACGCCAAATGGCACTATAACCGAGTTCCCAACTCCCACCCCCAATTCATATCCGGTGCAGATAATATCGGGGCCTGGCGGAGACATGTGGTTTACGGAAGACGGAGCTAGTAATATTGCTAAAATTACACCTAGTGGCGTAATAACTGAATATCCTGTAACAACACTTTATTCCCAACCAACGGCTATTGTTGTTGGGCCTGATGGGAACTTATGGTTTACTGAATGGTCTGGCAATAATATAGGTGAGATGAATGCTTCAGGAAGCATGGTCGCAGAGTACCCGATAACTTCTCCTAATAGTTATCCTGAGGGAATTGCATATGGCTCTGACGGGAACTTATGGTTTACAGAGGGTGGTAATAACAATATTGCTAAAATGACTCCTACGGGCGTAGTAACAGAGTATCCGCTACCAACATTGAATGCTGAGCCCCTTGCAATTACTCCCGGGCCTGACGGTAACCTATGGTTTAGTGAACTTGAAGCTGGCAATATTGGTAAGATAACTACTTCTGGAATAATTACAGAGTATCCAACTACATCACCAAACTCAGCTCCTGGAGATATAGTCACAGGCCCCAATGGCAATCTATGGTTCACCGAGACTAACACGTTAGATCCAACACCCAGTAATATTGGTGAAATTAGTACTACCGGGTCGATGATTGCAGAATATCCAACTCCCACTTCAGATGCTCATCCTTCGTCAATAACCGTCGGTGCAGATGGGAATATATGGTTCGGTGAGAATCACGCCAACCAAATAGGCGAATTAATACTACCAGCCAAGCCTGGAATATCTAATCAAACTGTCACAACTAGCATTAATCATAGTGTATCAACGAACGTCCTTAACAACATAAGTGGAGACCCTGACAGCTCTACTCTGGCTATTACTATTGACCCAAGTCACGGCACAGCATCTGTAAATCAGGGCATAATAAAATATAGCCCAGCCGCAGACTATACCGGGGATGATACGCTAACTTACAAAGTCTGTTCAACCTTAGACAACGGTATATGTAACACGGCAACTTTAACTTTTGTTATTAGTGCGGTTGATCCTGATACAGGCTTCGGTACACCAGGCTCGATTAATTTATTTGAGACTTATAGTAGTTACGTTGTAGCTATATCTAGCATTGTAGTATTAGCTTCGGGTATTAGAAAATTCACTACAGATCGTAAGACTAGTCGATAGGTATCGGTTTTTTCTTGCTTAGGTAGGTACTTTATAACAGTGTACTTAATTTTTGTTACCCTTAATTCTACGACGGCCTTCTATAATGCTTAGCCTAAACTCCTCTATTCTGCGGAGTTTTTTATTGCTATGCTTTGTTCATGGAAATTTTCAATGAACTGCCGGTTTTGCTATTTAGCACGCAAGGACACTGGCACGATTGGCTTAATGAGAATCACGAACAGGCTCGTGGGGTATGGCTCAAAATCGCTAAAAAATCATCGATCAAAACGTCGGTAACTTACGCTGAAGCGTTAGAGGAAGCACTGTGCTACGGCTGGATTGACAGTCAGATACAAAGATACGATAGTGATTACTATAAGCAAAAATTTACTCCCAGGGGGCCGAAAAGCATCTGGTCAAAAGTAAATGTTTCCAGCACTGACATGCTTATTAAGTCTGGTAAAATGCAGCCTGCTGGCTTGAAAGTCATATCTCAAGCGAAACAGGACGGCAGATGGAATGCCGCCTACGACTCGTCCGGGACTAGTTCGGTACCTGAGGATTTTCAGAATGCATTAAACGAAAATCCGAAAGCTAAGCAATTTTTTGAAACGCTTAATAGGGCCAATGTCTATGGATTCTGTTGGCGCATTCAGACTTCTAAAAAACCTGAAATTAGAAAAGCCAGGATAGAGAAATTTATAGATATGCTAAATAAAGGTGAAAAGCTACATTAATAACTCTTATTCCAGTCCGACAGTACGCATAACAGCCTTCCAGTAGTCTTGGACGGAGAGGATCGGGCCAATGTTGAAGGAGCTGTTAAAGCAAAATTCCTTTCGGCAGTGTGTATATCAATATATAGCAGTATAATTATTACTAATGGTAGATAAGGGTCAGCTTGCTCATGACGAATTCTGGGAAATTTATAAAAAAGTCCCACGCTTAACTGTTGAAATTATTATCAGAAATGAAAATGGTGTTTTATTAACTTTGCGAGATATCGAACCCTGTAAAAATCTATGGCACTTACCGGGAGGTACGGTTCGGTTTGGTGAAAAGTTAACCGATGCGGTAAAAAGAATTGCAAAAAGAGAGTTAGGAATTGTTGTTACTAAGACAAAATTACTAGGCTATATAGATTATCCAAGCCATTTTGATAACGGCCTAGATAGCCCAGTAGGCATAGCGTTCTTAGTTACAGAATTTTCCAATAAAATAAAACTTAATAACGAGGCCAAAAGCTATAATTGGTTTAAATCACTGCCAGCAGAGATGCATTCCGAGCAGAGAGACTTTATCGATACTTATTTATAATGTACGCTACGACAGCTTGTGGAGTACCCCTCCACTATTAGCCCTGCATCATGAATACCCAGAGAAATAGTCAATTTTGACATGGTGACTGGGGACTCCAATATCTTTTAACATACCCTGTATAGCTTTTACCATCGATTGAGTTCCGGATATATAAAATAATCTATCTTGGTAATCAGACACTTCCCTTTTTATCATTTCAGTATTAATACGTTCAGTGCGCATGTATTTATTAGGAGCTTCTACCGCTTCATCAGTCACAACATACAGAGTATTCATACTAAGCTCATGTCTAGCCTGTTCAAAAATATCTTTATAGGCAAAATCATTAATTGTTCTGGCTGAATAAAGCATAGTTATTGTTCGGTTCTCTTTAGTGTCAAGTAAGTATTTCACCATACTTCTATAGGGCGTTACACCGATACCGCCAGCTATAAATACCAGCTTTACTCGAGAGTCTTTTGGCAATACAAAGTCTCCTGCAACTTGAGATGCGACGATTGGAGTTTCCCTGCTCATATGCATTAGGGCGTCTTTATAGCTACTGCTCGTACCGTAGAACTTCACGCCAATTCTTACGTCCTCTTCTGTCGGTGAGGACGCTAGAGTAAAATAACGACGATTGCCTCGACTGTCGGTCTTTTCGTGCGGCAGTGTCCATTCCATATATTGCCCCGGCTCATAAGCAAAATTTTTTCTATTCGTTTTGAAAATAAAATCTGCAGAGTCTGGTGTAATGCGTAGTTTTTGCTCCAACGTTGGAAATAACTTAGCTTTTGGACTAATGATATAAGAGAATATATTCCCTGCTACTAGTACTAGTTCTGGGGTAGAGTAGAGACTCAATATATGGAATTGCGGCGGGAATATGGCACCGGTTAAAATGGCATACCATGTTTGTTTTTTAGCAGTAGGTGGAGTGGTTAGTGGTTCGGTTAACATCACAAAACCCAAGAAGAACATCGCTGAAGTCGTTAGGGTTTGACTTACGGCCGTAAATACATCCTGTTTCGCAAATAAACTATAAATAATAGTTGCAGCGATTGTTGAGATAAAAAATATAGAGACCATGCGCCCACGACGTATTTTTCGAACTAATAGAACGCCACCTGCCAGAACATACGGCAACATCACAGATGTGCCGATCCACCAGTCTGCGCTTTGGCGTGGACCTAGAGCGGTTAATGCTACGGCTATTGCAGCCGGGTTAAAGATGTGTTTCTTGTTAATGGTCAAAATGTACTTAGAAGCCATTGCTAGCCCGGCTGCCGCTAGAAGGAATGTTATACGTTCAGCAACATTACCGTCGGTTGTTGGGGGAATGATAAGAGCAAGAATCAGAGCTGTTATGTATACTGATTCGACGTTTATTGGTGCATGAAATATTTCGGCAAATACTTTATTTACTACCCAACAAGTAACTAATAAGATGATGGCTGATGTGGCGATTGACGCTGCTCCAAAGTGCAGAACTCCCGCAAAACTTAGACCGAAAGCTATAACTAGTAAAGCTATAAGATAATAAAACAACAGCTTATACATTGTGATGCGGTTCAGCTGTCTATCTACGAAGCTAAGCATTTACTACATACCTTTCGAAACCACTGGTATAGGTAGCCATTTTGTTATCCGTAATCATATAGGCTTCTAAACCTTGAACGGACTTGATGAAATCTATTCCCTCAAGCCCCATGGCAAAAGCTGCTGTGGCGAAGCGGTCTGCCTCATAAATGTTCGGCCCAATTACTGTTAAACTCCTTACTTGGTGGAGCTTTGCCTCGGGTTTAAAGGGATTATAGATATGCTGCCCGCGGATGTATGTCCCTGAAGTCGCAACTCCCTCGGAACTAACTGATATTGCCTTAATGACTTCATCTATATTAAATGGATTTCTTATACCGATAGTCCATGGTTCTTTGTCATTACTGTGTCCACTAACCTGTATGTCGCCACCAGCTTCAATATAAAAGTTGTCGACTTTTCTTGTCCGTAGCATATCCGCCGCATTATTTATAGCCCAGCCTTTAACTAAACCTGATGGGTCTTGTTTGCCGTTGTGCATAATATTAAAGTAACCTTTGGTATCCTTTTTAGTCTGCTCGCAAAGATCTAATACTCTTTTCATCTCTGCACTCCATTTTGATTTCGGTAGTCCTCTGTTGATTTGTGATATTTCACTGTCACTTTTATAGGTACTATATTTTGCGTCAACTTCCTTAAAATAATTGAATATATCCACAAAATGCTTTTTAGCGTCCCTATCTACAATTTCCACGGTTATAGGCATGCCCATAATAAGTTCTGTCTGCTTCATTAGTTTTGTATAGCCTGGCTCAGCGCATTAGCTAGCGACTGGGTAAATGCTTGGCTAGTAAATGTAGCTCCGGTAATTATACTTACTTTCGAACTCTGCGCCTGGATAGCTTCTTGTTTTAAATATGGATCAGCTTGTTGATTAACGTATATGGAATTAGGATTCTCGGCAGGGGATTGTAAGAAATCTATAGTTGTTATTTTCCCATTTGTAATGATTGCTCGAACTTGGACATTACCATAGTAGGCGTTTGCAACACTACCCGTATAGGTTCCATCTTTGTACTGTGAGCTCGGGGTACTGTTAGTTGTCGTAGTAGAGCTGGTTGTTGGTGTGCTCTTTGTTGTCGAAGTGCTATTAGTTGCCTGAGTGGAGCTAGACGAATTTGTGCCGCTTGAATTATTCTGCCCAAGAGTAGATGGTACTATAACAGGTTCTGAATGTTGGTGACGTAGCACAGTACTATATGCCAGAAAAATGGCTGCTACAGCAATACCGAGAATGTATTTTCTCATCCAAGCAGTATAACAAGTCTCGCCTGCCCATTTACTGAAAGCAAGCACATCTGATAATTTTTGGTATTTGCTATAATAAAGAGATGAAAAAGCTAATCTACGTAGTACTTATTTTAGGTTTCTTGTTTGTGGATTTCCTGTTCTTTCACGATGTATTCAAGCCGGGTGAATCTACCAGCTTTGCTCAATATTTGACTGGCATTTTAAGTATCCCCGTGTTGGTTATTCTAACCATGTCATTACTCAAACCAAATCGTAGTACTAAATAGCGGTACAGTTTCCTATAGTCTCCACGAATCTTTACACATTTAATTCCCTGTTGACGGCCTAAACTTAAGATTTAGACTTTAGAAGTGCAGTACATGCATTTTTTAGCGTCTTTTGGTATTTCACTCAAACATTCTGGGCATTTCTTTTCTGTTGGATCTTCTGGCGTCTTGTTTCTTGCAGCCCGCTCTTGTAGTTTATTGAGAGGCTTTACTACAAAGAAAAATATGACGGCTGCCATTATAAGGAAAGCGACAATTAAGTTTATAAAATCACCATACAAAAACTTACTATGATTTATTGTAAAGGTTAGTGCTGAGAAATCTGGTTTCCCGCCTATCGCCCCAATTAGTGGAGTAATTAAGTCTTTAACGAAACCTGTAACCACAGCTCCAAACGCCACTCCGATTACAACCCCTACAGCTAAGTCAACAACGTTACCCTTCATAATAAATTGCTTAAATTCTTTTAACATATAGAGCTCCCTTTAGTTGATCTTATCTTACACTATAACTAACTTCATCTCACTAATCTCAGTTGTTAGAAGTACTTATCTTAGTTAATGCTGTTGCTATAACAAATACCCAACACTAAATGAGCCACTTCTATTTTGAAGCGTATAATTGAATAGTTAATCTGGCAAGGAGTATCTTATGTGCCGTAATATTAAGTCGCTCTACAATTTTGATCCCCCAGCTACTGATGAGGAAATTCAAGCAGCCGCTCTGCAGTTTGTTAGGAAGATATCGGGTTTTCATGAACCATCAAAAGTAAATGAAAATGCCTTTAACCTTGGCGTAAATGAAATAGCAAAAGCCAGCAAGCAACTTCTTGACTCATTAATAACCCAAGCCCATGCTCGTAACCGCGAACAAGAAATAGCGAAGGCTCGCCTCCGGGCTGCACAGCGTTTTGGCATTAAATCATAGTGATTTTCTTCAGTAGAAATATTATCTAAGTTAACTTCCCAATATAAATCCGATACCAGAGTGATATAATATCTGCATGTTAAGGCATCATGTATGGCATTTGGGTCTATGGTTACCGATTCTTGTTATAGTCGCACTGTTGATAGCTATTTTTGAAGTATGGATGATTGTTGATGTTGCTCTAAACAAAAAGATTAGCGACAAGGCAAAAATCTGGTGGATAGTCGGGATGGTAATTATTCACCCATTCGTCGCAATCGTTTATTTCTTTACCGATCACCGAAAACGACAGTCATAGAATAAAAGGAATTAACATTTTAGTCCGACGTTTATAATCCGGATAAACTTTCGGGAACTGTGTACCCATAATCTTTTCTTCCTGAACGGCGCTGTAAATAAAATACGTTCCACTAATAGCGAATATAATTAGCCAAAATATACTACTAGATATGGCGGAACCAAGTAGAGCAGTCAATATTCCCGTGTAAATGGGGTGACGGATATACTTGTATGGCCCCGATGTTACTAGTTCTGGGTCTTGCTTTAAGCTCATAGGCATACCCCAGTTTTTGCCGAGGCATATTCTAGCCCATATTGCTATTAATAGACCAGATATAAATATAATAAAACCTACAGATAAAATGATGTCGTTTCTAGAAACAACTCGGTTATCGAATGAATAATTTTGAACATTCAAAAAACGAAATAGTATTACTAGTAAAACAAAAATACTAAGGCGTATGCCCATGAAACGTCTGATCGGTGTTCCGATATTTTTCTTCGATCCAAATGCCGAAATAAGCCAATATAGCCAAAAAATAATCCAGCAGCTAATAATAACTTGATTGAACGGGAACATTACTTCATTTTAACATCTACAAGTAATAGATTGTTGTATAGTTGCCATAAACTTTGAAAGATAGGTGTTTTTCGACTGTTAGTAGCAAGGTAGTTCAATGGTAAATGTTGCGCCTTGGTTCGGCTGTGTGACTACGCTGATTTTGCCACTATGTTCTTGAATTATTAACTTAGTTAGATATAACCCAATACCTCTGCCCTCATAGCCACCATTTAAGGCATTAGCCGCTCGGTGGAATTTTGTAAATAGTTTTGCTATCTCACTAGGATCAATACCGATCCCAGTATCTGAAATACTGATGATCAAACTGTTTTCCGATCTGCTGGTGCTTAACTCAACCGTTCCGTTTTCGGTAAACTTGCAGGCGTTATTTAAAACATTTCTAAGAGCTCCCTGAAGGCGCTCAACATTGGCCCGTATTTTTACATCTCCAGCGTGAAAATTCACAATAAATTTATCCTTCCTAGTACGAGCTAAATCGGCGGTTTCTAAAACTAACGGCTCAATAAGTTTTTGAAACGAAGTTTCATTTAAGACAACTTCCGATCCAGACTCAATAGAACTAATCGTAAGCAAATCTTCGACAATTTTACCTAATCTGTTGAGCCCGTTTGTCAGACCTTCTAACATTGGCTTCTCTTCGTCGGAAGCTGGATATTGCTTCGTGATTATTTCAGCATAACCTTTGGCAATCGCCAGAGGTGTACGCAGATTGTGTGAGGTAAGCATAATAAACTCTGTTTTCAATTGATCGGCAGCTTTTAGGCGACTTTGAGCATCAACCAAGGCTTTTGTTCTAAATTCAACTATTTTTTCAACGTTGGCTTTTTCCTCGCGGAGACGAGCTTCTAACTCTCTTAAGTCATCATTCTGCTTATAGATTCTGTCGGCGCTGGACTGCAGAGCATCATAAGATCTACTAATTTCAGAAATGTCAGTTACAACAAGTATGTTAGCCATAAGTTCGTCAGCACTTTTAATGTTAGTGACAGAAATACGGACGGGGGTAAATTTACCCTTACTGCTTTTAACGTAGTTCTTATTACTGGATAGATCGGTCTTACTCTCCGCCCTACCACCAATGCTTGAGATAATCAGCTGCCAGGCGGGAGCCGAGAAAAAGTTTTGTAGTTTTTGGGTTGTCACAGAATCAGCCTTAATATCCAATAATCTTTCAGCCTCTTGGTTGATAGACTCTATGGACATGTCCGGTCGAGTGATTATAACTGCCTGGCTCATGGTATCAAGTATATTTTGAGCAAGCGCCTGTGGATCAATTTCAAGCAAGTGATATTTAAATATGGCGAAGTAGATAAGTATCCCCGAGAATGCGCCAACTAAGGTTGATAGTGAAGGAACGGTATTCGGTGCAAATATCGGGATAATATCTACGGTAACGATTGCGGCTAAGAGCGGAACAATAAAAGCTATAAGAAAAATTATAGTTTGCCGCTTAATTAACTTATTTTTAGTTGTTCGCCAGAATTGTATTAATAAGCCAGTTCCAAGAAAATAAAAAAGTAAGAACCAATCTAGGACAATCTCTTCCGGCCTGGTTACACTACTTACATACCCCCACGGAGTGTGTTGAATATGCGCCATAGAATGTAAGAAGAATGCTCCGTTACCAGCTAAAAAGGTGAAGACGCCCCAAGATAGTACTAAAACGGAGGTTAAGAATATAAATTGCTTCTGATAATGAGAGGTAAACGCAATAACGAACATATAAAAGAACATCGGTAAAATCGCTAGTCCGGCAAAAGACAGGTTTTGCCAAAATAGGGCGGCTGCCGGGTGGATACTTGATCTTTGTAGGCCCTCTGCAGCAGCATTTATAACAGTGCCACCATTGAACAACAAGAACCAATTGGTCATCACAGAGTAGCGTTTTTTGATTAGTACGAGAGCAATAACTGCTAGGTCAACAAGGACTGAGAAGAAAGATAAAGCTGCGTATTTATTAAAGCCCAGGGAAAAATTTATCGAGGACGAAGAGATGTTGCTGATTAATACGAAAAGAATTGTTAGGACACAGGCAATAGCGATAAGATAAACAACAAAACTACCAGCCCACCCTTTATTTCTTGGATACACGAGAAATAACCTCTTAGTTTAAAGATCACTTTCAATTATATCAGGCATAAGAGTTTTGGTTGTCGAATATTTAGTTAACTAGACGGCTAAGCGTATTAATGTTCCTGATCGTATTAAAATCCTTGAACTGAGGTTTAACCAGAACTTGCGAAAACGCGCTCTTGATAGTCATTCCTTTTTGAACCCTCCAATAAACTACATCTCTGCCACCGGCAATTGCTTCGACACTAGGATCGAGATTTTTGCCTTCAACCAATAAACTCTCAACCAGACCCGGCCTAAGAAAAATTATGTAGTTTTGGTATTTATCATCAGTTAGCGAGAATGGATATTTATCTAGTATCAAAGATAACGTGCTTTGATTAAAAATAAATATTTTAGCTGGATAGTCGAATCTAGCAATAACAGCCGTCTCAAGTTGACGGCGAATAATTTCCAAATCAGCTTCATGGCTTTTAAAGACAACGTTGCCGCTTTGGAGGACTGTAACCACATCTGAGAAGTTGGCTTTTTCAAAACAGTCTTTAAGGTCAGCCATTTTGACAATACGCCCACCGACATTTATACCTCTCAGTAATGCCACAAAAGTATCCATGGTATTAGTATACAATTTGGTGATGATAAATTAATTTGGCAGTGAAAACTAAAAACACCAACTACTTCATGAAGGCGCCGAGGATCAGACCCATAGCAACAAGAGTTACTAAACGGTTACCGGCGTTGATGTATAGAACTTTTTTGTCTCTTGGTTCAAAAAGTCCATGTGCAAAAATTGTTGTTACAGAAAAACCAATCCAAGCAAGTAATGAACTAACGAAACCGGCTTTTAGCCAACTACCACCAAGATAGCCGTGTGTGTAGGCAATGAATATCGACAGTACATAGGCGGTTATTAGAGCAACTATTATTACTCCCGGCATAATCTTAGCCATGCCTTTCTTCATCTGTGCATCACTTAAGCCAATTATCTTCATCCACTGT
Organism: uncultured Candidatus Saccharibacteria bacterium; assembly: GCA_963706245.1. GTDB lineage: Bacteria > Patescibacteriota > Saccharimonadia > Saccharimonadales > UBA4665 > BOG-1338. The sequence continues at coordinate 66,249 of OY970151.1, read as the reverse complement.
TTTCCAAAGACACCAGGGCTGTACCAGACCATACCTACAACTATTGCAGATATAACTGCAAGAATTATTCCAATTACTGAGAAATGGACACTCATAGAAGTAACTCCTATTATTAATATAAATATTGTAGCATCATGGTTCTTGAATGAAATTTATTTAATTAACTACCAAAAGTGAAAGTATAAAGAGATACTCCCTGAGGAACGGTTAATGTAACTGTTGTATTACCGAGTTGGTGGAGTGAGACGATGTTATAAAGTCTCGAACCGCTAACTACCATTTTGCCAGTCGAGACATCAACACCATACTGATTCGCTCCAACCCCCGGGATACTTACCCCGACCGTTTCGCTTTGATTGTTGGCACTACCAGCAACTACGTAAACATTTTTAGCCACAAAGTTGAAAGTTAGTGTTGAAGTGGCTGACTGGCTAGTTATATATTCCGGATCAATCTGCCAACTACCGCTGAGTGTCCATTGATTTTGAGCAAGCGATTTATAAGGGCTAAAGGTCGCGGTGCCATCAGCCAGAGCCGGTGAACCGATATAGTCCTGAGTCCGGTTAGTGCCAAAGTATGTTTCTGGGCTTTGATCAGAGGCTATTGGTACAACTGAAGTTGGCGTTTTTAGGGGTTGGCTGATACCGAGAAGTATCTGAATGGCCTTTTCAGTAGTACTGTAATCACCTTCCCCCAGGCTAACGTAGCGAATATTACCAGATTTATCTATCAAGTAATCGGCCGGCCAGGAATCATTATCATAAGCATTCCAGGTGTCGTAGTTGTTATCAAGAGCCACCGGATAAGTTATATTATCTCTTTTTACTGCAGCCGTAACATTGGTTGGATTGTGTTCAAAAGCAAATTCCGGAGTGCTAACCCCAACCACTACTAAACCTTTATCTTGGTATGTTTGATACCATTTTTCGACGTAGGGGATTGATCTAATGCAGTTAATACAGGAGTAAGTCCAAAAATCGACAAGTACTACCTTGCCTTTTAACTGCGACAAGACTAGCGGCGGCGAGTTTATCCAATTGGTTAATCCTTGAAACTGGGGGGCTGGGGTTGGTTGAACGTTCAAAATACTTTCGTTGGAAATCGAGGTACTAATTTTATGAATTATCGACTCTTTATTCTGTTTGGCGAGTAAAACCTGTTCAATTTTTGTTTCATCAAAGGGCAAATGATTAGCCACCCAGGTTTCAATTTTAATCTCCGATCCGGTGATTATAGCGATACCGATAAGTACAAATATTATGCCGATAATTCTCCGAAAAAGGCTATGAGTATCGACAGCCCAAGAAAAACGAGATATAAACTTCTTGCCGATTAACGAGACAGCTAGTAGGGCTAGCACTAAGCCGATGCTATAAGTTATTAGATAGATTAGACCGCTAGTAAAACTATGCGGCAAAATTGAAGCTAAAATAAAAGCGTAGGTCGGGCTACAGCTAGCAAAGACCGGCCCAAGGGCAACGCCGATGAGAATTGGGCCGATGTATTTGTCTTTATTTTTTTCACCACGACCTAAAAACCTCTGTGAGGCCGCCTGCCAATTGAGAGCAATTATGAGTTTTTCCCAAAGCTCTGGAAAAATTGACACCAGACCAAGAGCAACTAATAAACCGCCGGCTATATAGTCGAGAACTGATGGTGAGAGATTAATTAATAAAGTGCTAAGTTTTAGGAGGAGAGTGAAAACGACAATTGAGCCTGCTAGCGAGCCAGCAATAATATAAGGGCGGGCTCTTTCCTTGGTCTTTCCACTGATTGATCCACCGATAATTACCGGTAATAACGGTAAAACGCAGGGCGCTAGAATCGTTAATATACCAGCGATAAAACTAATTAGCAGCAACAACATGTCTTACTTATCAGTATACACTGGCTACTAAAGTTCTAGTGACTATGTTTGGGATTTCGGTACCAAAGTTGCTTGAGGCGCATTTTAACTTCATAGTGTTTTAAAAATCGTTTACGGCGAAGAAGTTTATCTTTTCTAAGCTCGACAAATTGATTTTGAAAATGCTGTTTTGACATAATTACCCTCCATATTTATAGTGGTAAATTACATTTCTAACTATACTATCTGCGGCTGAAGATTACCCTTAAGCATTAGCAAATTACTAAGTTCCAGAGGTACCTTGAGTCTGCGATGCACCGCCTGGGCCACCGTAGTTCGGATTAACGTTGATTGTGGATGCTACTGTTGGCGAGCTACTGCTGGCCATAACGATTACTCTGTCGCCGTTTGCAATATCGCTGTAGCTAACTGTTGTACCGTTATCGGTGATAACTGTCGATGGCGTTATAGCGTAGGAAGTAACAGTTCCACTACGAAAGTCTTGAACCGATATAGTTGTTGAACTAATGGCTGTAACCGTTCCAAAACCACCGTATCTAGCGTGGCCGCTGAAGTTGCCACCGGCCTCACCTCCATAGATCGATGACACGTTAGCCACCCCAACGCGGCTGTGCGATTTTTGATAGGCAGTCCCGCCCCAAAAACTAAATCCCGCCACTAACAAGAAGGCTAAAAATACGAGAAATATCTTACTGTAGATGTTATCTCTCGTCTTTTTTGAAGGTCTTAAGTCTTCAGGAAAATCGCTATCCCCCGTCATGCTATACCTCTTTTAATACTCCATCTTCAATTTTGAAAGTCTTATCGGTTAACTTAGAAATGCCAAGATCATGTGTGACCGCAATAATTGTTGTGTCCTCACTTTTGGCCAGGCCATGAAGGAGCTTGACGATCATATCTCCGGTTTGACTGTCTAAGTTGCCAGTTGGCTCGTCAGCTAGGATAAGTTTTGGTTTGTTGGCCAGAGCACGGGCAATCGCTACTCGTTGTTGTTGGCCACCGCTTAACCTACCGGGCTTTCGCTCTATTTCATCGAGCGTTAAACCGACTTGCTCTAATAATTCTTTAGCTCTTTTTGCCCGCTCGACTTTTGGTCGGCCAGCGAATTCCATTGGTAGCATGACATTCTCAAGCGCCGTAAGGTTTGGGACTAAGTTATAGCTCTGGAAGATAAAACCAATTGTATTACAGCGATATTTTATTTGGTCATGGTCACTTAATTTAGCGACATCTTTGTTATCGACTTCAATACTGCCGTCGCTAGGTTTTTCTAAAGCACCGAGTAGGCTAAGGAGCGTTGTTTTACCACTACCGCTTCTACCAATAATCGAAGCAAAGCAGCCATCTGGAACCTTAAAATTAACTTTACTGACGGCAACTACGGCACCGCTACCGGTTGAAAATGTCTTAGTAAGATTTGTGACTTTTAACATAGATTCTCCTTATTCCGTCCTGATTACTTCGGCTGGTCTGATTTTGACTATTAGTCCGGCTGCAAAAGTACTGCCTAGTACGGCAATTAATATGGCTGATCCAAAACCGTATAGTAGTAAGCTCCAGCCAGCGGCCGCTTGAATGTCTTTAACGCCATTAACCACATTGTTACCGCCTAGTCTGGTGGCAAAGAAACTTCCTCCGCCTCCCCCGCCGACAGTTCGGGTAATTCCAGCTCCGCCGCCAAACCCACCTCTAGTTACAGTAGTTGAGGTACTAGTATTGGTAGTATTGTCGACAAGTAATTTTGTTACAGGTGTGCCACCAATAACACCAATGATTAGGCCAATCACAGCCCCAAGGATTGTTAAGGTAATAGCCTCAGTTATAAACTGCGAGATTATTTTGACATTAGATCCCCCAATGGCTTTTAGGACACCAATTTCACGACGTCTCTCACGGACAATCATGATCATAACCAGTAGAATAATTAAGGCTCCGGCAATAACTGCACCTATTAAACTAAATAGTGATATGTTTTTAACGCTATTAAGCGGAGCTATAGCATTATTAGCCTCAGTCTGAGAACTAGTGACATCAGCTGTAGATGTGCCGAGTTTAGACTTAATTGCTGAGGTTACTGAACTTAGATTACTCAGTGAGTCAACTGTAGCAACGGCACTAGTTACATCACCAGTTTGACCACTAAGACTTTGTTCAGTCGGTAGTGAAACTACGACCGTACCGGCAACAGCTTCGTCACTAACTGTAAAGACTGCGCTTACTGTCAAAGTAGTCCCGTAAGCCGTGAATGTTGAGCCGACATTAAGATTATTTTTGCTAGCCATTGATCTACTAATCATAGCTACGTCATTGTCGCCGGTAGCTGATATAGCTTTTCCACTAATTATTGTGAGCGTTGTACCGTCTAACATCGTTGGATCATTAGTTCCTGTAATTGTTACTGGTGGCGTGAAATTAGTTGGGAGACTACCACCGCCGGATACGAAGAAATGTGACGATGGACCACCCGACCCACCGACATTTATAGTCACTGGCGAGGTTAGGCTTGTCTGAGCCGTAGAAGTAGAGGACGATGATTGGCCGCCAAACCCAAACGATGGCGTCGAGGAACCTATAGTTGTAAGTCTATCAGTCAGGGTTTCTGTAAGCCCAGTAACATGTGGCAGTTCGCTAACCTTAGACAACTCACTAGTAGTCAGAGAATTATTAACCGAACTGAAGCCACTGAAACCGGCAGGGGAAATATTAATTGTATTACCGACTGAGCTTTGAACATCAGCAATTTTTTGCTGAACGGCTTGCCTAGCTAGTAACATAGTCAGACTCAGGCCAATACTAATACCAAGAATAACTACAATTGATGTCGTTCGGATTGAGTTTCGGAAAGCGTTTCGGATGCCTCTAGTGAATACGTTCATTATATAGATCCTTTTTTAAAAGATGTTCTAGTCTTTAATCTACAGGCAAATGCTGAAGAAGCCCCCAATAGAATGGTCTTTACTTTTGTCCCCGTAGACTTGGTCACCTGCGCCCTTTCTGGTACAATAACAGATAAGATATTATAAATTTTCCAGGAGAATATTGATGTCAGGTCATTCAAAGTGGTCATCGATTAAACGAGAAAAAGGCGCTAAGGATGCAGCTCGTAGCGCTGAGTTTACCAAGCTTGGAAACGCCATCGCCATCGCTGCAAGGAATGGAGCTGACCCAGAATTAAACTTTAGCTTGCGTCTAGCTATAGATAGAGCCAAGGCCTCTAATATGCCTAACGCTAACATCCAGCGTAGCATCGACCGTGGTAGCGGCAAGCTTGGTGGCGAACAAATTCAAGAAGTTTTATACGAGGGCTATGGGCCGGGTGGAGTTGCTATATTAGTGGAGGCGGCAACCGATAATATAAATCGGACATTCCCGGATATTCGTCTAGCTTTTTCTAAGCACGGTGGCCATTTGGCCGAAAAAGGGGCTGTGGCTTTTCAATTTGACCATGTCGGCATGATCAGAGTTAACTCAACTGGCGATGAGGTGCTTTTACAAGCCTTGGATGCCGGAGCTAATGATGTTGTTGAAGAAGACGGTGAATCAGTTATTTATACCGGTTTGAATGATTTAGCTAAAGTCCGTGACGGCCTACGCGCTGCTAAGCTAGATATAACTGAAGCAGAGTTAACTTATGTACCTAATAATTCAGTAGAAATTACCGATCCCTCTACTGCTGGCAAAATTATGCGCCTAATGGAAGCTTTGGAGGACATTGATGACGTAACTAACACCCATGTTAATTTTGACATTGCCGACGAGCTTGTCTCATGAGAATTCTAGGTATCGATCCAGGTACCGGAATTTTGGGTTTTGGAGTAATTGAAGCCAGTCGGGGAAAAGTTCAATTAGTAGATGCTGGCGTTATTAGAACCCTGGCGAAAGAAGATGATGCTGTTCGCTTACAAACTATCTTTGATGAGTTGACTGATGTTATTACGACCACCCATCCTGAACATATGGCTGTTGAGAAATTATTTTTTGCCAAAAACGTTACAACCGCTATGACCGTCGCCCAGGCCCGCGGCGTCGTACTGCTTTGTGGTCGACAGGCCGGACTAACAATTTATGAATATACGCCACTCCAAATTAAACAAGCAATTACCGGCTACGGTCGAGCTGACAAGCATCAAATGCAGGAAATGGTAAGGGTTATATTAAAGCTAGGCGAAGTACCAAAACCTGATGATTGCGCCGACGCGCTAGCTGCGGCTATCTATCACAGCAGTGTAATGCATTTTGGCTAGACCACTGCTTATGCTAGAGTAAATATATATAACTAAAAAAGGATATAAATATGCCTCCTCAGGACAATCCACAAGATCCAAGTACAAGTTTTAACCCACAGCCAAGCTACAGCGCTGATCAATCAGCTGCGCCGGCTCCAAGTACTGGCTTCCCTGCCCCAGCAGAACCAGCCACTCCAGCTATGCCTGATATGAGTGCGCCAACGGCACCGGTTGAACCAACCAGCCCTTATGCACCGCCAGCTGCACCAGATATGAGTGCGCCGGTAATGCCACCCGCAGCAGAGGAACCAGCCACTCCAGCTATGCCTGATATGAGTGCGCCAACAGCACCGGTTGAACCAACCAGCCCTTATGCACCGCCAGCTGCACCTGATATGAGTGCGCCGGTAATGCCACCTTCGACTCCATCTGAGCCTATGACGCCACCAGCTATGGATGGTGACAGCAGCTCCACGCCCGGACCAGTAGTCGGCTAGAACCAGACTCATAAATAGAAATATTTATTTGAAGATAAAGTCTTATTAGTTGTGCCATAATATAGCTTAATGATTGCCACACTACATGGGACTATCGCTGAAAAAATCGGTGACGTACTGGTTATTGATGTCGGTGGCGTCGGTTACGGCTTATTTGTTACTAGTGAGGATTTCCGGGCTCTTGAAACCGGACAAAGCGTTAAGCTCTATACCTATGAGCATATCAGGGAACAATCTCACGACCTTTTTGGTTTTAGCAAACTTGAAACTAAAGTTCTCTTTGAAAAATTGTTAGGTGTAAACGGCGTTGGTCCCCGGATGGGTATCAATGTTCTGAGCATAGGTAGTCCAGCGTCCGTTAGAGCGGCTATCGCCAGTGGCAATGTTAAGTATATCCAGGCGGCTCAAGGGGTTGGCAAAAGAGTTGCAGAGCGAATTATTGTCGATCTAAAAGACAAGGTCGGCCTAGCCAGTACAGATCTTGCCAACACTGGTCTACTTATGTCTGAAGCCGAATCATCTAAGGACGAGGCGGTAGCAGCACTTGTAGCGCTGGGTTACTCGATAGCTGACGCCAGTGTTATGCTTTCAAATATTGATCATAAATTGCCAACCGAGGAACGACTTCGCCTTGCCCTAAAGCACAGCTAGTATACGACTTTTATCTGTTTTTTAGTTATAATAACCAAGCAGTGATTGATAGAATTATCGATACCAATATAGAGCCGGATGAGGAGAAGGAACTAGAAGTTACTCTTCGTCCCCACGATTTTACTAACTACATTGGTCAAGAGCGGCTTAAGCAAAATATAAAATTAGCCATCGATGCTGCTAAAAAACGCGGTGAACCAATTGATCATATTTTACTTTACGGTCCACCCGGGCTTGGTAAAACGACAATGGCGAGCGTTATTGCCAACGAGATGGGTGCGCAAATTCGGATAACCTCAGGTCCAGCAATTGAACGAGCCGGTGATCTAGCCAGTCTTCTAACCAACTTAAGTGACGGTGACATCTTATTTATTGATGAAATTCATCGCTTAAACCGTTCAGTTGAGGAAGTTCTCTATTCCGCCATGGAAGACTTTAAACTTGATATCATGCTCGGTAAAGGGCCTAGTGCCAGAAGCCTTAGACTAGATTTGCCAAAATTTAGCTTAATAGGAGCAACTACCAGAACCGGTGCTCTAGCCGCCCCCCTGCGCGACCGCTTTGGACTTATTCACCGCTTAGAGTTTTACTCGCCTGAGGAGATAGAAAAAATTATTCTAAGAGCGGCTGGAATTATTAAAGTAAAGATTGATAAGCCAGCGGCTGCTATTTTGGCTACCAGAGCTCGATTAACTCCCAGAATTGCTAACCGATTGTTAAAAAGAACTCGTGATTTTGCCGACGTTAATGGTGATGGCATTATTGACAGTAGTATTAGTAATAAAGCGCTTGATTTACTGGAAATTGATAGCTTGGGCCTTGATCCAGCTGACCGGCTAGTACTGGCCGCAATTATTGATAACTATAACGGCGGACCGGTAGGTGTTGAAACACTAGCAGCTCTAACTAGTGAAGAGCGAACGACGATTGAGGATTTTATTGAGCCGTATTTGCTACAGATCGGTTTATTGGAGCGCACACCCCGGGGCCGTAAAGTTACTGCTAAAGCCTATAAGCATCTCGGAAAAACTAAACAAAAGACTAAGACCGATCAAGCTAGTTTACTGTAGTAGTAACTCGCATCAGGGTTTTAAAATCAATTAGGCCCCGTAAGGCTTTAATAAGAGCGTCTGTTTTTAGATCAACAAGACCAGTGTCTAGGGCAATTTCACTAAGTTCTGCCCTTGGAGCCTTATTACTAAGAGCCTGATTTAATTTGTCAGATGGTTCTAAAACTTCAAAGATGCCAATATCCTCATTAAAGCCAGTGTAATTACAAGTCTCACAGCCATCAGGATTACTGCGCCATAATTTGGTAATTGCCTGAGACGTCGAGCTAGGCGCCTGTTCGCCGCCGACCCCGGCTTTAGATGCCGCTATTTCGAGAGCGTGGACAGTTTTCATGATACTTGGTTCACTAACCCCGAAAGCTGCGGCTAACTGTAGCTGTTCAATAATTGGCAACTTATAGTCCTGCTTACAGGACTGACATAAGCCGCTAACTCTAAGCTCAGTTACGACTGTCGGCAAACTAAGTGGCTCATTGACCATTTGTCGCCAGAAGCTCAAAGCGCCAAGAGTACTACTAGCTGGTAAAACTGCCATAATATGCTTTTTTCTAATTACTTCGTCATTAATTTGGCGAGCCAAGGCACTACTGCCAACTAAACCAATACCAATCAGAGCGTATTTCCCAGGAGTAAGTAATTTTAATTTTTTGGCTACATCGCCTGTTTCTTGGACATCAACTGAGTTTGGTAGGCCACTAATTAATGGACCAATATAAGCCTGTAGATGTGCACGGCTAGCGACGGACCGCATCAGAATTGCTAGCATCTCCTGGGCTGGTTTTAGGCCGGGTGAAGTAATTAAAATCAGGCCATAGTTACTCGCCAAAGCTTGTTGGAGCTTTTTTAAGCTATTACCCCATAGACCAATACCACTAAGTGTTTCACTGTTGGCTGTCTCGTTTAGTATTTCAATCGTGATCTTCTCGCCACCGATAACCGGCAGTGTGGCTACTTGAAATTCGTGGAGTTTTTTAGCTACAGCCAGTTTCGTTAGACCATACTGTGGAATAGTAGTTTTACGAAAGTCCAGGTTGGCTAATTTTTTAAGTTGAGCGGTAAATTCTTTGGCACTAGCGCTTGGCAACATATTAACGACCATAAGCTTGGTACCTCTTCTAAAACGCACCAGTGTAAAGTCCCGGCTCGGTTCAATATGAATCGTCCTAACGCCACTACTTATTGCCGAGCTAATAATCTGATTAATGCTGTCTTGGACTTGTTTGACAGCCGCTGATGTTGATTCCCGACCCATAATATTAGCTATTATACAGCTAGGCCTAAGCTTTGTTATAATAGGGGTTAAGAAGTGGGGTGAAAATTAATCAAGGAGGGTGCCGCTGTGGCTAATGATAAAGATACTTCAAAGCAAAAAGAGGGCAAATCTAAGGCCCTTGATCTAGCACTAGAAACAATCACCAAGCAGTTTGGTGTCGGCTCAATTATGAAGCTCGGCGAAACTCATGTTGGTGATGTTGAGACTATTCCAAGTGGCTCTATCTCGCTTGATATTGCTCTGGGTGGTGGTTTACCCAAAGGCCGAGTTATTGAAATTTATGGACCGGAGAGCTCTGGTAAGACTACCCTAACCCTACATGCTATTGCCGCCGTTCAACGAGCCGGTGGAACTGCCGCTTTCATTGACGCTGAGCATGCCCTTGACCCGGGTTACGCTAAGCGTATTGGGGTAGATATCGACAACCTGCTGTTATCTCAGCCAGATAACGGAGAACAGGCTCTAGAGATCACTGAAACCCTGGTGCGCTCTAATGCCGTTGATTTAATTGTTGTTGATTCAGTAGCCGCTTTAGTACCGAGAGCTGAGATTGAGGGAGATATGGGTGATTCCCTGCCTGGTTTACAAGCTCGACTAATGAGCCAAGCTTTGCGTAAACTAACAGCTGTAATCAGCCGGTCTAAAGGAACAGTGATCTTTATCAACCAAATTCGCATGAAAATTGGTGTGATGTTTGGTAACCCTGAGACCACAACTGGCGGTAACGCTCTAAAGTTTTATTCGTCAGTGAGAATGGATATTCGCCGAATTGGCCAAATAAAGGCCGGTGACGTTGTTGTTGGTAACCGAACCAGAGTTAAGGTTGTTAAGAATAAGGTCGCACCGCCGTTCAGGCAAGCTGAATTCGATATTATGTATGATGAGGGCATTAGTGTACCGGGAGATGTTATTGACCTGGCTACTACTCATAACGTCGTTGAAAAAGCCGGTGCCTGGTTTAGCTATAAAGGTGAGAAAATCGGTCAAGGCCGAGAAGCGGCTAAAGCCTACCTTAAAGAAAATCCCAAAGTTATGGACGAAGTTATTAAATCCGTCCTAGCTGCAGTCGCCGAACAAGAAAAGCAGTAATCTGCTGTCTTTAGTTTTTAGAAAATGAAAATAACTGCTATTCGGCCTCAGCAAAAAATCCGTAATCGCTATTCTATATACTGTGATGGCCGCTACGCTTTTGCTGTCAGTGAATCAATGCTACTTGAACAGCATCTTGTAGCTGGTATGGAACTGAGTGAGGCTGATCTAAAAAAATATAAGCAACTCTCGAGTGACGATAACTCATTTAATCGGGCCCTGCGCTATGCGGCTATTAGAAACCATAGTCAGTGGGAGATGGAACAGTATTTAAAGCGTAAAAATATTAGCGAGGATCAAAGCCAAGTTATTTTAGGACGACTAGGGGATCTTGGATTTATCGATGATCAGAATTTTGCCCGCTCCTGGGTAGAAAATCGCCGACTATTAAAACCTGTCAGTAAACGACGCTTAGTACAAGAGCTCCGGCAAAAACATGTCGGCAATGAGATTATTAAAGAAACCCTAGAGCAGGATGATAGTAGCGAAGTTGAAGTTTTAAAAACTTTAATTGCCAAAAAACGCCAACAAACTAGCTACCGTGATAATCAAAAACTAATGGGATATTTATCTAGGCAAGGTTTTAGCTACGAAGATATTAAGCGGGTTCTGGAGGATAGCTAGGCGACGGCTGTCGCACCAACTGGGCTAGTTTGAGTCAGGTCGTTAATAATTATTTTACGGTCAGTGATCTCAATTATTTGATTTCTGTCGACTGATAGTGCGCTTGTTGATATGCTCTTTCTAAGCGCCTGAGCTACATATAATTTTTGAATAAACATTGTCTCAATTTCTACGGCAAAATCATTAACTTTACCAACTCTGGACTTACTCTCAGTAATTACCGGCTTACCGAGCAGCGTAAAATGCAAGTTTATAAGATCCTTTAGTCTAATAATATCCTCTAATTGGGCTAAGACTTCGTGGTCGTTAACTACGATACCCTGGGGAATAACTTCGCGGATATCTTGGTAGAGTAATACTAAAGACGCTTTCTTATCAAAACGATCTTGGCAGTAAAAACCTTCAATCTTAAGGTTGTTGGGGTTAATTATTGGATCGGTGGCAGTAGCTATTACCCCACCGGTGCGAAGGCTAAGGATTGGGCAATTATATAGTCTGGCGCTCAGCTGTAACATAACTACTCAAGTATAACGCTAAAGCCAGAAGCAATGCTAACTTGCAGCTAGGGACATAATCCAGCTACTATATCTTTTAGCAATGAGTAGTAATATGTCCAAAGTCATACAAAGTAGCAGTGACGAGCAAACTGAAGCTCTGGCTCAGCAGATAGCCTCGAGACTAAAGGGTTCAGAGGTTATCGAACTAGTGGCTGATCTCGGAGGTGGTAAAACTACTTTCGTTCGAGGTTTAGCTCGTGGTATTGAATCTGCCGATCATGTCTCTAGTCCCTCGTTCACAATAAGTAATGAATACCAGGGTAAAAAATTACAGCTAATTCATTTTGATTTTTATCGCTTAGACCAGGCTGGTTTAACTGAGAATAGTTTGGTTGAATTTCTCGGAAAACCCGAAATTGTCGTAGTCGTTGAATGGGCAGATATCATTAAACATGTCTTGCCAGAAACACGCCTTAGTATAGTTTTTAAAGTTAGAGGTGAAACTGCTAGAGAACTACAGCTCACCTACCCTGAGTCACTACAGTATTTAGTTGAGGGTCTATAAAATGCTAATTTTAACTATTCGCAGCGATGCGCCTGAGGCTAGGCTTGGTTTATTTATCGATGACGCGCTGCTTGGAGTAGAAGAATGGTTGGCTGATCGTAGTCTAGCTGACAGCATCCATATAAAAATTGAGGGACTTTTAAAAAATCATGGCAAAGATTGGGCAGATATTTCTGGTCTTGTTTGTTTTGAAGGTCCCGGGAGCTTTACGGGACTACGTATTGGTCTAAGCGTTGGGAATGCTCTAGCCTACGGACTAGATGCTCCAATTGTTGGTTCCCGTGGTAAAGACTGGGAAAAGACTGGTATTAAAAAACTACTGAGTGGCCAGAATGATCAAATGGTTATGCCACACTATGGCTCAGCACCTCACATAACCATGCCAAAAAAATAGATTGTTTGCCAAAGCTTCAATTAGCGTCGTATAATTAAAAATGAATTACTTGTTTTTTGGGGGTGATTCAACTGTAGATTTATACCATTTAATTTAAATTCGATAATCAGATTTTCCGACGGTGACTAGAGATGTGATAGCGATTGTTACCTAAGAATTCTGCTATATAGAAAGGACTGACATGTTTATTCTTGCCATAGTATTGGCTGTAGTTGGCTTAGGTGCCGGCTTTGGAACCAATGAAGCAATTAACCGAAAACGCGGCGGAGCCGCTGCCGAGCAAGCTAAAAAAGAACTTGAAAAAGCTAAAAAAGAGGCCAGCAAGATTACTGACGAGGCTAAAGAAGAAGCTAACAAAATTCTCGATGAAACTAGGAAAGAAGAACAAAATCGCCGCAAAGAGTTTAAGGACTTAGAGGGCCGATTAGTCCAGCGCGAAGAAAGCTTAGACAAGAAATTAGACGATATTGATAAACGATCTGAGCGATTACGTGGTTCAGAAGCTGAAGTCGAATCTCTAAAAGAAGAAATCCGTGAGATCCGTAAGAAGCAACAAGACAAGCTTGAGAAGATTGCTAAGTTAACCAAGAGCGATGCTGCTAGCAAACTCATGCAAATGACTGAGCGTGATATCCGTGAGGATCTAACTGGCTTAATTTCTAAGTTACAAAATGAAGCTAAAGACCAAGCTGAAGACCAAGCAGCTTTAATTATTACCTCAGCTATGGAGCGCATGTCGTCAGAGGTTACAGCCGAGCGAACTATAACGTCGGTTAAATTAGAAGACGAGGAAATGAAGGGTAGAATTATCGGCAAAGAAGGTCGCAACATTCAGGCCCTACAACGAGCTACGGGTGTTGATATTATGGTTGACGATACTCCCGGCTATATTGTCTTATCGAGTTTCGACCCGGTGCGACGTGAAGTTGCCCGTCAGGCTCTGGAGATGCTAATTAAGGATGGACGAATTCATCCTGGGCGAATTGAAGAGGTTGTTGAAAAGGCTCAGGCCAATGTCGAAAAAGATGTCATCCATGCCGGCGAAGATGCTGCCCGCGAAGTTGGTATTATTGGTATACCAAAAGAAGTTCTTCATCTTTTGGGTGAATTAAAATATCGAACCAGTTATGGGCAGAATGTTTTAAAGCATTCAACAGAAATGGCCCACTTAGCCGGCATGATCGCCGAAGAAGTTGGAGCTGATGTTAAAACAGCTAAGTATGCAGCCCTAGTCCATGACCTTGGTAAAGCTCTGACTCATAAGATTGAAGGTAAGCATCATCATATTAGCGGCGAGATGCTGCGTAAATATGGCGCGCCTGAAGAAGTCGCCCTGGCTGCTGAACAACATCATGATGATGTTGAAGCAACCAGTGTTGAAGCTTTAATTATCCGGGTAGTTGATGCCATGAGTGCTTCCCGTCCCGGTGCCCGTAATATTAGTGCTGAGAACTTTGTTGAGCGTATGCGTGATCTTGAGAACGTGGCCCTAGGATTCAGTGGTATCGAAAAAGCCTACGCCATTAGTGCTGGCCGCGAAGTCCGAGTCTTTGTCGTTCCCCAGCAAGTTGACGATTTAACTGCCATTAAACTGGCTCGTGATATTGCTACTAAGATTGAATCAAGTATGCAGTACCCTGGTACTATTAAAGTTAACGTCATTCGTGAAACTCGGGCTGTTGAGTTCGCTAAATAATAATTGATTGTAGGTAATAATGAAGGTTCTCTATATCGGCGACATAATGGGTGAGCCAGGGTTAGAGGTTATTGAAAGACTCCTCCCCGACTTGAAAAAAAAGCGCCATATAGATCTAGTTATTGCCCAAGCTGAGAATACTACAGCTGGGCGAGGCATTTCACTTGCTGATTTTGAGCGGGTTCAGTCCATGGGAATTGATTTTTGCAGCGGTGGTAATCACTCGCTTTTCTTAAAAGAAATCCATGAGGCTATGGCTGATCCGATGTCACCAATTATCCGACCGGCCAATTATCCGGCAAAGACGCCGGGGCTCGGGTATAAGTATGTCGAGAGCCATGATGGGCCGGTGCTCATTATTAGCTTACTCGGTCAAATTGTTGGTCGGGATGCAGATAAGCCAGTCAATAATCCACTACAGACTATTGATAATATTTTACAATCTGAAAAGTCTAAATCTAAAGCTGCAATCATTGTTAATTTCCACGGCGATTTCTCCAGTGAGAAGTTTGTTATCGGACACTACTTAGACGGCAAGGTTAGCGCCGTAATTGGTGATCATTGGCATACCCAAACAGCCGATGCCGATATTCTACCTGGTGGCACAGCTCATATTACTGATGTTGGTATGTGCGGTAGTTTAGATTCTTCCCTAGGAGTTAAATATGGTGATATTATCCCCCGCTGGCGTGATGGCAAACAGACTCGTAATCAACTGGAAATGACTGGTCGTATGCAGTTTAATGCCCTGCTAGTCGAGATTGACCCGCGTAGCAATAAAGCGTTATCCGTCGAGTCTATCCACGAAGTTCTAGCTAGTCTTTAGAAGATAATCTTATGGTTCGCTTTTACCGGTAAAACCAAAACCGGCGATAATAACGCTGACAACCATGTTAATAGCAACAATGTGGATACTTGGTAGGCCCTTATTGATTGCCATTAAGATCGCACTACCTAACCAGATAATTGCAATTACTCCGGCGGTATAGGGATATTTAATGAATAGCATTATTTCTTTTAACATATGATCTCCTTCTAAACCTTAATCTTTGATCGTCTATTATATGCAGGTATTGTATCAAACTGTCCGTTGCCAACTCTAATCTTCCTGACCAGTTGTCTAAATAGTGCTGGATCGCGAGTAGCGATACGCTCTAACCACTTAGAGATAATGTCTACAGATTGAGCAACAGATAACTCGTCGTCATCCTCACGAACTAGTTCGGGGTGTTCCTGTGTTACTCGCTTAACAACAGTTCCAAAGACCTTAGGTAGGACAGTGGCACGTCGTTCCAAAGATTCGACGAGCGTTATATAGGTCTGGGCAGCCCGCAGGGTCTCCGAGGCTTCTAATTTCATTACTAGTCCGAAACGGTTATTTTTATTGATCATTTGGTTCATGATTTGTAAAACTCGGCCATCTTCTAGAAGTGGTTTGATATCTTTGGCGCCAACTTGTTTGGCTAGCGTATCTTGGGCCATTTTACCGAGTGCACGAGTGTAGTTAGAGTCGTCCTGTGGTGAGGCATCAGGGTTATTGCGTCGATTAAAAGTGCCCATGCGCTTTAGGGCCTTATATAAATCACTTACAAAGAAGCGCATAAATTGTTCGAATAGAGTCGTGACATCAAAATCATCAGTGTAGAGCTTGTGCCAGGCCTGAATAATACCAAAGAAAGCAGCCTGATTATCTGGTACTGGTGCAGCAATACCAAAATCAATTAATCCTACTCTGTTACCTGTAAGTAATCGAACATTACCTGGGTGTGGATCACCCTGAATATGGCTAAGATTAAAAATACCATCTAGTAACTCTGTGCCTAAGACTTCAAGTTGAATATCGAGATCTGAGCCAAGGGCTTCCATGACATACTTTTTGGGATCAACGCCCTGCTCTTTAAACCTTAGAACTTGAGCAACAGATAAACCGTCGATATATTCCTGGACAATAATGTTATTGGTGCAAAGATCTAGAAAAGTTTCAGGAATCACAAGTGTCTTATGATCTTTGTAGGCCTCATAAAGATCATGGGCGAAGTTAGCTTCAGCCACATAATCAGTTTCTTGGAGAGTAGCTATTCTAAAGTCTTTAATAGCCTGATTTAGGTCAATATCAATATTTGAAGCCATCTTATTAACCATTCCACGGCTAAAAATTCCCAGTAGTCTCAGGTCATATTTCAGTAAATCCTGAACCATTGGTCGAAGAACTTTAATAATTATTGGTTTACCGCTAATATGCTGACCAAAATAGACTTGGCCGAAGCTACCGGCCGCAAAAGGTTCGGGTTGAATAGATGTTATTTGGGCTAATTTGGCCGGTGATAACTCTTTACGCAGTATAGCCACAACATCAATCAGCTCGTGATCGAGGTTTTCAAAGATCTTCAGTCTATCGTTGCTGCGCCATTTGCGCATAGCTTGACTCTGTAGCAGTACTCCTTGAAGGAATTTTACGTAAATACCGCCAAGTTCAACCATGGTATCGCAGATAAGTGAGTACATTTCAGCGTCTTTACCTCTGCGGTTTAGGTAATAGGCTTTAGTACCAAGCGACGCTAAAGTAGCCGTTCGGTGACGCTTAATAGCAGCAATAGAAGAGTTCTCTCTTATCTTAGCCTGAGCCATGATCTACCTCCGAGAAAAGCCAATCAGAAAGAGCGCTAAGGTTGATACTATAACTGCTAAATATAGCTGAAAAATTTGGTTGGAATTTGACCGCGTTAAAGCCATCAAAATCACAGCAAACCAAATCAGCAATATAGTAAAAAATATTGATGCATATTTCATATATTGGTGGTAATTATAGCATAAGTTCTAAATAAAAGCTAGTAATATCATATATTTGGGTTTTTTGAAAGGATTAGGTTATAATGACCAGAGTTATATCACATCATCGGGGTGTGGCGCAGTTGGCTAGCGCGCCGCGTTTGGGACGCGGAGGCCGGAGGTTCGAGTCCTCTCACCCCGACCACGTTCATTGATAGAGTAAAATTGACTAAACACAGTTTATATTGTAATATTACATTATGTCTAATCTGTCCAAAGAGCAGTTTTCGATGCCGTCACCCGAGTATCCTGACCTCGTTAAAAACTTATATCAGGTAGCTGCAAATAAGATGCAAAGTTGCGCCGATTTTGTTGAAATTCCGGAAACAGCCGGAGGTTATGATGATATGGTGTTGTGGCTTCAGTCAGAGACCGGAGAGATAATTAATTTATCAAAAAAATTACGAAAATCTATGCCAGAGAACCAAGACTGGTCAAGCGTCACCCCACGAATATGGAAATTTATACCCTCAATCAATGACCGTGAATATTTCCATGATTATGTAAATGAAGGTAGTTTAATAATTGATAATACGAATTCCTGTGCACCTGGAGCCAGATACCTTCGAGATTCCAATGGGGTTGAAGTTGAACTCGAAGCAGAGGATGTCGGAGAGCTAATTGATGAGATAAATAATTGGGTTCCAACAGAAAGACCAGAGCGCTTTAAAAAACCTTGGCCAGAAAAGGCTGCGGTCTGGTTCATTAATCGTATCTAAGTTTCGATATCCAGGAATCTCCTAACTTTCTAAGACCGTTGTTAATCTAGCGATTTAATAGCTCAGGCGACATAAGCTACAATACTAATCATGATAGAAGTCTTTTTGATATTACTCCTAAGCGTAGTTTTCTTGAGCGCAGTTGAGTATCTTTCCCGCAGAAAAAAGTATCCGCCAGAAATTACTAGAAAATTTATTCATATAAGCGGTGGGACCGTAGCGGCCTTTACTCCATGGTTTCTGAGTTGGGATCAGATTGAAGCAATCGCTGTAGCTTTATTTTTAGTCATTTTAGTTTCTAGAATATTCCATGTTTTTGATTCAATTAACTCCGTTAGTAGAACTTCGTTCGGAGATCTTCTGTTTGCTCTTAGCATACTAGTAGTAGCGATTATAGCCAATGATAGACTTATCTTTGCAGCCGCCATACTACATATGAGCCTTGCTGATGGCTTAGCGGCAATATTCGGTGCCTCATGGGGTAAGAAAACCGCTTATAAGATACTGGGGCAAAACAAGAGCTTTCTTGGCTCAGCTGTCTTCTACCTGTCCTCCCTTTTAATTCTAGTCTGGTATCTACTGGTTAGTCATACCGGTGCTAGCTGGACAATCCTTATATGGCTGCCAGCGGTCGCTACAGGACTAGAAGCAATAGGTATAGACGGAGCAGATAATCTGATTGTTCCAATACTTATCAGTTTAATTCTTAATCGACTGTAACTTTTTCAAGACGGCCACGGGTATGGGCCCTAAGAGCATTAAAGATAACTACAACATCTATTAACTCTTGGATAATGGCGCCTGAGAGCGGCGAAAAGTGACCGGTTGAGTAAATGAACATCAGGATGATACTCATAGCAATGCCGACTAAAATGCTCTGTTTAGCAACCGAGAATGTTCTCCTGGCGATATAGAAAGCTTTAGCAACTTTATTAATATCATCAAGCATTATTACGATATCAGCCGATTGGCTAGCTGCCGTTTCGCCCTTAGCGCCTAAGGCGATACCGACATCCGCTGCTGTTAGTACTGGAGCATCATTGACTCCATCGCCGACAAAAACAACTGGTTTATCAGCAATCCGACTAATGGCTAAAAGTTTGTCTGAAGGAAGTGCCTCGGCATTAATATCTGTAATGCCAAGTTTGGCAGCAATAGCTTTAGCGGCCGCAAAATTATCGCCAGTTACCATTAGAATATGTTTGACACCTATCTTTCTGAGTGCATCCAGCATCTTTTTAGACTCTGGTCTTACTTCATCTTTAAAGCTAATTACTCCTGCCAACTCACCGTTTATAGCTACAAAAGTCGATGTAGCGGCCAGTTTAGTGACAGATTTAGGTAAAACAATATTAGATTCTTCTAAAAAAGATTGCCGTCCGACTAGAATCTGCTTACCTTGAACCATTGATAATAGTCCCCTACCGGCTTCTTCTCGGATATTCTTGGCTTTAGGAATCTTTAAAGTCTGGGCAACAGCAGCTGACGTAATAGCTTGCGCGAGAACGTGATTAGAGTTTTTTTCCAGTGACGCAGCATAGCTTAATATATCTTTTTCACTATAGTCGTTGAAGCTTCGGACTTTATCGACAACAAGGTTACCTTTGGTTAGAGTACCGGTTTTATCAAAAGCGATGGTCGTGGATTCAGCTAATCGCTCCAGAGCACCGCCGTTCTTAACTATAATCCCGTGTTTAGCGGCTCGGCTCATGCCTGAGATAACGGCAATAGGCGCAGCTAAGATTAACGGACAAGGTGTAGCCACTACTAGGACTTCCAGAAAGCGAATCGATTGCCCACTGACTGCCCAGCTGGCGATAGCGATACCAAAAGCAATGACTGTAAAAGGTACACTGTAGCGATCAGCTAACCTGACAAAGGGTGTTTGACTATTACTTGCTGAGCGGACAAGTTTAATAATTTGTTCGTACTGGCTTTCGGCAGCAATATGCAGGGCTTTTACAGTTATAGCGCCGTCAATATTGACTGAACCACTAAGAACTTGATCGCCTGCAGTTTTAGACTGAGGCAAACTCTCGCCGGTAAGATTAGCCTCGTCAAAGTTAGCTGATCCCTCAATAATAACAGCGTCTACCGGTACGACCTCACCCGGTTTAATAATTAATGTGTCGGAAACTTTTACCTCAGATATTGGAATATCAGTTGTTTGGCCTTTACGAATAAGATGAGCCATTTTTGGAGCAATATTAAGTAGGGCATCGAGTTCTGTCTTTGCCCGATTCTCAGCATAATCTTCTAGGGCTTCGCCGCCAGTAAGCATGATAACGATTACAATTCCAGCCCAGTATTGATGCATTATTACAGAAGTAATGATGGCTGTGGCTGCCAGAATATCTATGCCATAATGGCCGCTTTGAAAATCCTGCCACATACCCCAAATTAACGGAACGACACCTATAATAGCTACACTACCAAGTACCCAATGACTCGCCAAGTGGAAGCCAGTAAAATAAAGTACTATACCAGCTACTAGCGCCAGTGAAGCTATTACAAATAAATAATAATGTCGAATAAAACTAATAACTTTTTTAAACACTATTATTTCCCTCTTTTGGTAGTTAATAAATGGGGCGAACGATGGGGATTGAACCCACGACATTCGGGACCACAACCCGACGCTCTACCGACTGAGCTACGTCCGCCATATAAGCTAGTGACTGTTTTATTTTACTACTAAACTAGTCGCCTAAAACAGAGGTGATTATAGCGTAAATTGGCTCTTGATACAATTTTTTAGATTAAGCCTTGGTAAGATTACAATATAAATATGAAACTTTCTTACTGCAACGTGCATATAATGAGAGCAAACCACCCATAGCATGATAGACGCCCAGGAAAAAGCCATCATATCCGAAGTACTGAGTGGAGAACAAGACCAGTTCCGCTTTTTAGTGGAGCGCTATCACAAAGGATTAGTTGTGCACCTTTATAACTTGATCCATGACCAGCAGGCAGCTGAAGATGTCGCCCAGGAGGCTTTTATCCGCGCCTATAACAAGTTGTCGCAGTATAACGACACATACGCCTTCTCAACCTGGCTATATAAGATCGCCGATAATATTGCCTATCGGCATCTCAAGCAAACTAAACGAACAACTGACTTTGACGATGTTGAAGAACTTATTCCAGATGATAAGCCCTTACCCGAGGAGGCAACCGATAAACTCTTTACCCGGGATGCTGTTAGAAGTTCGATTCAGACCCTACCCGTCATGTATCAACAAGTCATTGCCCTCTATTACTGGGATGACTTTAATTATGAAGAGATTGCCGTAATTATGGAACGCCCGGTTGGGACTATTCGCACCTGGCTACATAGAGCTAAAGAAGATTTAAGAAAGGAGTTATATGGACAAGTTTGATCAAACTATCAAAAACGTAAAGCAAACCGTCGAACCGTCGACTGATTTTGTCGAACGAACAATGACAAAAATAACTAATCACCGCCCTAAACCGCGTTTAGGACTGAGACTTTGGGCACCGGTTTTAGGTAGTGTAGTAGTTATTGCTGTCCTAGTTATTACTTTCACTTCAGGAAGCAACACTTCTTCTTCAAAAACTCCGGCTTCTAAGACTACTCAAACTACAAAAACTAACTCAAGCCAGACGGCTAATAATGCCACACCAGCTACTGGGAGTGATAATGCTTCACTAGTTAGCTACCTTAGTGGTATTCAAAGTTCTATGAATCAAGAGAACAGTGACCAAAACTCTGCCAACTCATCGATCAATGATTCTTCTTCGGAAATAACTGTTCCAACTGATTAATGAAACTTTTAGAACTTGGTTTGTATATAAGAAGTAGAGCAAATGAAAAGGCTCGTTTAGAATTAAGGAGGAATAACTATGAAAGAATCTAAGGGACTTAAGATAACTCCAAAAATGAAAGCTAAGATTGCCGCGATGTTTTCTTCAGCAGTAATTGGTGGAGCACTTCTAATCAGTAGTGGCGGTACAGTACATGCTGCTTCTGTCAGTGCTGGCGTTCAAGCTTATTCACCACTTCTACCGGCTATTGGCCCACTTAATGCCAGCCAGCAACAGTTTCATCTCCAAAATATAATTACCAAAGGTAACCAAGAGATTAATCGACGTCTTGTAACCCTAAATAGTCTTTCTACTAAGATCGATTCTGCTACTCGCTTAACAGCAAGTGACCAGGCAACTCTAAACATGGAAGTTAATGACACGATTAGTGGTCTAACTTCCCTTAAGACTCAGCTTGACGGTGAAACTACTCTATTGCCAGCTAGAAATGATGCCATTAGTATCTATACGGAATACCGGGTTTACGCTCTAGTTGCGCCTAAGGTTGGGCTAATCAAAGTAGCTGATGACCAACAAGTAATCGAAGCTAAACTAGCCGCCCTAGTACCAAAACTACAAGCACGTATTACGCTAGCTAGTAATAATGGTAGTAATGTCGCTACTATGCAGGCTCAGCTAAACGACATGAGCGCCAAGATTTCGGCAGCTCAAGCTATTTCCAGCAATATAGAGAGTACTGTGATTAATCTTCAACCCATGGATTACAATTCCAATCATTCTGTGTTGGTTGGTGATAATACGCAGCTGAGAACTGCCTATAACGATATCCAGGCCGCCTACAGTGACGCTAAGGCTATCGTGTCTGAGCTAAAAGCCCTATAAGAGATTGAGTTTTGGGAAGTGGGAATTTATAGTTCCGCCACGAAAGGAGCCATAAATTCCCAAATTATTAATGGCTCAAAATAGCTATTTACGACTATGTTATAGTTATAACAGTTAACAATTAAAAGCTGGAATCCTGTGCAAATCAGGAACTGTGCCGCAACGGTTTACCCTAAATTTAGGGAGAGTCCGATACAGCGTAATAAAATAAGTCTCCCGTGCAGGTGCAAAAATATAAAGATATTTCTATCCCTGCCCGATCCGGAGCCAGGGATTTTTTTATGACCGAGACACTCACTTACGAACAAACATCTTTAGAGTCTGACACCAGACAGTTAAGGCTGTTGACCGAAGTTGAGCATCTAAGAACAGCACTACTTGAGAACGACACTATACCTGAAGAAATTCTTGCGGATGTAAAAGTAAATCTGCAAACAGCTGTCTATGAGATGTCTATGCCACTGGCTGTATCAGTCACTGCTCACCGCGTCGAATATCACGAGACTGAGGATGGCCAAAGAGAAAAGGTAATCACCTGGCTCGGTCGTAATGCTGTCGACAATGCCCTCAGCGGTAAACTATTCCATAACTCCGAAGCAGCTTATAAAAGAGTTGATGTTGAGGTAGCCGAAGCTAAAAGGGCTCAGGAATATCTTAAGCCTGGCATTGCTCAGGTATTTATTTCTCCTAAAATGAGTCGACACGATGCTCCAGCTGAAGTTGCAATAGCCGAGCATCTTCACGATGATGATTCTCTGAGAGTGTCCTATGCCGTTACAAACAACAAGGGTGAAGTTGTATCAAGACGACTTGAGTCTTTGCTAGTTCGTGATGTGCCTCTGGAAGCTTGGGTAGAAATGCTTACAGATCCAAATAATCTCTTTGGTAAGCCCTTAGATATCGCTGACAGAGACTCTGCCCTTTCAGTTATGGAACTCTTTGATCAACTGGAGTTATCCGAAGAAGCTATACCCGAGGGACCGGTTACTTTAGTTGAAGCCGTGCTACCTTATATTCGAAATGAAGTAGAGAAAACCAGTGTAGCAATACAGCTGGACGGTTTTAGAAGCGATCAACTTAAATACCGCGAGCAGGCTGAGAGAACCGCTCAGGAATGGCTTGAATTTGAAACGGAACTAGCTAGAAGTCTTATTGATGAGACGGCTACCTACGAAATTGAGCGATTTATTGTTGGCTTACAGGATATCTGGAGCCAAGAAAATCTTAGGATTATAAATTCTCACAGTGTCGATGGTAGAGGTTGGCGGATGAGCAGAGAACTTGCCGCTATGCTGGAGGATTCTAAAAGGCAAACCCTTAACTCGATTGCCGGTTTGAAAACCGGGAACAAAGACATGATTCGTCAAGTTGACGCCAGTAAAGTTGAGAGTATCGTTGAAGGCCAAAGATATTTAGATTTACTACGCATGAGTGGCATCAGCCAGCATGATATAAATGCTCTACAAATGGAGCTAGAAGTGAAGGTTGCTCGGGAAAATATTGAGATTGGTGGAGGTTGCGCTGGAAAAAGCGCTAATAATTTTGGCGGACCGTCTACTGAAAATGATAAGTCGGACTCTAGCGAGAAAGATTGGAAGTGGAAAAGGGGCAAGTGTGTAGTTAAAACCTGTCCGAGCCCAAACCCGACTGAGGTTGGGCCATGTAGTGTTTGCCGAAAGTGCCAATCTGAATTTGATAAAGGTAATGATCCTACTAAGCCAAGTATTATTAGAACAATTAAAGCTGCTGCTAAACAACAAAAATCTGCACCTAGCGTTACTAAAACGATCTAGTCTATATCGCGGAGGTCGGCTGAATCGGGTTTTGGCGTAAAGTCTGCTGCCACAGCTCCGGGGAGAAGACCTACCCCCATATAAGAAGAGGCACTAATACTGAGAATCTTTCGGTATATTTCTTTTCTATGTTCTGAACTACGGCGTTTTCTATCTTGCGCTTTAACATACTTGTCATGCATTTCTGTTGCCCTGTCCCACACCCGAATTATTGAACCGCTTTTCTGTTCTTCAAGTTCCGACATAGCCCTATCACAAAGTACACCAAAGCTAGAAGTTAGCGCAGTCGAAATAATTTCCTGCTGCAATTCTCGACCGCCTGCACGTTTGGCTTCAGCACGCAGCGCCTCGTAAATAAAATCAGCTGGAATAATTGGTATATTATCCGGTTCTGAAGCGGGTAGCTCCATTCTTTCATTATTAGGCATGGATTAGAGTTTATAACAATAAAATAAAAATACAACGAAGAATATTTATAACTGGTACTCCCGGCAAGACTCGAACTTGCGACCTTAGGCTTAGAAGTCCTCTGCTCTATCCATCTGAGCTACGGGAGCACGTGGTGCGGAATACCGGAGTCGAACCGGTGTCCTCAGTTTGGAAAACTGATATATTAACCGCTATACGAATCCCGCAATAAGCTAGATTATAACAGATTAGGATTACAATTCGTGTAAGACCGTAATATGGGCGCCGAGGCCATTTAGACGTTCAGCTAGGTCTTCATAACCACGGTTGATCGTGTAAACGTTGCGCAGAGTGGAAGTCCCACCTGCAGCCAACATACCGATTAGTAACATAACCGCTGGTCTGATACCGCTTGGACAAACAACGTCAGCTGCTCGCCAGCGAGTTGGGCCATCGATAAAAGCCCGGTGTGGATCGGCTAGCTCAATCTTAACGCCAATTTTCTTCATCTCGGTATACATTAGGGCGCGGTCTTCATAAACCCAGTCGTGGATTAGGGTTCGGCCTTTAGCCACAGCTGCAATTGGTACAAAGTAAGGTAGATTGTCTATATTAAGGCCAGGAAAAGGTCGGCCATAGAGCTTTTCAGCCGGAGCTGACAGATTACCGTGGTGCTCATAGATAGTAATATCTATTAGATCAGTGTAGCCGTTATCAGCTTTATAAGGTTCGGTAACATCAAACTTAAGGCCCATTTTTTCAAGTTTAAGCAACTCTAGCTCAACAAACTCCAGTGGTGCTCTTTTTATAACTATTGAGGAATCAGTTGTGACAGCTGCCGAGATAAAGGTCATTGCCTCAACTGGGTCCTCGCTAGGCGAATAACTGACATTTTTCTTAATCGTAGAAACTCCCTGAACACGGAGTGTGGTTGTTCCTATACCGTCAATCTTTACACCTAATTTTCTCAGATATAGACAAACGTCTTGAACGGCATAGTTAGCGCTCGCCATTTTAATAATTGTCTCACCAGGTGTTTTAGCGGCTGCCATAATAATATTTTCGGTAGTCGTATCACCAGACTCGTAAAGTACAACCGTACGCTTTGGTAGGTGTTTATTGACAGTTATGTTGTAGTTGCCGCTGCGCGTTATAACGTCCACACCAAATTCCTCTAATCCATAGAGATGCGGTAATACTGTTCGTCGTCCAAGTTCACAGCCGCCGGCATAAGGAATCTGAAACTCTTTAAGAGCATGCATTAGCGGACCTATAAGCATAATGACGCTGCGGGTTTTCCTGGCTGCCTCTTTATGCATTTTCTCCATGTTGAACTTAAGAGGTGGTTTTATTTCCAAGTCTTTACCGACCCAGCGAACTTTTACATCAATACTCTCAAGAACTTCAATAATACGGTTAACTTCTTCGATTCTTGGAACGTTGCGAAGTTTGGTTGTGCCTTGATTTAATAAACTCGCTGCCAGTAAACCAACGGCAGCGTTTTTTGAAGTCTTTACTTCAATCGTTCCGTGAAGTTTATGTCCACCTTCGATACGTAGATTAACGGATGAATCACTAACACTAATTAAAGGCTTATTTAGTACGTCGCTAATTCGACCTAGCGTCTCTAGGCTTAGGTTCTGATGACCATGCTCAATACGGTTAACGGCTGACTGTGAGGTACGTAGCTTGCCCGCGAACTCGGCCTGCGTTAAACCGCGTTCTTTCCTTATCTGTGAGATTAAATTTCCGATTTTAGCGTTGGCGTCAATCATTTATCCGTCGAATATATCATATATGATACATTCTGTCCATGTTTATTTTTGTTTTAGTGATGTAACAAATATTATATCCCTAGCGTCAATATATTGCTACAATTAACTATATAATTCATCTTGAATAGAGTTAGGTTAACTAACTGAGGGAGACCGTTATGAAGAAACTGCAAGATGCCAAGCTGCAACAATTAATTGAGGATGAGGAAAATCGTCAACGCGATGAACTGGAGTTAATACCTAGCGAAAATTATGTTAGTCGAGATGTTCTAAGTGCCCTAGGCAGTGTCTTTACTAATAAGTACTCCGAGGGCTATCCCGGTAAGCGCTATTATGGCGGTCAAATCAACACCGATAAGATTGAGAATATAGCTATCGACCGGGCTAAAAAACTATTTAAAGCTGATCACGCCAATGTTCAACCACACTCCGGAGCACCGGCCAATATTGCTGTTTATCAGGCTTGGTTGAATCCGGGAGACACAATAATGGCAATGCGGCTTGATCATGGTGGACATTTAACCCACGGCGCCCCAGTTACAGCTAGTGCCAAGTTATACAATTTTGTGCGTTACGGAGTTAAAGACGTTGAAACCGGTGAGATTGATTACGACGAGATGCGCAAGGTCGCTCTAAAAGAAAAGCCTAAAATTATCTTAGCCGGTTTTAGTGGTTACCCCAGAAGTTTGGATTATGCTAAATTTGCCGCTATTGGTAATGAAGTTGGCGCCGTACTAATGGCTGACATGGCTCACATTGCAGGTATGATTGCCGCCGGCGTATTACCTAATCCTTTTGACTACGGCTTCCACATTATTACTACTACAACTCATAAAACCCTTCGTGGCCCCCGCGGTGGACTAATTTTATCTAAAGGCATTGTTGGTAACCCACTAAAAGCACCAGAAAAAACTATTGAAAATTTGCCAACTTTGATTGACCGGGAAGTCTTTCCCGGATCACAAGGCGGGCCACACATGAATACCATCCTAGCTAAGGCGGTAGCCTTTGGAGAGGCCCTAGACCCGTCATTCAAGGTTTATGCTACAAATATCTTGCTCAACGCTAAACGACTAGCTGATGAGCTTTTAAAGCGTGGCTTTAAACTAGTTGGTGGTGGTACAGATAACCACATGATCATGATCGATATGTTTGGTAGTTATGGCATTACCGGCCGTGAGGCTCAAGATGATTTAGACACTGTTGGTTTGCCAGCCAATTGTAATGCTATCCCTAACGACACTCTGCCGCCTTATCGTCCGAGCGGCCTAAGACTAGGTACTCCAGCTATTACTACTCGCGGACTAAAAGAAGATGATATGGCAACTATTGCTGAATGGATACTGCAAACTATCAAGGCCCATGGTAATCCTAAAAAACTCGCAGCTATTCGTGCTGAAGTAGTTGATTTTGCCAGACAATTTCCCTTGCCCAGTGATAGCTAGGGTAAGAGTTCCGGTTCCTGAATTAAGGTTACGCCAAAGTTTTCTTTAACTACGTCTATTATTTTTTTCTTAAAGGCTAGCAGGTCGGACGTTGATTTAGCTTTCTCGTTAACTAAAATTAGTGGTTGTGTCGGCCAGGTTGCAATACCGGTTGCTTTATCGTGGATATCTTTAAAACCAGATTTTTCAATTAACCAGGCGGCGGCTAATTTCTGCTTTGACTTACCAACCGGCCAGTGCTTAATGCTCGGATGTACCAGTTTTAATTTATCAAAAGTTTCGTTATCAATAATTGGGTTAGCAAAGAATGAACCGTTATTAGCAACAACTGCTGGATCGGGTAACTTTGATGAGCGAATAGCTATTACAGCCTTACGAATAGTGTAGGGTGAATGATCAGTAATCTCGTTTTCATTTAGATAGTCCTGCAGAGACTGATAAAGTGGCAATTTGAGATGAGTTTTTTGTAAGTGCAGGTTTAGGCTGATAATAAAGTACCTGCCCTTTTTAGCATCCTTGAAGATGCTGCTCCGGTAACTAAAATCACAGTCTTTATTACTAAGTGTTACAAAAGTCTTTTTGGTATTATCGTATGCCTCAACACTAAAGAGCGTTTCAGCTATCTCTTGGCCATAAGCCCCAACATTTTGAACTGGTGTAGCTCCGGCCAGTCCCGGTATTAAACTAAGCGCTTCAATACCACTGGCTTTATCAGCAACACTGCGCTCGACAACTGAATCCCAATTTTCCCCAGCTCCGACAGTAATCTGATAATTCTCTCCATCATCAAGAGTTACTTCATAACCCGGGAATTCATTAACCAGGATTAAGCCATTAAAGCCCTCGTCCCGCCAAACAACATTACTACCGAGTCCGATCATGATAACCGGTAAATCATGTTCCTTGGCCCAGTCTAGAGCTTCAATTAGCTCATCTTTAGTACGAATATGGGCTACGGAATTAGCTTTACCTCCAAGTCTCATAGTCGAGTAAAGAGCTAGAGGAACATCGTGCATAATTTTCATTTGATACTATTATACCTCAGTTGGAGGTAGCTTCTTGCCTAGTGGACAAGTGGCTGGTTAATGGTTAATATAGAGTCTATGCAGAAACCTTTCCAGAAGTTGGGAGAAGAACTAAAAGACATTAGGCAAAAACACCACGAGAGTCTGGCTGAAGTTTCTGGAGCGGTGGAAATAGAGGTAGATTTTTTAGAACGTATTGAAGCCGGTCAAGATCGTCCCAGTGAAGATCTTTTAATGTTACTAATTAGCCATTTTGATATTGACGAGGAAGAATCTCTTAGCCTGTGGCAAGCAGCTGGTTATTACTTTGACCAAACTATTGTTGATCGAAATCCTCTTACTAATGATCCTAATCGCTCGGTAGTAGTTATGATGGCCTTAGATAGTCGGATTCTTTATAGTGACAATGTTGAAGTAAGCACCGATAAAAAAGGTGTTGTAGTCAATTTTCTTCAACAAGGTGGCCAGGTTAACCAACAAATACCTATTGCAAGAATTGGAATGAGCCATGAGCAAGCTAAGGATTTGTTACAGTCTCTACATCAGTCTCTTGTTAACAGTTCCTCTCCACCTGTCCAAAAAAGATTAATGGTCGCTAAACAACGAAAAATTCCAAAAAATAAAAAGTCTAAAAGTAAAACTTAAAGTAGTATCCTAATTGGTTCTTGGTTTACAGAGACGGGCTTAGGCTGATATCTGTTATAATTGCAGCTATGCGCCCGTAGCTCAGCGGATTAGAGCACTTGTCTTCGGAACAAGGGGTCGGCGGTTCGAATCCGTCCGGGCGTACCATAATGCTTGTGCTTAAAGACTTCTTAATGAAATCATCTTTATTTGATATTATTTGAACGATGGATGACGAACTTTTAGACTTAGTAAACGAAAACGATGTAGTCATAGGAACTATAAATCGCAAGGATTATAAACAACTCTTAGCTGAAGACAAAGGATATGTACGAGCCTCAAATCTATTTATCGTAAATAGCGAAGGCAAGCTATATGTACCAATACGTACGGCAGATAAAACAATCGCTCCAAATGGCTATGATTATAGTGTCGGAGGCCATGTCGGGTCGGGAAATGATTATCTTTCTACGATTATTCGTGAATCTAAAGAAGAACTAAACATCGATGTACAGAAGGATGAGGTTATATTAATTGAAAAAACGGTTTCGAACACAATGAAGTACATATACTGTGTTTATTTAATGTATCGTGACGAAACGCCCGTATTCAATCCAGATGACTTTGTTAGTGCCGATTGGCTTTATCCAGATGAGCTTATTAGCGGAATTGATAAAGGTCATCCCACAAAGAATAGTCTCAAAGATTCTGTAATTGTGTTAAAAGAATACCTAGAAAGTAACAAATAAAGTTCTAGCCTCAGTCACTGTGGCGGTTCTGACATCTCGGACTACGGCGTACCATAAGCATTGTTATACTATTTATAAATGCATGAATTAATACTTTCATTATTTAGTATTTCCTGGATATTGATAATAATTTTGTTTAATCTTTTGATCGCAAGAGGTGGTCTTAGCTTCAAGCTTGATAGAGCATTCTTATATGTCATTACTATGGCATCGATCGGTGTCGCTGGAGAACTGCTCTTTGATAGCATTTATAATCTTGTGTTCAAACGTCCCCTCTGGCAATACAGACTGTATCCAATACACCAAGGTTATACCTCGATATATTCTGTGTATCTATGGGGATCAATTGGACTATTCCTATATCTGTTTCATGACACTCTCAGAAAAAAACGTGTTACATCTACGTTAGTATTAGTTTTGTTATTTTGTATAGATGCAATTGTTTTTGAAGTTTTAGTTAATTTATCTTATAAGGCCATCTTTAAAAACTTCCTTTTTTATTATCTTCCTAACGACCTTTGGCATATAACTACAGTCCAAGTAATTCCTCTATATCTACTTGCAGGAGCTTTTACGATCTATGCTCTTAATTTTG
Organism: uncultured Candidatus Saccharibacteria bacterium; assembly: GCA_963706245.1. GTDB lineage: Bacteria > Patescibacteriota > Saccharimonadia > Saccharimonadales > UBA4665 > BOG-1338. Next base: position 35,167 of record OY970151.1, on the reverse strand, counting down.
CAAAAACTCGCCAAAAGGCCGCAATAATAGGGAGTACTCTGGTAACACTGAGTGTCGTTTGCGGTGGGATTCTAGCTCGTTGAGTTGTTAGAAGGCCTGAACTGTGATTAGAGTCCTTACTTCTCGGACTACGACGTACCATAATGCTTATGTTTAAAGACTTCGTCATGAAGTCTTTTTTATTTGGTATTATTAAACTATGTCAGGCCTTACGGATCTTAAAGATACTTTAGATTCCTTGAAAGTTTCTTGTGATGAGATAGAGTACAGTTTCGCAAGTGTGCCCGATGATTCGCTTATATCACGAGATAAAGTTTTGGCGACTTTTCAAGAAAACGGCAGATTAGCAGTTATAGCGCCAAAAGAATTTCTTGATAGTAAAGAGATCGAAAATGAAGGTCCATATGCAAAACTAACCATTGACGTACACACATCGTTAGAATTGGTTGGTTTGACTGCTGTCATGGCAACTAAGTTAGCTAAAAATGGCATATCGGCAAATGTCGTCGCAGCGTTTTATCATGATCATGTGTTTGTACAATATGACTTACGGAAGAAAGCAATTGAGTTACTAGAAAGTCTAAAGTATGAGTGATATTTTATTCCCGTATCAATATCTGGATGGCTATATCGGGCTACAAGTTAAAATCAATGGAGAACTACCAGAGTCGTTAGAGGTTCAGGGCAATAGATTAATTCTAAAATCTAAGTTCCATATCAATTTAATTAACGCTAGGGCTACAGCAACTTTTATTGACCCAAATAATCAAGAAACAGTTGAAGCGGAGATAGTCAGTGAATTTAAAGACTTTATACTTAAGTACCCTCTTGAACAATATCAAATAAATGAAAAATTTAGATACGTTCAGAGAGATGTAAGAAAGACGATTGTTGTTATGGCTGAAATATCAAATCTTGATAAGTTTTTCGAAAGACTTAGGAACAAATTCCACAAAGATATACCTCTTCAGCCGGCACATTTAACTTTGTATGTTAATCGTCCGGAAAGAGGGATTGGATTGTTGTCTGACGAAGAGTTAAGAAGAGATACAGAGCCCATCGAAATACCGGAACTTGAAAAAATAAAATTCGGTAAACTATCCAATTAGACTAATTGAATTCCGAGTTTTCAATCTTTATTAGATCTGCCCAATTATGCAAAATTTAATAATCGTTCCATAATGACCAAATCTTGAAGTTTTGATTTTCGGTTGTATGCCAATCGCCCGCACACCATTAATGTAATCCCACTGTAGGTGGGTTGGTATACTAGTATCGACTTTTGACACTATTACGGTCATCGGTTTACCGATAAATACTTTGATATTACTAATCGGCTCAATTTCCTTCCATATAGTTTCAATAGTGACCAAGTTGTATGTATTAGCCTCAAAAATGTTTCTTATATCTATTGTTCTGTCGCCTTCCCAGACGCTTTTGGCTAGGCTACTAGCAGTACAAACTTGAATTACTGAACTGAAATCATGCCACGCATTAGCTACTACGCCGAGAGCTACATTACCGAGACTCATGCCAATTAGCCTAACGTCTTTATAATTATATCGATCTTTAATAATGGATAGCCTGATTGGAATTTCTTTTTCAATTTGTTTGTAGAATTTTTTAACTTCAACCACGTCACCTGAAAGAATCTCCTCTGCAAAATAGTAGACAACTACAGACTCATTTTTTCTGACTAATCTTTGAATTAACCACGAAAAAGGTTTTACACCAGCGTGCCAGGGCAAGAATAAAACATTAAGTCGCCAACCATGAGCGTTAAATAATTCTTGTCGGGCTATAAATTTATGGACATTATCGAAGTTAACAAATATTCTCTCGGTCTTACTGTCTTTCATTATATTGATGATATCACTTCCCAAATAACGATCTACTCTTTGGGTGTCTCTACTGGTGGTTTTGTTGGGTTAATTATAGTTGGCTGTGTGGGCTGGGGTGGTATTGAACCGGAATGAGTAGGTATAGGATTTGTTGCTGGTGGTACTGAAGTTAATGGCGCTATCGGTTTATCAGGATTACTAATTGGTGTTTGTTCGATTGGAGGGCTCGAAACAACTACTTTAGGTGAAGCGTATATATCAGAGTCCCTTGGTGGTGACAACGATTGCTTTCTGTGGGGTAGTATCCTCTCAAAGAAAAATATACCAAATATTATTATGATAATCGGAATGCCGATACCTGCAGTATAAGCTGCTGCCAAGCCCAGACTCAGAGGCTTAGCTTTATTAGATGTCTTTAAAGTAAAGGTGGTAGCGATTGGTTTAGGTAGCTTGGTTTGTTCTGTAGTGGTAGTGGTTGGCACAGACGTTGGGGTAACCACTGGAACACTAGTTGCGGCAGGCGCAGGTGTAGTGGTCTTTTTAACAGGGGCAGTAGTGACTGGTGCTTCCGGAGGACTATATGGAACTATAGTATTTGTTATTGGAGGATCAATGCCCATTATTTGGGTAAAAGAATTATAGCTGTTATCGACTATTTGTGAGTACCCGCTACAGCCTGTACCAGTCTGTAGAGTGTCATAGGTAGAACTTGGCGAAGTATATTGACCATTATTGGCGGTGAAATTTGAGAATGTAATGTTATCGTACGGTAACGCAGAACAACTGCTAGGAGAAGCACCAAACCACTCCGTCCAAGCGCTTGAACCAGCCGATAGATTACCCCAATTAGTTGCAATGTTAATCGTAGCGATAGTGGTAGTTTGGCCTGTTGTTAGATCAGTAACCTGCCCCAACCAATTTATCCCTTGTGTATCTTGACCTTGATTAGTAACTTGTAAACGATAAGTATGTCCCTGGGTGACTGTGTAACTTAAAATGCAAGATGTCCCAGATTCGCCCGTGTAGCCATCAAAACCATTTTGCGAAACAGCACAATCCGAGGAAGCCTCTGTGCTGGGGTAATCAAACACTGAGAACACGGCTCTATTTATACCTTGTAGCCCAATGTATGCTCCACCAGCTGAAGGTACTCCTGAACCACTAAATCCAAATTGGTGTGACCAAAAGTAGTCAGCCGATCCAAGACTAGCAACATTATTAATCGTTAAATCCTCAGATATATTCGTAAGATTACTGGCGGGCATATTTATATTAGTATAGGTGTTTTGGGCGTTAGCAACGGCATATACCGGACTGTTTAAAATGATAACAAAACTCGTGATGATAAAAATGAATCCGAAAGCAGAAGATGTTATTTTCTTGTTTAAGATTTTATACATTTTTATCTTGATAATCTACATTCTTTTAATATTAAAATACCGTAGCTTTAAACTTAATTACAGTATATACCATCCAACTAGACGGTTTTACTACACTTAGGCTAGTAGAGGTTCTAACTTCTCGGACTACGGCGCACCATACCACTTATGTTTAAATATTGATAGAATTAATGAATGCATTCGACTGAAGTAGTCCTGGTAGTACTCGGTACTTTTTCTGTAGTTGCAGCGGTACCCCAACTTATAACTTTATTAAAACGAAGAAAATCAGACCAATTTAATTTATTTAGTTGGTTTATATGGCTTGCCTATCAGGCGACCTCCTGTGTTTATTCGTATTCAATAAAAGCCTACGCTTATTTATTTATAAATATTCTATGGACTATTTTCTACGCAATTATGGTAATAACAATCTTGAAGTTTCGAAGACCCTCAAAATAGTTCTAACCTCAACAATCGTGTCACACATAATGCTGATGTTTATAATCATAGTGATGCCAACTGAATATAGATTAAGTTTTAACCCAAATCGCTAAACTACCTAGTACCTGGCAGCCTGCAATCTTAGCATACTCAAGCTCTCCACCACCCTCATATCCAACAACTGGTCTTCCCGGAAACTGTTTGTCTATTTGCGCTAAGAAACCATTCCAATAATAGTTTGAGTTATTATCTGGGAAGAAAATATTAGATATACCAACCACACCTTCACTCTTATTAGCAATAGCCCCAGCAACTATTTCATTATCTTTGTAGGCCGCTATGAAAGCTGCGAAAGTATTTTCTAATATTACTGGCTTAAATAACCCACTTGAGGTTGAATCGCTCCAAGCAGTTTCCCAGGATATAAGATCCTCGTCACGGGCAATAATTTTCCAACTTACTTCGTGGTTATTTAGGATTTCGAGGTTTGGACGAGGTGCCTTAATCCAACTTGCATCAAATAGCTTACTGAACCCTATGCCCATCAAATCTAGCTCAGCAAAGCTATCTTTTACTGACCAATTTACTCTCTCATTACTGGTAAAATCTTCCAGGAACTCGATTGTTTTGTCGCTGTTTGTAGTGGGCGCTAATGTGATGACATTTGGATAATACTTAGGTACATCAGATTTTATTAACCAGAAATTATCCGTAAATACTCCCTTCAAGTTATGTGAGCGACAAACAATATCGCACCATTCTGCGTTATTTCTAATTGCTTGGTTTAGTAGTGTCTGGTTATCAATATTGTTCACCAGCTCATCATATCAACAAAAAACTTCAGATAATATAAATGGCGTACCAAGCATGATTATTATGGTCTCTATAGATGGGTATTTTGTTGCAAAGAAATAATTATAAGCATATGCTTTAAGTTATATGAAAAAAATACGAAATGAATCTGGGTTTAGTGTCATTGAGCTATTATTGGTCATAATAATTGTAATCTTACTAGGTTTCATAGGTTGGTATATCTACCACACCGATCACAGGGCAACATCTAATAATACAGCTACCACTAGCAAGACTGCTTCAACTACTAGCAAGAAGTCCGTAAGTTACTTTACTATCAGCCAATGGGGAGTTAGAGCACCCTATAGTGGTGATCTAACTTTAGAATATACGATATCAAATAGTAATGGCCAAACTTACGCAAGCCTGAGTTCTGCTCAACTGGACGCATCTGATCCTGCCTGTCAGAGTGCCGGCAATTATGGGGGTGTTATCGAGCGATATGCGTCCAGTGATATGGTACAGAACGCTGACGGTAGTAATTCTGGTCTAACCCCCTCGCAATATTTTTCACAGAATGATATCAGCAACTCTGAATATTCTCACGTAGGAAATTACTATTATTGGTACATTCACTCCCAAGCTGCTTGCGGTTCATCTCAAACTAGTCAGAACATACAAACCGAAACAGACAGTGCTTTTGAAGTATTAGTACACGATCTGAGTGCTGTTCCTGCAAATTAATATTTTATAGCGGTTCTAGCTATTAGGTCTATGATGTACCGAATGTAACCTTTTTTATTACCGCTGTATTTGACTAGTGGTATACAATGGAATTAAGTAGATAAGATAAAAATACATGGAAAAACCCATAACTCACGACGATATCCGCATAGCGTCCTTTGATGAGCGAGGTAGATCAATAAAGGCTGTTTGCACTCTTGCTATGGCACAAATTGACGAGGTCCTTAGTGATTGCGGCATATTACCGAACAGTTGTGCTAATCAACAACCAGATGTCATTGCTGCCCCATCCCACCGTACGAGCAATTTGGATTTTTTAATTCCACGCATAACGAGGTGAGCTTAAAACCAGCTACTTAGCCAAAAATGTTCTAAGTTCAATTAAATATTAAGACGACTTAAGATTCTACCAATATGGTCTCTTATAACGTTATCACTACCGTTATATGGATCACCGATTATAAGCTCACGCATAAGTCCTCTCATTTGGTTTAGCCCAGTTAATATTTCACCCCTCATATCTTCATTGGTAGCGTCGTCAGCTAAGATATCATCGAGAACGTCTATCCCATCCGCATAATAACTATCAAAGCCTTTAATTTTCAGCTGAACCAGTTTTACATTGTCTTTATCCGGCTCAGCTATTACTGCATCGTATGAGAATTTTGGTAGGTTTTTTGGTGCAAACCCGTCGTGGGGCTCATCTTGTCTACGGGTTGTCGAGGAAACCTCGTAATTGGTTCGTTCCTGCCAGGTGTTAAGTCCATAGCGCATTAGGGCAATATAGTAATGTTCATATAGGTCGCCATTAGTCATTTTGCTGGCAGCCTTTAGAGTATCGTTAATCTGTTCTGCTAAAGTTTGGTTATAACTAGCTTCGTAGTCGCTATCACTAAACTCACCTCGACTCTTTCTAAGTTCCAGATATTTTAACCTTGCGTCGTACTGGGTCTTTAGTGAATCTGACAGTACGCGCTGTTGTTCTGCTGATAAGACTGGTCTATCAACCAGAAGCTTAAATACGGCATGGTTTATCTGAAATGACAAATCGGCCGAGAAAATTTGCTCTTTTATATGTTCAGCTTCCGGTACGCGGGCAATGTCTAACATTGCTTGTCCGGCTAAGCTGATACGCTGAAGAGCTCTTTGGTCAGATAAGGCTCTTTGCATTCGCTCAGGCACTTGGCCTCTTTTTATTGTTCCGACCTCTGAAATAAACCTAGTGGCTATATTAGGGTCAGGTAATTGATTGGCGCGTGGGCTCTCCCATAGAGTTGCGGCCGCAAGAAGCATGCTTACACTGCTGCCTTTTAGTTTATTTAAGCTACCGATACCCATATACCACTCTTCAGCTACCTCAGTAGGGTCTAGACTATCAACGAATCGATCACCTGTTTGCCTAGCAGGGTTATAGAGTCTTGAGGTTAGGGCTGTTTGCTTCCTCTGATTCCTCTCAGCAGCTGACTGGATATCGCCACCATATTGCTCACCAAATTGATGCCAGTAAGTATCGTAATCACCGTCTATAGCCGTCATTGCTTCTGTGACAGACGGGGTTAATTCATGAATAGTTAAAGTTTCGGTGATTGCCATAATTTTTGTTTTTAATTTACAGATGTATAATAACAAATTATCCCATAAAAGTCAATTTTATTATTTAGAATGTTTTATGTTATAATATAGGTGTATGACTAAGCAGTTATTACTAGTTAGTTACCCTCCCCTGAGGAGTGTAGTCGAGCAGATATCGATGCCTATTGATATTGAAGGGCGATTCGGCGCGTATACCGGGAAAAGACCAGACGCCGAGATCGATGAAACTACACCCAGTATTGGCAATATATTTGAAGAGGTTTACATCGCACCTGAAAAATTGGAGAACATATCTAGTAAACTTGGGGGGCTAACGATAATTGGCATTACTCGTGAAGGTGAAAAAGCAAGAGTTGAGATTACACCATTTGACGAGCTCGACACACATGGGACTATTTTTATTGGTGAAGAGACGACAGATTAACTTAGCTACTGTCTTTTTGTTATAGTAATCATATGATTGAGAATAGCGTTAAGGTTGGGATAGGGGTTTTTGTATTTAAAGATGGTAAATTTTTAATGCAGAAGCGCCAAGGTGCGCACGGAGCCGGTTCATGGAGCGTCCCTGGTGGTCATCTTGAGTTTGGTGAGTCATTTGAGGATACAGCTCGAAGAGAAGTAATGGAAGAAACTAATCTTCAGATTAAGAATGTACGTTTTGGAGCGGTAACAAACGACTTTTTCGCTGATGAAAATAAACATTATGTGACTGTTTGGATGTTGAGTGATTGGGATTCTGGCAAAGAGTATATCAAAGAAAAAGATAAATCATTAAAGCAGTTATGGTGTACTTTTAATGATTTACCATCGCCTTTATTCCTACCCTGGAATCAGCTACTTAAGTCAGATTTTATAGATAGTATTAAGCGAGAATTATAGTTTATGAGCACAGTGAAGCTTGTTGGTATTTTAAACGTTACTCCAGATAGCTTTAGTGATGGAGGTGAATTCTTTGACCCCGCGTCAGCAATTCTTCAAGCCCAACAACTGTTTGCTGATGGAGCGAGCATTGTTGATGTTGGAGCAGAATCTACTAGGCCTAACGCTAACGTTTTGACTGCAGACGAAGAATGGCAGCGTTTAGAGCCAGTTTTAAAAGTTTTACTTCCTATGTATCCCGGAAAAATATCACTTGATTCATATCATCCAGAAAATATTAAAAGGGCTTTTAAAATTGGGCCGGTCATAGTAAATGATGTTACTGGGATGAATAACCCAGCTATGATTGCTGCTGTTGTAAAGCTAAAACCCACTGTGATTATTAGTCATTTACCTGGTATGGATATCCAACTAGCCCACCAGCAAGTACCTGTCTCAAGTGTGCAGCAGGTAAAAAAAGAATTGTTATCCAGAGCTAAACTATTGGAGAGCAAAGGCTTAAACCCAGATCAAATTATTCTAGATCCGGGCATTGGCTTTGGTAAGACTATGGAACTAAATTCGCAGTTACTGAGTTTCGCCAAGGAAGTCCCAGGCTACAAGGTTATGATTGGCTACTCTAGAAAACGCTTCTTAGGTGAAGATCGAATGGACCTAGAGCCTAATTTAGAGGCTGGTAGGAAAGCACTTAATAGCGGGGCGGAATATATTAGAGTTCATGATGTTGCCGGACACAGACGACTATGAGAGCCTACTGCATTATAATAGCTGGAGCGGTTGGTAGCTCCAAAACAACCATTGCCAACCATCTTAGCAAAAACTTGAATATAGTCGTTTTAAATAATGATGCCCTACGCAGCGAAATTCGAGAAAGTACTAGTAATTTTGATGTGGCATCATACGAGAAACTGCGCGAGCAAAAACTACAATCACTCTTGGATAAAAAGTTACCATTTATATACGACGCTAGTATAGATAGACGCTGGCATGAACTCAAAACTACGTTAGTTGCCAGTAACTATCGCTATTTTGTGATTTCACTCGACTATACTAAGCCTGTAATCAAAAAATTGCTGATTGCCCGTGGCTCTGATATCTCAACTCTAAATAAGTACATGAGTGATCACGATAACTTCCTAAAACACTACGGTCGTGAAGTAAATCTAAACCTAAGTGATAAAGATTTTAATAACAGCTTAGAGATAAGCCTCGATGCGGTTCAGGATTGGTTAAAAAGTCAGTATTAGGCTACGGGAGGCATGCCCAAGGTGTCGTCGATTGGAGTAATTCTGACTTTCAAAGTATCTTCTACGGTGGCGGCTTCTGGCGGTAGCACAACTCGACCATTATCTAGCAATTCAAAGAGTGTAGGCTCGTCGGGTTTAGAAACTACGTTGGTAGTTAAAAGCTTTTTTACATCATTTTTGCTGAAATTTAAATCCTCGATTGCTTTCTGGATGTGGGTTTTTGCTCTCTCGCTAGTAAGTATGCCTTCCTCTGTTTCGTGACCTAGCGGTAAGGTGAAAGTTACTTCCAATTTCTCTCGAGTAACAGCTGTAGATGCGGCTCCTAAAGCTTTCTTTAGCACTCTATCGTTGTATTTCACCTTTGCCTCCCTGTAAACCGAAACCACAAAGTTATCGTCTTTTGATTCAAGACCCATGAAACCGGGATAATCCTGGGCAAAGTCCGTTAGAATTTTTTTCTTAGTAGCTATTCCTTCTTCAATCTTAGAAATCCGTCCACCGCCTTTAATGATGGCCATAGTTGCTCTATGGATACCTCTAATCGCTGCTTTTGGTGGATCTATCTTTATTCCTTGTCGCACTCTTAGGGACAAATTTTCAATATGCGTGGGTTGAAGTGTGGGTTTCTTGGGCTTGACCCTATCTCTTAATACCTGGGTTAAAGATCGGGGCTCACGTGCTGTCTCTACCATCTCGTCACTTTCATTAGATATTGATATAAAATATCATGCCAAATACTAAGGACTATGGCAAGCAGTAGCGCTTCGGGGTTTAGCGTTGCCTTCTGTTACTTACTTGGCGAATTGACACAGTTGGGTCACCAGCAGCTCTCCGTAAGACAGGAGCTTTACGGATTTTTTGTCTGATCTCTGGTTCTTTACGAATGGGCCTCAAGGGTCTTTCATGAGCCGCTATCTGAGATAATGATCGGGTAACGAATCTAAAATCCAGATCTAATGGCGTATTTGATTGAATCTCTTCGGAATGAGTTGGCTGTTCTGCTAAGTACAGTTCTTCATTCAATTGTGGAACCTCTTCGTGTGTCATGTAAGGTTTCATTATCTGTAGCAAAACAGTTTAATGCAAGCATTAGCGTTTTATATTAGTCATCTTCGTATGGTTTTGGTATTTTTGGCCATTTGGACATATCTGTGCCCGATATTATTCTGTCTAGAGTAATTACCTGGTAGTAAAGATCAACGTGGGTTCGATCCATAACCTTTTTTACCAGTTGACTGACGCGGTAGCGGGTTCGTTTGGACTCGCAGACTAGAATAATAACCGGGAAATTCTCACCGAACTCAGCTTCCCAGTCTTCTTCCTCTGCATAAGCTACATAATGGCGAACAATAACTATTAATTGTCTATATAGTAAGGAGTCTTCGAGATAATCTAGGAAAAAGCGATTATCTTTGACTTTAGACGATCTTCTCCGCTCTATGTAAAAATCTGGTAGAGGCTTTAGTGAGCCATTTTGGTTTAGTTCACTTTTACTAAAGAAGTCGAGACTAGGATAATTGCGTCTAAGTGAAACACCAATCTCAAAAATACTAAGACGATGACTAATCTGGTACGGACTAGCTCTCTTATCGTGATAGATGCTATATAAGACGCTTTTGTCGGTGTAGTCTAGCTGTCTTAGGTAGCGAACGCCTTTCGGCCTTAGATAATAAGAGGCTGATTTACCTTGAATCTTATAAGTACTATCATAATTCCTAGCAATATAATCCTGATCTAGTAGAATCTTAAGCCTAGAATTAATTACTCTTGGATATTTAGACCCATCATATTCATTAATTAGTTGGCTGGTTACAAAGCGAAATTTATAGAGTAGTTTTAGAATATGTATTTGATGATCATTTAATGGTCTTCGATATTTAGGTTGTTTCATAGCTAAATGTTTAATAGGTATATATCAATATACGTAGTATATAAGTTATTAAAACAATAATTAGAAATTTTAACAGATTAAATATTAATTTATAGATATGTTTACCTTAGGATATCTATAATTTAACAAGAGTTCCTCTTTAAGACTGCCTGCACCAGTACCTGTTCATAAGCCTACAGCGCAGATATTGACAGGTTAATAGCTTTAGCGTTAACTAAAGTTAATTAATAACTAAAGAAATAGTAAGGTGTGAAAAAATGAAACTATTTAAACGACGACTAAATGCCAAAGGCTTTAGTCATATTGAACTTGGACTACTCTTAATTGTAGTCATTGGTATATCTAGCGTTGGTTATTATGTCTATAAGCACAATGCGCATGCCGGTAATACCTACACAACTCTAGCTGCTATTAAATCTGACGGTTATAACTTTACGGAGCAAGCCTGTGTAACAGCTCAAAGCGGCACAGCGCCAAACTACACAGATACAATTGCCGCTTTAATATCGGTCAATACTAAAACTGGTAAAACTTCTAAGAAAACACGCCATCATCACACTACAACAGTGGCTGCTTATAACCCCCTAGCTTACTACACTATTAATGGGGCTAGTCCGGTGACCGAATCAAACTGGGTTAGTGGCACAACTTCGACTATAACTTTCGACTTGCCACCAACAATTGCTACAGCCGACTTTACACTTGGCGTAGAAGGTACTCCGGGATCAAGTGCTACTTCTCCCGGTTCAACCCAGACTCTTGCCTCAATCGGTTTATGTAATCCAGCACCTGTTGTACCAACCCCTACAGTTACCTTGAACGCTTCCCCAACGACAGTTATTTCCGGAGCTACTTCTGTTCTAACTTGGAGTAGTACCAACGCTACAAGTTGTACCGCCAGTGGATCATGGAGCGGTAGTGAATTGACTGCTGGTAGCTATACAACACCGGCTCTTACCATAGCATCAACTTACACCTATACCCTAAGCTGTACTGGTAGCGGTGGCAGTTCGAGTGCTACTGCTACGGTCACGGTAGGCAAACTTACGACCGGGCCAACACCGCCAGCGCCTGTCCCTGTATCCACGCCCAGTTCAGTCTGGCAACCAGCTCAGGATTCTGAGTGGCAATGGGAAATCGGCCAAGCCCTTAGCACTACAGATGCCACAGATATGGGTACTGGGATAACTGCCTATAACGGCGATACTGCCCCTGCTACCAACCCAACTGTTTACGACATTGATGCTATCGAGAACCCGGCCTCAACGGTAACTGCCCTTAAAGGCCTTAACAACCATGTTATCTGCTACATTGAAGTCGGAACAGCTGGTAACTACTACACTGCCGCTCAGGAGGGTATTTCAACTACTTACTACGATCAACTGTCTGCGGCTGGAGACCTTGGGAGTAAATTAAGCGGTTACCCGGAGTACTTCCTGAACATCAACAGCTCCTCAACCGTTAGCATCATTGAAGCCATGATCCAGCAACAATGTGCTGCAAAGGGCTTTAATGGCGTTGAGACGGATCTCGATGAGACCTTTGGGAATAACGAAGGTTCAACTGGCTTCACTATTACCCAGGCTAATGAAGAAGCTTACCTAACTACCCTGGCTAACTACATGCACAGCCTTGGACTAGCATGGATCTCCAAAGACTTATCGGATACTGGTATCCAGTCATTTGTATCCGACATGGAGCCGTTGTCTCAAGGAATGATTGACGAACAGGCCAATCAATACGGCACAATTAACCTAGACAACGTCTTCCTCCAAGCCGGTAAACCAATTTTCGACGCTGAATATGCGCCGGAAACTCAGGCTGAGTTTTGCGCTTATGACAACACCAATAATATTAACGGCGTGCTCTTCCCAGTCGACCTAAATGGCCCACGTGAACCCTGCAGATAAAAACGTCTTTAGTAGTTCGTTTTAGTAACAGTCCTTACGGCTTGGTACAATAGTGCCTATAAGTTATGAGTCACCCTGAAACATTCGCTGAGGCTAATAAGATATTGGCTGGATTTATTCCAGGTCAAGATACTGGGGCCTATAGCACTGATCGAATAAAGTCCTTCATGGCCTTTTTAGGTAATCCCCAGGATAAGCTGAGGGTGATCCATGTCGCTGGAACTTCGGGTAAAACGTCAACTTGTTATTATGTGGCAGCCTTATTAAAAGCCAGCGGTAAAAAGGTTGGGCTAACTGTGTCACCACACGTTAACCAAGTTAATGATCGTCTGCAAATTGACCTTGTCCCCTTGCCGGAGGCTAAATTCTGTCAGGTACTTAGTGAGTTTTTAGTTATTGTTGAAAAAAGTGGCTTTAAGCTTACTTACTTTGAGCTATTAGTAGCTCTAGCTTACTGGGAATTCGAAAGACAGAAGGTTGATTACGCTGTTATTGAAGTTGGTCTTGGTGGCCTACTTGATGGCACCAATGTAGTCAGTCAGGCTAATAAAATCTGTGTTATTACAGATATTGGCTTGGATCACATTACAACTCTTGGCAATACCCTAGAAGAAATAGCCGTTCAAAAAGCCGGGATAATCCAGGAGCATAATACTGTTTTCGCCTATGCTCAGAGCCCAGGAGTTAATAATGTCTTTACACAAACTGCTAAAGCTAAGAACGCAAAGCTTAACTTACTCGAACAACAGGCATTGCCCGAGAGTTTTCTGTTCTTACCTCTTTTCCAGCAGCGTAATTTTGGTTTAGCCCTTCAGGCTGCTAATTATGCACTGAGGCGTGATTATGACGCTAAAATTAGTCCGGCAGCCGAGCTGCAAGCGGCCAGCGTGTTAATACCGGCCCGCATGGAGACTTTCAGTAAGAGCGATAAAACCGTCATTCTCGATGGAGCCCATAATGCTCAAAAACTTCATGCTCTAATTACTAGCATCAAGGCAAGGTATCCTAATGAAGCGGTAGCGGCATTAGTTAGTTTTGTTGGTGGTCGAGGTTACCGCCTGGAGAGTAGTCTTGATGAGATAGCTACATTGACTGACAATCTTATCCTGACAGCGTTTAGTAATCATCAAGATTTGCCTCATGATGCAGTTAGCCCTTCGGCTTTAGCCGAAATGGCGCAGACCAAAGGTATCACTAGTATTAGAGTTGAAATTGATCCTGTCAAAGCCTTTAATAGGCTACTGGAGCAACCAGAAAAAATATTAGTTGTAGCTGGTTCGTTCTTCATTATGAACGAAGTTAGGCCGCTGGCTAAAGCCTTATGATTAGATTTATTGCTGCCCTCGATAGCAAACTTGGTATGGCCGACGATACGGGCATACCTTGGCAGGGTAAAATTCCCTCCGATGTAGCCTATTTTCGTGATAAAACGTGGAGAAGCACAGTTCTTATGGGATATGGAACTTACAAGGAATTTGCTACTCCGCTACCGGAGCGTAAGAATGTTGTAGCTAGCAGTCAAGCTATAGACTTGTTGCCAGGCTTTGAACTGACTAATAACGCTAGGGAATTTTTACTTAAGGCGACTGAAGATGTTTGGGTAATTGGCGGACCGGGGTTATTTACTCAAACCCTAGACTTAGCTGACGAACTCTATCTAACGAGGCTCGACGGCGACTTTAAGTGCACTAAGTTTTTTCCGGATTTTGTCCAAAAGTTCGAGTTACAATCATCGACTAGGTCAGTTACCGAGAATGGTGTTAATTTTCATTTTGAAGTCTGGCGATCAGCTACAAAAAATACTAAGAAGTGAAGCCGCCATCTGACCTAGCTAGAGTTGCCAAGTCGAAGGCTGTATTAATATCTATTGGTGAGTCAATTTCTTGTAACGGTATATTGATATGAGGGTTGAGGCTTCTTATCATGGCTGCTCCTTCAACTCTGCGCATATTTTCTTGATCTCTCGCAACAGCCGTTATAGCCTGATTAACTACTGGGGAGTAATCTGAATATGAAAACTCAGCATTCCGAGAAAATATCGAAATCCCTAAAGCACTGTCAGTAAACTTGTTACCCTGCTCTATTAAGTTACCTAGTGGTAAAACCCGGTCGCTTCCCATCTGCCTTACTTGGCCATCAGCCACGCCTTTAAAGGGATATCCATCTCTATTGCCTAGAATGGTTTCTAGTGAGGTTTTTGCTATAAGTAAGTGAATAAACTGGGCATCCCCTATGTCGATATCAGGATCGCTAAATTCTATGTCATAACCGGGAGAGGCTTCGTATCTTAACAAACAGGCTATGACGTCATTTGGTGTTAAAGTATCCGGTTTAGCCTCGTTCAGTACCACAACAAGCCCTTGAACATTTTTACCTCTAGATCCGCGGCTTCTCCAAATATTCCCTTCATGTACGAGGTCTTTGAAGGTCATTCGAGTTACAGTGTTTTGATCTTCCAAAAAAGCAAATGGCGCCAGACGTTTTGCTTCTTCACGCCGCAACTTCTCAGCGGTCATGCGCTGTCTATTCCGAATTCTGTCGATTCGGTCTGTACCACCGGAGCCACTCTCAAATCTATTTCTTGTCATATTAATATACATAGTAACATATAATAGCCATTTTAGCAAGCTACTTAGTCTTGTTTGTTTAGTCTTTAGCGTAAAAGGCTTTGTAGGCAACAAAAGCGGCAATAGTTTGGATAGAAGCCATTGTTATAAAGAGTCCCCTGAAACCGAAGGCGCCAATTATTAAACCGCCAATACCGGCACCAATCGCGGCTGCAAACATATTGCCGGCATCAAGCCATGACCACTGCTCGCTCTCCTTACCCCTGGATTCACTTTTAGCGAACATCGTTTTATAAGCTGGCAGAGTGACACCGGCGCCAAGGGCATTGATAATTAAAACTATAATCAGGGACTTTTCTGAGTGAACCGTCAGGAAGGATAGGGCACCGAAAGCATAGAGAAAATATCCCAGGACTACAACTCTACCCTTCTTCATATTGTTTTCAAGTCTACCCATTAAAAGAATAAAAACAGCTGTCACTAAAGAATAACCACCCCAAATTAGACTAATAGTCTTAGGATCCAGTCCAAATCCGCGGGCAAATAGCGCATATAGTGGTGCGAAGGTATAAAAACCAGCCAGACTAAAAAGGTTTACGAATAATAGGTATTTAAGTCTTTTTTGTTTCACTAATGCTTACTATATCAAAAATTAACTAAGTAATGCTCCTAGCTCGTCGATAAGTTGGTCGGCTTCTTTTTCGGTAAGGGTATAGGTTAGTTGGAGGGTCTGGAGATAACCATACATTTCCTCGGTCAACCTCTTAAGTACAGACTGATTAGGTTCACTCTTTGTATATTCTTTAGCAAATGATAGAGACGTTCGCTTTAATTTGTTGAGAATATCATTGTCTGCACCAGAAGCGCCCATAATTCCGGCGAAAGCACCACCCATACGCTGTACCTTGATACTAAGAACCCCATTCATGAATATATTTAGTTTGTTGGAAGCTGGCATGGCTGCATTATAGCAAATGCCAGCTCAGCTACAGCCAACTAATTTGTTATGATAGTCTCATGTTTAAGGAATGTTGCTAGTGGCTAATAAGTCCAAAAAATTGCTTCCATATAGTCTAATTATCATTGGTATAGCTGGTTTAGTTATCAGTGGACTTTTATACTTTCATAGAACTACCCCACCGCAAAACCTCACAATCAGCCAAGTTGACGTAACCCCGGCTCCGTCTTCTGTTAAGCCAACTGTGCAGGCTATAGCGAGCTATAAAGTTGCACCAACATTGCCAAAGTATATTTCAATTCCAGCAATTGGAATTAGTGATACTCGTATTATTCGACTAGGAATACTTAGTAATGGTCAGATTGCAACGCCAGATAATATTTTTGACACAGGGTGGTATGACGGCAGTGCTAAGCCAGGGCAAAATGGTGCAATGTTTATATATGGCCATGTTTCTAGTTGGACTGCAGATGGCATATTCTATAATTTAAAGAAGCTTCGTCCGGGTGATGATATAACAATCACCCGCGGAGATAATCAGACTTTCACTTACCAGGTCGTAACTTCGACAGTGTATCCCTATATGAACGTCAATATGTCAGCAGTTCTGTCGCCAATTAACCCTTCGGTGCCAGGATTAAACTTAATGACCTGTACTGGTCAGGTTATTAGTGGCACTAGTCAATTCAATGAAAGATTGGTAGTTTTTACAAGTTTGGTTGAGGGTTGATACTACTTATTCGTCAGGTAGTCTTTGAAGTAGTGGTATTATAGTATCGATATAAACCCACCTAGCAAAAGCCCTGTCACCGCTCAAGACATAAAAGGGAATGTGGTTTTCACCTTGTAGAGCAACTGGCATTTGGTCGATGATGTTGGCTACTATTATTAAATAAATTAGAGGTGAAAATATGAGTATCAACGATACTTTAGATAAATTAGAAGAACTCCATGATAAACATCGTGAAAAAAACTACCATCGAAACGAAGAAAGCCTAAAACACTGGCGAGCGTGGGGATCGTGGTTTAGTTGGGGTTCTCCGATAGGTCTTGGCATATGTTATGCGCTAGTTATGTTATCGACAGGCGCATTTATATGGCTTGTCTACCACAAGTAAGCGGCTAGCTTGCATACTAAAACACCGCCTGATCGGCGGTGTTTTTTTAGACAATTCAATTGTCTACCAAAGCGATCCGGCTGGGTGACAGCGTGGGGTTGCTCCTCCGGCTATTTGGGTAACAACGTGCGAATTACCTTGTTCGTAGATGTCAGAATTTGGCATAGCTGAGTAATTGCTTACTGCGTGTGTAGCGCTTTTACCATTGCCGGTGATGTAGGTGCTAACATTCCATAGAGGAACAGGATATAGAGTGGAACCATTATTCTGATAGTCCTCTATCCAAGTTCCGCCGCCGCTATGAAAAGATGCAGCGACACTAGCGTTAGCGCGTGGGAACCACATCTCACCTATGTAAGTACTGCGAGACCTCGGAAATGTAACATAGAAGGAAAACCAATCCCCACCATTACTGGCAGACGTGCGATAAACTTCTGTTTGATAGTCTCCAGCAGGTAGAGAACCGAAATTGTGTCGAAGGCTTATGTATGCTCCTTCGTTATTACCAACTACTACTGTTGACCCTGGTCCTGCGACAACATCTGCGGTATTATTTGTTCCAAATTGACTCCATAGTACCAGGCCTGAGGTTTGTAATCCAAAGTATTGTCCGGTGTTGTCTATATTTGCATCATATAATTGCAAATACATCTCGGTAGTATTACCAGGATTATTGTTTAGACTAATCTGATTTGTAATTGAACTCAGAGTGCTGCTAGCAAAAGTCCAGTTCACGTATGTTAGACCTCCGTTAGGTGCGCTTGGAAATACTGTTGGAGGTACACACGTAGTTGAAACGTTAATAGCGGTCTTTTTAGTGCTACTAGAAACTTTCCAGCCAACTACCCCTACGGCTGCAATAACAAACACAGCTAGGATAATAACTCCGATGTGGGCAATACCCTTTTGATTTTTTTGTAATTTAAGCTTCATTTTTTGTCTCTTTTATGTTTAATTGATAAGCCTATCGTATAGTTATTATTCTAGAGAGTCAACAGTCAAAATAATTGTAACTTCGTATAATCTACTTAAGGTAAATATATAACTATGGAGGGCCGTGTGTAACGCTGTTGTAACTAAATTAAGAGCTTCTGGTCATAGTTGCTTCATAGCCTCCACCGGGCCATTGCCACTTTCCTAAATAAGAATTACCGTTTTTGGAAAACTTTCCTTCAAAAAAGTTGTCCGAATCCTTATCGCCAAACCAAATCCGAATTGTTTTATCTATAATCTCCCACGTATATACGAAATTACTGCCGTTATTATCCATGTAATGGGAGCGTAGAGTTTGTGTATCTTCATCAAAGCCAATATACTCTATACCTTTAATTGCTTGGTCGCCATGTTTTATATTGACCTGCTGTACAAGGAAGTATCCCCCTTCTAACCACTCAAAACTCACTTCGCCTTCTACAAAACCACCGCTCACTTTCCACTTACCTAACAAAGGCTCAAGTGTCTTAAGGACAGAATACGGTTCTGGCGGTATTTTGCCCGCTAAATTATTGTTGCTATCAGCCATATAAATGAGTATACCAAAATAAAAACTCCCCCATACAGAGGAGTTTAAACGTAAGCGTTATGGAGGGCCCAGTGGGACTTGAACCCACGACACCCTACTTAAAAGGCAGGTGCTCTAACCAGCTGAGCTATGGGCCCATATTATTCAGTTTATCTGAATCTATCAAAAACCATACGAACCATTCCCTCGTATGGTTGCTTTTTTCCTATTATGAAGGAAATAACTCCTTACATTATCTTGTTTTTTGCGGATAAGTCAATGATGCTTCGAGTGGGTTTTGCCTAAACGTTTGCCATTCTGACGGCCAAGCAGCATAAAAACGATACTACTAAGAGCCCCAAAGACAACTATTACGGTTTGATAATGATAGTAATTGTGCCAGATAGTTGTACTCTGTATATTCAAACTCAGTCCGGCTGGTAGAATTGGTACAAGAAGTAGAGTAAGAAGCAGCCCCGTTGCAATACTGGGGATTAAATCGAGTATTAACTTAGATTTGCCAATAACACTGTGGAACATTAAAAGCAGAGTCAATATAGGCGGAAGCAGTAATAGCAATATACGCATCGAGGAGAAACTAATGTGCCCCGTCGGGTATAGTGGGCTTAGATATGAAGTAGCATTATTAGAAACAAAAATAACCAAAACTTCTCCGACACAGAGACTCATAAACAGTATAGCTGCGTTAACTCGAAGTATGAATGCTAGTATCGCCGGTGAAAAGACGCATAGGCCAATAATTATTACTGGTGTCATGCTTTTAATAATAGCATGAGCATTTTAAAAGGTTTAACCCCTAGGCACCAATTTTATCTTTACGTCGTTTGCCCTTAAAATTCTGTTCGATATAGTCAAGAATGTGGCCTGCAACATTATGTCCGGTGACTTTCTCAATTCCAAAGCCAGGACTGGCATTTACTTCTAGCACTAATGGCCCTCTATCTGATCTCATCATATCAACGCCACAGACTGCCAGCCCCATAGCCTTAGCGGCCTTTTGAGCTGTTTTACGCTCTTCGTCAGTTAGTTTTATTGGCTTTCCTTCACCGCCCTGGTGAAGATTTGAACGAAAATCGTCATCAAGACTTTGTCGTTTCATGCTAGCAACCACCACACCGTTAACAACAAACGCACGGATATCTTCACCGGCGCTTTCGGCTATGAATTCTTGTACGATAAAGTTCACGCCCTCAACATAAAAGGCTTGCATCACAGCTTTGGCGGCTTTTTTAGTTTCAGCTAGTACAACTCCATTACCATGAGTACCGCGGGCAACTTTAATAATTACCGGTGCACCGCCCACTTGTTCAAGAACGTCTTCAAAATCAGCAGTTTCGCGGGCAAAGACGGTTTTTGGAATCCCAACACCGGCTTTTGCCAGAAGTTGCATACTACGTAGCTTGTCCCTAGAACGAACAAGAGCAATTGATGTTGTCACTGTAAAGACATTTTGCATTTCAAACTGTCTAACAATAGCTGAGCCATACTTAGTTAAGCCTGAAGCAATTCTTGGAATAATAACATCGACATCAGATAAGTTTTCGCCATTATAACGAACAACGGTAATGCCGCGTTCAACGGTAACGTAGCTGCGAGAATAGCTTATAACCCGGACACTGTGTCCTCTTTTAATAGCCTCTTCCTTAATCCGCTTAGTGGAGTAATTACCTGGGCCATCGGACAAAATAATAATGTTCATGATTTGCTCCTTATCTACTGAAGTTTTTAACAATTCTTTTAAGGTTTTTCTTCATTTCCAGTAATTCATGACTGTGTTCGACATCGACTAAAAATTTTCCTCTTAGGATATTTCTCCCAACCAGCACAGGATACTTCTGGGTTGAACGATTAGCAAGTGAAAACGAGGCACGAATTGTGCGGCCAGCGATTAGAATTAATAGTTTTACTACGTAGCGTTGTTCTTTGTTCCCGTTGGAACTAACTATTTTCCTAATTTGCCAGGAACGAGTTTTAATGACATCTCCGGTATAAGACTTACTCGAGTCATCAAATAGAGTGAATTGTAGTACGCCGTCTTGTAGGCGAATGTTTGAAGCCCAGATAGCAGATGTCTGAGCACCAGTATCAACCCGTGCTACAACGTTGCCCAGATGTAATTCTGGGAAGTCAATAAGTTCAGTTTGACCTATTAATTTTTTTTCTGGTGCCATTAGTACGCCTGACTATGCATTAGTATTACAGAATAATTATAACATATTTGCTTATATATATCAATACTTAATCTGAACACTGTGAGCATGATTCACTCTGATATAGACTACTACTATAGCTATGAGTATCAAGGCAACTAAGGAGATCATTAGTGGTATGAACCCTTTTTGGTCGTTTTTAAGCTTTAGCATATCTAGTAGTTTATTATAGAACGTTTTTAATTATCGTTAAAATCTTCTAGGAGATTTCGTTGTTTTTTACTAAGTTTTGTCGGCGTATCAACAATTATAGTCACTATATGAGCGCCGCGACTATTTCCACGGAGATGTGGGACACCGTGATTTGATAGTTTAAAGTCAGACCCAGATTGTGTGCCGGCTGGGACTTTCATTCTAATCGGACCGTCAATTGTTAGTACATCAATTTCGGCTCCGAGAGCTGCATCAATCATGCCAACATGAGCCTCACTCAGAATTAAATCGCCTTCCCGGGTAAACAATTTGTCGGCTTTAACTCGAACATTTACATAGAGATCGCCTTTCGGACCATTAGCGATTGCTTCACCATGCTCACGCAAACGAATAGTTGCGCCATCGTCGATGCCGGCCGGAACTTTCAGCTTAATATTCTGAGCTTTTTTACTGGTTCCGCGGCCATGGCAAACGGTACAAACTTTCTCAGGAACCTTGCCAGTCCCCCGACAAGCTGGGCAGATAGCGGCTTGCTGAATATTACCAAAAACCGTTCGCATTACATTGGTAACCTGTCCTTTACCCTGGCAGTTTTCACAAGTTTTCAGATTATAGCCCGGTTCAACGGTAGTGCCCTTACAGTGTTCGCAGTTATCTTCAAGAGTCAAATTAAGATCTACTTCTGTACCAAAAACTGCCTGTTCGAAACTAATTTCAATTTTTGTTTCAACGTCTCGTCCTTGGGCTCGGCGTTGTTGCTGACCGCGTCCACCGCCACCAAAAAAGTTTTCGAAGATATCACCAAGTCCGAGATCGCCGAAATCAAAGTTTACACTCTGGGCACCACCACCAAAACCAGAGAACGGATTACCGCCATCACTAGCTGCACTACTACCAACACCGGCATGGCCGAATTGATCATAGCGTTTTCGCTTTGACTCGTCTTTTAGAACTTCATAGGCTTCATTGAGTTCTTTAAACTTCTCTTCATTGCCACCACGATCAGGGTGGTGTTCAACAGCTGCTCGACGAAATGCTTTCTTGATTTCATCAGCACTGGCAGTTTTACTAACACCTAAAACTTCGTAGTAATCGCGTTTATTTGGCACTTATAGACTCCCTTAGCCACATCTTAGTATCTTCAGTTACTTCTGATATCGGTACCGTTCTTAAGGCTGGAGTATCATAACTATGTAGTTTCTTCACTTGTTGATAAATTGTATCAAACTTAGTGGTTGAGCTGAGCATAGTTAACCTTACCTCTTTAGCCTCTTCAATATTAGCCTTCCACCAGAACCGAGATTCCACGCTAGAAAACTCGGCGCAGGCAATTAAGTGTTTATCCAGGAGACTAGAGGCAATGGCCTTAGCTTCCTTACGGTTAGCGCAGGTTAGGATTACTTCGATAAAGCTATCGTCCATGGCCATTAGAATCCGATAGCCTTACTTCTTCTCTTCGTCGACTACTTCGCCCTCAACTGGTTCATCTTTATCTTTCACTTCGTCACTTTTTGCCTCATCAGTTGCCGGTTGCTCTTCTTTAGCTGCATTCTCGTACATTTTAGCGCCAATAGGCATTATCTTATCGTTAAGTTCTTTTACAGCAGTGTCTAAGGCATCTTTATCAGCCTTTTCATCGGCAGTAACCTTTTTGGCGGCTTCAACAGCTTCATCAACAACTTTTTTATCTTCATCACTTAACTTATCAGCATTATCTTTCTTCAGCTTCTCGGCCGCGTAAACGGCATTTTCTAGTAAGTTTCTGGATTCAACGGTCTCTCGCTTCAGTTTATCTTCGTCGGCATGAGCCTCGGCTTCTTTAGCCATCTTCTCGACTTCTTCTTTATCTAAGCTACCTGAACCTTGAATAGTAATATTCTGTTCTTTGCCGGTGCCTTTGTCTTTGGCGGTAACATTTAAGATACCGTTAGCATCAATATTGAAAGTAACCTCAATTTGTGGGACACCGCGTGGAGCTGGTGGGATACCATCAAGTACAAAGCGTCCTAGTGATTTATTACCCTCTACCATACCCCGCTCACCCTGAAGTACGTGAACTTCAACTTGAGGCTGATTATCAGCAGCTGTAGAGAAAACTTCGGATTTACTACTTGGTATGGTCGTGTTGCGCTCAATGAGCTTAGTCATTACGCCACCCATAGTCTCAATACCAAGGCTTAGCGGCGTAACGTCTAGTAATAGAACGTCCTTAACATCACCTTGCAGAACACCACCCTGAATAGCTGCGCCAATAGCTACGACTTCATCGGGGTTTACCCCTTTCATAGGAGCTTTGCCGAAAATGTCTTTAACTTTTTTCTGAACAGCCGGCATACGAGTCATACCACCAACTAAAACGATGGCATCGATATCACTAGCTTTAAGACCAGCGTCTTTTAGAGCTTTCTCACACGGTTCAGCGGTCTTGTCGATTAAATCAGCAACTAGACTCTCCAGCTTAGAGCGAGTTAATTTATGCTCAAAGTGCTTAGGGCCACTGGCATCAGCCGTTAGGAAAGGAATATTCACATCCACTTCCTGAGAGGTACTTAGTTCAATTTTAGCTTTCTCAGCTTCATCTCGTAAGCGCTGCATAGCAGCTTTATCGTCACTAACATCGATGCCAGACTCTTTTTTGAATTCATCAACAAAATAATTAACCATAACCCTGTCAAAGTCAGCACCACCAAGGTGAGTGTCACCATTGGTTGATTTAACTTCAAATACTCCGTCGCCAAGTTCTAGAATTGATATATCAAAAGTTCCACCGCCAAGGTCATAAACTGCAATTTTCTCGTCAGTTTTACCCTTATCTAGGCCGTAGGCTAGGGCGGCGGCTGTTGGTTCGTTAATGATTCGCTTGACTTCTAGTCCAGCAATTTTACCGGCATCTTTAGTAGCTTGACGCTGTGAATCATCAAAGTAAGCTGGAACAGTAATTACCGCTTCAGTAACTTTGTCACCTAAGAAAGCTTCAGCATCAGCTTTAAGCTTTGCTAGAATCATAGCGCTAATTTCCTCAGGGCTATACTCTTTATCACCCATCTTAACTTTGACAGCTTGGCCGCTTTTAACGATATCGTAGCCCATGAGTTTAATATCTCTTTGGACTTCTTTATCTTCGAAACGACGACCAATGAGTCGTTTAACTTCATAAATTGTGTTGGCAGAGTTAGTCACCTGTTGGCGACGTGCAACTTGCCCAACTAGACGCTCTCCGTTTTTGTTAACGGCAACTACACTTGGCGTAGTCCTGGCACCTTCAGAATTAGCTATAATCTCCGGTTTACCGGACTGCATTACAGCCATTGCTGAGTTAGTTGTACCTAAATCGATTCCTATTATTTTTGCCATATTATTCTCCTTCCTTATTAATGTTTAACTCTTGTACATCTTCTTCTGATGCTCCTTGGGGAAATTCTTCTGTAGGATGAATACTGTCTTCGGGTAAACCTGGTGGAATACCTTCCGTTAAAACTTCAAACCTGGCCATACTATTTGTCCTCCATCTTTACTTTGACCATGGCATGGCGCAGAACTTCATCACCCAGCTTATAACCCGCTTGTAATTCCTCACTAACAACCTCATGGCTGCCTTGGCCGTCTTCCATAGCAACGGCTTCATGATATCGCGGATCAAAAGCTTGATGATCAGTTACTATTCGCTCGATCCCGAGATCAGCAAAAATTTTATCAAATTGTTTGGCGACATTTTGCAGGCCGTGGGCGTAATCACTATCTTCAAGTTCTTTGGGAGTGTGCTTCAAGGCTCGTTCTAAATTATCGATTGCCGGTAGTAATTCACGGACAACCATAGCCTTATAAAAACCAGCCAGTTTTGAACGATCTTCCTCGGACCGGCGACGAACATTAATCGCATCAGCCCGCTCTTGTTGTAGTGCCCGAGTTAATTCAGCAACTTGTTTATGCAAAGCCTTAGCATCAAGTTTCGGGGCTTTTGGAGTTGGGGTTGTTTTAGCCATATAGAGCCTCTTCCAATGCTTCGCCAGCGTGGCGAACCAGTTGCATTACGTCACGGTAACTCTGGCGGGTTGGGCCCAGTACACCAATATAACTTTGGTCAGAATAGGGACTACGAAAACGACTAATAATTAAGCTACAACCAGCGCTGCGTCCAATTGGGTTCTCTTGCCCAATATAGACATTCAGTGGTTGGTTAGGAGCAACTTCGTACAGCCAAGGTTCTAGTGAGTCCAACAACCTCGCAACTTGTTGGACTTGATCACCATTGATGAACTCTGGCTGGCCAAATAGATTAGATAAACCACTCATGTATAGTTGTGGCCCAATGGTCGCTAGCCCGAGGTTATCGGTAAGCTCCACAAGGGTTTCAACAGCATTACGAATTGTACGCTCCGGTAAACCACCGCTTGAAACCCTGGCACTTAGGGCCCTTTCACCACGGTTTTCAATAGTTGGCTGTTTTTCATTTGCTAAATTGTTAACGTAGTAACGATAGCCCTTGTCCGTTGGAATACGCCCGGCACTAGTGTGCGGCTGCATTATGTAGCCACCACGCTCAAGATCAGCCATTTCCGACCTAATGGTCGCGCTACTAACTTTGAATACCTTGGCCATAAGACTGCTGCCCACCGGACTGGCGACTTCGGCATATTGCTCAATGATGGCACTAAGAATTTGTTCTTGTCGTTTTGTCATAGCACTCATTCCTTATAAGTGCTAGTGTATCGAATTAGCACTCACATGTCAAGAGTGCTAATTAGTTATTTTAACAGAGTATTCTGAGTTTCTGCTAGTAGGCTTTTTATTAATTTGTGGCCTTTTTCCTGCGTCTCAACATCAATCTTACCCTCTAAGATGTCATCTACCTGTTTGGCAGAGTGTTTAACGTCGTCGCTTATTATAATTATTAGGTCTTTGTTGGTTAGAGCATCAGATAATATGCTAGCTGCTGTTTGCATGCGCCGGCGATATTCTTCTCCCGTTAGCTCTCCCCTGGTGCTAAGTCGCCGTTGCCATTCCTCGAAGCTCGGCGGTAGGATTAAAATAGCTATAACGTCTGGTTTGGCCCTTAAGATGTTCTTGATTCCACCGATATCGATATCAGTTATAGAAATTTTATTTCCCTTAGAGGCTTTTTCTAGCTCGCGAATACTAATGCCGGATACCTGTTGATTATGAATCACTTCAGCCTCTAGAAGTTCACCGTTTTTAAGGTCGGAGAGAACTTGTTCTTCGCTTCTAAACCAATATTCCCGGCCGTTTTGCTCTAATACACCGTTGTTTACCCTAGGTTTACGAGTTGTATCAGAAATTATGAAGTTATACCGCCCAGTAGTCAGTAATTGATTAATTAGGGTGTTTCGACCACCAGCTGAGGGAGCTACTAAAAGGACTAGTTTGATAGATTTTAGACTTTGTTGGGCGCGTAGTGAGACTTTGTAATTGGATAGTATCTCGGTAAATTCATCCAGATGCCTAAGGTGGTTCTCCATGTGTAATTTATAGCACAGTGGGCCAGATAGGACTAATATTTAACGCAGGCTAATACTTTGCTCTTCTATATTCGATTTTGGACTATTAGAACTCGGGCGACGTCTGCGAGTTCGTTTACGTTTTGGTTTATCAATGATGCTACCACTACCGATACTACCGGTTAGAGCAGCGTGGGCTACAGTAGTAGGTGCCGAGGCTTTTGGTTTTGGTGGAGCCGGTGGTGGAGTTATTTTTGGTGGAGCAGCAACTAGCTGTGGAGTCGGACCTTCAGTTGGATTAAGATACCTTTCACTTACAAAACGTTCAATATATTGTTTGGAAACAGCGTAAGTTGCCCGGCTGTGATCAATAATTTGCTGGCTGTAATCGAAGGTTTGCTGCGGTAGGTTTAGGGTAATTGATGAGAAAGCTTGAACTTTTTCGCCTTCAATAGTCATGCTGATCACAAAATGCCTATTATGCATATGGACTAGGTCATGTTCTTCAAACTTTGGTTCAAAGTAACGAAGCATTGTCCTAGCATCATCAGCTGAAGTTCTAAAACTTATAATTGATCCAACGTTCCCGAATATGGCATCACGAACTTCCGGAAGCATCTGGGCAATATACTGATTAGCCACTGTTAAATTAAGTCCATATTTTCTAGCTTCACTTAAAATGGTCGCAAAGCTATCAGTGGCAAAGTTTTGGAATTCATCAACATAGAGATAAAACGGACTGCGCTCGTCCATTGAGGTATCTGCTCGGCTCATAGCTGCCATTTGAATTTTAGTCACGAGTAAGGCCCCTAGTAGTGCAGCATTATCCTCTCCGACTAGGCCACGGGATAGATTAACGATTAATATTTTACGCTCATCCATAATCTGGCGGATATTAAAACTACTTCTTGGCTGTCCAATAATGTTTCGAACTAGTGGATTAGCTGTAAAGGCTCCGACTTTGTTAAGCACTGGTGCAACAGCTTCGGCAGCAAATTTATCGTTCCAGCTGGCGAACTCAATTGTCCAGAAATTTCTAACTACAGGGTCAACTACGTACTTTAAAACATTAGTTCTAAATTTTTTGTCAGTCAGTATCCGGGTAATATCAAGCATTGTAGCTTCGGGGTAATCAAGTAGTGCCAAGATACTATAACGCAGAATATATTCTAGCCTCGGCCCCCAGCTTTCAAACATCCGCTTTAAGACGCCAATTAACTCTGAGCAAGTATGTGTTCTAAGTTTAGGATCGTAGATCTCTAGCGGGTTAAAGCCCATCGGAAAATCAGTATCACTGGGATTAAAGTAAATCACGTCATTGACTCTCTCGGGTGGTATTCGTTTGAGAACACTCTGGGCATAGTCACCATGCGGATCAATGACAGCAAAGCCATACGGGCTAAATATGTCAGATATGGTCATAAGCTCCAGAAGTCCTGATTTTCCCGTTCCTGTTTGACCAATAATATACATGTGCCGACCGCGGTCAATTCTAGGTAGGCCGTATATGGTATTGTGCCCCCTAAAATTAGTAGTTCCAATCGGACTAACGTTCTCACTGGCCGGGCCATCGATAATTGGTAGATTCGCCGGTGGTTCAGCGGTCTGAGCAATTGACCAAAGGATGTACGGTGTCTCTACATTGGTGTGCGGCAAGTGATATAAAGTCGCAACTTCCTCGATGTTACAGAAGAAGTGGTTTTTAGCTATACCGCGAACTCGGTAGTAAGCTTCAACTTGCCTGTCAACAACTTTGCTTTGTTCAAAACCATTTAAGTAAGTTGTATTAAACTGCTTGTAACTAGCTATTATTGACTGCAGACGCAGCTGTGCCTCAGGTCCAGTTATATTGCCTTTATAGACAATTCTAAGAACTGTTTCGAAAGCCAGTTTTTGACTTTTTTCCTCAGCTGCCGATACTCTGGTCTGCTCATAATCAGTTAGCTGAGTGGTCTCAGTTTTAAGGTCAGGAGGTGTCCATAGTGCCGAAGCTAGACTGCCTACACCTATAGTAGTTTTACTGGTTCTATTTTTTTGGCCAGAGATATAGTGTTCGCTATGTTTATGCCAGTTAGAGGCTGCTGGCCGAATCACCATTTGAATCCAAGCCTCCTCTTCGTCACCAAACTTGGCAAGCGTGGCTGTTATAGCCGCCAGGGGATCAACTTCGAAACTTTGAAAGGTCTTGATTGGTAAGGCGTCGTTATTAGTAAATTTGAGCTCAGTCGTTAGGACACTAGCATAACTCTTATCACCCGCTAGAGCATAGTCGTCTATCTCAGAAATATGGACTGTTGGATACTGAGCATATATCTGCTCTTCGACAAAACTCATCAAGTAGCGCGGCACCCAGACATAAAAACCAATCCGTTTTTTCAGTACAGCTATTTCAAAGCTAATGCGCTCGCGGTTTGGCTTAGTAAAACGCCCCTTCGACGGCAATGTTAAAAGACCGTGTAAACTAGCAAACATCTGCTCAGCAGCCAGTTCTTTTTTATCATTGGTACGTGGCACCTGAAGGAGTAATAAAACCCCCTCACTACTCGCTTCGCTTGTTGACTGTTCTGATGGATTCATATTCTAGACCTAAAACACATTACTCAATAGAGTATATTGTCGCATTTTTTGACGCTAAAATATAGCTTAAGCTTAGTAGAGACTGGCTGATTTTGGCATTACCGCGCCGCGCAACAGAGTTTTTACCTCATCGGCGTCAATAGTTTCTTTTTCTAGTAGACGAGCTTCAAGAATATCAAGTTTCTTAAGATTAGCTTTTATGACAAACCTTGCACGATCGGCGGCTTCGGTAATTAGGTTTTCAACTTCAGTATCAATTACTTTAGCGGTCTCGTCAGAATAATCACGTTCATGCATAATTCGGTCCATCATCATTCCTTCATCAGAGTGAAAAACTTGATCACGAAGTTTCTTACCCATACCTTGGTTAACGACCATATCGCGCGCAAGTTCAGCGGCTTTTTGTAAATCACTACCAGCACCGGTTGTTACTCGGTCTTTACCATAGATAATTTCCTCGGCAATTCGACCACCAAGCATACGAGCTAGAATGTCTTTAAACTCGATGATCGAGTGATAGCTTTTATCCTCAGGAGGTATAAACCAAGTCACTCCACCAGTACCACCGCGCGGGATAATTGTAACTTTATGAACAAAATCACTATCTGGTAGAACATGACCAACCATAGCGTGCCCAGCTTCATGATATGCCGAGATTTCCTTTTCCTTCTTACTCATTACCTTGCTCTTACGCTCTGGTCCGATAGCAACCTTTTCAAAAGCCTCGGTTACATCTGATTGATCGATTTGAGAATGGTTATTACGAGCAGCCACAATGGCTGATTCGTTAGCGATGTTAGCTAGGTCAGCGCCCGAGGAGCCGGCAGTTTTTGCAGCTAGAGCATCTAGATCAACGCTCTTAGCCAGTGGCTTATTGGCGAAGTGGATCTTCAAGATATCTTCACGGTCTTTACGATCAGGCAAAATAATATCGACTCGTCTGTCAAAACGTCCGGGACGAAGCAGTGCTGGATCAAGCACGTCAGCCCTGTTAGTAGCCGCAATAACAATTACTGTCTGGCCTTGTTCGAAACCATCCATTTCAACTAGAATCTGATTAAGAGTTTGCTCGCGCTCATCATGACCACCACCCATGCCACTACCACGGCGCCGACCCACAGCATCAATCTCATCTATGAATATAATGCAGGGAGCGTTCTTCTTAGCTTTGGCGAAAAGATCACGGACACGGCTGGCACCAACTCCGACAAACATCTCAACAAATTCTGATCCTGAGATACTAAAGAATGGCACATTGGCTTCACCGGCTACTGCTCTGGCCAGCATAGTTTTACCAGTACCAGGAGGACCGATTAACAGAACGCCTTTTGGTATCTTGGCTCCAACAGCCGCAAATTTCTTTGGGAATTTTAAGAATTCGACAACTTCTTGAAGGTCTTGTTTGGATTCACCGCTACCAGCAATGTCTTTAAAGGTAATTTTCTCTTTTTCATTCCCATATAGACGAGCCCGGCTCTTACCGAAACTTAAAGCTTGGTTACCCTGGCCCTGGGCGCTTCGCAGCATAAAGACAAACAAACCACCAATAATTAGCACAGGTAGGATGTATTCCAGCCCAATTGTTAACAGACTAGTGCCATCGGAGACTGCTTTATAGGAAATAGTTACTTTGCTTATATTGAAGCCTTGGTCTTTCAGGGAAGTGTTAGGATCGTCATAACTCTTAAGGGTCGCTGTCGAAGCACCCTTTTTGGTGATTGTAATCTGGTTACCATTTATGGCAATCTCTTTATAGTCACCGGCATTAGACTGAGCAACGGCCTCAGTAAGAGGAATTGTAGTAAGTGTTGAGGCCTTATTATTGGCTATAAAAAACACTGCAGCAAATAGAACAATTAAAACTATGAAACCAGTATTCTTGAGACCACGCTTAGTTGGATTAGGACGATTAGGCGCGTTCTTAAAAGGCTTTTTATCCATACGTGTTTGCTATTATACAGACTAGCTTTAATTTTGGCTAGCGCTCAGCCTCCAGGAGTGCCAAATAATCTCTTTGGACACTTAGAACATGGTTCTTGTCGATATCTCGATTTTTACCCGACTCAAGTGTTTTAGCAGCTATGACTAGATTTTCGATGGTAGTTTTATTAAAGCTAACGGACTGCTGCCTGAGCCAACTAGACATAACTTCCCTTGCAACATTATGAGGCAAACTATTAAACCAGTCTCTAGCTATTTTCCCGTCCTTTGAATTAGCAGTGATTAAACTACTTAGCAGATTGTCTATTTGCTTATTTGCCGTCTGACTACTTTTAATAATTGCCAGGAAACTATTGCGCTCCTGGAGCGTAAGTTTTGGAATAATCTCCTGGCGAATATAATTGCGTAAATATTTAGGGTCACTATTGGTACTATCCTCACGCCAGGCTAATTTATTGTTTTTCGCATATGCCAATAAATCTGATTTTGGATAGCTAAGTAACGGTCTAATAATATCCCCAGATTGTAGCGAGCTTAAACCACGGCGATTGGTGCCGCGTAGCAGATTAATAATTGCTGTTTCTAGCAGATCATCTCGGTGATGAGCCGTTATAATAGCGGATGAACTTGTCTGTTTTTTAACCTTATTTAAGAATTCATAACGTTTCGTCCGGGCATCAGCCTCACTTGTCTTATTACCAAGTTTTCCTTCAGTGTAGTGGAATTGGAGACCGTTTTTTTTAGCAAGTCGCTCAACGAACTTACGGTCGCTGATTGAATCTTTACGAATACCATGATCATAGTGCGCAACTATCAGATTGAGGTTTTCTTCTTGGTTTAGTAAATCCAAAAGCACGACTGAGTCAACACCACCACTAACAGCAACTACGTACTTACCTGGCTTAACGCTAATTTCCATCTTACTGATATTTTAACAGTCTTAGGTGGTAGGCACTCGCTCTATTATTCGTTCGAAGCTAGCCAACAGATACAAAACATGTTATATTTGGCCTTGAATCATCATGGCGGCGTAGCTCAGTGGTTAGAGCACAGGACTCATAAGCCTGGGGTCAGTAGTTCAACTCTACTCGCCGCTACCAAAAATACCTCTTTAAAAGAGGTATTTGGAAAATGATTTTCACATTTTGTTTAGTATTTGATCGATTTTTGCCATCGATTGGCTTGGAACGAGCTCGAAGGCTAATCCTTCTTGAGCATTAGTAATACTCATAGTTTTTACTCCGTTCATTTTTTGTTAAATTTTTGTTTTAGCTACAGCAGGTACTTATTATAATTTGTTAATAAAAAGATAATATCTACTGTCGCTCTACTTTTTGTTTTAGCTTTC
Organism: uncultured Candidatus Saccharibacteria bacterium; assembly: GCA_963706245.1. GTDB lineage: Bacteria > Patescibacteriota > Saccharimonadia > Saccharimonadales > UBA4665 > BOG-1338. Next base: position 2,597 of record OY970151.1, on the reverse strand, counting down.
GCTGAAGGTAATTGTAAATTACTAATGCTATATATTGCAAGAAGAATTATTAAATATTGAGATTTACCTGTCAGTATCTAGTTTTACTCCGTAAAGCAATTCAATCCAAGGCGCACAGCTTGACATAACATAATACTATGTATAACATAGTAGCGTATGAACGATAGTGTCGAAGCTAGTGACCGAGCTCAATTAGAAACCCAGATGCGTAAAGGCATGCTGGTCTACTGCGTTTTACTATTGCTTAAAGACGGTAAGATTTATACCTCCGAAATAATTCATGCACTTCGTGAAGCTGAACTAATTGTAGTCGAAGGTACTTTGTATCCCCTGTTAAGCCGTCTGGCAAAAGATAATCTTCTTGCATATAAATGGCAGGAAAGTGAGCAAGGACCGCCACGAAAATATTACTGGTTAACTGACGATGGGAAGAAATTATTAGTTGAACTTAAAGCAACTTACCACCGACTAAACACTTCGATTAAGAAACTAGAGAAAGGAAAAGACAAATGAACGAAGTAAGCAACATACATCTTGGCCGTCAGGCTTTTACAATATCAATTGACGCCCATAAAAAACTAAAAAACTACTTAGAAGCCATCGAAAAGCAGGTTGGTGACAAAGATGTTATGGAAGAGATTGAATTGAGAATGGCCGAACTGTTGACTGAGCACGGAATAAACGCCGACAAAGTTGTCCTACCAAAAGACGTTGATTTTCTTATGGAGCAACTCGGTAACCCTAAAGACTTTAAAGAGGAAGATGAAACTTCCAGCCCCACATCCAAGAAGACTGAATCAAAAAGATTGTTTCGTGATACTGATAACGCTATGATAGCCGGTGTCGCTTCTGGTCTGGCTCAATATTTTGGCCTCGATGTGATACTTATAAGAATATTGTTTGTCGTAGCTACCATTATCACGTTTGGCTGGGCAATACTACTCTATATTGTACTTTGGGTACTGGTTCCTGAAGTTAAAACTTCGAGTGATCGTTTGCAGATGGCCGGGAGACCGAGTGAATGTAGATAGCCTGAAAGAAGTGGTGGAACGAACCGATGTTAAAGGTGCGGCAAAGCGCGTTAATGCCGCGGTTGTTGGTCCGATTAATGGCTTATTTAGATTTTTACTGAAGTTACTTGGTATATTTTTCGTCCTATTTGGTCTCAGCGTACTATTCGGGTTAATCGCTAGTGAAACCTATATTTTGAGTAATGGTAATACTTGGGGACAATATAATATCTTCCCTGTTGGGTTCAGGGAGCACTTGCTGCTTTATACCGCCACAATGGTGGTAGCTCTTATGGGAGTGTTTATCATTTTCTTCGGTATAGCGATGTTCAGACGAAAGTGGCCCATACGAACCTGGGTAACTGGGACGCTCCTTGGGATTGCCTTTATTGGTATGGCTGTAGGTGGTGCGTTAGCCGGAAATGTTTATCCAAACGTTCGCGACCGCTACAATGCTAATGTCCATAACTCAATACGCACTCTACCGTCGTTCTCCACACTGAGCGTAAGTGGTGATACAAATATTAATTTTCAAACTTCCAAGACATACTACGTTGAACTACAGTACTATGGTCATCCGAACTTACGTCAAGTTAAAACTACTGTACGAAATAATGAGTTGATCATCGATTCTAGTCAGTTTAACGAGAGCCGTAACTGCCGGATAATCTGTATTCCTAATGGTTATAACTTGATGATAACTGTATATTCTCCTAACGCACAACAACTTTTCAACCAATTTAGTGATATACCCAATAGCCCGCCTAATCCACCTGTAATAACAACTCTATACAACTAAAATAAAAAATCTCTGTAACTAATACAGAGACTTATACAGATTGCTTGGTTGCGGGGGCAGGACTCGAACCTGCGACCTTGTGGTTATGAGCCACACGAGCTGCCGCTGCTCCACCCCGCGATATTGATACACCGTTTCTTTTATTCCGGAAAGTTGTGTATTTTCTTGAGTTTATTGTACTAAACAGAGGTAGAAAAGTCAATTTTGATTTTGTCTATGCAAGATGAAATTAATCCAAGCTTGAAAATTTTTTTCATAAGTTGGTTGGTTATTTCTGCTTATTTCATTACCGGTAGTCGTTGTTGATAATGTGGCTAGGTGAGCAAAAGCTACTGCTTTTGGCACTATAAGTTCAGTTTCGCCTGGTTCACCTAACCCAAACTCTTCTCGAGCGGTTACGTTGAGATATTGGTTTGTCTGATAATACTGGTTCTGAAGCTGCTGATTAACGTTTTGAAGTTGCTGAAGATCATTCTGTTGCTTTAGCACTGATATCTGTTTCTGCAGGTTGTAGTTGGTCTGGAGGGCTTTTACACCGCTCCAACTAATCAGTAAAACAATTATTAAAAATATACTTAAACCAACATTTTTAGGATCACGTAGTGATGTCCATGGTATTCGACGATAATAACTGTTTATTTTATTGAACATGGGGTGTTTATATTATAATCCATTTGCAAATCTGCTATACTCTCATCTGTTAAGCCTAAAGGCCGAGGGGGTGTAGCTCACCGGTTAGAGCAGGCGGCTCATAACCGCTTGGTAGTTGGTCCGATTCCAACCACCCC